>JAIBAO010000026.1 GCA_019695155.1 Burkholderiaceae bacterium | reverse complement strand
CGCTACAGGAGTTGCCAACCACAACCGACCGCCTCTAAACCCGCGCCAGCAAAGGAAATGGCCTCGAGAACGCTCGCGTGGCCACCAGAGAAAACGGAGAACAGAGAGGCGTCGGTGGGGGCAAAAACGCCGACTTCGCAGGGGTGGCGCTCGCGAGGCCAGGCCCGAAAACCGCGCCAACACTGGGGGAACGGGCAAAAAAAATCCCAACCGATGAGGGTTGGGATTTTGGGTATTGGTGGAGGCGGCGGGAATCGAACCCGCGTCCGTAAGTACTCTACAGACAGTTCTACATGTGTAGTCCACGCATTTTTTTCTCATTCGCTGCTTAGCCCATGGACGGGCCGACAACGAACCAGCAGCCTTGGATTTAAGTGAAACTCAAGCTACCCGAGCAGCACCGATTCTGTTTAGATGACACTGCTGAGAGTTGCCTCTCCCGGCGTTCAGACCCACCGGTGCAGCGCTAGACCGCAATTAAGCGGCTAGTGCGAACGTTTCGTCGTTTGCGTTTACTTTTTTTCTAGCTGTTTTACGAGGATCCAGAACCTCGACATGCCCTGTACTGCTTTGCAACCCACGTCGAAACCAGGTCGCCCCCGGTAGGATATGTGCACAAACTATATGGGATTGTACGGTTTTAATTCAAGAAGAGAAACTCTTCTATGGGGTATAGATGAACTTTAAGTTTAAAAATAGTTTAAGTAATGACTGAGCGGTTACGCCCTGTTTCTTTGGCTTTGTACAGCGCTTGGTCTACCCGCTTTAGCAATTCGGTTGCCGTCTCCCCTTTCTGATAAGTGGCTATCCCTGCAGAGACTGTAACTTTCAAGCCTGGCTTAATGCTTTGCCAATCAAAATTTTCGACTCTTAACCGTAATCTTTCCATAATATCAAAAGCTTGATCAGCTGAAGTACGAGGTAATACCAGGAGAAATTCTTCGCCTCCGTAACGACCCAAGCGATCGTTTGCGCGCAACGTTTCCCGAATAATAGCTCCAAAAGTGCGTAATACGGTATCTCCTACCATATGCCCGAACTTATCATTGACGAGCTTGAAATGGTCAAAGTCTACAAGGGTAATACTCAAACTATAGGGTGTTTCTTCCAGGGCTTTGATTTGTTCTTCTAACAGGGCCCAAATGGAGCGCCGATTCAGAGTACCAGTCATTTCATCTGTACTGGCCAAGATGGCAATCCGATCAACTGATTGAGCTAGTAACTTGCTGCGCTCTAATAGTTTGGTGCGAATTTGGCTAATGAATAGGCTAGCGTAGCTGCTTCTAATAAGAGTGAGCATAATGCATAGCCAGACCACTGTTACTTCGGCGGTACTGCCATGAGGAAGGCTTATTCGATTTCCAACCCATGTTAAAACCAGCCCCACTGCTATGCACACTAGTAGCCAGCTAACAAGAAATGATTGCCAGCGCATATTGAGTGCAGCCCAGCAAAATATGGTGAACAGACTAATCAAAAAGAAAAAAGCCAGTTGCGGGAAAGCGGCGAGCCCGATCAGTTGAATCCCTACATTGATACCCAGCTGCCATAGGGTAAGAACATAATTTTCTGTGTGTTTCTTTAAAGGACTGTGGATTAGCATATATCCACTGCTTGCAGCGACTAAAGTCATGATTAGCCACAGTGCGGGAGCCGTCCAAGGAACGGTTCCCACTAGAAAAAACAGGCCAATCAAAAAAACGTCTATTGCATAGCTTGCGCAAATTATCCAATGCGTCCATAAGCGTTCCCGGTGTCGCTTGGCGGCTTTTTGCTCGGGAGTAAAAACATAAGTCATGGTTCTAGCCCGTATAGATTGACGGGCAGACGCTTGTTACACTGTTTTGCCGTTTATAAAGTAAATTGTACGGAGGGCTCTTCTTCAAAAGAAAAATTATCCAAACATCTCCGTTGTGAAATACGCGAGCTAGTGGCGGCTTCGAAAAGTTTATGGGGTGAGTCATCTGCCAAAAACGATAAAGGATATTGATGGTTAAGCTTAGGCTTGCGAAAAGCAGGAAAGAGTTAATGACTCAACTATTGTGCAATAAATTTTTGGTAAAAAATACTGCAAGCCTTGTTTTTTCTGGTTTTTAAATTAAAAATGCTTGAAAAGCCGCATAAAAATTACGCATAAGATTTTTATAGTCTACTAGTAAGTTTTATTAGGGGCTCCTGGGTTTCTTCTTAGTGGGTTGGCAGTTTGTTCTATGTTTTTAGCTGCTGTTATTTTTAGGGCTCCTTGCTATTTAGTCCGCAAACTCGGCCCCTAGCAGTTTTTGCTTTAAAAAAATTTTCGCGAAAGATCAGGAAAATTGTACTAATCTCGCCTCACGCAAGGGGATCTTATGCTACAGGATAAAAAACTCTCGTATTTTTCAGCTCCAAACGAAGGAATGTTTTATGAGTAAAACGGTTTTGATTATTGGGGCATCCCGTGGTATTGGTTTTGAGTTTGCTACCCAATACGCGGCTAATGGCTGGCAAGTTTTTGCTTCAGGCCGAGATGAGGCTGCTCTTGCACGATTGCAAGCATTAGGCTGTCATACTTTTATGCTAGATGTGACCGACCCTGTTGCGGTTAGTAACTTTGGAAAAAAACTGAGTGCTGAGAAGATGGATGTAGCCATTGTGAACGCAGGGGTTGCAGGTGAGCGCACTGCGGCGATGCAGGCGCCTACTCAGCAAGAGTTTGATTGGGTAATGCGAACCAATGTGTGGGGACCTATGCAGGTAATTGCACAGCTACCGCCCCTCTTGAATAAAGGAAGTAAGCTGGCCGTCCTTTCTTCGCGGATGGGTTCTATAGGTTCACGAGCTTCTAATGCGTGGTGGTTGTATCGGGCTTCTAAGGCTGCTCTTAATTCAGTGCTGAAAGATGCCTCTATTGCGCTGAGCGGAACAACAACCTGCGTGGCTTTGCATCCGGGCTGGGTCCGCACAGAGATGGGGGGAGCCAATGCTGATCTCTCAGTTCAGGAAAGTGTGAATAATATGCGGCATACGCTTTTGTCTGTGACACCAGGGCAGAACGGTTCCTACCTGAATTATGATGGCGAAGAAATTCCTTGGTAAATATGTTTGGGAAAATATTCTCAACCCTTGAAAGCCTGAATCTTCAATGCTTTTGACTGCTGATCAAAAAATGATTCGAGAGGCTGTACGCACTTATGTGCGTGAGCAGATTGCTCCGTATGCAGCTTCTTGGGATAAGCATCATACTTTCCCGAAAAAAGCGCTACAGGGCCTGGCAGAAATGGGGTGTTATGGTGTTGTAGTACCCGAGTGCTATGGAGGCGCCGCGCTCGATTACGTGAGTCTAGCTCTTATTATTGAAGAAATTGCCGTGGGCGACGGTGCTACCTCCACAATTGTGAGCGTCAATAACTGCCCGGTGTGTTCTATCCTGTTGGCGTTTGCTAATGAAGCGCAAAAGAAAGAGTTTTTGCGACCTTTGGCTAAAGGTAACTCTTTGGGAGCCTTTTGCTTGACTGAACCCCAGGCGGGCAGTGATGCTGCAGATTTACGTACAACCGCTGTTAAGCAAGGCGATGAGTATGTAATTAATGGTACCAAGCAGTTTATTACCAGTGGAAAAAATGGCGATATTGCTATTGTTTTGGCGCTAACTAATCCGACAGCGGGGAAGCGAGGGATGAGTGCGTTCATTGTTCCTACTACTACCTTGGGTTATGGGGTAGGGAGGATGGAAGAAAAAATGGGTCAGCATGCCTCCGATACTGTACAGCTTGTGTTTGAAAACTGCCGTATTCCCTTACAGAACCGCATAGGAGAAGAGGGCGAGGGTTACAAAATAGCCTTGTCCGGTCTGGAAGGGGGACGTATAGGGATTGCTGCGCAAAGTATTGGTATGGCGCGGGCTGCCTTTGAGGCAGCTTTGCACTATGCCAAAGACCGTAAAACCTTTGGTCAAGCTATTTTTAAGCATCAGTCGGTACAGTTTAAATTAAGTGAAATGGCGACTCAAATTGAAGCAGCGCGTCAATTGTTGTGGCATGCGGCTGTGCTTAAAGATGCCGGCGAGCCCTGCTTAAAACAAGCAGCGATGGCAAAATTATTTGCTAGTGAAATGGCTGAGCGCGTATGTTCTGATGCTATTCAACTGCATGGAGGCTATGGCTATTTGAGCGATTTTCCAGTAGAAAGAATTTATAGGGATGTGCGGGTAGCCCAAATTTATGAAGGGACTAGCGAAATCCAAAAAATTTTGATTGGAAGGGCTTTGGCTGCTGAATAGCGCATATTTCTTAGCTGTCCGCAGAAACTCTACTTAGCACTGCTGATTGAATGGCTGCCCCCAGGGCGGCTTTTTTTTCTGCACTGTGTCCTAAGCCTTCTCGCTGCTGTAAGCCCCAAACGGGATTGGGCCAATGTGCATCCTCTTCCCAGCGAGGGATAATATGCCAATGCAGATGGGCAAGCTTATTTCCAAAGCTTGCATGGTTAATTTTATAAGGGGCCAAGATGCTGCGCATGCAACGCTCAACGATATACACAACATCCATTAATAAAGAGCGCTCCATAGGGGAAAGATCGGATAGCTCCCGAATATGCGCATTCCACACCACCCGCACAAAACAAGGATAGTGGGGTTCATTTGCAAAAATAATTCGTAAGGAAGCTAACTGCGTAATACTGTCCTCTTGTTCTGGAAAACACAAGGGACAGTTCGGGTGTTTGATTACTGAATCTTTCATTGAAGAATAGTGCTCTGGGTAGCCCATAAAGAGTGATTAGCGTAGGCGCTTAATTAATGAAGAAGTATCCCAACGGGCTCCACCCATCCGTTGTATATCGCTATAAAACTGGTCTATTAATGCAGTGATGGGTAAGGAGGCCCCATTTTTCTGGGCTTCTTCCAGTACTAAACCTAAATCTTTACGCATCCACTCTACGGCAAAACCAAAATCGAACTGGTCCTCTACCATGGTTTTACCCCGGTTATCTAACTGCCAGCTTTGTGCTGCCCCTTTACTGATAACATCTAGTACCAGCTTCATGTCTAAACCGGCTCTCTGGCCAAAATTTATCGCTTCAGCGAGGCCCTGCACTACCCCTGCTATACAAATCTGGTTGACCATTTTGGCTAGCTGGCCACTACCGCTACCTCCAATCCGCGTAAAAGCCTTGCTAAATGCCATGGCAACGGGCTTGACGATATCAAACACGGCAAGATCTCCTCCACACATGACGGTGAGCAGACCGTTGATGGCACCGGCTTGTCCACCGGAGACTGGGGCATCTAAAAAGTGTAAACCTCTAGCTTGAGCAGTTTTATATAAATCACGCGCTAAATGGGCAGAGGCGGTCGTGTGGTCAACAAAAATAGCACCAGCTTTCATTCCAGAAAAGGCCCCCTGTTCTCCTAAGGTGATGCTTTGCAAGTCTGCATCATTGCCCACACAGGCAAAAACAATATCGCAGTCTTTTACAGCCTCTTTGGGAGTAAGGGCTGATTTACCTCCATATTGTCTCGTCCATCCCTGTGCTTTAGATACTGTGCGGTTATACACTGTGAGGCTATGACCTGCACGTGCCAGATGCCCAGCCATAGGGTACCCCATCACCCCTAAGCCTAGAAACGCAACTTTTAAAGAAGGAATGTTTTCATAAGTTCTGATATTCATTGATGATTTTTTAGATTTTCAAACAGAATGGACGGGAAGAGATTAACGTGCGATTAATGTTTTATGCCTTTGAACGCTCATTAAGATACCGCAACCTAAGCCCAGGGTTAAAAGCGCAGTTCCGCCATAACTCATAAATGGTAGTGGTACGCCTACTACCGGTAGTAGACCGGCTACCATTCCCATATTGACAAAGGCATAGGTAAAAAATATGAGAGTGACTGATCCGGCCAGTAAACGCGTAAAAGTGTTTGGGGCATTGCCTGCAATGATTAAGCCACGAAACACTAGAGCAATATAAAGTATTACCAGCCAGATAATGCCCAATAATCCAAACTCTTCTGCGTACACGGCCAAAATAAAGTCGGTAGTGCGTTCGGGAATGAATTCCAAGTGTGTTTGTGTTCCCTGCATCAATCCCTTACCCGCCAAACCGCCTGAACCAATTGCAATGGCTGATTGAATAGTATGAAAGCCTTTTCCTAAAGGATCATGCATAGGATTAAGCTGGGTGCAAACGCGATTTTTTTGATATTCATGCAGGATTTTCCAGTCCACATCGGGTTGACAGATTTTCTCCTCCATTGCTACCAAAGTACTGATACCAATCACTCCTGCCAGAATAACGGGAATGATCAGTTTCCAGCTTAAGCCTGCAAAAAATAGCACGAACAGACCTGCCAGTAATACCAAAATGGCGGTGCCCAGATCAGGTTGCTTGGCAATGAGTGCAACAGGCACTATCAGCAGAATACTCGCCACTATAAAGTCTTTGAATTTCAGCACAGCTTCATATTTATGAAAGTACCAGGCCAGCATGAGGGGCATGGCGATTTTCATGATTTCAGAAGGCTGCACAGTAGTGAAGCCTAAATTAAGCCAGCGCCGCGCCCCTTTGCGTACTTCTCCCCCTAGAGCTACTCCAACCAGTAGCAAAACTCCTACTACATATAGGGGTAGCGCGATGCGCATCAAGGTTTGGGGGGAGATATTGGCTATAAGCCACATGACTGCTAAAGCAATAATGTAATTGCGCAGATGATCGGCAAAACGACCTTGAAAATCAAATGCGCTGGAATACATGATGACTAAGCCAGAACAGGCTAATAGTCCGAGGATAAAGAGCAGGGGTCCGTCCAGTACGGAAAAATAGGGTTTGAGACGGATCAATAAAGGTCTTTGTTGCATTATGCGGTTTTATTTTTACTGCCAGAAATACGGCTACTCTTTAAACGCGCAGCAGCGGGTCTTTGTACAGATGAAGTAGCTGTTTTCAGACCCGTGTGCGTTTTGGTCACTTTAACGGGACTGCTAATTTCAGTATTTGTAGTTTGTTCTCCCTCTGGTCGCATTTCAAAAGGATTGGGTTCGGCAGGCAAGGAGTTATCCTGTTCAGTTTCTATCTTCTCATCTTCTTTTTCTTCCCCTGTGGGTAGCTTGCCTAATAAATAATAATCAAAAGCTTTCCGCGCAATGGGTGCAGCCGCTGCGGCGCCAAACCCACCGTTTTCCACAATCATGGCAATGGCTATCTTGGGTTTTTCAGCTGGAGCAAACGCCATATAAAGGGCATGGTCGCGCAAACGTTCATGCACACGCGCGGCGTTATAGGTTTCTCCCTGTTTGATCTGAAAAAGCTGTGAAGTTCCGGTTTTTCCAGCAGCGATATATTCTGTTCCAAGAAAAGCGCGGGCACTGGTCCCTTCTTTGTTAACGCCTACCAAAGCACGCTTGATGACTTCAATATTCTCCTGTTTTAAAGGAATTCTATAGCTTTCACCGCGCACGGTAAGCTCGCGTTTCCCGGTATGAGGATCTTCAATGGCCTTCACCAAATGGGGCTTCATCACTACACCGTTGTTAGCTAAGGTGGCTGTTGCGTGAGCAAGTTGCAAAATTGTAAAAGCGTTATATCCCTGACCTATACCCAGTGAAATGGTTTCGCCGGGAATCCATTTTTTTTGCTCAGGCTTTTTGAATGATTGACGTTTCCATTCTTGACTGGGCAGTAGGCCCCGCTTTTCCCCCTGCAGATCAATTCCTGTTAACTGGCCAAATCCGAAAGGTTTCATGAAATCGTGAATCATATCTACGCCCATCTCATTGGCCAGTAGGTAGTAGTAGGTATCACAGGACTGAACGATAGATTTATACATATCGACCATACCATGACCACCGGCTTTGTCATCTCTAAATTTATGATTTCCAAAATAAAAATAACCTGGATCGTAAATAGCTTGTTCTGCAGTGCGTTTTCCGCTTTCAAGAGCAGCGAGCGCCATAAACGGTTTATAGGTTGAGCCTGGAGGATATAAACCTGTCAGAGGTCGGTTGATCAGCGGCTTATCAGGGGATTCATTTAGTTCTTTCCAGCTTTCTGCATCAATACCATCTACAAAAAGATTAGGATCGTAGCCAGGCTTGGAGACGAAGGCCAGCACATCTCCTGTTGCGGGCTCGATGGCTACAAAGGCTCCGCGCCGCTTACCATACCAAGCCTCAACCCGTTTTTGCAGATCAATATCTATCGATAGAATCAAGTTTTTGCCGGGTTGAGCCGGTGTACGAGACAGGGTGCGGATAGCACGACCAGCAGCCGATACTTCGACCTCTTCAAACCCTGTTGTTCCTAACAGTTCTTGTTGATATCTTTTTTCAATACCCTCTTTTCCAATATATTTTGTGCCTATATAGTTTGCGGCATCTTCTCGCTGCTCAATGGCCTCTGCGTCTTTTTGGCTGATCCGTCCGATATAACCAATGACATGACTAGCTGATTCTGCCAGAGGATATTGACGGAATAGTTTTGCCTGTACTTCTACACCGGGAAAGCGAAAACGATTAGCGATAAAGCGTGCAACCTCTTCATCGCTTAAACGGCTGCGAATGGGGACGGATTCAAAGCGACGGGAATCTTCCAGTAATTTTTTAAAGCGTTTGCGATCTTTAGGTGTAATTTCAACAAGCGTAGATAAAGCATCGATCGTAGTTTCCAGATCCTTAATCTTTGAAGGGGTCAGCTCCAAGGTGTAAGCTGAATAGTTGCGTGCTAATACCACTCCTTTTCTATCGCTGATAATTCCTCGATCTGGAGGGATCGGCAGGATGCTAATACGGTTTTCTTCTGCAGCAGCAGCATATTTTTCATGCTGGAAAATCTGTAGCCAGAAAAATCGGCCAATAAGACCCGAAAAAACAAGCAATACCATAATTGCAGCAATAAGCACACGCAAACGGAATTGCTGCAGTTCAATGTCGGGGTTGCGAATTTCGGTCATCTGTCAAAATTTACAATCTTGTCGATTAAGTAGACGAGTCGACTATAAGGCAAGCAGCATCATAAAAAGGTTTTAATAAAAGAAAATTGTTTAACTCATTTAGATGGGTCGTGTCTCATCTTTATCTATGGCGCGTCTCTGAGGAGCTAATAATAAAAATGTCACAAGTGGCCACAATACAGCCTGAATAACACTTTCAAGAAAAATCCAAAATCCTGGAAAGGTAGCTCCCAATAAAAGACGTATCACTGTCGTAATTAATTGTGCAGCAATAAAAAGGGGTAGTACATGCAAGGCTTGCGCAGGTACACTAAACCAGAGCAAACGCTTATGCAAGGAAATGGCTGCATAAGATAGAAGCGTATAGGATAGCGCATGCTCTCCTAACACACTGGCATCATTAACATCCATCAAAATGCCTAAAAAAAATGCAATTCCAATCCCCACTTTTCGTGGGTGATGCACATTCCAAAATACCAGTACAAGTGCTACAAAATCCGGTACTCCTATCCATTGACCCCAGGGGAGAAGGTTAAGCATACAGGCGGTGGCTAAAGAAATAGTGATAAATAAGGGACTGACAGGTAATAAAATTCGCTGAGGCCCCATTACGGAACGCAACTCAGGGGCACCGGAGCTGGTGCGTCTAATACTCATGGTCGTTGTTCTCCCTGTGTTGAAGGAGCCGGTATTGAAGAGGGGTGATTAATAGCGGAGCGATGGGAAGAAGAAGTTTTTCTTTCTAAATGAGTTCCCTCTTTCGGTAGTGGTTCAGGATGATCATTTTTACTTAGCAAGATTAACAAATGCCGGTGTTGCTGCACGCCAGCTACCGGCTTACACCATATTTTTGCAAATCCAAAACTGCCGCTGCGCTCTACTTGTACAACTTTGGCTACTGCCAGTCCAGCAGGGTAAATACCATCAATGCCTGATGTAATGAGCAAATCATTGGGTTGAATATCCGCATTCGATGCTATAAACCGGATTTCCAGCATTTCTGCCTGCTGCCCTCCATAAGCAATAGCCCGCAGACCATTACGCGCTACTTGCACGGGAATAGCTTGTTCTTTGTCGGTGATCAGACGCATTTCACTGGAAAAAGGAAATACGCGAGTAATCTGACCTACTATGCCTTGCTGATCCAGGACTGGCATGCCTGCGGTAACTCCCTGCTGACTTCCTTTAGATAAAACCAGTCGGCGTAAGAAAGGATCTCGGGTTTCATACAAAATTTCCGCCATTACTGATTGGGGATAGCGATTTTCGCCCAAGGTATGGAGCTGCTTTAAGTGATTGTTTTCTAGCTCTAGCTGCATACTACGCTGCGCTTGAAGACCTAACTGAATCACGGCGAGTTTTAGGGCAGCATTTTCATTTTGTAAAGTACGTTGATTGACAAAATAAGAGCTTCCGCCTCGCCACATATCTCTTGGTGTTAGCAGTACAGTTTGTACCGGGTACAACACTGTGCCAAGTACCAGTCTGACCTTATCGAGCATTTTGAAACGCACATCCAGCACTAGCAAGGCAATCGCTAGCACAGCAAAAAAGCCCAATCGTGCTTGCGCAGAAGGGCCTTGCTTGAAAAAGGGAGGAGGACTACGTTCCATCTACTCTACGGTGAGCGCCAGTCAGTTTTCAGCAGGCAAGCAGGTAAGCAAAACGAAAAGTTTGGTCTCACCCGCGTAAGTTGTTACTCGTTGGCGAAAATGGATCCTAATTTATCAATACGTTCTAGCGCTACTCCACAACCTCTTACCACACAAGTCAGGGGATCCTCAGCCACTACTACCGGAAGGCCGGTTTCTTCCATGAGTAAACGATCCAAATCTCGCAGCAAGGCGCCACCACCGGTCAGCATAATGCCTTGTTCTGTAATATCTGCGCCTAATTCCGGTGGTGTTTGCTCCAAAGCATTTTTGACGGCAGAAACGATGTGGTTCAGTGGATCGGTAAGTGCTTCAAGGATTTCATTTGAGCTGATGGTGAAGCTGCGCGGAATCCCTTCAGATAAGTTACGGCCTTTTACCTCAATTTCTTTTACTTCGCTTCCTGGAAAGGCGCTACCAATATTCTTTTTGACCATTTCAGCTGTTGGTTCTCCAATCAGCATGCCATAGTTACGTCGAATATAATTGATAATGGCTTCATCAAATTTGTCTCCGCCAGTACGGACGCTGCCTTTGTAGACCATTCCTCCCAGAGAAATGACTGCGACCTCGGTTGTTCCACCTCCAATATCGACTACCATGGAACCTGTCGCTTCTGACACAGGGAGTCCTGCACCGATGGCAGCGGCCATAGGCTCCTCAATCAAATAAACTTGGGAAGCTCCTGCGCCTAAAGCCGCTTCTTTGATAGCACGCCTTTCTACTTGGGTAGAGCCACAAGGCACACAAATAATGATGCGGGGATTTGGGGAAAACATGCTACCGGGATGTACCATGCGGATAAACTGCTTGATCATCTGCTCGGTGACGGTGAAGTTAGCAATTACGCCATCTTTCATGGGTCGGATGGCCTCAATATTGCCAGGTACTTTGCCCAGCATCTGTTTGGCTGCATGCCCTACCGCTTGAATGACTTGTTTGCCCGAGGGGCCACCTTCTTGACGAATCGAGACGACGGAAGGCTCATTAAGCACAATGCCTTTGCCGCGTACATAGATCAGGGTATTAGCAGTTCCTAGATCAATCGCAAGATCAGTTGAAAAATAACTACGGAAAAATCTGAACATTCGGTTTGCCTTACATTCTTTGTGCAAAACGCACAGGTTAACTGCATAAAAAGCTGCGCAACTTAGAAGAGTCTGCACAGCGCTATTTTTCGCCTTGTTTTTCTAAAAATGAGCAACAGGTATCTTTGCGTCTTTTATTCAGGGGTATAACAATGGTTTGTATTTAAAAATTTCTACACGCCACCCTTAACGAAACTTCCGGATCTTTATTTTTTTATCTATAGGGCTAACTCATAATAATAGCCTAGCTGTTGAACAGTTTTTAAAACTCTTTTTCTTTTAGCTAGAGTCGTTTAAAAGCATAAAATCTATGTACTTTTCGGTATAAGAACATTATGGAAAAACAAGCATTAATTCTTGTGGATATACAATCGGACTTTTTGCCTGGAGGGGCGCTTGCTGTTCCTCAGGCAGATGCAATTTTACCCATTGTGGGCCAACTGGTTGAACAGTATAAAACGGTTGTAGCTACCCAGGACTGGCATCCTTCTAACCATGAAAGTTTTGCAGCCAATCACCCCGGGCATAAGCCTGGGGATATGATTGAGCTTTATGGCTTAAAACAGGTGTTATGGCCTGTACATTGTGTGCAAAACACTCCAGGTGCCCAATTATCTGAGGCACTTTCTATGCACGAGGTGCGTATCAGCAAGGTTTTTCGCAAAGGCACGGATCCTAAGGTAGATAGCTACTCAGGTTTTTTTGATAATGGCCGGCGCAACAGTACCGGCATGGGAGAATGGTTGAAAACGCAAGGCATTAAGGCAGTAAGTATTGTTGGATTAGCGACAGATTATTGTGTCAAATTTACCGCATTGGATGCAGTGCAATTAGGTTTTCAGACGACGGTGGTTTCTGATGCTTGTCGGGCAGTTAATTTGCGGCAAGGAGATGCTGAGCGGGCGTTTAATGATATGAGGCTAGCGGGCGTGCAAGTGCTGACTAGCCAGGAACTCGCGTTATGAATTCCGCTTTTGAACCTGTAGTGACGATTGCACAGGGCCACTGGTTGCGTTTGCTAAAGCGTGGGCGCTGGGAGTATGCGCAAAGAACCGTGGGCGGTGCTGCGGCTATTTTGATTGCCTTAACAGACAATCATGAGATTGTGCTGATTGAACAATGGCGTCCAGCGGTCTGTGCCAGAGTAATTGAATTGCCGGCCGGTTTGATTGGAGATCAAGTTGCGCTGGAAAATGAAACCCCTGAACTGGCGGCAGCGCGTGAGTTGCAGGAAGAAACGGGTTTTGTGGCAAAGCAGCTTGAACGGGTATGCGAAGGGTTTGCGAGCCCTGGCTTAACTGACGAAAAAATGATTATTTTTCGAGCAAAAGGTTTAACGCGGGTAGGTCCGGGCGGAGGGGATGAGCATGAGCAAATCACTGTACATATTGTCAAGATAGACCTTGTGGAACAATGGCTCATACAGCAACAACAGAGAGGTTGTGTAATTGATTTAAAGATTTGGTTGGGGATCTATTTTGCGCGTAGTCCTGAAGCGCTTAAGTAGCATTTGTGCATCTTTCTACATGTGAGTGGTTCACTGAGCTAAGCGTTTTGCTCTTATCGTCAAACCCCACATACCTCTACTTTTAAACCTCGTAAAGGCTGATGGAATATGGCTAAATTTGAGAATTTTCGCATAAGCAAACATTCCAAACTGTCTGAAATTGATCCAGAGGCGACCCCTTTTCTTAAGGGGGATGAGGCTCATCAGCTTAATTGCCTGGAAAATTTGGCGCTAAAGCTGGATGCTTTGCAAGACTTATTGCATGCCAATCAACACCAAAAACTGTTAGTGATATTGCAGGGAATGGATACTAGCGGCAAAGATGGCACCGTGCGTTGGGTATTCGGAAGGACCTCTCCGCTGGGTGTGCGAGTAGCCAGCTTTAAGGCGCCCACCGAAGAAGAGCGTGCCCGTGACTACCTATGGCGTTGTCATGCAGTGGTTCCTCGTAATGGGGAATTGATGGTCTGGAACCGTAGTCATTATGAGGATGTATTGGTGCCACCGGTGATGGGTTGGA
>JAIBAO010000025.1 GCA_019695155.1 Burkholderiaceae bacterium | reverse complement strand
TATTTGTCTGCCCCCACTCTAGGTAAAGGTAACTCCGATCTACTCGAGGAGTTTACTCGCTACCTATCTGCTTCCCCACTCACCGAACGCCAACTCCTTTGTTGGATGGCCGCTCAAGATGTGCAAGGCTGGCTCCCTATTAGCAGGATTTACAGGGACTTTACCGAGTCCGGCGCCAATCTAGCCGAGTATCTAAGCAATAACTTGGATAACTGCGCAGCCTTAATGCGCTGGGTAAAGCATTGTAGTGACGCCAGATGGGCAGGAGTAGCTGGTCTATATGACAGCTTTATAGATTGGGTGGCGGTATGAGTAGAGCCTGGCGCGAACACTATCACGAATTTTTACAAGATAAAAAAGAAAACACAAAAAGGAGCGGGCATAAATGAGTAATGCATTAGTTAATTTAACCGGCAAGCTAGCGGATCGGTTCGGAATGGGGCCAGAAAGCGACCCACTGCCAATCTTAAAAGCGACGGCCTTTAAAGGCCCTGTCACAGATGCGCAGATGGTCTCTCTATTAGTGGTAGCACATCAATATGGGCTTAACCCCTTTACAAGGGAAATCTACGCTTTCCCCGACAAAAACAATGGGATTGTCCCGGTTGTTGGGGTTGATGGATGGAGTCGGATCATCAACGAAAACCCTCAATTCGATGGGATGGATTTTGAGCAAAACGAAGAGTCCTGCACGTGCATTATTTACCGCAAAGACAGAAAACATCCAATAAAAGTGACGGAGTACATGGCGGAATGTAAGCGCGATGCAGGGCCTTGGAGATCTCACCCCCGGCGGATGCTGCGCCACAAAGCCATGATTCAATGCGCGCGCCTTGCTTTTGGGTTTGGCGGGATTTATGAACCTGATGAAGCTGAAAGGATTTTGGACGGTGACGTACCTGTTTTTAAAAGCACAAAAGCTGCAACTGTAGCCGCTCAAAACGAGCCAGAAGGCTTAGAAGACTTTGAGAAAGCTTATTTGGAGCTTATGCAAAAAGCTGCAGAAAACGGTCTTGAGGCCCTAGAAAAAGCTTTTAACTCTGCCCCTGCTTCAAAACTGCGTACTGCATTTTGGATTAAGCATGGCTCCTCCCTCAAAGAGATTGCTTCTCAAGCCCTCTTAATTGATGCCGAGACGGGAGAGATCGCGCAATGATTATCCAAGGGAGCGAAGAGTGGTTTACACAGCGGCTTGGCAAAGTAACTGCTAGCCGATTAGCGGACGTGTTGGCAAAAACAAAAACAGGCCCATCAGCAAGCCGCGCTAATTATATGGCTGAACTCATTGCTGAGCGCCTTAGCGGCATCCGATCTGAGAAATTCGTAAGCGCTGAGATGAAGTGGGGCACAGAATGCGAGCCGCTAGCCCGCGCGGCCTATGAGGCCGAAACGGGAGCTTTTGTGTGTGAGGTCGGAATGATTACCCATCCAACTATACCCATGGCTGGCGCCTCTCCGGATGGATTAATTAGTGATGACGGCGTGTTGGAAATCAAATGCCCAGAGACAAAAACCCACTTTGACACCATCCTTTGCGGGGAGGTGCCAACTAAATATATACCTCAAATTCAATGGCAGCTTGCGTGCACAGAGCGCGCATGGTGTGACTATGTGAGCTTTGACCCTCGATCCCCTGCCGATCTCCAGCTCTTCGTTAAACGCGTACCGCGAGACGGCGAACTTATTAAAAAATACGAAGCAGAGGTTCTTAGTTTTCTGGAGGAGCTTGAGTCTAGGGTTTCCCAGTTAAACGCATGGCGACTATCAAAAACCGCAGAAAGGAAATGCGCATGAACGTTTTTACTTTTACCGGGCGGCTAGGGAAAGATGCTGACCTGCGCTATATGCAAAACGGCAAAGCAGTATGCAGCTTTAGCGTTGCAGTGGAGTCTGGTTATGGAGATAAAAAGACCACTAGTTGGATTGATTGTGCGCTGTTCGATAAACGGGCAGAGGCGCTACACCCTTATCTACAGAAAAGCGCGTTAGTTGCCGTAAGCGGTGAGCTCACTATAGAGCAATGGATGGATAAAGACGGCAACAAGCAGCGGGCAGTGAGGGTGCGCGTAGCGGACTTAACTTTACTTGGCGGGAAGCCAAAATCTCAGCAAGCAGAAACAGAGCCCACGCCTAAGCAAACGGCACACGATGACCTAGCGGACGATATACCTTTTTAACGGGGGCAGAATATGTTTAGTTACACAAGCACAACAACCGAAAACCGCAGGGACAGACTCGCAGAGATCGTGTTTAAAACCAAGTTGCCCGAATGGGAATTTTCGCCAAACGCATTGGCTGAGCGCTGCTATCAATATGCAGACGCGATGATTGCAGCTGGGAAAGAGAAAGAGAATGACCTACCTTAAAAACCACCTAATCGACCTAGCCGCTTATGTATTAGGCGCAGTAGTAGTAATAGGTCTTTTTTTAGCGGCCATTGAAACTTGTGTGAGGGGGGCGTGCGTATGAAAACAGAAATACAGATATTGCGTGAAATTGTTGGAACCATTAATGCAGTAAGAGACGGTTACTACCCGTTTAATCCTGCCCGGGGGTACTCACCTAACGACCCCGAGCGCTTTAATCCCAATGACTACGCGCACCTACGGAATTTTTACGATCACATTACCGGTCTATCTGATGCAGCACCGGACGTACTTTTTGAGGCTTACTATGAGCTTGCCTTGGCGTGGGATAAGGCATGTCTTAAAAATCAAAAACTTGAGACATTAACTCCGGATATATGTACGGAGGCGACATGAATATACAAGATCAGCTAAAGATAGTTGCGCGCTTACAAGCATACGTCATGGCAAAAACCAAAATTCGAGAAGCCGCTGAGGAAATTACTCAAGATTTACACCGTGAAAATGGCTTGCCTATC
>JAIBAO010000043.1 GCA_019695155.1 Burkholderiaceae bacterium | reverse complement strand
AGGTCCATACCCAGAAAGAAAGTTTTGAGTTCTGCCGTATTTAAGCGACCATAAAAACGCAGCCTATCTCCCAGCGCTTGAACATTGATATCGTTAGCATCGAAACTGCCCACTACATGAAAGCGCAGCCGCTCATCTACAGCTGCGAGTTGATGCGCAGCAGCAATAAATTCCGGATAACCTTTGTTGGCACCAGCAGGCATATATTTTTCTGCTACAAAACAAATATCCATCTGCGGTTTACCTGCGCCAAACCAGCTTCGATCAGGGATCTCAAAATAAATGGGATTTAAGCTTAAACCAGGCAGCACGTGCAAGCTAATGGGCGGCAAATGATGTCGATCTACAAAATCCAACAGATAATCTCGCGTAATCAGTTGATTCACAATCACAGCGCGCAATAAAGGGCTAGTCAGGACTCGCAATAGCTTTGCATCACTTTCTGGCTCATGTAAACCAAATCCCCCACCTGGAAACAGGGTGAGCAAAAAAGGTAAGTTTGCTTCCGTTAAATGAGGCAAAAACTGGATTGCATTATTTAAAAAATTCAAATAGGCCAGACGAGAACCGGCCAGCGCTAAAGGGGAAAACTGCCGTACACGGGATGCAAACTGAGGATATTGCAAGGCATATTGCAGATGATGTTCTTCAAAATGGCCGTAACTGGACAAGATTTGCAGATTTTTGAATTCCGTCAGATAGGTGTTGTACTCTGCTACCCGAAAACCGGTAAGCAGGTTGGGGAAAAAATCATCCAGAACACAAATATCAGTCTGCATGGGATTCCTACTGGCTTTCAGTAAAAGAGGGCAGAGATTTTACCTGGACCATGTTCTCAACTTCGACCATATCGCTTAGCGGATAAAGCGGCCGTGGCGCTACGGTCAAAATGGCTACATCATCTACCCAGTCGTGAAATACCGCATCGGTATAACGCACCATATCGCTAATGGAAGTCACTAACATGGTCAAGGCATATTGCCCTTCATGCACCACGACAGGAGCCGTAAAACGCACCTGGAAAGAGTCCCCAGTCTGCCATTGCCGATCATAAACTTGGGGATGGGAGTAAGTATGGCTTCCTATTACATGTTGGTTTTGCCGATTTTTCAGGTGATACGAAACAATTAAATGATCGCAGGGCTTCTGAATATTGACCCGGGCATTTATGTGCACAGTCTCACCCCATTGCACTAATTGCTCGCTTATTATTTGTTCCCCCACGGTTTCCAAGCCATCTGAAACCACCCATCCCATATCGCTGAGCCGAACAGCGCCCGTACCAACGGTTTGCAAGCGGCCTGCCGTTTGCAATTCGACTTCGCTTAGATTGGGGGTAGCCACATGCTCCAAACTGCCAGGCCCGGTCTCAAGAACCGTCTCTGCTACTACTCCTTGCGCTGCATTAGCCTGCAGCACCCATTCCTGGGCATATTGACGGGTAATGGCAGAGGTCTGTCCAAACGCTCGCATTTTTCCCTGCTCCAGCCATAATACTTGCTGGCAAATCGCTTTAATGGCACCTACATCATGGCTGGTAAACAGCAAAGTAGTGCCTGCATCTAGCATTTTTTTCATCTGGGTCATGCATTTGGCTTGAAAAAAAGCATCTCCCACGGCTAGCGCTTCATCTACGACCAGAATATCTGGCTCCACATGAATGGCTACCGCAAAGGCCAAGCGCACATACATCCCGCTGGAGTAGGTTTTAACGGGTTGCTCAATAAATTCTCCAATATCTGCAAAGGCCAAAATCGCGTCCATACGCTGATCAATCTGCGCCTCAGAAAGCCCCAAGATCGCGGCATTAATGGCAACATTTTCCCGCCCGCTAAACTCTGGGTTAAAACCGGTTCCTAGCTCCAGCAAAGCCGCTATGCGACCCTGCACTTCAATATTGCCGGCAGTGGGTGCCAAGGTGCCACAAATCAATTGCAGCAAAGTGGATTTTCCTGCCCCGTTACGCCCGATAACCCCCAGAGTTTGGCCCTGCATCAATTCAAAATTAATGTTTTCCAGTGCATGAAAATCGCGGTAGAACTGCCGCTTTCCACGCCACAGTGTCTGCAGGAGGCGATGATGCGGTTTAACGTAAATATGATAATGTTTGCCCAAGCCTTGGGCTCGGATGGCAAGTTGGCTATTGGCGGACACAGCTAAAACAACCTAACGTTTAAAGAACATCGGCAAACCCGCGCCGCGTCGCTTGAAAAAACGCCCAGCCCAGCCACAGTACCACCACCGCTATAAGACTATAACTGCCCCAGGCAAACAGGGGCGGCAATGGCCCGCCCAGCAGTAAGGAGCGTATCGTTTCAATCGGTAGGGTTAAGGGGTTTAAAAACATCCAGGGACGCAAAAACTCTGGAAGGGCAGAAACGGGATAAAACACGGGAGAAAGAAACAGTAAGACCGTAGACAATAAGCCGCTTAGCTGCGCTACATCCCGTACATAAACGGCTAGAGCCGCCAATCCAAAGGCCACGCCAGCGCAAAGAACTATTAAGGGCAACAATGCCAGCGGTACCGCCCAAGCCAGTAAAGGCGCTGACTGCAGCACCGTAATCGCTATTAGTAAAATCGTAAATCCAATCCCATATTGCACCAAGGCTCCTCCCACTACTGTCAAGGGCAAGAGCTCTAGGGGAAACACTACTTTTTTAACGTAATTGGGCTGGGCCACAATCGCAGCAGGCGATCGGTTCAAACATTCAGCCAGCAGGCCATGCACCAAAATGCCGCTAAACAGTGCCAGACCAAATTCGCTCAGATTAGCCTGTTGATCGCCACGCCTGGCATTAAAAACATAGCCAAACACAAACAAATAGACGCCTAGCATCAACATTGGCATAAAAAAAGACCAAAGCACACCAAAAGAAGAACCCTGATATTTACTGCGCAACTCACGCACAATCAGCCTAAGCA
>JAIBAO010000022.1 GCA_019695155.1 Burkholderiaceae bacterium | reverse complement strand
TTATGCTCGAAACACGTAATTTAACAATACGGTTTGGCGGCCATGTTGCTGTGGATGATGTTAGCTGCAGCTTTCAGACAGGAAGCCTCACCGCCATTGTGGGGCCAAACGGGGCTGGAAAAACCACTTACTTCAATTTAATTTCTGGCCAGCTTAAGGCTAGTGCGGGGAGTATCTGGCTACACGGAAAAGATATTTCCCGCCTGAGCGCCCCGTCACGCAGCTTAAGGGGATTAGGCCGGGCTTTTCAGCTTACTCAATTGTTTGCAGGGCTAACTGTGCTGGAAAATGTACGGTTAGCCGTCCAAGCGCAACGTAAAGTGGGTTTAAATCTCTGGTCACTTTGGAGTGATCAGCGCGCGATCACGGAACGCGCTGAAGAACTATTAGCAAGCGTAAACCTAAGCGATCGCCGTAACGCTCTAGCCAGCAGCTTACCCCACGGCGATCAGCGAAAGCTTGAAGTGGCTATTTTGATGGCACTGGAGCCCACCGTATTTATGTTTGATGAACCTACCGCAGGGATGAGTGTAGATGACGTACCCGTGATTCTGGACCTGATCCGCAACCTCAAAACCCGCAAAGACAAGACAATTTTACTGGTGGAACACAAAATGGATGTGGTACGCGAGCTGGCAGACCGTATTGTAGTGCTGCACAATGGCAAACTCGTTGCAGACGGAGATCCGGCTACCGTTATCGCATCGCCGGTTGTGCAGGAAGCTTATTTGGGTCTTAGCCCTGCCTCAACGGCCGCTCCACTATCGGCTACATCGGAACAGACCCTATGAGTTTGCTTGAACTGAAGGACGTACATACTCACATAGGTGCTTATCACATCTTACAAGGGGTTAACTTGACTGTTCGGGAAGGGGAGCTAACGATGCTGCTAGGCCGAAATGGTGCAGGAAAAACCACTACACTGCGCACCATCATGGGTTTATGGAAACCCTCACAAGGACAGGTTCTGTTTGATGGCACAGTTATTGCCGGAACAGGCCTATCTCTGGACACGCCAGAAATTTCCCGCAAAGGCATTGCTTACGTGCCGGAAAGCATGGGGATTTTTAGCGATCTAAATGTCAAGGACAATATGTTGTTAGCAGCCCGCAAAGCTAGAACAGTAAACGATATCGATACCCAGCGGTTGGAATGGATTTTTGAGTTATTTCCTGCGTTAAAAAAATTCTGGTTGTATCCTGCTGGCAAACTTTCAGGAGGTCAAAAACAAATGTTGGCAGTAGCACGCGCCATCATTGAACCTCGAAGGCTTCTTCTTATTGACGAGCCTAGCAAAGGCCTGGCACCCGCGATTATTCAAAACCTGATAAACGCTTTAAACGAACTGAAAAAAACCCGCACAACAATTTTGCTGGTAGAACAAAATTTCAATATGGCAAAGCAGTTGGGTGACCAGGTAGCCGTCATGGATAATGGACGTATCGTACATCGCGGTGCAATGGCAGAACTTGCACAGGATCAGGCACTGCAATCACAGCTGCTGGGTTTATCTTTGGCAGCACATGGATAAAACTACAACACCATGACCTCTTCTACTTCTCATCCCCCGCTAGGGGCTTCCTCTAACAGCACTATTCCCAAAGCTGCGAGAGACTGGGTCCCGCTTGCCTTAATTCCTGCACTCAGCTTGCTTGCACTGCCGCTAATTGGTTCAGGCTCTACTTGGGTCACCCTCACGATGGCTGGCATTGCCATGGGAATGATTATTTTTATAATTGCTTCCGGCCTAACACTAGTATTTGGCCTGATGGATGTTTTGAATTTTGGTCACGGAGTGTTTATTGCCTTAGGGGCCTTTGTCGCTACTTCTGTGCTGGGGGCAATGAGTGACTGGACTACCGCAGAAAATATAGGGCGCAATCTGGTGGCACTTCTTTGTGCGATGCTTCTTGCCATGTTGGCAGCCGGCATACTGGGCTTGGCATTTGAACGAATAATCATACGCCCTGTATATGGCCAACATCTTAAACAAATCCTCATCACCATGGGAGGAATGATTGTCGGGGAGGAGTTGATCAAAGTCATCTGGGGGCCTGCACAAATTCCACTCCCCTTACCTGCCGCCTTACGCGGCTCAGTGCTCTTAGGGGAGGCGGCTATAGAAAAATACCGCTTGATCGCAGTTGTCATTGGGCTTATTGTTTTTGGCGTAATGCTGTGGCTGCTAAACCGCACAAAGATCGGCCTTTTAATCCGTGCTGGAGTTCAGGACCGTGAAATGGTGGAAAGTTTAGGCTACCGGATTCGCCGCCTCTTTGTTGGAGTATTTGTAGCCGGATCGGCGTTGGCTGGGCTGGGAGGCGTGATGTGGGGACTCTATCAGCAAAGCGTTATTCCACAAATGGGAGCTCAGGTAAATGTGCTGATTTTCATCGTCATCATTATCGGTGGGCTTGGCTCAACATTAGGCTGTTTTGTTGGCGCAATATTGGTAGGGCTCATGGCTAATTACACCGGCTTTCTGGAACCAAAAATAGCACTTTTCTCTAATATTGGCCTCATGGTGATGGTGCTGCTATGGCGTCCCCAAGGCTTGTTTCCGGTAACAAATCGGTGAGCCTGATGAGCTTTTTTTCACGACTTCTTTCCAAAGATTTTCCCCGAAGCAAAATACTGGCAGTTTTACTGCTAGCTGTTTTGATAGGCCTCGTTATAACGCCTTTTGCCTTTCCAGGAGCAAAAACTTTAAACGTAGCGGCCAAAATATTGGTCTTTATTGTTTT
Source organism: Burkholderiaceae bacterium (assembly GCA_019695155.1). Classification (GTDB taxonomy): domain Bacteria; phylum Pseudomonadota; class Gammaproteobacteria; order Burkholderiales; family Burkholderiaceae_C; genus Piscinibacterium. Next base: position 190,385 of record JAIBAO010000022.1, on the reverse strand, counting down.
GGTGGCCAGCTATGACCTGCTAATTGGCTACACCGGTATCGTCAGCTTTGCTCACACCATGTTTTTTGGAATTGGGGCTTACGGTATAGCGATTGCCAGCACTAGACTAGGCCCTTTCTGGAGTAGTCTGGCCCTAGGGACAGCATTAGCGCTGGTGGCTTCCTTATTGCTATCACTGCTGATTGGCTTACTTAGCTTACGAGTACGGGCCATTTTTTACGCCATGATTACACTGGCCATTGCTTCAGCATTTCTCACCTTGGCATCGCAGTTATCTGAGTTTACCGGTGGGGAAGATGGCCTGACCTTTAAGCTGCCCGAAGTTCTTGCTCCTAGTACTCAATTTTTTAGTGGACCCGTGTTGGGTATAACTATTGACGGAAAAATTCTGACCTATTACCTGGTGTTATGCAGTGCGTTAATGCTGTTTTTGCTAATGCTGCGTATCGTCAACTCACCGTTTGGTCGGGTACTACAAGCCATTCGGGAAAATGATTTTCGTGCAGAAGCCATCGGCTACACAACCGTTATCTACCGCACACTCTCCAATGTACTATCTGCGGGTTTTGCAACCTTGGCCGGATGCTTGCTAGCCATATGGTTGCGCTATAACGGACCTGACACTTCCTTATCTTTTGAGATCATGCTAGATGTTTTATTGATCGTAGTCATCGGCGGGATGGGGACGTTGTATGGAGCAGTCATTGGTAGCGTGCTGTTCATCCTCGCCCAAAGTTATTTGCAAGATTTAATGAAGCTCGCAGCCGAAGCTACCCAGAGCCTACCGATGCTATCGGCTCTGTTATCCCCGGACCGCTGGCTATTTTGGCTGGGTATTTTGTTTGTACTTTCAGTTTATTACTTTCCAACTGGAGTAGTCGGCAGGCTACGATCCAGCTCGCAGTCTAACTAAAAAAGCAAGTTCTTTACCAAAAATAACTCAGCAGGAGGCAAAAAATATGATTAAAACAGCAGCTTTGCAGCGAAACTTGTTGCTCATAACAACTACCTCAATCCTACTCACCGCTTGTAATGGATCTTCGGTAGAAGTAAATGTAAAACCCGCCTGGCTGGGAGCTATCAGCAAAATAGAATATGACGGTAAAACAGATGATTTACTCACTGCTGGTTTAGGTAAAACAGGATTGGCCGGCGCGCCACCTTTTATTGCAGATCCCGCAAAACCTACTGCTGCGGAGCTTCGCCGAAGCACCATCTATAACAACTACCGTGCCCTGCTAGACATGACCGAGGCCGGAGGCTACGGAAGCTTGTATGGTCCTAATGTAAACGCTGCCGGGATAATTACCTCTGATGAAGGCAAAATAGCAGGTACTGAATATTTGGCCTATAGCGATGATGGCAGCGGTACCCAAAATATCACTTTAATGGTACAGATACCCGCTAATTTTGATACAAAAAATGCCTGTATCATCACCGCTACTTCCTCAGGTTCTCGCGGAGTCTATGGTGCCATTTCTACTGGGGAATGGGGATTAAAACGTGGCTGTGCGGTAGCATATACCGACAAAGGCACAGGATCCGCCGCTCATGATCTAAGCAATGATACTGTCCCTTTGATTGACGGCACCCGCACTACTGCGGCGGCCGCTGGCAAGACCGCGGCCTTTCGAGCCCCCTTAAGTACCAACGAACTAGCGGCCTTTAACAACGCCACGCCTAACCGTTTTGCTTTCAAGCATGCCCACTCCCAACAAAATGCTGAAAAAGACTGGGGGAAATTTACTCTACAGGCTGTAGAGTTTGCTCTTTATGTACTCAATGAACGCTACGGACAAACTTTATTTGATGGTCAACATGAACGTTTACTCAAAGCAGATAACACTCTAGTTATTGCCTCCAGTATTTCCAATGGGGGTGGCGCCGCTTTAGCCGCCGCTGAGCAAGATACGACCGGATTGATTGATGGTGTTGCGGTTTCTGAACCTAGTATTGAGTTGCCCCTAATTCCAACAGTTAGCATCAAACGGGGAAATACCGCCATAAGCCTCTTTGGTAAAACTCTCGTAGACTTTACCACCTATGCCAACCTTTACCAGCCTTGTGCTGCATTGTCCTCACAGCTAGCCGGCACACCGGGCGCAGCTTATGTAATACCCGCCTTTGCCAGCAATCGTTGTAATTCTTTAAAAGCCAAGGGCTTACTCACCGCCACCACTACCGCTAGCCAAGCCGATGAAGCATTACAAAAATTAAAAGAATATGGTTGGGAAGGGGAGTCTGATGTGCTACACCCTTCACTCGCTGCATTTGAAGTAGCTTCTGCCGTCAGCGTTACTTTTGCTAATAGTCTTTCCCGTTCGAGTGTAAAAGATAATCTTTGTGGTTATAGTTTTGCTTCTACAGACGCTAACGGTGCAATCAATGGCTTGCCTGCCGCCTCTCTGGCACAAATGTTTGCCACTGGCAATGGCGTTCCTCCTGCAAGCGGTGTGCAGCTCGTCAATAACAATAACCCCACCGGTCCAATACGAGATTTGTTTTCAGTCTCGCCCTCTACCAATCTGGCAGATCTGAATCTGGACGGAGCATTATGCTTACGCAACCTAATTGCAGGAACTGACTCTACCGCATTACGGTTGCAAACTGGCGTTAATGAAACACGCCGCAGTGGGAATTTGCGTGGGAAACCCGCGATTATCGTGCATGGCCGGGCAGATGCTTTACTACCCGTGAACCACACCTCGCGCCCTTATTACGCCCTTAACAAACTTGCAGAAGGTTCTTCTAGCAAGCTTAGCTATATTGAAGTCACCAATGCCCAGCACTTCGACACCTTTATAGGTTTGCCCAGCATACTACCTGGTTACGATAGTCGATATATTCCTCTGCATGTTTATTTAAACCGTGCTCTGGATGCTGTTTATGAACATCTTAAAAATGAAAAGGCTCTACCTGCAAGTCAGATTGTCCGGACAATAGCTCGGGGCGGTAACCCTGGGGCTGCCCCCGCCATTACCAGCGCCAATGTCCCACCCATTCTGACTGTTCCCGCCAGTAGCAATCAAATCAGTTTTAGTGCTAACACGATAACAATTCCTGATTAGGTCCTCTTCACCCTAGCTTTTGTTTTATCGGGGTTTTCGCCATGCCTTTCACCTCACACTATTTAAGCTGCCACGAACGGGAAATCCACTTTACCGAATGGGGCGCGCAGCATAATCAAGTGGTGATCGCATGGCATGGCCTGGCGCGTACAGGTCGTGATATGGACGACATCGCGGCGCATCTAAGTAAGCACTATCGAGTAATTTGTCCCGACACAATCGGCCGGGGGTTGTCGCAGTGGAGTCCAAAACCCGAGGAAGAATATTGTTTCGCTTTTTATGCCAAAATTGCCGTGTCTTTGCTGGATCAACTGGACATTAAAAACTGCTATTGGCTAGGGACTTCCATGGGTGGTGCCTTAGGGATGATTCTCGCAGCCAATCAACTGCGCAGCCGCATTCAGCGCCTCATCCTGAACGATAATGCTCCAAAATTGGCAGACGCTGCAATTGCACGAATTCGCAGCTATGCGGGCAATCCAGCAGCGTTTGAACGGGTTAGTGATTTAGAACAATATTTCCGCACTATTTATAAACCCTACGGTTATTTAACCGATACCCAATGGCGACGACTCACTGAGACTTCCACCCGTCGTTTACCCAATGGTCAAGTGACACCGCATTATGATCCCAACATGGTCATGCAATTTACTCATCACGCTAAAGAATATGATTTATGGGACCATTATGACCAAATAGATATTCCGGTATTGTGCTTGCGGGGTGCCGAATCTGACCTAGTGCTTGCCGAAACTGTCGATGAGATGCAAAAACGCGGCCCCCGGGCCAAGATCATAACCATCCCTAACTGCGGTCATGCCCCAGCTTTAAATGTTCCCGCGCAGTTTGAGCTGGTAGAGCAATTTTTTGCTACAGGAAAAATCTGATTATTTTGGAGCCTGTTGCTCATCAGCTGACTATCCGTGCCCTTAAAGCGCATGCCAAAACCCTGGGCTTAGAGGGCAGCGATATCCAGGTGTTACTAAGCCATGTATTAAAAAAAAGCCGAACCTGGCTAGTAGCTCATGAGAATGATGCTTTGCCTTGCGCGCAGTGCAAGCAACTCAAAGCTGCCTTTTCTCGTAGAGCAGCGGGCGAACCCATCGCCTACATTACAGGAGAACGGGAATTTTTTTCCCGTAATTTTATTGTTACTCCTGCCGTACTGATTCCCCGCCCTGAAACTGAAGCATTGGTGGAATTTGCGCTTAAGCATGCGCCACGTAATGGAAAAATTTTGGACGTATGCACAGGTTCTGGATGCGTGGCTATCAGCATCGCCTGCGAAAGACCTGATCTGCAAGTGTATGCCAGCGATATAAGTGAAGCTGCCCTTAGCGTTGCTCGCGCAAACGCAGTCAAGCTGGGAGCTCAGGTGCATTGGCGAGAAGGTTCTTTACTCACCCCGTGGGAAGGAGAAAAGTTTGCGCTCATTGTGGCAAATCCCCCCTATATTGCCCAGCAAGATCCCCATCTACAGCAAGGCGATCTGCGTTTTGAGCCTTCCCTGGCACTAACAGATGGGGCAAATGGTCTGCAAATGATCAGCGCTCTCATTACTCAATCTTTAAGCCATCTACAACCAGACGGCTTGCTAGCCCTAGAGCATGGTTTTGATCAAGCTCTTGCCGTACGCAAATTTATGCAAGCCGCAACTTATAAAAAAATTCAAACCCTGTCGGACTTAGCTGGACATGAACGTATCACCCATGCAAGTTTATAGAGCAAGAACCTGCCAAAGGTAGCTGTAGTTTTAATCGTAAGAACTTCTTATTCAAAACTTAGGAAGTAAAAGAGTGCTGAAGATAACTAACAAAACGTTTGGCGGCCATCGATAAAGGCTGCTCACGCCGCCATACCACAGACCAGCTTCGCTTTAAGGGAAAGCCAATCACTTTTAGGGTGATCAGTTTTGACTGATCTTGTGGTAAAGCCTTGCTCAGACTAGAGCGCACTGCTAGTTGAGACAGTACAGCAATCCCTAAACCAGCCGCAACCGCGTGCTTGATGGCTTCGTTGCTGCCAAGACTCATGGCTACCTGCGCAGTAAAACCTACCTCAGAAAAATATTGTTCTGTGGCCATGCGGGTACCACTACCCGATTCACGCATTAACCAACGCTCTGAAGACAATCTAGCCAGTCTTATACGTTTACCTGCTAGAGGATGCTCAGCCGCCGCAATAACCACTAGCGGATTATCTAAAAACGGTAAAACCCACAAGGGTAAGCCCTCTGGGGGAAACATCATAACTGTTAAATCATCTACTCCTTGCTGAAGCCGGGACACCACCCGATCCCGGTTTTCCACTGCCAATTCAATATCGACTCCCGGATGAGCTCGCGCAAAAGGTCCTACCAAATCTGGTACAAAATATTCCGCTGTAGTGACTGCTGCAATGCGCAGCCGGCCCCGCACCAAACCCTGTACTTCGGCCATGCGCGTCTCAAACCGCTGCCAGCAGGCCGTCAGCTCCCCTACCGTTTGCTGTAGTACTTCCCCACTTTGAGTAAGCCTTAAACCCCGCCCTACTGTTTCAAATAGGGGCTCTCCAATCACAGTCGCCATTTCCCTTAACTGTACGCTTACCGTGGGTTGAGTGACATGCATTTCTTGTGCAGCCTTGGTGACCGATTGCAAGCGAGCTGTGGCCTCAAAAGCGCGTAACTGCTGGGGAGTAATACGTTGTAAACGCTTTAAGAAATTTCCCATAGCTTTTTACCAATGCTTTTTATAAAAATAAAATATTTTTATCTATATATAAATATAACTAAATTCTGACTATCTCAAATTTTTAAGGACAAAAATGCAAGTTAACAACTCTACATTTGTTCCCTCTGAGCAACTGAACCCTAACGATACTGTTTCTTTGGAAAAAACCCCTATCACCGTAGCCTATGGAGATGGTATTGGGCCAGAGATAATGGCTGCTACGCTTAGGGTGCTAGAAGCTGCAGGAGCACGGATCGCTGCTGAAGAAATCCAGATTGGTGAAAAAGTCTATCTAGCAGGCCATAGCTCTGGAATTGCTCCTGAATCTTGGAACAGCTTGCGACGTACCAAAGTATTTCTTAAGGCCCCTATTACCACCCCAGCCGGAGGAGGATTCAAGAGTCTAAACGTCACTATCCGGAAAACTCTTGGCCTGTATGCGAATGTAAGGCCCTGCGTAAGCTATGCTCCCTTTATCGCCACCAAACATCCAAAAATGGATTTGGTGATTGTTCGGGAGAACGAAGAAGATTTATATGCAGGGATCGAGCATCGGCAGACCGATGAAGTATTTCAGTGCCTAAAACTTATCACCCGTCCTGGATGTGAAAAAATTGTTCGTTATGCTTTTGAGTATGCGCGCAGCCACAGCCGCAAAAAAGTTACTTGCATGACTAAAAGCAATATCATGAAGATGACAGATGGTTTATTTCTTAAGGTATTTGATGAAATCAAGCAAGAGTACCCGGAGCTCTCCAGTGAACATTACATTATTGACATCGGCGCAGCAAGGCTAGCCACTCAGCCTGAACGCTTTGATGTGATCGTAACTCCCAATCTTTACGGCGATATCCTCAGCGACATTGCTGCTGAAATGACAGGTTCAGTAGGGTTGGCCGGCAGCGCCAACATAGGAGAACATGTAGCCATGTTCGAGGCCATTCATGGCAGCGCCCCCGATATAGCAGGAAAAGGAATTGCCAACCCTTCTGGCCTATTACTTGCCGCGGTGATGATGCTAGTACATATTCGCCAAGCTAGCGTAGCCAGCAAAATTCATAACGCTTTTCTCAAAACCCTTGAGGATGGTCTGTTCACTGCAGAATTGCACTCTAGCCGCAGTACAGGCAAGGCTCTCAATACCCTGCAATTTGCAGACGCTGTCATCGAACGCTTAGGACGATTGCCCACCAACTTTACACCGCTGCACTACGCTAATCCCGCTTCTGCTTCAGCCACCACTCAAGCTTTATATGTCCGCAAAGCGCTGGCACGCAAACAAATGGTAGGAGTGGATGTTTTCGTTCATAGTGCCGATTGCAGCCCTGAATTTCTTGCTGGTCGGCTTTCTACTTTGGCTACCCCAGAGCTTACCCTGCAGATGATTACTAACCGGGGGGTGAAGGTCTGGCCTCAAGGTTTCCCCGAAACTTTCTGTACTGATCACTGGCGGTGCCGGTTTATCGCCCACACAAAGGAATATATCGTCACCCATCAAGACATTATTGCCCTGTTGTCGCGTATTACTCAGGGAGGCGTCGACGTCATTAAAACTGAAAATCTTTGCACCTTCGATGGCGAACAAGGTTTTGCACTGGGACAGGGACAATAACTCTTGACTTAAGGAACTTTTAAAATAGGTGTTAAGCGGGGTAGCCTCTGACGCAAAGAGCATAGCAAACAGGGGCAAACGCAGTGATTAACCCGAAAAATTATTTTAGAAGTTTCCTTAAGGAACAATCGTGGTAAACAGATAGGTGATAAGCAGAACAAGAAGCACCGATCCTTGCATAACAGTAGTACGGCCTGTGCTCAGTGAAAGTGCACAAATAAAAAGAGACAACATCAGTAGCACTGTTGACTTAAGATCAAGCCCTAAAGTAAGTGTCCATCCCTTGATAAGCGCCACTGCAGCCACGGCCGGTATAGTTAAACCAATACTGGCTAGTGCAGAGCCCAACGCTAAATTTAAGCTGGTCTGCAAGCGGTTAGCCCGCGCTGCCCGGTAGGCAGCCATTCCTTCTGGCATTAATACAACCGCAGCAATAATAATCCCTACTATCGCTTTAGGCGCCCCTAGAGTAAATACGGCTTTCTCAATAGAGGGTGCCAAAAGTTTTGCCAGCACTACCACTACCACCAAACTAACGAACAGCAAAACAGCACTCGTTATAGCTAAAGAATTACTGGGGGGTGAAAGGTGAGTGCTCTGCCCCGTATGGGCATCTGGCGGTAAAAAATAATCACGATGACGTACGGTTTGCACCAAAACGAAAATACCGTAAAGCACCAGGGAAACGACAGCTACAAATAACAATTGGCTGCTACTATAAACAGGCCCTGGTACTGTCACGGTATAGTTCGGTAGTACTAGAGTCAAAATAGCAATAGCCGCCAAGGTAGTCAGCGCAGCACTCACTCCATATAAACTAAATGTCTGTTCCCGATAATGGCTTGCACCCACCAAGAGGCACAGCCCAACCATGCCATTGAGGATCAGCATGACGGCAGCAAAGACAGTATCCCGCGCAAGTTGCGCAGTTGCAGGTCCACCACTAATCATGAGGGAAACGATTAAGGCAACTTCGATAATAGTGATCGCCAGTGCTAATACCAAGGTTCCAAAAGGCTCACCCACTCGATGAGCTACCACCTCGGCATGATGCACAGCAGCTAACACCGACCCTACTAAGACTGTAGCGGTTAGCCCAATTATCAACCCATTTGTCCCCTCAAAAACAATACCTGACAGATAGAGGAGCAGTAAGCAAAACCCTATTATGGGAAAAGCTACGGACCATAGGGGAATCAAGCCTAATGCCTGCAAACGGGGAATAGAAAAAGTCATATAGGCTTATGTTTTCTCTTTCTATTTCTTAATTATTTTTGGCTAGGCCCAGAACCAATTCACTAAGCTGATGCGCTAAAGCGAAATAACAATAAGAAGCTTGATAGGCAAACGCTCAAACCCTCATCTTCAGAGCCACCCTCTCTCTTCGGCATAAGGGCGAAAACCCAACCTTAGGTGGCCTAGCAGATTAATGTGATCAACAGCTTAACTGATTTAATCTCGAAAATTATTAAACTGCAGTGGAAGTTCAGTAATTTCTTTTTTTATAAGCGCGATAGCCGTTTGTAAATCATCTTTTTTCGTTCCAGTGACTCGTACCGATGTGCCTTGAATAGATCCGCTAACCTTGGTCTTGCTATCCTTAAGTAGCTTGACTACTTTTTTTGCAAGCTCTGTTTCCAAACCCTCTCGAAACTTATCTATCCGCTTTATCTTGTCTCCCCCAATTTTTTCTTGCTTGCCTTTCTGAATCGACCGTGCATCTACTGCCCGCTTGGCAAATTTGTTTAAAAGCACTTCATCCATCTGACCCATCTTAAAATCATCATCCGCAAACAGTGTCATGGATTTTTCTTTTTCATTTAACTCAACACGCGAGTCTGAGCCTTTAAAATCGAATCGCGTGGCAAACTCTTTATTGGCCTGTTCAAGAGCATTTTTGATTTCAACCCAATTCAATTCAGAAACAATATCAAAGGAAGGCATAGTAAAAAGCTCAAAAAGTTTTGCAAATAAAAATAACTTATTCTATAGGGTTTTCAGCTAAATAGCGCTTTATAGAATTGACATTTATCACCCTATTCCTCTGAACAATTACTCAACAGCGCTTAACTGTTCCTGGCTAACAGGATATTTCACTATTACCCGATTCTTATAGAGCAGTTCACGATGAATAAGCTGCGGGTGATGGCCTTTGCTGAAAACGTCCCGCCAAATTTCATTATGTCGATAAATATTTTTAGCTTCAGCCACAAACCGGTGCTTTTGCTGATAAATATGCTACCGATAGGCAGGAGGCTCACTACAAAGCAGCTCACCTTCTAGCTGATGTTCAGTCACGCAAAACATGAACTGAAAACTCATCTGAGTAGGGTTATACAGAACTAAATCGATATAGTTATAGAAAATAGCAGCCCCAGACCCGAAAGGCAGCACTCTGCCCTCATCTGGAAAAGGATCAAAACTGTGATTAGATCGTTCCACCACCACAAGAGGAGAATGGATTGCCATCCAGTGAATCAAATTGCTTAACTGACAGATCCCTCCTCCAATACCGCTTCTAGCCTCTCCAAAAGAGAGCTCCATGCCTTGAACATAACCCCGCTTTTTAGTGGGCCTTCCTAGCAAGCGGCAAAAAGAAAAGTACTCGCCTGGAGCAATCAGGGCGCCATTCATGCTTTGTATAGCCAACTTTAAATTGATCACTTTATTGTGTTGCAGCTTAAGATCGGTATTGCCTAACTTCCTGATGAGCTTAGAAGTGTGCTTGATATATCGATAAGGCAAACGAACTATTGTGGGGTTTATCTGGGCATATTTTCTTCCAGAAAAACGCCATGCCAGATGCCGAAACCCTCTTTTCTGCCAGACACGCAAGAAATAAAGAAGAGGGTGATAAAGGGAAAGAGGCTTCGCTAAGAGTCTGGGCATACTACAGGGAGCACCGCTCGCTAAAGTTTACGGTGGTAAAACATGAATCAACTCTTCCTGCCGATAAATTCCTACTTGCCAGGAAAAAGCCAAAGAGTGCTCAGCAAAATAAGTCTGTAGAAAAAATAATAGCTCATCACCTAAGCCAAGAATTTCTTCTCTGCTCATAAGATCATCCACATAAATGAAGAAACCTAACTCATTAAAATAGCCTGCAAAATGGCTTTCCATGGAGACTACACCCGGTTTATTGGCCAGCAGCTCTCTGACTTTTTCTATGATAAGCTCTTCGGGTGGGTAGCGGTGTATCTGTCTTTTTTTTCTGGCAGATACAGAACGTGACATGGGCTATTCGATATAAATTATTGCGTCTGTAGCTTAGGCAGCCAAAAAAACTTATTTGCTCGAATGGCCAAAGCGCCTCCTAGCATATAGATAAGCAGTACAGCTAAAACGATAGAGAGACGAAGTTCTGAGTGAATAAATGAATCATGCAAAAAAGCATTAATTCCAGACAGCTCAGCCCAAAGAAAGCCATTGATCAGCAACGCAATCAAGACAAGATCAAAACCATGCTTCTTAAAGGATATTTTTTCTGAGTAGCTAGATTTGCTCTCAAAAAACAGCGGGCACGCTAACAAAATAATGGAATACCAAAACGGATGAGAGCTATATAACAAGGGAATACAACCGACAATTACTACAGCCATCCAGGCAAGAAAAATATAGGTTTTGAACTTAGAAGTTAAGGGTGTGGATGGAAATTGCATGAGCTAGCTCCTTAAAAAAATGCTTTAGATGCAATTTTTACCAAGAAACAAGAAAAATATCAATCCCTATATGCTGAATTATTTAGGTCTAGCACAAGACTCCTCTTTAAGCTCTGCGGCTTTTAAAGCCCCTATAAATTTTTCAGTTAATTGGAAATAAGCCTGAACTTCCATTGTGGAAACTTCTCCCTTTTTATTTTTCATCGATTGAAAGAAATTTATTAACTGCATGCATTGCTGAGCAGACATCAGCTCTATTTTCGCTGCGCAAGCAAGAAGGAAATCGCGATCCGGCCCAGCAGGAATAAGAGACTTGGGCTCTACATTCCAAATTTCCTCTATATCAGAATGTAGAGGGGAACGATCTTGATAGCACACTAGCAGCTGAGCGGGCGAGAACATTCGCAAAGCCATGCCAAGAGCATAACTGTCCCTACTCGAAGCGTTTTCGGCACTCACTGACGGTAAAGCTGCAGCGATCAGCACACCTGCAAGCAGTAGTTTTATTTTTTGCATAGAAAATTTAATGGCCGATCGAAACATGCTGGATTTACCGTTAAAAGTAAGGCTACAAAGAAGTATCTTATTTCAGTGTAATCTAACCGAAGCTTGCACAATCTTCTCCTTCTTTATATTTTCGCTTCGGGTATAAAAGCTTGAAGATTTTCTTTTAATAGCTTTGCCCCCTTGAATATGTCTTCTGTTCACACAAACCCTTCCTCTCTACATGCGCTACTCAAAGAAATATGGGGTCACTCACAGTTTCGAGGTCAGCAGGAGCAAATCGTTCAGACGATTACTAACGGTGGAGACGCCTTGGTGCTTATGCCTACGGGAGCAGGAAAATCGGTTTGCTACCAGTTACCTGCTATTGCACGGCATCGAGCTGGGCTGGGAGTTACGCTCGTAGTCTCCCCCTTGATTGCTCTTATGCATGACCAGACGCAAGCATTGCAAGAGTTGGGGATCGCCTGCGGCTTTTTAAACTCATCACTCAGCGCTGAACAAACGCAGCAGATTGAGCATGAGGCCCGTAGTGGTCAATTGGTTTTGTTATACGCCGCCCCAGAACGGATCACTACTCCCCGATTTTTAAACCTTCTGGAATCTCTTAACGCCCGCGGAAAACTTTCCCTATTTGCTATAGACGAAGCCCATTGCGTGAGTCAATGGGGACATGATTTTCGCCCTGAATATGTCGCCTTAAATATCTTGCATGAGCGCTTTGCAAAGGTACCGCGAGTCGCGCTTACGGCAACAGCGGATGCCATTACCCGCGCGGATATTGTGCAGCGTTTACAGCTTGAAGATGCACATCAGTTTATAAGCAGTTTTGATCGACCCAATATCCGTTACAGCATTGTGGATAAAACGGACGCTCGTAAACAATTGCTACGTTTTTTAAAAGAGGAGCATTTGGGCGATGCAGGTATTGTGTATTGTCTTTCACGCAAAAAAGCCGATGAAACTGCCCTCTGGTTAAGTTCTACAGGTTTGACTGCCCTGCCTTATCATGCGGGTCTGGATGCCCAGACCCGCCGCGCTCACCAGGACCGCTTTTTGCAAGAAGACGGGCTCATTATGTGTGCGACGATTGCTTTTGGCATGGGCATCGATAAACCCGATGTGCGCTTTGTGGCGCACCTGGATCTACCCAGCAATATTGAAAGCTATTATCAGGAGACCGGTCGCGCCGGGCGCGACGGTGCACCCGCTCATGCGTGGATGACTTACGGGCTGGGCGATGTAGTGCAGCGCCGCCGAATGATTGATGAAAACCAAGCTTCCGAGGAATTCAAACGCATACAAATACAAAAGCTGGATGCATTACTGGGCTTGGCTGAAAGCGCCACCTGTCGGCGCGTTATTTTGCTGGGCTACTTCGGCCAGGCCAGTCAAGCTTGCGGCAATTGCGACAATTGTCTGCAACCCCCACGAACCTGGGACGCTACAGAAGCCGCACAAAAGGCCTTAAGCGCTATTTACCGCACAGGTCAACATTTTGGTGCGTCGCATGTGATAGACGTGCTGATCGGCAACGCCAGCGATAAGGTCAAACAATTTGGGCACAACAAATTATCCACTTTTGGTGTAGGCAAAGCGTTGAACCCTATCGTCTGGCGTAGCGTTTTACGGCAGCTATTAGCACGCGGCGCTCTGGGCATTGGAGACTATCAATCCCTGCATCTGGCAGGAGATGCACGGCAAATCCTGAAAGGAGAAATGCCTGTTCATTTGCGCGTCATTGAAAAAAACACTTCTAAAAACAAAACCCGCATCCACAGGACATTTGCGGAAAAAAATGGCCAGAAAAGACCAGAAACCGCCAGTAAGAAAGATTCATCCTTTAGTTCTTTAACGCCAGAAGCGGCAAAACGTCTTGATGCCTTAAAAGTGTGGCGCAGTGAAACTGCCCGTGCCCATGCAGTGCCTGCTTACGTCATTTTTCACGATAAAGTCCTCATTGAACTAGCGGAGCAAATGCCTGATTCTATGGAGGAGCTCGCTGAAATTTCCGGCATTGGAGTACATAAACTGCAGGCTTACGGCAAAGATATATTGATTGTGCTGCGGAGAACTTAAGGCTTTCTGGCAGACACAGTAAAATACACGGATTGCCAATAACGCTGAGAGAACACTGTGGAAGCTGAACGAATTAATGCCTTATCTGCCCAACTAAACGATCTGAGTGCCCGTGCAGCAGATCTGCGGAGGTATCTTTGACTACGACGCTAAAGCGCTGCGTCTCACGGAAGTGAATGCCAATCTGGAAGACCCTACTGTCTGGAATGACCCTAAACGGGCTCAGGAGTTGGGGAAAGAAAAAAAATCGCTGGAAATTGTGATTGAACCGCTAAGCCGCCTGGAAAGTCAGCTAAGCGACTCTAAAGAGCTTTTTGACCTAGCTCTTGCTGAAAATGATGTGACTACACTCAGCGCTATCCAGGCCGATGCCAGCCAAGCAGCCGCTGTGATTGAAGATTTAGAGTTCCGCCGCATGTTTAGTGGACCCATGGATGCTTCCAACTGTTTTATCGATATTCAAGCGGGTGCAGGGGGAACGGAAGCTTGCGATTGGGCCAGCATGTTGCTGCGCCAATATCTGCGCTACTGCGAACGCAAAGGATTTAAAACGGAGCTTTTGGAAGAGTCTGCAGGCGATGTAGCGGGCATTAAATCTGCCTCCATCAAAGTAGAAGGCGAATACGCTTTTGGTTTTTTACGCACTGAAACCGGAGTACATCGTTTAGTGCGAAAAAGCCCTTTCGACTCTAGCGGGGGACGCCACACTAGTTTCGCTTCACTGTTCGTTTACCCCGAGGTCGATGACTCTATCGAAATCGAAATCAACCCTGCCGATGTTCGCACTGACACCTATCGCGCCTCTGGCGCTGGGGGACAGCACATTAACAAAACTGATTCTGCTGTACGTTTGACGCATATTCCCACCAATATCGTCGTGCAATGTCAAAACGACCGTAGCCAGCATCGCAATCGAGACGAAGCCTGGAAAATGCTCCGTGCCCGATTATTTGAACATGAAATGCGTAAGCGGATGGCTGAACAACAAAAACTGGAAGACACTAAAACCGATGTAGGCTGGGGCCACCAAATCCGCAGCTATGTATTGGATAACTCCCGCATTAAAGATTTGCGCACCAATGTGGAAGTCTCCAATACCCAAAAGGTGTTAGATGGAGATCTAGACATCTTTATCAGCGCCAGCCTCAAACAAGGGGTATAAAAAGCTAAGTCCCAACTTTTTGGGTAAGCTCTATTTTAAAAATCGCAAAATCAGGCTCTCTACAAATCAAATGAATGCATCCATACCCTCCACCGAACAAGCCCTAAGCCCCCTCGCCCCCGATGAAAATCAGCTCATCGCTGAACGCCGTGCCAAATTAAGCGAACTACGAAAACTAGGCCCTGCCTTCCCTAACGATTATGTGCCCACCCATCGGGCTGGTGAGTTACATGCACGATTTGAAAAAAGCAGCAAAGAAGAACTTGAAAGCTTAAACCTGAGCGTCTCTGTCTCGGGCCGTATGATGCTCAAACGAGTAATGGGTAAGGCCAGTTTTGCTACCATCAAAGATGCAACCGGTAACCTGCAGCTTTTCATTAACGACCAAGGGGTGACAGAAGCCATCCATCAGGCTTTTAAACATTGGGATATTGGCGATATCGTGGCTGGCACTGGCACTCTGTTTCGTACCAACAAAGGGGAGCTGTCTGTACATTGCACTGAGCTGCGGCTCTTAAGCAAAAGCCTGCGCCCCCTACCCGACAAATTTCATGGTTTGGCCGACCAGGAAATGCGCTACCGTCAGCGTTATGTAGACCTGATCATGTCTGATCACACCCGCGCCACTTTTGTAGCCCGCAGCAAAATCCTCAACTCCATCCGCAGCTTTATGGCCAGCAACGGTTTCCTGGAAGTGGAAACCCCTATGTTGCACAGTATTCCTGGCGGGGCAGCAGCCAAGCCTTTCGCAACCCACCATAATGCGCTAGATCAACAAATGTTTTTACGTATTGCCCCAGAGCTTTATTTAAAGCGCTTAATCGTTGGAGGGTTTGAACGCGTCTTTGAAATTAACCGCAGTTTTCGTAATGAAGGCATTAGCCCCCGGCATAACCCGGAATTCACCATGATGGAGTTTTATGCCGCCTATACCGATTACCAATGGCTTATGCTCTATACGGAGAACGTCATCCGTGAAGCCGCCCTGGCGGCCTGCGGCTCCACCACCTTAAGTTATGCTGGTAAACCAGTAGATTTAGGCAAACCCTTTGAACGCCTAACTATTCTGGGCGCTATCAAAAAATATGCAGAAGAACACGGCAATCATTACACCGATGAACAACTCGCTGACCGCCATTTTATCCGCAGCGAACTGAAACGCTTGGGCGTCGATATCCATGGCCCGCAACTAAAAAATGCGTCTATTGGCGCGCTGCAATTAGCCCTGTTTGAAGAAACCGCCGAACCAAAATTATGGAACCCCACCTTCATCATCGACTACCCTGTTGAAGTTTCTCCACTTGCCCGCGGCTCAGACAGACATCCCGAAATCACAGAGCGATTTGAACTGTTCATTGTCGGCCGGGAACACGCCAACGGCTTTAGCGAACTGAACGACCCCGAGGACCAGGCCGAGCGTTTTAAAAAACAAGCCCTTGCCAAAGATGCGGGCGATGACGAAGCCATGTATTACGATGCCGACTACATCCGCGCCTTGGAATACGGCATGCCCCCTACCGGCGGCTGTGGCATTGGTATAGACCGACTCGTCATGCTGCTTACAGACTCGGCCAGTATTAGAGATGTAATTTTGTTTCCCGCGCTTAAGAAAGAGGAGGAATAAAGCAATTAAGGATGGTTGGTATTGTTAATGGAATTCATCAGTAGTGGCTAATGACGAGAACGATGCAGTTTTAAAATTAATTGAAAACTTTACCCTAATCTTTATGAGCCTTTTGAGCAAAAAATGCTTGAAAAAGCTCATAAAGATTAGGGTAAAGCTCAAGGCAATTGCACATGAAGAGCGTTACCGATGAGGCTTGCATTTAAGGAGAAAATTTATGAAAAGAAACATTTGTAAATCCCCGGCTTATATTAATTTTTCTTCGACCACATATCGCCTTTTTGTTGGATGTACACCTAGCAAGGTGTCTACTGTAGGTTAGGCCTATCTAAAGCCACTGTTCTGCAAGCCCTATGGCTATTGATTCGTGGGGCAGGGGTTTTTGGTCTTGGTTGGCGTCTTAGTTTGCTGTGTTTGTTAGTTGTTCTGCTTTAGGTTATCGTTTCGGTTATTTTACAGTTGTGAGAGCAGTTGTTATGTCACCATTTTTGCAGTTGCACGCTCGGCACTTTTCTTATCAGCCTAACCAATCATTCAACGGGACGCCTTACGACGCCCGTTAATTCGAACGTTAGACGAAAGGGGCCTATATGAGCGCTTTAGATGAACAATTAATCGAGCTGAGCAAAACAAAATTGCTGTTTCTCACTTTTAGCGCATGCATGTTTGTAGCTCTTGGTTATTGGCTGCTGCAAATAGACTCGTCCGAAATTGAAGCTCAGCGCCGTTTCAACAAACCATGGTTTGTTCATGGTGTCGGGCTTCTTTCAATATTATTTGGCGGACTGGGTGGGATGGTTGGGGTCAAAAAAATCTTTGATAAAGCACCCGGGTTGGTGTTGAGCGCAAACGGCATATACGACAACTCAAGTTGGGTTTCTGGTCGCCTTATCCCGTGGTCAGAAATTCTAGGATTCAGAATGTTTGAAGCTCATAAGCAAAAGATTCTTATTATTGAGGTGCTTTCTCCAGAGAAATATATTGAGGTTGGCAACCCTGTGAAGCGGGCACTCCTCAGGATGAGCTACAAGATGTGTGGTAGCCCAATCGCCCTTTCCTCTAACTCACTGAATGTGAGCTTTGAGGAGCTTGAAGAGATCTGCAACCGCTATTTGGCAAAATATGGACGCCCTGTCTAACCTTTCGATCAAGAGAAATTGCAGAAAACATGAGAAAACATGCATGAGAAAACATGTGAAAAAACATGGAGAAAACATGGTGGAGAAAACACGAAAACATGGGATCACACGAAAAACATGGGGTTGAAAAACATGGGGTCAAAAAACATGGGGTCAAGGGTCAAAAAACATGCGCAAAAAACACATGCGAAAAACATGGGGTCATGCGAAAAACATGGGGTCAAGTCTCAATACTGTTCGTTTAAGAATAAATCGAAGGAAAAAACATGAGAAAACATGAGAAACATGTAGAAACATGGGGTCAAGAAACATGGGGTCAGGTCAAGAACATGGGGTCAAAGAACATGGGGTCAAGTCTTTCGTTATCACACGCACTCGCAGCCGGTGCAAAAGAGCTTAGCCCGATGGGCTTGCGCTCCTGGGGTCATCTGGCTGCCTATTGTCTCGATCCGGATGGTCATGTGTTGGCGTTTGCAATGGGCGTACCTTGAATAGGCAGATAATCTAATTTATCCTTTTCGAAAATAAACTTCAGGAAAATTATCGAGTTCTCACTTTTCTCGCATTCTCTCAAAATAAGGCTCGCATTCAAGATGCATGAAATATTACTTTAAAACATGAACCCTGGATATAAGCAAAGAACCCTAGTATGCGAAAAACATGGTGGAAAAACATGGGGTCAAGTCTTTCGTTATCACACGCACTCGGAAAAACATGGGGTCAAGTCTTTCGTTATCACACGCACTCGGAAAAACATGGGGTCACACTCGGAAAAACATGGGGTCAAGTCTTTCGTTATCACACGCACTCGCAGCCGGTGCAAAAGAGCTTAGCCCGATGGGCTTGCGCTCCTGGGGTCATCTGGCTGCCTATTGTCTCGATCCGGATGGCCATGTGTTGGCGTTTGCAGTGGCCGCAGCAGACAAACACATCTGATTCATCATTGCATTCACCTTTTCACCTTTACTAATCAGAGTTTTCATTCAGCTAGGACCTGTACTCTCTATTTTGGCCAGTGCGACCGGAATACAAACTGTGCCAATCAAGAAGCATGATGACGGTAAGGCGTTGGGCAACGCGCTGTATGGTTTTTTGGCATGCAACTTATCTGGTCAACATAGGGTAAACAAATCCTAGACCTTCTTGGCATATTCCTTTTAAATAAACGCATAAAACACATTTTTTTCTTAACTTTTTTATTTACTCATCTTCATCATGTCCCTTCTACAAGGCTCCTGCAATTGCGGCGCTGTAAAATTCACCCTTACTCAAGTGCCCACTCAAGCCACCGCTTGTCACTGTAGGCAATGCCGCAAACAATCGGGCCACTACTTCGCCTCTGCAAACCTACCTAAGTCTGCTGTTGAGCTTTCAGGCGCGGAAGCTCTTACCTGGTACCAGTCTTCAGCAAAAGTACGTCGGGGTTTTTGTTCAAAGTGTGGCTCATGGCTCTTTTGGGAACCTCTTTTCCACGAGTGGACTTCAGTAGCATTGGGTTCACTAGATGGGCAGACCGGCATCAAGCTAGGGCGCCATATTTTTGTAGCCTACAAGGGCGATTACTACAGCATTACAGATGGGCTTGCACAGCACGAGAACCAAGAAATTCTCCTACTCCCCGCTCAATGAACCAGGTAGTGGCTTAGCGGGCCCATACCTCGAAATTTACTGCTAAGAAAAACCACATCTTCATAAAATCAACAAATCTTTACCCTAGTATTGATGAGAGTTTTCAAGCATTTTTTTCTTAAAACCCGCATAAAAATTAGGGAGAACCTGGAAAATTTGAAATCAAATCTGCCCCTGCAGAAGATTGAAAAAATGGAAAGATTGGGAGGCCTTCTTGGAAAGCAGAAGCTTCAGCTTAATGCTTCTCTGCCGTATCTCATGCCTGTTTTGGATAGGCCTTGGCAAAGTATTTCCCCATATGTTAGGCTCACACATAAGCTTTTTATTTTAGGTAAAACTTGAGCGTTCCGTCCCAACAACAAGAAAAGATCACGATAGTGAGCCTGTTGGGCATTGGCTTGCTTTTACTTTTTATCGCTATCTTTCTGGACCCAATTGGTTCTTTCCCGGATTCTGGAATGTTTGATCTGGGGAAAAACGGTACAAGATGGCTCTTGGCTAGTCTCGGTGCAGTCTTGTTGGTGGGTGGGGGCTGGATTTATTTTAATAAAAAGTCTTAGCTTTGAAATGAACCGTCTAAATCATCATTTCAGGAGATTGTTTGGAGAGCATAAAGTCACACGCCCGTTATCGAAATAAATTTTCGATTTTCCCCTCTTTTAAACACAATTCCGTCTATCTAAGAGCTCTTAGAGCAGAGGCACCACTCCTCTGAATAAAACAGCAGAATTAGCCTATGACCTTCACTCCACGCATTGGACCTAGGACCTTTATCACTGTCTAGGTCAAGCCCTTGTCCAGTAGGCTCATCAGTATAGGGGGCTCATACGGGTTCAGGCTATTATTCTGGAATTTAATCTCAGTTCTCGCTTCCCACTATTGAGCAAAGGGCTTCACCCGAGAAGATTACTTAAAAATTACCGATATGACGCGGCCATTGCCGAAATTTTTTTCATCTATGCGCCCTTAACAGATAATGAAAATACCCGCTTGATTTTCAGATCAAAGGCCATTATCGGCTAACTTAATTTCGATCTTTAGTCTCCACCAATTAGGATAAAAATGCATGCTGTTTTTTTATTAAAATGCTGGTTTGAGCAAAATCAGGATTTTTTCAAAGCCTATAAGCTTATTGCAACACTCAAGGATTCGACCCCGGGCGTTGCCAATGTGACGCTAGAGACAGAGCATTATTTGCTTGATATTAATGCTTGGAACCATGGCACTTGTCTAGATATTCAGATATTAGAGTTAAAGTCTGAAATAAGCGTTTTCCCTCATGTAGGAGAGTGTGAAACCCTGTCAATTTTTCAGGATCATCTACAGCAATTGATTGCCTGGCTCAAAAACAAGTCCCAAAAAAACTCCTAACTTCTAGGCGGGAGGCCTACTTCTCTCCTTCATTTAATATAGGGTTCACATCATGGAAATTCGCGCGCTTACACCCCTAGATGCCAGCGCATTCCAGACCTTGCGCCTGCGTGGTCTTCAGGAGTGTCCAGAAGCCTTTGCATCCAGCTATGAGGAGGAGGTTGAGACACCACTCATAGAAATCGAAAAGCGCTTGTTACCGCAGAGGGATTCAGTCATTTTTGGCGCTTTCCAAGACGTCACACTTTGTGCGCTGGTGGGTCTTCAGCGGGAAAGACTGCGCAAGATGGCGCATAAATCGTTCATCTGGGGTGTTTACGTTAGTCCTGAAGTCCGCGGAGCAGGAATCGGGACTCAAATTCTGCAGCACGCTCTGCATTATGCAGCTTGTGTTCAGGCAATAAGGCAGGTAAATCTAGGGGTTAACACACAGAACACGGCGGCTGTCGCACTTTACAAGAAGTTGGGATTTGTGGAATATGGACTTGAGCGCGCTTATTTGCTCCTTGCTGGAGTGCTGCATGATGAGTACCAAATGGTCTGCTATCTCAAGACTACAGGCTGACTTTCTTCGGAAAAAAGCAGAGGGCAGCACGCCCTAGGAGAGAATCGCATGCGCCAAAAATTAAAAGGTGTAGGCTTGCTAGTGTCCAGTGTTATTCATTACTTTTCTACATCGATTTTCCTCTGATCACACATCCAATAGCGCTGCTTTAATTCAGCAAGGCACAACAACAAAGACAGGCCTGATTAAAACAGAATTACTCTTCTATTTTCCAGCGAAAACTTTGTACTACACGGCTTGGAGGATACCCTTTAGCTTCGGAAAATCGACAAGCCTTAATGGTTTTTAACGCTTCTTCATCTAGCAATACGTGTTCTGCTGTGTTGCCACTCTTTTGGAGGATGGCGGCTTCTGAAACCCTGCCTGCAGCATCTACCATAAAAGAAATAGTGGTTATTCCTGTTGCTCCGGTCTTTAATGCAGCTCGAGGATACTTTGGTTGAGGACAGACTTTTGCGTTCTCGTCGATCCCTGGACGAGTCAGACCAAACATTGATAGCTGATGTTGAGCACAGCCGGATAATCCGCACAGAAGCAAGCCTTTCATGAGAATAAGCAAGATTATGTTTTTCATAAAAAAGTCTCCCATTTATTACGCTAAGTAATTTTATGCTTAAAAATGGAAAATCTTTTTTACCCCAAAAAACGTAAATTACAGCCCAATGAGACTGCCATCTGTGCGAGTAATCACCATCGTGGCTGAACGCGGACGCTTGGTAGAACTGGCGTTAGTCTGACTATCTGGCCAATGGCTGGATAAGGCAGTCAGGCTAGCGTCCTCTCCAGGATGCTGCACATTGCAAAACATCGTTTTTCCATCGGGGGTAACAGCAATACCGGTGATTTCACACTCTACAGGCCCTACCAGAAAGCGGCGAACGGTATCGGCTGTAACTTTGGCTCCTACAATGGTTTTAGTGCCACCTGCAGCTATTACATCTTTACTGCCATCCCCCACTTGGCCAGGTACAGCAGCCAGCATCATACAGTTAGTAACATCCGTGTAGGCCCCGTCATCAGTCTGAATCCACAACATGCCGCGAGGATCAAAATACAAGCCATCAGGACTGGAAAAGTCATTCACATCAGTCAAACCAGAGAGGTTCACAGTGGCAGACGCATCGTTTTCAGCCCCAAATAAATAAATATCCCAAGTAAAAGCAGTGGCTGACTGACTACCGGTTTCTTTCCAGCGAATGATATGGCCATTGGGATTGCCTTTATTACCTTCTCCATCGTCATAGTAACGTGGATTGGCAGCGTCCGGCTTGAGCTGATTACCCGTTGGAGTAGCCGTAGGGTCAATACGGTTACTGTTGTTGGTCAAGCTCATATAGACCTCGTTGTTTAAGGGGTTGACGGCACCCCACTCCGGACGATCCATTTTGGTAGCGCCCAGGGCATCAGCTGCCAGTCGAGCATGCACCAGAACATCGGCCTGATCGGCAAAGGTGTACGCGCCATAAGTCCTGATCTGATCGTTGTTGATGGTTAACTCGATCCACTGGCCGGTGCCATCGGCGTTAAACTTTGCTGCATAAAGCTTACCCTCGTCCAGGTATTTTGCGCCGGCAGCCAGGCCACCATTAATGTCGGCATCATCCCAGAGCTTGTTGGAAACATACTTATAGATGTATTCGTTGCGGGAATCATCGCCGGTGTAAAGCACAATCGGCTGACCCTTCACTGCTGGCGCGGGCCAGGCGCCTTCGTGTGCCATGCGCCCTAAAGCGGTGCGTTTAACGGGAGTGCTATCTGGCCTGAAAGGATCGATCTCGACCACCCAGCCAAAGGTGTTGAAAACATTACGGTAGTCCTCACTACTGCTGGCACCCGTGATAGCGGTGTTCCAGCGGGCAAACAGATCGTCAGTACCAGCCGTATCCCAAAGATAAGGACTCTTGCGTCCTTTGCTCATGCCATAACGCGCCAAAGCCGTTTTTTCCTTTGCAGTCCGCAGCGCATCATCGTCTGAGCGGCTGATCACATTAGTGAAGTTCTCTTCGCAGGTCAGATAAGTGCCCCAAGGGGTGTAACCGTTGGCACAGTTATTATTTGTTCCGCGTGTTCGGGTACCGTCAGTAGAGTATTTGGTTTTCAGCAATGCATTGCCTTTGGCAGGGCCACTCAAATCCATGCGGGTAGCTGAGGTAATCCGACGGTTATAGGGGGAGCCACGCACCATGCTCATGCTTGTACCTGAAGATTCCCGCTTGACTTCCACCACACTTATGCCGTGGGCATAGATTTCCTTTTCCACTTCACTGGTCACACGGCTTGCGCCCGCCGTCCTGCCACTGGGATGTAAACCAAAAGGGCTGACCACATACTCGTGATTCACACATAGCAGACCACGGTCCGAACGATTGACCTGGAACTTGCCGTCCTCACCCAGACCGAAGTAGTACATGCCATCGTGCCCATCCCCAATACGGCGATTGTAGGAATCTGCCGTTTCGGAGCCGTTATCCGCCCACGGGGCATCACCCAGCTGCATCGCATCTCCCAGTGCATGAAGAATGCTCATTTGATAGCCTTCCGGCAAAGTGACCTTGTCGTTCTTATTTTTAGCCACTGCGCTAAACCCCAGTTTCAAGGCAGTATCATCGCTGCTAGCGCCACAAGCTGTCAGTCCCAGACTACTAAACAGCACCCCTGTGCTTAAGCCAATACCTCCTTTTAAAGTTTGACGGCGACTTAAACGAATACTGAACAGATCTTGAATATGGGGATTCTGCGATGGATTAAGATTCTCAGCTTCATTGAACTGGTCCTTGGCATACATGATAAACCTCTGCAAATAAAGGTGGATGGGAATGCCGGAAAGTTAGTCGGCTTCTATGACACTGCTGTGACAACGAGCCTATTTGGTTTAAACGAAAAAATTGATTACGAGTCTTAAGGTTCGATTTTCCTAGCTATTTTCCTAAAAAAAAAACCTGAAAAATCGCTTCAGTATAAGGATCTATACCCTCAGCTTTTCTAACATACTTACTATAAAAAGACTTTTAAGCTTGATCAAAAAAGTGCAGAAATCTACTAAACACAGCAATGTGCCCAAAAATTTCATTAAAAAATCCTACCAAAAAGTTGGTTTTTTATGTTTCATTTATCCTTTAGCATGGCTAATATTGCTTTTTTATTTTGAATCCAGCTATTGTTCCTGACCCGAAGAAACCCTATGTTCAAAGTTTTACAACATTTAATTACAAGCTTTTTTATATTCCCCCTGCTGGCCATTGCAGCAGAACCAGTCCCTCTTAGTGAAACTTCTTACAAGGCAGACCTAGGCGTCCTTATCATGCAAATAAACTGGGGGCGTCAATGGAAGTGCGGTGCATTCGAAAATGCTCAGCTTCAAGCCCTTAGCTTTACAAAATTGTCGGCTTCTGCTGAGCAAGCCGTATCTCTAGAGTTTGAAACTCCCTCAAGACTGTTGGTCGAGAACAAATTTCTACCCTATGCCTGGGTAGTAGAGCCGGGCGAATATTTTTTAAGCGGTTTTGATGTGAAAGTTGCGCGCTCAGTGAGAAATGTCGCACATATTCAGGGCAACAAAGACAATTTGTTTAAAGAGGGAAAGCCAATTGGCGGATCATTTACTGTAAAGCCGGGTGAGATTGTTTATATCGGTCATTTTGGGCTGGATTGTGGCGCAGAACCTTTCTTGTGGCGTTACTACCTAGCTGACCGTCAAGAATTTGAGAGGTATATTGAAGGATTTAGAGAAAAATTTCCGTTTGTAAAAAATATACCTGTTCAATACAGACTGTTTTCTTCTGAAGTGTTTGGGCACCCTTTCTCGCTTAGCAATCCAACGGTGAAATAAGGCTCAAACCAGTGCTTTTAGTTTAATGCCTACTTTCTCAATCAGTACCCACCAGGGCTCTTTCTCAGAAGAAGCTGCCTGGATTAACCAAGGGCTGGATAAATTCAATAATGCCGCTGCACCACTGCATGAGGTTCAAGCCCTTGCATGTTTTGCACACACCCCATTAAGCAAGCTGATAGGCGGCGCCATCGGTCGCTACTGGGGTTCATTTTGTGAATTGCAGCAACTATGGGTCGAACCTTCCTTGCGCCGCCAGGGCATTGGCACTCAGCTTGTCCGTACTTTTGAAACACTGGCTCAAAAACAGGGCTGTGCATCGTTTTATCTGGAAACCTTTAGTTTTCAGGCTCCAAAACTCTATGAGCTGCTTGGCTACTGTGTTGCTTACGAACATAAGATGTATCCGCATGGGATCGTCAAGTACATCATGGTTAAGCATCAGACTAATCAATCATTCGATAGCTAATATCAAAGTTATAAACAGAACGCTCTCTTTTTCTTGAGTAACTCTGGAATTTTTTAATAATTTTTATTTTTCTATCAATGCCTTTAAGTTAACAAGCCCTTCTTCAAAATCTTTACCGATCAGACTATCCATACTGACAAACACTTGCATGATTTTGGATATGAAAGGACTGGGGCCATACATTACCCAGCTTAAAGTAGTGGAATCTGCCTGAGGCTGTAGGATGTATTCGGTTATGTTGTTTCCTTCGAAAGGCTTAATAAAATCCAGTTTGATCACAATCTTGCTTGAAGCTGTGGATTGCAAGATTTCCATGCGCCCTTCCCCAGCTTTATCATTCCCTGCCCAGTGGTAGATAGCACCTTTGCCTTTTTCAGCCCCGCTGAAAGTGAGTTTCATTGCAGGATCCAGCTTTTTCCACGGAGACCAGGCATCAAACTGGTGAAAATCATTCAACACACTGAAGATTTTTTCTGGCGGAGCTTTAATATTGATCTGTCGTTGCACTCTAAACTCATCTGGCTTGGTGGCAGCGATTGCCAGTACTGCAGTGATCAGTACAACGAGAATAATAAGTATAGTTTTAAAAATTGCCATGAAAGCTTCCTTGTTTAAATTTTTATTAAGGGATCATTACACATTCAACTAGCTTCTTGATGATAATTTTCAGCACCACACGCTTGCATGAACAAATTAAATAGGTAGGCTACATAATTGAAAATGCCTCGGTATTGCTACCAGTTTTCAGAAACTTATATTCTTCAAGTAATTAAACGCTATCGCCAACAGACATTCAAACGGTTCTTACGACTTAGCGTAAAAACTTTTTGCTTTGTTGGACTTACCCTACTTACGGCAGTTGGCCTGTTTGCCCAGTCCTTTATCCTCACTGGGGTATTTGGAGGTTGTTTACTGCTTTTGCTAACGGGTCCACGCCTTGATTATTGGTTAATGCTTCGAAAGTTCAGAAAATCCTCTTTTTATAACAGCACTGTTATAAGCACTCTTTCCCCACAGGGATATCAATGTGAATCTGAACTTTTTAAGTTAGAACTTTCCTGGCGTACTTTTAGCAAAGCGTATCGCATGCAGGATGGGTTTCTAATTTTTGATACTCAGAAACAATATTATTGGTTCCCTGATTCTGCGCTTGAAGAAGGCTCTATAGCCGAGGTTGAACAGTTACTTAAGCAGGTTCTTCCTCATTACAGAAGCTAGTTAGCATTAAGCTCTTACTTTCAACGCAAATCAAACCGGTACAACCTACAATCTAATGGGCCGTTAAACAAGGGAATACGCCGGGCGGGCTTAAGCCGCATTTTCTGCTGTAGGCTCTTGTCAGTAGTTAACACATAGAGTGTCCAGCCTGCAAATTTGCGTTTTAGATTGGCTGCAAAAGCATCAAAAAATACACCGGCATCTTTGGCATAAGAAAATCCGATACGCTCTTCATAAGGCGGGTTAATCAGAATAATGCCTGGCTGGCCTGGTGCCAGAACACAGGGAGGATCTACCTCTCTGGCGTCTTGCACCTTAAAAATAATGGCGTCTTCTGCCAGTCCGGCATTAAGAGCGTTTTGCCGAGCAGTAGCGACGAGTTCAGGATCAATATCAGAGCCCGCAAAAATACCAGGCAGTGGCTGGCCAGGTTGTAAAAAAGGGCGGGAAGGATCCCTGGCCAAAAATTTTTCAAATGCAAAACCATGTAAAGCACCCGGAGCTACCCCACTGGCCGTCTGTGCCGCTTCAATTAAAAAAGTGCCGCTTCCACACATAGGATCGAACAGAGCAATCCCCGGTTGCCAACCCGCTAACTGCAAAATTCCTGCAGCAAGGTTTTCCCTTAACGGAGCCTCCCCCGCAATGCGCCAGCCGCGCTTAAAAAGGGCTTCTCCGCTCATGTCTAGATAGAGTGTGCATTGGCGATCCGTAAGCAGCACGCTAATACGGATATCCGGCCGCTGGGTGTCTACGCTAGGACGTAAACCGCAGGCAGAACGAAAGCGGTCACATATAGCGTCTTTAACCCGCAGAGTAATAAACTCCAGGCTGCGCACGGTAGCCTGAATGCCAATTGTCCCCACCCGAATACTGCGATCCACTGAGAAATGCTCCGGCCAAGGCACACTGAGAGCAAAAGCATAAATTTCCTTTTCATCCCGTACCGCTTTTCCAGCAATTTTCCACAGAATACGACTTGCAACACGGCTTTGCAGATTGGCTAATTTTGCAGTAGACCAATCTGCACAAAACGCTACACCACCCGGCTGTGCCTTAAGCTGTGAGCACCCTATTTTGCTTAACTCTGCAGCAAGCACCTCTTCAAGCCCCCGCGGGCAGGGAGCAAAAAACTGTTCTAGTAGGGATTGCGTCATGCGTCTGGATTAATCGAAAAAGCGAAAGAGGGAATGAAGATAAGCCAAAGTTTGCAAACATTAAAAAGGCTTTAAGACTACCAATAGGGTTACGGCAGTAAACAGCAACACAGCCGCTTCGTTGAAATAGCGATAGAATTTGTGTGAACGCTGATTTTTACCTTGTTCAAATTTACGTAGAAAAGCTCCACAAGCGTGATGATAGCCAATAATTAATAGCACTATGGCCAGCTTGGCATGCATCCAGCCGCTTCCCGGACCGCGACCAATTCCATAACCTAACCATAACCATAAACCTAATACGACGGCTAACACAGCCAGTAAGCCCATAAAACGGTACAGCTTGCGCGCCATCAGCAGCAAGCGATCTTTTGCCGCTGTGTTCTCTTCCATAGCCAAATTAATAAAGATACGGGGCAAATAAAAAAGTCCAGCAAACCAGCTGGCGATAAACACGATATGAAAAGCCTTCACCCACAACATTTTTTTCCATACCTTTCAACTCGTACGAATTTCACCCTGACCCAATACCAACCATTTCTGGCTAGTCAATCCTTCAAGCCCAACCGGCCCGCGAGCATGGAGCTTATCTGTTGAGATGCCAATCTCTGCCCCCAGGCCAAATTCAAAGCCATCAGCAAAACGGGTGGAGGCATTAATCAGCACAGTGGCAGAATCTACTTCCCGTACGAAACGCATGGCATTGGAATGATTGTTCGTGATAATGGCATCGGTATGATGGGAGCCAAATTTTTCTATATGATCCATGGCTTCTTCTAATGAGGCCACAGTTTTAATGGACAAAATAGGAGCTAGATATTCAGTCTTCCAATCTGCCTGCAGGGCATCGACCAAACCAGACAGCCCGGCGGTTGTCAGAATAGCCCTGGTTTGTGAACATACGCGCAGTTCAACACCTTTAGCCTGGTAAATTCTGCATAGAGAAGGCAGAACCTCACTAGCCACGGCTGCATGGACCAAAAGCGTTTCCATAGTATTGCAGGGGCTGTAGCGCTGGGTTTTTGCGTTATCACAAATACGTATCGCCATTTCAATATCTGCACTGGCATCCACAAAAATATGGCAAATCCCATCCAGGTGTTTAATCACGGGGACCGTTGCTTCTGCACTAATCTTTGCAATCAGAGACTTTCCTCCCCGAGGCACAATTACATCCACATATTGCGGCATGGTAATGAGTTGACTCACTGCAGCACGATGGGTCGTTTCAATGACTTGCACTACATCAGGAGGTAAGCCAGCAGCAGCCAGCCCTTTATGTAAGCACTGCGCCAACATTAAATTGCTGTGAATCGCTTCACTCCCGCCGCGCAAAATAGTGGCATTCCCACTTTTAAGACAGAGTGCGGCCGCATCAATCGTGACATTGGGTCGGCTTTCGTAAATAATGCCTACCACCCCCAGCGGTACACGCATCTTGCCTACTTGAATACCACTGGGTCTACGGTTAATGTCCGTAATTTGCCCTACAGGGTCGGGTAAGGCCGCTACCTGCTCTAGCCCTTGAATCATGCCATCAAGAGTAGTGTGGGTTAGTTTAAGGCGGTCAACAAATGCCGGGTCCTGATGATTCGCCAGCACTGCAGCTACATCTTGGGCATTTGCGGCCAATAAATCAGCACGGGCACCGTCAATAGCCGCAGCGCAAGCTTGCAAAGCCTGGTTTTTAAGTGCAGTACTAGCCCGCGCAATCAGTCGGCTTGCAGCACGTGCGCGTGCACCAACCGTTTGCATATAGGATTGAATATCAGCAATGTCCATGCGACTAGTGGGGTACAAGAGTGGGTACAGGTTGGGGGGCGAAGGCGGAAAAACTGCTTAGTAATAGTTCCCAAGGGTGCTGCGGGCCTATTCCTTCCGTTAAGCCTTTAGAAACACGATCGACCTTTTCAAGAATCAATAAAGCTTGTTTCATCGCGGAGAGGTTGATACGGCGGGCTGCGGCAGTGATCTGTGCCTCCCGTGGGCCCCAAAGGCGTAGCTCATTGCGCAAGCTTGTCGGGTTACGGCCCGCAGCTATTGCGGCTTTAAAAACTATTAGCGTACGCACATCATCTGCCACTTTCCATACAATCAGCGGTAGCCCTTCCCCTTCAGCTTTTAAACCATCAGCGATCCGGACAGCACGAGCTAAATCTGCACCAAGCAATGCATCAGATAATTGCTGCACACCATAACGAGCCACATTTAACACCGCGTTTTGGACCTGTTCCAAACTTAGCAGGCCCGCAGGGTACAACAGAGCGAGTTTTTCAATTTCCTGGTGGGCAGCCATTAGATTGCCTTCAACCTTATCACTTATAAACTCCAGTGCTTCAGCACTAGCTTTTTGATGATACCGACTCATCCGGTTAGCGATCCAGCGGGGAAGTGCTGGGCGGTCAATGTTAGGAACCTCAATACTAACCCCATTGGCTACGAGGGCACTAAACCATTCGGAACTTTTGCTGCTTTTATCAAGTTTTGGTAGCAAAACTATGGCCATTTGCTCAGAATCAGTTGCCTTGGCAAGTTTAATTAACGCTTGGCTTCCTTGAGTACCCGGTTTTCCGCTAGGCAAACGGATTTCAAGCAAACGTTTTTCTGAAAAGAGTGAGAGGGAAGCTGACTGTGTAGTCAGCTGGCTCCAATCAGAACGCGCCTCCATCTGCAAGACCTGGCGCTCGGTTGCCCCGTGTTGCCGTGCTGCAGCTCTGATCCGGTCTACCGTCTCAAGCGTCAGTAATGGTTCATCTCCATGCACCACATACAAGGGATGAGGTCCACGTTTCAGGTGCTGGTCTAATTGATCGAACGCCAATTGCATAAGAAATGCTACACTTCTCAAGATTTTGTGGCTAGCGGTTGCAAAGCCGCAATACGCCGCAAAATCAACTGCACGATCTCATTTTGCATTTCGCGGTAAAGCAAATTATCTTCAGACTCTTTGGCCAGTACCACCCCTTCATTAAAAGAAATATCCCGCTTCTGTACAAAATCAGTAGGGGGCAACACTTCATTGCCCTGCGCATCTAAGGCCCTTATTTTGACCCGCAGATACAAGGTGTATTCGCGAACCCGACCTTGCGCATTGACGGAGAGCACTTCTTTTTCACGGCTTTCATTGAGAACCTCTACTCTCAACGCGGCAGTGGCTGCATCGTTAAGCAGGCTTGTATTGGAAACCGCGGCAAGCTGTCTACGCAGATCATTGGCTAGTTGAGAGGCGGGAGCTGCCTGAACTGCCACGCTAGGATAAGCCATCTGCACCACCCCCCGAAAACGAAAACCACAGGCAGAGCTTCCTAATATTAAAAAACTCATCAGCGCAAAAGAAAAAAATCTTAAGCGTTTATTCCATGCGGTTTTTAGGGCTTTTTTTCCTGGAAAAGCCCATAAATACAGGGGTATAATAAATGGGGAACTTCTAATAACCGTAGCGAGCGGCCCGCAGCGGATTTGAGGAGCGGGTGCGTACGCAGGGTACGCTGAGCACCGCAAGAGCCGATCCGGCTTGCGCAGTAGCTTATTAGAAGTTCCCAATGATTTTATTTTTCCTGGCAGAGCAAAGGTATAGGCAGGGTTTTGCTTTCGATTTATTTGAGTCGAGATATTCACGCCACCACCACATTCACTAGTTTGCCCGGAACAATTACGATCTTTTTGATGGATAAACCGCTAACAAATTTGCTGACCTGAGGATTAGCCATTGCAGCGGCTTCAATCACTGCGTTATCCGCATCTTTTGCCACGGTAATACTGCCCCGTAATTTTCCATTGACCTGTACTACCAGTTCAATTTCGCTCTGCTGCAATGCGTCTGCTTGGGGTTCTGGCCAGGGAGCATCGAGCAAACTGCCCATAATTTTTTCATACCCTAAATCATTCCAAAGTTGGGTAGTGATATGAGGTGCAATCGGGTAAAGAATGCGCAGCAAAATACTCATGGCTTCCAAGACAGCAGCATCCGCGCTGGGTCCAAACTCTTCTAAAGTGTTAAGCATTTTCATGGCGGCAGAAACTACGGTGTTGTACTGCAGCCGCTCGTAATCCTGATTAGCTTGTTTCAGGGTGGTATGGATGTTCAAACGCAAAGCCTTGATTTTTTTACTATCATTATTTTGCTTATCAGGTATAGCCGTTTTTAGAGCACTACAAAAATTCCATAGCCTACGTAAAAAG
This sequence comes from Burkholderiaceae bacterium, assembly GCA_019695155.1. Taxonomy (GTDB): domain Bacteria; phylum Pseudomonadota; class Gammaproteobacteria; order Burkholderiales; family Burkholderiaceae_C; genus Piscinibacterium. The sequence goes on along the minus strand of JAIBAO010000022.1, from coordinate 158,407 downwards.
CGGAAAGCCCCTTCAGCCCCTGCATCACTCCATGTTGCACTTTGGTCGGGTGGCCCTGCAAACATGACATAAGTACGTGCTGTGTCAGCGCCAAACTTTGCGATGATGTCTTTAGGCTCCACCACATTGTTTTTGCTCTTGGACATTTTCTCAATGCCCCCAAGACACACCGCAAGGCCATCTTCTTTGGCAATGGCTCCTGTGGGACGACCTTTTTCATCATGCTGAACAGTCACTTCATCAGGGTAATACCAGCGCTTTTTGCCTTGCTCATCTTCTCTATAAAAACTCTCGGCTGCAAGCATGCCCTGCGTGAATAAATTAGTAAAAGGTTCACCAAATTTGACCAAACCCATGTCTCGCATCACTTTGGTCCAGAAGCGCGCATAGAGCAAATGCAATACTGCGTGCTCAATCCCCCCAATATATTGATCCATGGGCATCCAATAGTCATTGGCGGCATCCACCATGCTGGCAGCTTTAGGAGAGGTATAGCGCATGTAATACCAACTGGAGTCTACAAAAGTATCCATGGTATCGGTCTCACGGCGTGCATCTTTGCCGCAAACCGGACAAGGCACATGCAAAAACGCCTCGCATTTGTTCAGCGGGTTGCCCGAACCATCAGGCACAAGATGTTCGGGCAACACTACCGGCAAATCTTTTTCGGGAACAGGAACAGCGCCATGCTCTGGGCAATGAATAATGGGAATGGGGGTGCCCCAATAGCGCTGACGGCTAATCCCCCAATCGCGCAGGCGCCAGGTAGTTTTTTTCTCCCCTAAGCCTAAGGCTGTCAGCTTAGCAGCTACTGCCTCTACAGCGTCTTGATATTCAAGACCATCCAGCACATCGGAGTTAACGCAATAAGTAAACTGCTTGTCTGTATACCAGGACTGCCACTCATCACTATTAAAAGGCTTGGTATTTGCCTGCTTTGTCGCGATAACGGGTTTGAGCGGTAAACCATATTTTTTAGCAAATTCAAAATCGCGTTCATCATGGGCAGGTACCCCCATAACCGCACCATCTCCGTAACCCATCAATACATAGTTACCTATCCATACCGGGATAGCCTCCTGAGTTAAAGGATGCTTGACTGACAAACCTGTAAACATCCCCTTTTTTTCCTGGGTAGCTAGTTCTGCTTCTGTCGTGCCCCCGGTTTTACATTCTTCAATAAACGCAGCTAACTGAGGATTCATTTGGGCCGCATGTGCGGCCAGCGGATGTTCAGGAGCCACCGCGCAAAAACTGACTCCCATAATCGTGTCAGCCCGTGTGGTGAAGACATAAAGCTTACCGTCTTGAATTAATTTTCCATCACTATCTTTGAACTGATGCAGAAAAGCAAAGCGCACACCTTCGCTTTTTCCAATCCAGTTTTCTTGCATCACACGCACTTTATGAGGCCAGCCATTTAAATGCTGCTGCACCTGCTCCAAAAGCTCTTGCGCATAGTCTGTAATTTTTAGGTAATACCCGGGAATTTCCCGTTTTTCTACTAGAGCACCAGAACGCCAACCTCTACCGTCAATTACCTGCTCATTGGCCAGAACTGTTTGATCGATAGGATCCCAGTTCACCACCTGGGTTTTGCGATAGGCAATTCCTTTTTCCAGCATTTTCAAAAATAACCATTGGTTCCACTTGTAATACTGGGGATCACAGGTAGTAATTTCACGACTCCAGTCGAATGAGAGGCCCAAAGGCTGCATCTGCGCCTTCATTTGCGCAATGTTGTCATAGGTCCATTTTGCAGGAGGTAGATTGTTGGCAATAGCTGCATTTTCAGCGGGCATCCCAAAAGCATCCCAGCCCATGGGCATTAGTACGTTGTAGCCTTTCATTCGTAAATGCCGTGCCATTACATCGTTAATGGTGTAGTTGCGCACATGACCCATGTGCAGCTTCCCACTTGGATAGGGCAACATGGAACAAGCATAAAACTTAGGCTTGGCAGGATCTTGGGTAACGGTATAGACATCCGCATTACGCCAGGCGTCCTGAACGGCTTTTTCAATAAGTGAAGGTTGGTAGATAGGGTTCATGGAAGATATTAGAAGTAATGAACCAGATTATATTTGCCTAAAACTTAGAACTATAATCCAGGTTTTGCAGACTTCGGCGATTTAACCCCGAAATGCTAATTGAACAGCCAAAAATAAGGCCCTCATGAGGTAGTCGCAGGAAGAAGCATCTCATAAAAAACAAAGGAAGATTTATCAGCCTTTAGTGGATAAACAATCGATCAAAGCCATTTCTGGATTTATGCACTACAGATAGCTAATATCTTCCAACTACTGAGTTTCTTTTAAGGAAATCCATGTCCCTAGCTGCCACTATTGTCGTAAGCCTAATCGCTGTATTGCACGTCTATATTTTGGTCTTAGAGATGTTTCTGTGGGATAAACCTGCCGGGCTTAGAGCTTTTAAGCAAACACCTGAGTCTGCTGCGATCACAAAAGTACTTGCGGCTAATCAAGGTTTATATAATGGTTTTTTGGCTGCTGGTTTGTTTTGGGGCCTGTATTTAGGAGCAGCAGGCACTCACATAAAGATTTTCTTTCTAACCTGTATTGCAATTGCCGGGATTTACGGTGCAATCTCGGTAGGTCGCAAAATTTTGTTTATTCAAACAGTCCCTGCTTTTATAGGTCTAGTTTTGATTTATCTCGCTTAAGTGAACCTTCTACCCCAGAATTTTGGCGCTTTTAAAGCATTTTTGGCTGAAAAATCTACTCAATGCTTGTGATGGCCATGGGAATGCTCATTGTCCGAATGGTCGTGACTATGAGAGCGAACGGGCGCGCGCAGGGATGGTGGGTCTAAGCGGCCCTGGGTATGCGTCACTTCAAAACCCTGCTGCTTTAACCATTCAATCAGCTCTTCAACGGGTTCCGTCAACAGATTTGATCCATCAAATGCCACGGCCCATCCACTTTGCCCAAGGGACCATGCCAAGGGAGCCAAGGTGGCTGATGTATTGCTGCTTACCGCAACCACCGTTTGTATCGCCCCAGCAATTCGGACCATCATGCCTTGCTCATCCACAAGGACATCCCCTACCGATAGATGGGTATGATGAGGTAAAGCCAGCTGAGCCTGACTTCCATCAGAAAGCGTTATCACATCCAGTGCATCAGCCAGTTGCCCATGTTTAAGCTCAATGCTGGGCGCATGCTTTAAAAGTGTACCGGCCAGGCGTGCTGAGGCAGGAAGTTTTTTGATTAGTTTGCGCATAATGGATTGAATATAAAAGAACAGGATCGAATCATACGCAAATTTCGAAAATTTGTGATGAGCATTTTTTGAGTAGCTGCAACACAAAAGCTGCAATATGGTTTTTTTATCTATATGTTATGAACTAATAAAGAAATAATGGATATTTCGTAAAATAGATAAGCAATATTTCTTCTTTTGTCCTACTCTTTTTATCGCAACTCTTTAACTCTATTAGATTGTTTTTATGTCCGAGCGCTTAGACAACGATTTTCGCAAAGCCGCACTTGAATATCACGAACAGGGTCGTCCTGGAAAAGTGGCTATTGTGGCTACAAAACAGCTAACCAATCAGCGGGACTTAGCCTTGGCCTATTCTCCAGGGGTAGCTGCGGCCTGCGAGGAAATAGCCGCAGACCCGGCAAACGCTTTTCGCTATACCGCGCGGGGCAATATGGTAGCGGTCATTACCAACGGAACCGCCGTGTTAGGGTTGGGAGATATTGGGCCTCTTGCAGCTAAGCCAGTCATGGAAGGCAAAGCGGTACTGTTTAAAAAGTTCGCAGGTATTGATGTTTTTGATATTGAGATCAATCAAAAAGACCCAGAAAAACTTGTAGAGATTATTGCGGCACTGGAACCTACTTTTGGTGGCATCAACCTGGAAGATATTAAGGCTCCCGAATGTTTTTATGTAGAGCGGGAGCTGCGCAAGCGCATGAATATTCCGGTGTTTCATGATGATCAGCATGGAACGGCCATTATTGTTGGTGCTGCTATTACCAATGGTCTGAAAATTGTCGGAAAACCTATTGATCAGGTCAAACTAGTGACCTCAGGGGCGGGTGCAGCAGCGCTCGCTTGCTTGAATCTTTTGGTAGAAATTGGTTTGCCACGCAAAAATATTTGGGTAACCGATATAGAAGGCGTGGTTTATAAAGGCCGTACTGTTTTGATGGACCCCGACAAACAATTGTTTGCGCAAGATACCCAAGCCCGCAGGCTGGATGAAATTATTGAGAATGCCGATATTTTTCTCGGCCTCTCCGCCGGTGGAGTGCTCAAGCAAGAGATGGTGAAAAAAATGGCTACCAGACCCTTGATTCTGGCACTGGCTAATCCGACCCCGGAGATCATGCCCGATTTGGTCAAAGCGGTGCGCGAAGATGCGATTGTTTGCACAGGACGCAGCGATTATCCCAATCAGGTTAATAATGTTTTATGTTTTCCCTATATTTTCCGCGGTGCGCTGGATGTAGGGGCAACCACCATCACCCGCAATATGGAAATTGCTGCTGTGCAAGCTATTGCCGCTCTTGCCCAGGCAGAGCAAAATGATGTGGTCGCCATGGCTTATGGCTCCAGCAATATGAGCTTTGGGCCGGACTATCTGATCCCTAAACCGTTTGACCCTCGCCTGATTGTCCGGATAGCACCAGCAGTGGCTCAGGCTGCGATTAATGATGGCGTAGCAACGCGGCCTTTGGCTGATATGGAAGCTTACAAAACCAGCTTACAGCAGTTCGTATACCACTCCGGTAGCTTCATGAAACCCCTGTTTTCTGTTGCCAAAAAAGCGGACCGTAAACGTATTGTTTATGCTGAGGGTGAAGAAGAACGGGTATTACGCGCCGTGCAGGTCATTCTAGACGAAGAATTAGCGATTCCCACCTTAATAGGCCGCCCAGCCATTATTGAAAAACGTATTGAGCGTTTTGGGTTACGGATGCGTCCAGGGGTAGATATAACGATTGTGAACCCAGAATTTGATCCCCGCTATCGGGATTTTTGGGAAACCTATCATCGGATGACGGCTCGCAAAGGGGTAAGCGCGCAATACGCACAAGTTGAGATGCGTCGGCGACATACCCTGATTGGCGCAATGCTCATTAAAAAAGATTTTGCAGATGGCATGATTTGCGGCACCTTTGGTACCACTGCGCTGCATTTGCATTACATAGATCAAGTGATCGGCCGCCGCACGAATGTGAATTGCTATGCCGCGATGAATGGCTTGATGTTGCCAGGACGTACTGTATTTTTAGTGGACACACATGTAAACCTGGACCCCACCGCACAAGAGATTGCCGAAATGACCCTCATGGCTGCAACGGAAATGCGGCGCTTTGGGCTTTTGCCAAAAGTGGCTTTACTCTCGCATAGTAATTTTGGCTCCAGCAATGCGCCTTCCGCTGTCAAAATGCGGGAAGTCTTAGCTCTTTTGCAAACCCGCGCTCCTGAACTCGAAGTGGATGGAGAGATGCACGGTGACTGTGCCTTGGACGCTTCTTTGCGTAACTCCATCTTAAGCAGCAGTAGCCTGCGTGGAGAAGCCAATTTGTTGGTATTTCCAAATATGGATGCGGCCAACATCAGTTACAACTTACTTAAAGTGGCTGCCGGTAACAATATTGCTCTAGGACCTATTTTGCTGGGTGCGCGTGCACCTATTCATATTTTGACGGCTAGTACCACTGTACGCAGGATCGTGAATATGACTGCATTGACTATATTAGATATTAATGCGGAAAGAGTTTAAAGCCCGAAAATAAGTGCCACTGCACCGCAAGCACTCCTAGAGAGACAAGCAGAAAGCACTTGCTGAGTCATTGTGGTTAAAGATTTGCTATCACATTTTCCCTTTTAACATAAGTTTTTGAAGTGGTCTGAATGTCTGTACTCTATGAAATTCCTGTTGAGCTGCATTCTTCCCGGTACCGGGTTATGTTGGGCTCAGAGCTATCAACAAGCATTCAATCCAGTGAATTATTTCAGGCAGCTTCTCAAATTATTTTAGTGACTAATTCGACTCTTGAAGTCTTATATTCTCCATTTATCGAGTTATTGTTCAAGGAGGTCACACAAGCTGTAGTAAGGGTTACTTTAGCCGATGGAGAGCACTATAAAACCTGGGCATCTCTGGACAAGATTCATAGTGCAATGCTTGCAGCAAAGTGTGATCGCAACTGTTTAGTATTGGCCTTTGGAGGTGGTGTAGTAGGCGATATTGCGGGATTTGCTGCAGCCACCTATATGCGGGGGGTGAAGTTTGTTCAGATACCTACCACTTTATTGGCACAAGTGGATTCATCAGTAGGCGGCAAAACAGCAATCAATCATCCCCTGGGTAAGAACATGATTGGAGCATTTCATCAGCCGAGTGCGGTATATGCAGATATGGCGCTGCTACAGACCTTACCCAAACGAGAGCTCAGCGCTGGAATTGCTGAGGTGATTAAGCATGGTTTATTGGCAGACCGCGCTTTGTTCGATTGGCTGCATCTTAATATGTCTGCACTATTGGCTTTTAACCCAACAGCACTCCTACACGTCGTCAAACGCTCTGTAGAGATTAAAGCCAAGATTGTAGGAGAAGATGAAACTGAAACCGGTGTGCGGGCCTTATTAAACCTTGGACATACCTTTGGCCACGCATTAGAGGCGGTATTAGGCTATGGCAGCTGGCTGCATGGAGAGGCGGTAGGTTGTGGTCTGGTGCTTGCTGGAAAGCTTTCCCAACGATTAGGAATGATCCACCCTACACAAGTGCAGAAAATTGAGGAAGTCGTCGCTAGCGCCCATTTACCGGTCCGCGTTCCTGCCGAGGCTCCAACCCAGGCATTGTTGGAAGCCATGCTGCACGACAAAAAAAATCAGCAGGGGCAATTACGATTTGTAGTACTGGAAGCTCTCGGCAAAGCGACAGTTCAAACCGTACCTCTCGCTTTGGCCAAAGAAGTCATTGATAAGAGCCGTTGAAGGGATCAGCATGCGTCTTGCAGAATATGCTTCTCATCCCGAACAAACGAGGGGGCGGGTGCATCCTGAATCCACTTCTGGGCCACGCACCGCATTCCAGCGAGACAGGGATCGGATTATTCACAGTACCGCGTTCAGACGGCTGGAATATAAAACCCAGGTTTTTGTTAATCATGAAGGCGATTTATTTCGTACTCGCCTGACACATAGCCTGGAAGTAGCGCAAATTGCGCGGTCCATTGCCCGTGTTTTGCAGCTCAATGAAGATCTGACCGAAGCCATTGCCCTGGCACACGACTTAGGACACACCCCTTTCGGACACGCAGGACAGGATGCATTAAATACTTGCATGCAAGCCTATGGCGGCTTTGAGCATAATTTGCAAAGCCTGCGGGTAGTGGATGCGCTGGAAGAGCGATACGCTGCATTTGATGGCCTGAATTTATGCTTTGAAACCCGGGAAGGCATTCTTAAACATTGCTCTAGGCGTAATGCCCAGCGTTTAGGAGTGCTGGGAGAACGTTTTTTAAATGGGAAATCCCCATCCCTGGAGGCGCAGCTGGCTAATGTAGCGGATGAGATTGCCTATAACAATCATGATGTAGACGATGGTCTGCGTTCAGGCTACTTAAATTTATCGCAGCTGGAAGAGCTCACTTTATGGAAGGAACATTTTCCGAAAGTACAGGATCTTTACCCCACTGCCAGTGAGCGGCGCTGGATTAACGAAACCATACGGCGGATCATTAATGCACAGATTGCAGACCTTACGGAATCCGTGCAACAGGCTTTAGAAAAACTAAAACCTGCTTCGGTCGATGAAATTCGAAACAGTCCAGAACTCGTAAAATTTAGTAGGCCTATGTCTGAGAAAAATACGCAGCTAAAACAATTTTTACGCAGCAATCTGTATTGCCATTATCAGGTCAGACGGATGACCAACAAAGCCACCCGGATTGTAAGTGAGCTGTTCGAAGCGTTTCTGAAGGACCCCTTTCTGTTACCTACTCAATTTCAAAGATCTGATAGGGAAGAACAACCGCGAAAAATTGCAGACTATATCGCAGGAATGACCGATCGCTATGCCATGCGCGAATATCGGAAATTATTCTCAGCAAACGAAATGGAGAGCCGTTAATAGCAGTGAAGTGCAATTTCACATGGCATTGGAATAAAACCCTTATTCCAATGCCACAAAAGCTTATTAACACCAAATCTTATTTTGGCTTGTATTCAGCAACGGCCTTGGCTAAAGATTGATATTCTTCGCATTGTTTGCCACAAATACCTTCCAGCTTGCCAAGCTGTGCTTGGGCACGGGGTAAATCATTCACTTTTAAATAAGCAATACCCAGGTAATTATTAGCACCCCGATGCTTAGGATCCAGCGCCAAAGCCTTATCATAATTAGCAAAAGCTTCGTCCATACGCCCCGCCCAGCGTTGGGAAAAAGCCAGAAGACTGTAAGCATCCGCATTTTTATTATCAACAGCTACCACCCGTGAGAAACTCTCAATCGCACGGTTCCAGTCTTTAGCTTCAATAGCTTTTTTACCTGCAACAAAATCGCGGTTCTCCGTATTTTTGACGGGGGTAGACTCTGTATCTGCGGCTAATACAGATGCAGAAAACACTACGAAACTGGCCAGGGCAGCTAGGAAAAATTTTAATTTAAGCATACAGAACTCTCCTTATTTAAATAATGCGTTTTGGTAACGCGAGCCATAGGTACGGCAACACTCAGCATTTGGATGTTTTTACCAAAGTTTGACACAATGGCCGCTTAAAAGAGGGGTTCCGGTCGGTTTAACAGTGGCATTACCCAGAGGTTCGGCTGTGACAATTAATCGCGGTACCTGAGCCAGTAACTGTTCAGAGGTCGCAGGCATTTGAATCACGGCGGATTTTTTTTCAGGCAATACCCCTAATAAAAAAGGAGCTCCTTCGTTCGGGAGGGCCCATAGCAGCAATTGGCTGCCCGCAGGAATAGGAGTAGGCTTGAGAATTTTGACCGTAAGCACTTTACCCTGACGCAGTGAGCTGGCTAATACTGCAGCTTGTCCATTTGCATCCGTTAATAAGCCTACATAGCTTTGGGGTAGTTTTTGGGCTTGCTCAGCGACCTTATCGACGGAGGTCAGCGTTAACGGTGCAACAGTAATTATCAGCAGCGCCGCAGCAAAGCCTGCTCCGACCAAACCCGCCGATTTGAGCCAATTCCACCAAAATGATGGAGTTTGTGGATTAGAACTAGCCTTACTCTTACCATTTGCAACAGAAGTAGTCTTTTGTACTACGGCCTCCCACACCCCTGCAGAAGGCTGTACTGGAGGTACCGAGACGGCCAAAGGCTGTAAGCGGGTATGCCAGGCATTAACCAGGGCAGCAATATCGTTACGATCCTTTAACAAAACCTCAAACCGTCGACGCGCGCGGCCTTGCAAGGTACCTAACACATAGCTGGCCGCTAGATGATCCAGCAATTCAGGATGGGTATATCTCATAATGAATTTCTCATATCGCAGACTGCCCGCCCAAACACTCCTTAAGCTGTAACAAGCCTTTTCGAATCCAGCTTTTCACCGACCCTAGAGGAGAAGCCATATGCGCTGCAATTTCAGAATGCGATAAACCTTGATAATAGGCTAGCGCAAGACTTTGCCGGTGGCGAGCGTCCAACACTTCCATACATCCACGAATGCGCATGGAATTAGTCGCCTGAGTCAACAACTGTAGAGGCCCAGCCGCTGTATCCGGTACATCCTGGGTTACTTCATCATCGGCATCAGCTTCAAGCGAGTTTTCCCCTCGTCGACCCTCACTGCGCAATATATCCAGGCAGCGATTGCGGACAATGGTAATCAACCAGGTCATAGGTTGAGCCAACTTAGGGTCAAAACTAGCCGCATTTTTCCAAATACTCACAAAAGCATCCTGTAATACATCCTCAGCCACCTGTCTTCTACCCAACATACGCATGGCAAGGCCCAATAGATGTGCGCTAGTTAGATCATAGACTCTACGAAAGGCAGCTCGATCCCCCGTCGCAGTGCGTTTGAGTTGTTCGGCTAAATGCTCAGAAGCGGGGGTGGGAGTCATAGCCAGATATTATCCAAATCTACTCTTGAATGTTTGATAATCTTAGAAACGGTAGCCCTACAAGCTTAAGGGAGCTATACGATGGTGTATTAAAAAGTAAGCAACCCTGAAACCCCTCTAACACAGCGCAATTAAAGGCTTAGGATTATCCTTTAAAAATCCGGAGAAATGAAACCTAAGTGTTCAGTAGGATTTTGACAGATAAGCCAGTGATCAAAGCCTTTTCTAGGATAATTACACAATGGAACTAATACTCACCCAACCTGACGACTGGCATGTGCATTTACGCGACGGCGCAGCCATGCAGGCGGTTACTCCCCATACGGCCCGGCAATTCAAACGTGCGGTGATTATGCCTAATCTTAAGCCGCCAGTCACTACTGTAATGATGGCATTGCAATATCGAGAGCGGATTTTGGGCAGTTTGCCAAGCACTTGCGCCTTTGAACCTCTCATGACCTTGTATTTAACTGACAATACTTCCGCCCATGAGGTATCCCTTGCTGCACAGACCCCGGAAATAATTGGATTTAAGCTTTACCCGGCAGGAGCCACGACAAATTCGGATCTAGGCGTCTCTGATCTTGGGAAATGTCGCACGGCACTAGAGGCTATGCAGCGTCTAGGAGTCCCTTTGCTTATTCATGGAGAGGTGACTGACAAAACAGTGGATATATTTGATCGAGAAGCCATCTTTATTGAGCGCATATTGATACCATTGCGCAAAGATTTTCCCGCGTTAAAGATTGTGCTGGAGCATATCACTACTCGCCAGGCAGCACAGTATGTAAGTGAGGCGGCCGATCCCATTGCAGCTACCATCACACCGCAGCATTTGCTATACAACCGTAATGCCATTTTCTCGGGGGGCCTACGCCCTCACTGGTACTGTCTGCCTGTTCTAAAGCGAGAGGAGCATAGACTTGCCTTGTTAGCAGCGGCAACCGGGGGTAATACAAGATTTTTTTTGGGTACAGACACGGCACCCCATGCACGCGCCCTCAAAGAGCATGCCAGTGCTTGTGCGGGGTGCTTCACGGGGCTGCATGCACTGGAGCTATATGCCCATGCGTTCGAACAAGCACAAGCTTTAGATAAATTAGAAGCGTTTGCAAGTTTTCATGGCCCGGATTTTTATGGATTGCCCCGTAATCGCGGCATCGTCACTCTTAAACGACAAGCATGGACTATTCCGGAAGAACTGCCGTTTCTGGAGTCTGGTTTAGTACCCCTGGCCGCGGGGGAAACATTGAACTGGCGTTTTTCAGTCTCTTGAATGTGGTCTGCAACACTGCGATCGCTCACCTCTTCCCTAGGCACCGCGCCTTGGTTCACGCTGCTAAACGCTGCTTTTCCGGAGTGTCTGGCTGCCTGGGGGCAAAGCACTTGGCGGGAAAGATTTAACCAGCAGGCCACTGCACAGGCCTTAGCTAGTGGCAGCGGTAAAGCACTACGCTTTGAATCAGCCAGCCTTTTGCCAAGCGGTATAGCCTATGAAGAATTCATTTTTAATACGGGGAAGGTACCTTCCCGAGATAATCCTCATGATTTTTTCAATGCCCTCATATGGCTGGCTTTTGGAAAAACAAAAGCGCTGCTTAACCGATGGCAAGCTCAGCAAATTGCCGCATACGGTATAGGAGCCAGCCGGGGCAAACTGCGTGATTTTTTGACGGTTTTTGATGAAAATGCGCTGCTGTTAATAGCGGACTCTTCTGCTAAGCATTGCCTTGAGCAACATGACTGGACCACGCTCTTGGTAAAACGCCGCAATGATTGGCTTAAAAGCGATGCTTGCTTAATCCCTATCCCTTTTGGTCATGCTTTACTGGAAAAACTTCTAAGACCCTACAAAGCTTTGACTGCCCATGTATGGACCATCACTGACTTAAACTTTTACCTGGCAATAGAAAAGAATTTATATAACCCTAGTTTCTATACGCTTTCCACGGCAAAAATACCTGAAAAGGCTTATAAAGGTTACAGTTCAGCATTTTTAAAGAATTTTAAAGGTTTATCTCAGCTGGATCAGCATCTGGCCACTGCGCTAGAAGCTGTTTTGCCTGATTTAACAACAGCCAGTTATTTAAACCCTTTGCCTGTATTAGGAATACCTGGGTGGTGGCAAGCCAATGAGCAAGCCAGCTTTTATGAGGACCCCCAGGTATTTCGCCCAAGAAAAAAAGTATCCCTTACAAATATTATTGGTCCAGATTAAATGCCACTTCCGCTCCATGCTCCTGTATTTGCTTAATGGGGGCGTATTTCCATTTGGATACGGCAGCTAAAACCGGAGAATTAAGCAGACGGTTCGTAGAAGTCATTACTTGTGCATCCGCTACAGAACCATCTGGCATCACATTAAACTTGACTTTTACCCGACCTTGGCGGATACCTCTGCTCACTACTTCACGGGTTAACTCTGGGGGCACTTGTACCAAAAGGTTAAGTGTCTCTGGTACTTGGGGTTCCGGTGGTTTTTCAGGTAGAGAAGGTGAAGTTAAAGCTGTACTGGGATTATTTGCTTCAACAGCAGGAATCACAGGAGTCGTTACAGGAACGGGCACGGGAGCTGGAGCGGCTACAACAGGTGCGGATGGTGCAGCCTGCTCTGGTTTTACGGAGGATGCCGTGGTGTTGGGTTGTGAAGCCACTGCAGGAGCGGTGGGCGAAGTAGCGGCAGGCGCTCCTCGTGCGGCACGCTCAGGCGCGGGCGAAAACGGCGGCGTTGGCGCTGGCTTTTTTTCACGGTCAGCGCTAGGCTGCGGTTTAGCTGCTGCTTTTGCTCGCGGTTTATCGTCCTGCATGATGATCCATTTATAAGGATTTTCCGCTTGACGTTTAGTGCGCTCAGCTGCAGTGTCAGCATTAGGCGCTTCCTTTGTATTCGAAGAGGCAGACTGTGCCTGTGCCATACCTGCAAACACAAAAAGTGTGCCTAGTAGAGCTAGACTCGTGATTCTCAACCCTAAGGGAAGTAACAGTGATATAGGGATCATTTACGCTCCTCTGAAATGCAATTACACATACCGTCAGGCTTTAAAAGCAAAACTGGTTTTTACAAATTCTAGTCGCGTTTAGGGTAAGAACGTTAGTAACAAAAAAACTAACTTTTACACTGATTTTATTGCTCAAGCGTGTTGCACTTCTGCTTGCATCAACTCCAGCACAATTTTCTTATTGACTACCACTTATCGGGTTTTTCCATATTCTGTAAGCGAATATAAGGATGGCAAACCGTACAGAAATCCTGGTATTTAATATTTTGATCACCCCCCGCGAACATCACGCAAGTACCTTTTACATATTCAAAAGATGAGGACTCCTCCGATGTTTCTTTAGGGGAAGGGTTTTTATATTGTTTTTGAGCTCCTGTAAAGCAATGAGTCCCACCCTTCTCGTATTGATTAGGATGGGCGGGAAGAGGTTTAGCTTGGGTGCCTACACTAGGAACCTGACCAAAACTATGGCCCATTTCATGAGTGAGCACAAGATTAAAATATTCAGATTGCCGATCAACATATTCTTTTATCAAAATATGGGTTCCCAGGCAGTAGGCAGCTTCGTATTGATAGGCTCGCCGCAGTTGTAAAGTAACTGTTACAGGATGTCGGCGGCTTGGATCGGGTGCTTCTGGGGGAAGTAGAATTTTATATCCACGAGGAGTTCTTTTTCGCCATGACTGCTCAATCAAAATATTTTCATCCGTGAGAGGACCACTCTGTCCATTGGCTTCCCATTTGCCTTGAATAACCAGTGACTCTCCAGTTAAGGTAGGTTTAAGCAGATAAGCATATTCGTCATTAAGAAATAAAACGTGAGAAGGATTGGCCTTAAGGACAAATTTTTCTGCCTCAACCGGGTCGGTATTAGGATGCAAAATATGTCTACCTACAATCACATGTAATTTGACAGGTCGATCGGCTTCCTGGGTCAGATAAGAAAAAAGATGCTGCTGATTATGTGGGCCTACCACCAGAATTTTTTCCGAGCCGGCAGATTTCCCTGCATTTGCATATTCATGCGGCACTACCATCCAGGCAGGATAGACAGATCCAACCGGCAGATCCTTTTCTTCTAACTCGACAATATTGGCCTGTTTAACTTCAGCAAACACCTTATCAAAAGCTGCTTTTACTGCCGTTAACTGAGGTAGCTGATGTCCTTTTAAAAGAGTGAACTGACACCAGAACTTGCGCCAGACCTGGTAGTGACCCAATTTAAGCTCTTTTCCATCCGGACCTTTGGCAGATAAATCAAAATAATCCCCGGCATAGGCCGATAAATAAAACTTTACAGTAGGCGTCCATCCATCTGGACCGGTGGTGGCAATATGCAAGGAAGGGCCCCCTGCACTTTCAAATCCTTCGGTATCAGTCCCCAGCAGAGTTGGGCAGTAATCTCCCCGTTTGAAGGTATAAGAAAATACCACGGATTCACCAGACTTTGGCTTACCGTCCAAAGTCACCCGGGCTTTTATTTCGATGTAACGACCATACTCCGGATGGCGCTTGGCCTGACCTTCACAATCTTTGTCAATAATATTGATGTATTGCTTATATAGCCCAAGATTTTTGTCTTGACGATTTAGATGGGTGGGAAGGCTTGCACTAGCAGAACTGGCTCCTGTGACTACGCCTTCGATTCCTCCGCCTTCGACTCCTCGCCTCACCACCTCTACAAATTCGGCTAATACCGCTTTGTTTTGGACTGGCTTGGGTGGATCGATCTGCTTAGGCGGGGCAGACGGAGGAAGGGGGGCAGGCGGTGCTGGTGGCTTTTTTCCCCACGCTGCCCGGTAAACACTGGTTTGCCTAATCCGGTAAGCGTTCTGCGCCAGTAAACTTCCAAATTGTACAAATACTTCTTCATCACTCACTTGCCCATAGCTTAAAGCGTGCTCACTGGCAAATAATGCACGCAGCCGCGCTACGGCTTCTTGCTCTTGACCCAAAAAATCCCGTAAATAACTGGCCGCTTCAGCCGCATCTAAAAATCTTACATCTGTCACAACCTGCTGTTGATCGGCTTCTACCGGCAAGCGCGACGGACTCTCTTCCCATCCATACAGTTCTATCCAACGGGGCCATTTCTCAAAAACAATTGCCATATGGGTCCTATGCCATTTGCACAAACCTGAGCAGCTTACCTGCTCCTGAAACTGCGCTTTAAGCTACAGCATGCTCTTTTCCTATAGCAATAGACCTTAAAACATTCAGTTTCTAAGCTCAATACTCCATATAGGGGAGAAAAGGAAAAGTTATTCACTAGGCTAGGTAGCGATATACCCAGTTTTGGTATTTATCCTAGTTCTGGTATTTGATTTTGATTTAAAAACTTACCGGACCAAATAATTCATTATCCATAAGGGCGTATATTACTTTTTCCCCGCTGGCAAAGCCGATTTCTTCGGGTGCAAACATTTCAAACTCAAAAAAACCCTTGAGCAAGCTTCCAATAGCGGGCAAATCATTTCCATAAACCGGGAAATTCCATGTGGCGATAAAAGGAACAGTACTATTTAAAACCAGCACAATAAACACGATAGGCACTACCGCTACAACCAGATGCTTCACTTGTCCGAACTGCATTAGTTCAGGCGCGTTTTTAATTTCGTGCATTCTTGCTAGCTTATTAAAAGCACCACGGATAGTAAAACCATGAGACTTGACCCATTCACTAGCCGTAATCGTAAAACTCAATCCTTGCGCAGGTAGGCAGGGGCTTTCCGAGGTCTGATCGTATTGCGGCAATATCTTTGCTTTACGTAGCAAGGCCGAACCTAACGAGACCGTGAGGGGCTCTGATAAAGTCGGCTGGCCTGGCATTTTTGCAGAAATGAGATTAGACGCTTGATCAAAACATAAAGCTACTAGACACAAACTCTGGCCTGCCTGCGGCAGGGAAAAACACTGCTTTAAATCTATCTGCCTTAAGCTGGTCGTAATAGCACTGGCCATTTCTTCAGACGGCATGGGACGTTTGGCTAAACCGGGATAAGGCCCCTGGCGCTCCCTATCTAATTCTTCTTTAAAAAAAGGACGCGTTTGAATATTCGCACCATGATGTGTAATGACAATCAGCACTGTATTGTGCAAGCGCGAAACCTGCCAGTCACGTAAACGGTTTACTCTAGAAAATACCAGTATTGGAAAAGGCTGCTGTATATCTGCAGACAAGGTTTCCGGTAAAGCAAGGGCAATCCCTTCAAAGTCACTAGAAGCTAATTCAAACGCCGCATTTTCCAATGCAGACACCTCACCAGTAAACAAAACAGGATCCTGGGCCTCTAAGAGCTCTGACATTTGTACGGAACTAAGCATTAAAAAATTCCTAGAAAAGGCGTTGCATCGTTTCTAGCCGAATATACGGTTCACATACCGAACAAAACTTTCCGCTACCTGCTGGGTTACGCGCATGAAACATGACACATTGGCCATCCAAATAGGTGAATAACTCAGGATAGTTAGGGTCGGGAATATATTTGCTCGCACCTGTACTGCAGTGGGTACCCTGCATCGTGTATTGATTCGGATGATCCGGCAAGGATTTAGATTGAAAGCCAGCATCAGGGGTCTGGTTGAAACTATGGCCTAATTCATGCGTTACTGTGTCATTAAATAATTTCGGATTATTTACATCATTCAAAATTACTATATTTTCGTTTTCGGAATATCCTCCTAAACAGTAGGCATGGCGAAGCTGCAAACGAATC
This sequence comes from Burkholderiaceae bacterium, assembly GCA_019695155.1. Lineage (GTDB taxonomy): Bacteria > Pseudomonadota > Gammaproteobacteria > Burkholderiales > Burkholderiaceae_C > Piscinibacterium. The sequence goes on along the minus strand of JAIBAO010000022.1, from coordinate 141,612 downwards.
GTAATGGGGTTATTGATAGAAGGTTGTGGTGCATCAAAGGGCAATACTATTTTTAGCTGTCGGAAACTTGTCTCATCACTCCTTCCCGCTTGTTCAAGTAAAATATTTTCATCTGTTAACACTCCTTTTTTATTCTTACTACTCCAGCTTCCGTGAATCACAAGAGGAGCTCCACTTAAGGTAGGCTTTAGTAAACCCGCATTTTCCGTACCGTCCAGATTAACGATCAATCGTTTAGAGGGATTGCTATAAATAGTAAAAACCTCTACAGGTGCGGGTCTGTTTTTTTCCCTCCACACCGCATCACATAATACTAAATGTGCTTTTACAGGCTTATCGCTTTCCGGAATCAATTGCTGAAAGAGCTCTTCCGTGTTGTGAGAGCCTGCTAGAAAAACAGTCTCTGCTCCTCCACTCCCAGGAGGAAACTGAGCCATCCAGGCAGGGTAAAAAGATCTAGCAGGGACACTAGCTTGCGGTATCTGTACGGTTTGCGTAAATACCATCTGCGCAAACACTTGCGCATAAGCATCCTCTGCTTCTACAGGTTGAAGCACTAACTGTTGCCCTGCGTAAGTGATCTGATACCAGAATTTTCGCCAAACTTGATAGGTTCCTATTTTTAGCGTATTGCCATCAGGACCGGTAGCAAATAATTCAAAACAATCTCCGGCATAAGCAGATAAATAAAAAACTTCGGTGTTGGTCCAGCCATCATGTCCCGTTATCGCGCTGCAGGTAGCAGGTCCTCCATTATGGTAAAACCCTTCTTTTTCCTCCGACATTAAAACTGGAGAAAATTCCCCCGCATGCCTTATATAAGAAAAAATAACCGCTTCACCAGCTTTTGGCTTACCGTCCAGAGTTACCTTGGCTTTAATTTCGATATAACGGCCATACTCTGCACGTGAGTTTGCTAAACCTTCAACATCTTTGTTGATATTGATAAATTGTTTAAAAAATTGTCCATGTTTGTCTTGACGCACCAAATGCTGCGTAAGGCTATTTGATGTTGGACCTGCTCCAGTCACCACAATACTTCCTTGCCCTGCCCGATTCACGACTTCGATAAACTCTGCAAGGGTAGCTTTGTTTTGGACTGGCTTGGGTGGATCGATCTGCTTAGGCGGGGCAGACGGAGGAAGGGGGGCAGGCGGTGCAGGTGGCTTTTTTCCCCACGCTGCCCGGTAAACACTGGTTTGCCTAATCCGGTAAGCGTTCTGCGCCAGTAAACTTCCAAATTGTACAAATACTTCTTCGTCACTCACTTGCCCATAGCTTAAAGCGTGCTCACTGGCAAATAATGCACGCAGCCGCGCTACGGCTTCTTGCTCTTGACCCAAAAAATCCCGTAAATAACTGGCCGCTTCAGCCGCATCTAAAAATCTTACATCTGTCACAACCTGCTGTTGATCGGCTTCTACCGGCAAGCGCGACGGACTCTCTTCCCATCCATACAGTTCTATCCAACGGGGCCATTTCTCAAAAACAATTGCCATATGGGTCCTATGCCATTTGCACAAACCTGAGCAGCTTACCTGCTCCTGAAACTGCGCTTTAAGCTACAGCATGCTCTTTTCCTATAGCAATGGACCTTAAAACATTCAGTTTCTAAGCTCAATACTCCATATAGGGGAGAAAAGGAATTTGTACAAAATACCTGCAGCTGATAAGCGCAGAATACTTATTCGTAACTCAGATGCTGTGCCTTACCTCTAAACACCCGGTAAGAGAAAACGGTGTAGGCAATGATCAAAGGCAAAACGATAAGCGTACCGGCCAAAATGATTTTTAAAGGTTCAGGAGCACTAGCGGCTTGCCAGATCGTCATTTTCTCAATCACTAAAAACGGAAACATGCTGTAAGCCAAGCCAAAAAACGATAATACAAAAATGCCAATGCAAGCTGAAAAAGGAACCCAAGATAGTTTGTCATCTGCTAACGGTAAGGCACGCAAGATACGATCGGTTAATACGAATAGCAGTAGAGAAGCAATGGGAATAGGAGCAAGCAAGACAAGGTTTGGAAGCGAAAACCATTTGTCAAAAATCCGCTGACTTACCAAGGGCGTAACAAAAGAAACTAAAGCCACTCCAAGAGCGGTTAACCAAAGGGCACGTCGTGCCCAGTAAATTGCACGCTGCTGTAAAGCCGCTTCAGTTTTCATTACTAACCACGTTGCTCCCATCAGGGTATAGGCTGCAGCCACACAGGGTGCAATCAGCAAGGCAAATCCAACGGTGAGCCAACTTTGATCAAAGCCAACAATCCATGCGCCCAACATATAACCTTGAGATAAGGACGCTAATAAAGATCCTCCATAAAACAACCGATTCCACATGGCTTTATGATCGTCATGCGCTTTAGCCCGAAAATCGAAAGCCACTCCTCGCAAGATCAAACCTATAAGCATTAAAGTTACTGGTAAATATAACGCGCCTAGAATTACACCGTGTGCTAAGGGAAACGCTACGAGCAATATCCCTATTCCTAAGACCAGCCAGGTTTCATTAGCATCCCAAAAGGGACCAATTGAGCCGATCATCACATCTTTTTGTTCCAGTGTTGCGCGATGCAACAAAATACCTACGCCTAGATCATATCCATCCAGAACAACATAGGCCAGAATAGACAGTCCCATCACTGCCATAAAAATAACAGGTAACCAATCATCAAAATTGTTTAACGGGGGCATGGCTCTACCCTAAAGTCGGCTGGCATTATGAGTTTCATGTTTCACTACCCAAGGACTGGTTTGGGCCGGATTTTCAGTCAAGGGAATTTCATATTGGCCTGCCTTACGGGCCATGAAAAAAAGTACTGAGATGTAAGCTGCAATTAGCGCTACATACAAGACTAAATACATCAGTAGAGTGGTGGCAATCATGCCGCTAGGAACCGTAGAGGCAGCCTGAGCCGTAGTCATCACCCCATACACCATATAGGGTTGACGGCCAATCTCTGTAACATACCAGCCAGATAAGGTAGCTATCCATCCTGCAAAGCTCATTCCGACCAAGACTCGCGCTAACCACGGACGGGGCGCCTTTCTCTTGCGTAACTGCCATGCCGCTACCCAACTGACAGCCAACATTAATATTCCTGTTCCCACCATAAGACGAAAAGCCCAAAACACCGGGGCAACAGGAGGATGCTTACCTATAAAGTCATTCAAACCTTGCACTTTTCCACTCCAGTCATGCACTAAATAAAGGCTGGCTAAATTGGGAATTGAAATCTCAACATGATTTTTGCGCTGCTCTTCATCAGGAATGGCGAATAGCACTGCAGGAGCGCCATGTTGAGTTTCCCAAATCCCTTCCATTGCAGCAATTTTGGCTGGCTGATGCTTTAGAGTGTTAAGACCATGCAGATCACCTACTACAATCTGTAGGGGGATTAACATAGCAGCCAGATAAACACCGGTTTTCAACGAAACCATCACGCTGGGTCTACGGTCATTGCGTAGCCAGCGATAAGCCGATAGCCCTGCTATTAAAAAAGCACAGCTTAAACCGCTAGCGAGCAACATATGCGTTAAGCGGTAAGGCATGGAGGGATTAAAAATAATTGCCATCCAATCGCTTGCATGTGCCTTGCCATCAAGCATTTCAAAACCAACAGGAGTTTGCATCCAGCTGTTAAGCACCAGAATCCAAAAAGCAGACAAGGTAGTGCCAAAAGCGACCAAGAAAGTAGCGAGTGTATGCACCCGATTACTGACTCTTCTGGCTCCAAACAACATAATTCCTAAAAAAGTTGCTTCCAGAAAAAAAGCAGTCAGCACCTCATAAGCTAGCAAAGGGCCTGCAATATTACCGACAGTTTGCATATAACCGGGCCAATTAGTGCCAAATTGAAAGCTCATCGTGACACCGGAAACTACGCCCATGGCAAAAGATAAGGCAAATACTTTGACCCAAAACTGGTAAGCTTCAGACCATTGGGTCTGCCCCGTCTTGTTAAAACGTAGCTTAAAAAAGAGAAGTATCCATCCTAAGGCAATAGTGATGGTAGGAAACAAGATGTGAAAGCTAATATTGGCCGCAAATTGGATACGTGCCAGCACAATTGGGTCTAGGTTCATCTAGCACCTTTTCAATTTCACTAAAGAGCGTAAGCCCTTTAGAGGGAGCTGCACACCCTGCCTACAGCCCCTTCATCGACCCCCTTTTTAGACTACAACATCGCTTTGAGTAACTTGGCCATCTCAGAAGGATTTTTGGTGGTTTTGATTCCACAAGCTTCCATAATTTCTAATTTGGCTTGGGCAGTATCGTCACCGCCTGAAATAAGCGCCCCGGCATGACCCATACGCTTACCTGCTGGAGCCGTAACGCCTGCAATAAAGCCTACCACAGGCTTTTTCATATTATCTTTAACCCAGCGCGCTGCTTCAACCTCATCAGGACCGCCAATCTCACCGATCATTATAACCGCATCAGTCTCTGGGTCTTCATTAAAGGCTTTCATTACATCAATATGTTTTAAACCATTAATAGGATCCCCGCCGATCCCCACGGCTGTGGACTGTCCTAGTCCAATTTCAGTTAACTGAGCCACTGCTTCATACGTAAGCGTGCCGGAACGACTCACCACACCTATGCGGCCTTTCCGGTGAATATGGCCCGGCATGATTCCAATCTTGATCTCATCCGGAGTAATTAAGCCGGGGCAGTTAGGACCCAGCAACAAGGTATTTTTGCCACCGGCTGCTTGCCGAGCTTTCATTTTATTGCGCACGATGAGCATGTCGCGAACAGGAATACCTTCAGTAATGCAAATCACGAGGTCTAAATTTGCTTCAACGGCTTCCCAGATAGCCTCTGCAGCACCTGCGGGTGGCACATAAATAACGGAAACTGTAGCACCTGTTTGGGCAGCCGCTTCTTTTACAGAACCATAAATAGGAATATCAAAAATTGATTCTCCCGCTTTTTTAGGGTTCACTCCCGCAACAAAACAGTTTTTGCCATTAGCGTATTCTTGACATTTGTGAGTGTGAAACTGGCCGGTTTTACCAGTAATGCCTTGAGTGATAACTTTGGTATTTTTATTAATGTAAATGGACATGCTGCTTCCTTAAGCTTTAACTGCGGCGACAACTTTTTGGGCGGCCTCGGCCATAGTATCGGCACTGATGATGGGCAAGCCCGATTCCGCTAACATTTTTTTACCTAATTCTTCGTTAGTACCTTTCATACGAACCACCAGGGGTACATTTAAATTAGTTGCTTTACAGGCAGTGATGATGCCCGTTGCAATGGTGTCGCATTTCATGATGCCGCCAAAAATATTGACAAGAATAGCTTTTACTTTTTTATTTTTAAGCATGATTTTAAAAGCTTCAGTTACTTTTTCCGGAGTAGCGCCACCGCCTACATCCAAAAAGTTTGCAGGCTCAGCACCAAATAGTTTGATCGTATCCATGGTGGCCATCGCAAGACCAGCTCCGTTAACTAGACACCCAATGTTTCCATCCAGGCTGATATAGGCCAGGTCAAACTTTGAAGCTTCTATCTCTGCGGGATCTTCTTCATCCAGATCCCGATACGCAACAATTTCCGGATGCCGGAAGAGTGCGTTTGCATCAAAGTTAAACTTTGCATCCAGCGCTTTAATATTGCCATTGCCTTCCAGAATTAGAGGGTTAATCTCTGCCAAGCTAGCATCGGTTTCCATATAGCAGGTATAGAGTTTTTTCAGTACGTCTACACACTGCGGGACTGACGTCTCAGGTACACCAATCCCCCGGGCTAAGCCAGCAGCTTGCGCATCCGTTAATCCTAGCGCAGGGTCAACAAATACTTTCAAGATCTTCTCAGGCGTGTTATGAGCTACCTCCTCAATATCCATTCCCCCTTCAGAAGAAGCCATCAAAGCCACACGTTGGCTAGCACGGTCAGTCACAGCAGCTACATAATATTCTTTCTTGATATCGGCGCCTTCTTCAATCAATAAACGCCGCACCTTCTGACCCGCGGGACCGGTTTGATGTGTAACAAGCTGCATGCCCAGGATTTGCGCACACAATGCCCGAGCCTCTTCTACTGTACGGGCCAACTTCACCCCACCCCCTTTGCCACGACCGCCCGCGTGAATCTGAGCCTTAATGACCCAAAAATCTTTCCCGGTCTGAGCTTTTAACTCATCAATAGCCTTAGCGGCCTCTTCTAGATTCATAGCCGGTATACCCCGAGGAGTAGGTATCCCAAACTGACGCAGCAGCGCTTTGCCCTGATACTCATGAATTTTCATGTATGGAGTCCTTGCGAGAGAAGAAAATTAGCGGATAAGAAAATCAACTGAAATTTGAATATTTTGAACTGTGAATTTTTTGTAAGTTTAACGCTTCAAGAAAAACTTTGCCGCATTGCAGCAAGCTAGGAGATTTCTTCTACTCGATGACAAGCAGCCCATTGCCCGTTAAAGGAGCGTAACTCGGGCACTTCTTCCCGGCAGCGGGCAACGGCATAAGGACAGCGTTTGTGAAAAGTACAACCACTAGGGGGATTTAAAGGAGAAGGTAATTCACCCTGCAATTGCACCCGGATCTGCCTGTCAGAGGCCTTGAGTTTAGGAGTACTGGCCAGTAAAGCACGTGTGTAGGGATGCAAGGGTTTCGCAAAAATCTGTGTTTTGCTGCCCTGTTCAACGGTTTTTCCCAGATACATTACCATCACCTCATGAGCGATATGTTCAACCACTGCCAGATTATGGGAAACAAATAAATAGGCAACACCAGTCTGCTCTTGCAGGTCCATCAGTAAATTGAGCACCTGGGCTTGAATGGAGACATCTAACGCCGATACCGGTTCATCAGCCACGACAATTTTTGGATCCAGCATTAATGCGCGGGCAATTGCGATACGCTGTCGCTGCCCCCCGGAAAACATATGGGGATATCGCGCAAAAAACTCTGAACGCAACCCCACTCGCGCCATCATTTCCTGAACCTTTTCTCGCCGTTCAGATCCGCTTAAAGCAGTGTTGATGAGCAAAGGTTCTGCTAGCATCGTCCCTATTTGCTTGCGCGGATTCAAACTAGCGTAAGGATTTTGAAAAACCATTTGCACTAGAGGACGCAGTTGCTTGAGGGTCTTGTGATTAGCTTGGGCAACATTATGCCCATCTAAGTAAAGACTGCCCCCGGTAGGCTTTTCAATCATAGTGACCTGACGGGCCAAAGTAGATTTTCCGCAACCAGACTCCCCTACGACTGCCAGGGTTTGCCCAGGCTCTAGAGTAAAAGAGACACCATCCAGCGCTTTAACGAGGCCTTTGGGCTTGAACATGCCTTGCCGGACAATATAGTGGCGACTCAACTGCTCAGCAATGAGCATCTTCTTCTCGCCTCTTGTGGACTGATTCATGTAGAAACCTCATCCACAGCACGGGCGGGATCTAAAGCCATCTCTAGAGTCCATCCGCCTGTAGGGCGTCCCTGAGCATTCAAAGGAAAAAGGCAGCGGGCTTGGCCCACTGGCAAGTTTTGTAGAGCAGGCTTTTCCACATGGCAGCGGGCTGTAGCAAAACGGCAGCGTGGTGCTAGCAAACAGGCCTGCCCCCTGTCTTGCTGACCTGGCACTACTCCTGGAATAGTAGCCAAACGACGGGCTCCAATATTATGCTCGGGTAAAGCCGCTAATAAAGCAGCAGTGTAAGGGTGCTGTGGGGCTTGAAACACTTGATCTACCGTACCGGTTTCCATCACCTCCCCTGCATACATGACCATCACTCGCTGTACCGTCTGAGCGACTACGGCCAAGTCATGCGTAATCAACATCAGCGCCATGCCACGTTCAGCTTGTAATTTCCTCAGCAATTCCAGCACCTGAGCTTGCACCGTCACATCCAGTGCCGTGGTAGGTTCATCGGCAATGAGTAAGCGGGGATTACAAGCAATAGCCATCGCGATCATCACGCGCTGACTCATACCGCCTGAGAACTGATGGGGATAAGCTTCCAAGCGCCGTTCTGCATCTGGGATTTCTACCGCTCTAAGAAGCTCCAACGCACGGGCACGCAAAGCTTTGTGGCTCCCTCCCTCATGAACACGCAGCGTTTCTATTAACTGATAAGCCACGGTAAAACAAGGGTTTAAGCTGCTCATCGGATCCTGAAAAATCATTGCAATGTCCTTACCCAGCAAACTACGCCGCTGTTTAACAGACATTTTTAGCAGGTCTTTTCCGTCAAATAAGATTTGATCGGCCTGTACCCGGCCAGGAGCATCAATCAGCCCCATCAGCGCCAGAGAGGTAACGCTTTTACCAGAACCTGACTCTCCTACAATTCCTAAAATCTCTCCTGCTTCCAAACTAATATCCAGCTTATCCACTGCTGTAAAAGGGTGCTTATCAGTACCAAATCGCACCGACAGGTTTTTAACATCTAGTAGCGCCATCGTTTTTTGCCTCAGCGCTTCAGCTTGGGATCTAAGGCATCACGCAAGCCATCACCCATCAAATTAAAAGCCAGAACGGAGATTAAAATAGCTAAGCCGGGGAAAGTGACAACCCACCAAGCGCGCTGTATAAACTCCAGAGCACTGGAAAGCATCGAGCCCCATTCGGGAGTAGGAGGCTGCGCCCCTAAGCCCAAAAATCCTAGGGCGGCCGCATCTAAAATAGCGGTGGAAAACCCTAAGGTAGCCTGCACAATTAAGGGAGCAAGGCAGTTAGGCAAAACGGTGTTAAACATTAGCCTTAAGGTTCCTGCTCCAGCAATTTTAGAAGCGCTAACATAATCTTTGGAAATTTCACCAATGACTGCTGCGCGGGTGAGCCGCACATAATGGGGCATCAGCACAATTGCAATAGCGTACATGGCGTTCATCAAACCTGGCCCTAAAATAGCTACTACCGCTACAGCCAGGAGCAAACTCGGTAAAGCCAGCATAATATCCATTAAACGCATAATGAATATTTCAGTAACTCCACGAAAAAAACCAGCAAATAGCCCCAGGACGATACCGAGGGACAAGGATAGCCCTACTGAAACAAATCCAATCACCAAGGAAAGGCGCGCCCCATAAATTAAGCGGGAAAGAATATCTCGCCCAACAGGATCAGTTCCCAGTAAAAATTTTGAAGAGCCACCTTCCTGCCACGCTGGAGGCAGCAGCGTGTTGTCTCGGTACTGCTCAATCGAAGAATGAGGAGCAATCCAGTCTGCAAATACTGCAATGAGTATGAGGAGAACAACGAGAACCAGCCCAATTACTGCCCCTCGATTTTCACGAAAGGCAGCCCATAAATTTTTTAAAGGATGAGGGGGCGCCTGCAGAGGCTCTGACACCACGGTCTGAGAAGAAATACTATTACTCATTTTCAATGTCTGCTGATCCGTGGATTGATCACGCCGTACAGCACATCCACAATCAGGTTAACAACAATAATAATAGTCGCAGAGAGCAAAATCCCTCCTTGCACGACGGGATAGTCGCGTCGATGAATCGCTTCTACCAACCATTTGCCAATCCCAGGCCAGGAAAAAATAGTCTCTGTCAAAATAGCGCCTGCCAATAGCGTGCCTACCTGCAAGCCAATAACCGTAACTACGGGAATCAAAGCATTGCGCAGGGCATGCAAGCAAACTACCCGAAACTGCGACAACCCTTTAGCTCTTGCGGTACGAACATAATCCTCACGTAACACTTCTAACATGGCTGAACGGGTCATCCTGGCAATAGTAGCGAGAGGAATCGTACCCAAGGCAATGGCTGGCAAAATCAAATGCGAAACCGCGGAACGAAAAGCACCTTCCTCCCCAGATAAAAGCGAATCAATCAGCATAAAACCTGTTACCGGTTTGATATCAAACAAAATATCCATACGCCCGGAAACCGGCGTCCATCCTAGGGTGACAGAAAATAACAGGATGAGTAAAAGCGCCCACCAAAAAATAGGCATGGAATAGCCCGTTAGCGAAACCCCCATAACACAATAGTCCAAAGCTGAGTTACGTTTTAAAGCCGCCACAATACCTGCTGGCAATCCAATAAGGACGGCAAAAGCGATAGCGCAAAAAGAAAGTTCAATGGTTGCAGGAAAAAGCGTTAGAAATTCTTTGAAAACAGGTTCATGGGTGATGATGGAATGACCCAAATCTAGCTTAAGCACATGCTTTAAATAATCAAAATATTGCACATACAAAGGTCTATCCAGACCAAATTCGCTCATAAGTTTCGCATAGCGCTCCGCGCTCATGCCACGCTCTCCCGATAAGGCCTCAACAGCATTGCCTGGAATCAAGTGGATCAGCGAGAAAACCAGCAAAGTAATTCCTAAAAAAGTAGGAATTACAAGGCTAATACGTTTTATAAAAAAACTGAACATTAAAACCGCAAGACTAAGCTAATCATTAAAAAAACCAAATTGCCCTTGTCTGTTGGGACAAGGGCGTGAGCGGTAGATATTTGCCTGCGATAAACAGCAAACTTTAAAGAGAGTTTTAAAAATTATTTAATACTGACTTTGTCAAAATAGTGGTGGGCAGTCACATCCATTTTAAAGCCCTCTACTTCTTTGCGCACTGGCGTAAAACGTAAAGAGTGTGCCAAGGTAATCCAGGGAGCTTCTTCTTTGACTATTTCTTGTGCTTTCTCATAAAACTTTGCACGTTCAGATTGTTTAGCCACGGATTTTGCTTTTTTGATGAGATCATCAAAGTCCTTGTTACACCAGCGAGCTACATTACCTCCCCCTTTAACTGCAGCGCAGCCTAGCAAGGGAACAAAGAAATTATCAGGGTCCCCATTATCCCCAGACCAGCCAAACATCATGGATTGCTGTTCACCATTTTTGCTGCGTTTACGATACTCACCCCACTCATAGGTCATTAGCTTGACTTTGACCCCAATTTTGTCAAAGTCAGCCTGAATGAGCTCTGCCATGCGCTTGCCGTCCGGGTTGTAGGGACGGGTAACAGGCAAATACCACATTTCCATTTCAAAGCCATTGGGAAAGCCTGCTTTAGCCAGCAAAGCTTTGGCAGCGGCTGGGTCATAGTTATAGTCTTTAATCTTATCGTTATAAGACCACATGGTGGGAGGAATAGGATTTTTAGCAGCCTGGCCATTGCCTTGATAGACAGCATCAAGAATGGACTTTTTGTTCACCGCCATATTCAAGGCCTGACGTACGAGTTTGTTATCAAAAGGTTTTTTATCGACATTGAACGCGATATAACCTACGTTCAGCCCCTGCTGAGACAACAGCTTGATATTTGGGTCTTTTTGCATTAAAGCAATATCAGCGGGTTTTGGAAAAGCCATCACATGACATTCTCCAGCCTTAAGCTTGGCATAACGGACTGAAGCGTCGGTGGTAATGGCATACACTAAATTATCAATTTTTGGACGCCCCCCCCAATATGCATCATGGGCTTTATAGCGGATTACCGCATCTTTCTGGTAAGAAACAAACTGAAACGGACCAGTACCGATAGGTTCACGATCGATAACTTCAGCAGTACCCGCAGCTTTCATTTTGTCGGCATATTCAGCAGACAGAATGGAGGCAAAGTCCATGGCTAAATTTGCCAAGAAAGGAGCTTCTGGGGCTTTTAGTTTGAAGCGAACGGTGTAATCGTCAACTTTCTCAAGTTTTTCGACGATGTTTTTCATATCCATATCTTCAAAATAAGCATAGGTTTGACCAGGCGTTACTTTGGCAAAGGGATGGTTAGGATCTGCTTGACGATAGTAAGAAAACAGCACATCGTCTGCATTAAAGTCACGTGTAGGTTTGAACTTATCGTTACTATGAAACTTCACCCCTTTACGCAATTTAAAAGTGTAGGTTAAAGCGTCTGGCGAGACCTCCCAGGACTCGGCCAGTCCGGGAATAATATTGGTCGTACCTAATTCGAACTGCACAAGACGGTTGTACAGGGGTACAGAGGAGGCATCTAAAGTAGTGCCCGTGGTAAAAAACTGTGGGTTAAAGCCTTCTGGACTACCTTCAGAACAATACACCAGGGTTTTGGCGGCCATTGCCGTAGTAGCAAAACCAGCCACCATGGCAGTAGCCAGCAGTTTCAGGGCAAATGCGCGAGCTTGCTTCATCTATTTCTCCTATGAATAGCCTTTAAAACAGAGGGCGTTTTTATTCGGGATTTGAGAGTAAAAACCGAAAAGTTTTTTATTATGGCGTAATATTTAAGTTTTTGCCTTATTTTGCCGGATTTTGAGGGGAATTTCTTTGATTTGCAGAGGTATATTGCACTATTGCCTTGAGTAGCTCATCAGCCACACTTTGAGTGACAGCATCATGTAGAGTCTCTCCAATAGCCTCTTTAATCTGCGTGCTTAATCCGATCAATACATGATTCACCAGTTCGTTCAGCTTGTTCTGTAAACGTCTGTCTATCGCTATTTCCATTCGAGGGATAAGGTTTCGTAACACTTGCTCACGAATCTGTGACTCTAATGCATTCAATACTGTTTTATCTAGCTGAATGGTCTGGTTAGCATCAATCTGTGCAAGGGTTTGCTCAAAATCTGGAAGGTTTGGAGGCAAATCGACCAGAGGTCCTGCCATTTTACGCACCACAGTTTCACTTAATTGAACCTTCTCCGTTAAAAGAGGAATGGAAGGATCGTTATCCGTATGCGGCATTTAGCTGCCTCCTGCTACATGATGTGTAAGCGTATAGCCTCTGTCTTTGTAAAACCGGTAACGTTCTCTTGCGGCAAGCCGGTCATCATCTGCAGTAGAAACCACTTCAATCACCCTATCAAAACGTGAGAAAAACAGTGGGGTTTGCGCATCTAAATTAATGAGTAACTCGGTATGAGGAGTATCGGCTACTACGGAAGTTAGCAAAATAGGAGTTTGCGCCGCCAGCGCATCAGTAACAAACACATGAGGTAAAAAATCTAGCGCCGAGAAACTCCATAATAGTTTGTCAAACCGTTCTAACTCAGATTGATCAGAACAATACACCACCGTTTGTACCTTAGCTGCGTAAGCTTTACGCAGCACACGGCAAGCATAGACGGCTTTGTCGGGTACACCTGTGTGAAAATCAATACGCGTCATGGCTGCACAGAAAATTCACCGCTCTAATCACCTCTTCAAAAAATGCAAACTCTACAGCGGAAACTAGAGTTAAGAAAGGTCTACATAAGCCCTGAAATTGAAAGACAGTGATTTTTAAACGATTGATTTTATCGCGACTAACTTTCAAACTTAGAGTTTTGCAGTTTTTCCTTAAATTGAAGTTCTAATTTTTTATCCTGCAGATTTTTCATATAGCTCTTCGCATCTATTCATCCGCTTTTCTCTACATTGGGTTTAATTAAAAGTCCTAAACAATTAAGCAAATCAATACTGCTAAAAAGAATATATAGGGCACTAGGCTTTCAAGCAGCAGCCCATGAAACCCGTCAGCACACGGTAACTATCCTTATTAGCAAACAGACCCCAATACCCCTCCACTCTCTATAGGCCTGAGCTGCCTTTTTCTCTATAAACTAAGAGGAATAAGCGGGCTTAAGCTGAAGCAATACCCGGCTATACGGTGCATATTCCAATACTATTTCTCGACCAGGGATTAACTCATCATAAGAAAAACAAGGTGGCCGGGGAGGTTGAATCACAAAATTTTCTAGCTCACTACTATTATTGCTTTTAAATACTAAATTTATGGCACCATACTCGCCCTGAATTTTTATTGCCACGATACAGCCTGTTTTTCGGATTTTCCGGCCCTCTTGTAAATCCTGCATTAAAACTAGAGCAAACCGTTTTCGATATCCACCTGTTATCGCAGCTGTTAATAACCCTATACCGCCTACTAAATAAGATACAGACAGAAAGCTGTCTTGGTCAACAGCGGTGGGCAGCTTAGCGCTGAAATACACTACCCAGCCGAGCCACACCTCTGCAACTACAAATATCAATCCAAGGCTAATTAATATTCTTTTAAAAAACAGTCCAGTGAAGAAAATAAGTTTTCTTTAGCAGTTTATAATTTTCCACAGTTAAGGGATAAATACTTTCACTTTTCTCTAAAATCATAGAGTTATCTAGCTTTAAAGATAGAAATGATTTTTGTGTTTTTATCTCTTGCAAAAAATCTCATCTTCTTTATGCTCCTATTCATCCGCTTTCTGAAGAAAAACTCAACCCTCAACGAGGTGTAGTGCGCAGCAAAGCCATCAGCTCGGTCTGCGCAGTTTGTTGCGCAGTGCCTATTTGAGCAGGAAACTTTTTAATTATTTTCTCCAGTGTCGAGCCATTTTTCATAGGGATGCGCGGGTCAGCGCCAGCTTTCACAAAAGCTAAGGTTTGCGAGTAGTCACCCCCAAGTGCCATCATCACAATTGCTGTTTTTCCTGCCGCGTCTTGCTGGTTAATATCTGCCCCGGCCTTTAGTAGACAGGGAATACGATCGTAAGGATTAGCCTTCACGGCAGAAAAAAGTGGGGGTTCAGTACCCACAACGCCCGCCGGGCTAGCACCGTTGGCCAGAAGCAGATTAAGAAAACCTGCGTTTTCCGTACTGACGGCTAAGCTGATAAGGCTCATTTTTCTTTCTCCAAAAGGAAAAGTCACGTTTGGATTAGCACCTGCTTTTAGAAGAATTTCTGCAGCTCTAAGATCATTGTGCCCCATTGCCCATCCCAAGATTGGGAAACCTTTCTGGCCCGTACTGTTAACCGAGTGTGCTTGACTAATTACTAAGGTGCGCAAAATGTGATGATCACGGCTACGGATAGCATCGGCCATTTTCAGCACAGGGCCATCGTAGAACTCTGCAGACTTGTACTTGAGCATGGGCTTATTACGCGTGGAGCCCAAGGGGCGAGCCATGAGGAAGGTGGTAACGAGCGGTAAAAAATGAGGGCTAAAAATCGCATGGCTTAAGCTCGCAACAAAAATAATCCGGCTTCAACTTTCAATAACTTATTGGGTTGAGGTTTCTTTATTAAAGTCGTTTTAAGAAGATTTGGACAAAGCGGGTTTTTTGAGCACGAGCACATTACCTGCCAGAGATAAACCCACGCCTACGGTTGTTAACCATCCCCAAGAAAACTTTTCAAAAACCATAGAGATTAGCAGAGCGATAATGGGGACCATCACGCCCACATAAGCAGCCCTGGCCGCACCTAAACGACTAAGCAAAGTTAAATAGGCGGCAAAAGTTACAATCGACCCAAGCAGTGCAAGATAGAGTAAAGAAATCAAATAAGTTGGTGTAACCATGAAAACAATCGGCTTACCCATCAGTAAGCCGATTGCGATTGCGCTACAGCCGCCATAAAGCATCCCCCACGCCATACTAGGCCAAGTTGCAATGCCCTGTTTTTGCGTGCGAATAGCTACCATAGCACCCATGCACGACCATAAAACCGATGCTACAGTAAGAAAAGAGCCCAGCCATATGTCTTGACTGCGACCAATGCGGGAAAATTCCTGCCAAAATACGCAAACAATACCCGCAATTCCTAAACTGGCCGCAATAAAAACCCGCCAAGTAAGCGCAGTCCCAAAGAAAATACGGGAGGCAAACATATTGATCATAGGACTTGCTGAATAAGCGACCGCGACCATGCCAGAGATGATATATAGCTCAGCGTGATAGACCAGAATGTAACTTACACAAAACATTGCGATTCCCAACAAAAATAAATTTACATGCTGGGCGCGATTAAACTGCAGCCCAATATCACGCCAGCGACAATAGGCAAAGAGCAGCAAGGATGCAAGGAGGAACCGGTATCCTACCGATAATTCAGGCGCCACAGTCCCCAGCTGAAAAGTAATGGCTATCCAGGTAGAACCCCATACAAAAACACAAATAGAAAATAACGCGAGATTGGAGCGCGGCATCAGTTTTAATTAAGGTAGAGAGATAAAAAGGGCAAAAACAAAATTGTGCCGGATAAATCTTTATGAGCCCAGTTTTTGGATGTAAATATTTATCTCATACAGAAGGATAGGCATATTCTCTTATGCAGAACATGGCAAAATTGTCATTAAAAGGTTTCTTTAGCCTCCCGCTTTTCTCAAGCAGCGCTAGAAATCTCTTTGTGCGGGTGGCATGCGCATGCTTCACCATGAGCCGCAGCAAGCAGATTGTTCAGAACGCCGCAACCCTCAACATTATGTTTTCCATTACAGAGTGATTGAAGCTGTAACAACTGTTTTTCCAGAGTCTTCATACTTTTAAGTTGAGTACGGACTCGGCTTAAGTGTTCATTAATCAAGCTATCAGCATTTACTCTACACGGCATAGGCTCATCTAAACATAACAGCAGGGATGAAATATTCTCTAGCGACATATCCAGTGAACGACAATGGCGAATAAAGACCAAGCGTTCTAAATGGTTTTTGTCATATTTACGATAACCATTCTCCCGGCGAGGAGGGGCTAAGAGTAAGCCTTTTCTTTCATAAAAACGAATGGTTTCAATACTTATGCCTGTACTCTGGGCCAAATCCTTAATCTGCATAAAACCTCCGATTACCAAGACATATTGACCCTGTATTAGCTACAGGGTTTCTAATTCTTTTATTGAGAGGAAAATTTTATGTCTAGTCATTGCTCTAAAAATATCTCATGCACCACAAAACAGCTTTTTTACTCAAAGCAATATCGCAAGATTTTATGGTTTGCTCTTATAGTCAACGCGGGAATGTGCGTTGTGGAACTTGTTGGAGGCTTAGGAACTAAGTCCCTTTCCCTGCTAAGCGACGCTCTTGACTTTGCTGGCGATGCATTAAATTATGGGATTAGTCTGGCTGTTTTAGGTTCCACGTTGGCCTGGCGTACTCGTACTGCCCTGTTTAAAGCCTATTGCATGATGGGTTGGGGAATTTTCATTTTAGCTCGCGCAATTGTCTCATGGTGGAGCAATGCAACCCCTGAAGCCCTGAAGATGGGAGAAATAGCCATACTCGCCCTAATCGCTAATCTAGGAGTAGCCGTTGCGTTGTATGCTTTTCGCCAGGGTGATGCTAACGTTCGTAGCATCTGGTTGTGCTCTCGCAATGACGCTATTGGAAATATAGCGGTCATGCTAGCGGCAGGGGGAGTATGGAGTACGAGTTCAGCCTGGCCTGACCTGAGTGTAGCCAGTCTGGTGGCATTGCTAGCTTTGCAGGCAGGCTGGACTGTGCGGCGTCAAGCACTTAATGAACGATCTATGAAACAATAGAAATAACAAAGCTCACGCAAATAATTGTATTTATTTCAATTATTTCGTAGAATAGCCAAGCGAAGTTCTCACTCCCTGGGGCTTCGTGTTTGCAGCCTCAGCCGTTTATACGGCTGAGGTTTTTTCTTTTGAGCTGCCCTAACTCGACGTAAAACTTTTATCCTCTGTGATAGAAAACCTATTGCGCACAGGAGGTCTAGACAACTGGAGTAGGATGGCACGCCTGCTGGTTTAAAAGGGCAAGCTGCTGCATATAGACACATTTAAACAGGGCATCGGGAGCTGCATCCATTAGACCCATGAGCTGGTTATAAAAATCTCGCAGATGGGATGTATTTTCCGGATCAAAATAGACGGGATCTCCCTGAAAACAACCTTTTGCAGGATTAGTAGGGTAATGACCATCTTGCACAGCAGACAATACTCCAACTAGCTTAAAAAGAATTTCTAAATCGCGATAGTTGTTTTGTGTTGTATACATTATTACCTCCCCCTAAGATAAGTCGTATCCAGCTTACCTCTCGTATCACTCTTAAGAATTTCCACCTACACCTGTTCTCAAGAGACGAACCTGAACAATTGACTGAAAGTAATGAATTGCTAAGGAAAAACTCTACTCACTAAAAATTCTTATCAATATTCAGAATATACCTATTAAGGTATATAAAATCAACCTTATTAAGTATACTGTGCGTAAGCCAGCAAAGCTGCAAATAAAAAACAAGAACTGCGTATTTTATGCACTTTTGTCATGTTCTTTTAGTATTTTTAGCGCTACCGGTTTGGGAAGCATCCATTTGGGAAACAAGGCTCTCCACATAACCTTCCACCCGCGCTTTATCAACAGCGGGTAAACGCGCGTAATGCTCTGGGGAAACTCTCGGGAAAGGCCAGGCAGGATGAATGCTATATTGACTGGAAGGTTCTTGCACTTCGTTACTAGTGGGCAGATGAAGCCCTGGAAGCAGAAGCTGCCACACCTCCAGATCAAACTCCTTAGCAATCATCTCTAAAGTATCAATCCCAACATTAGCTTTTTGGGATTTGATCCGGATAATGCCTCCTGCACGAATTTTGGTATCGGCTGCAAAACGGGTTTGATTTTCCTTACCGTAACGCCGCAACATTAACTCTTGCACATTCTCAAATAGCGTTTTTTTCGGATCAGGTCGCATAATAGATACGGTAACCAAAAAAACCTACCTTTTGAGGTTAAATGAATACCTTAAAAGATATTTTTAGATGTTTACAGCTTTATTTTTCGTTCTCTTAATCTCAACAGCAGGAAAAGCAAAAAGAAAACGACAATACACTCCTGCACCGCTAAAGGATGGCAATTCTTAAGGGAAAATGAGAAGTTATATCATCCGGCTAATTTGCGTTTTAATTTCGACCTTTTCTTATTAAAAAAGTGCGAGTCCTGATACTGACTCGTCTAATATTCCTCATCCATAATGACAAGCCTTCCTCATTCAAGCGCTGCACCCTGGGCCCAGCTACTAACCCTGACCATACTTTTTGCTTTACAACCTCTTTCTACCGATCTGTACTTACCTGCTCTGCCAGGAATTGCTGAGCATTTTCAAGCCAGCATTGCCCAAACCCAAACGACCCTGACTATATTCGTCATCGCATTTGGTCTAGCGCAATTAATTGCAGGGCCTTTGTCCGATCGTTTTGGTCGGTGGCCCAATGCCGTTGCAGCAGCACTTTTATATACCGGAGCATCGCTTACTTGCGCACTGGCTCCTTCATTGGAGGTTTTAATTCTGGGTCGATTACTACAGGCAATAGGCGCTTGCATGGCATTGGTAAATGCGCGCGCCATTATTCGCGACAATTATGGCCCTCAGGAGGGCGCCCGACTCATTGCTAAAAGTGGTTCATTAATGAGTATTGCGATTTTATCAGGACCCACGCTGGGGGGTTGGCTGCAAACGGTTTTTGGATGGAGAGCTGCTTTTCTAACTTTGTCTCTTATAGGGATTTTCACATTAGTTGCTGTGGTCAGCCTGACTAAAGAAACCAATTCTTATAAAAATCCACAGGCTACCCATCCGGCTTTCTTAATGGCCAGCTATGGGGCTGTTGTTCGTCATCCCAGATTTATCGCTTATACGGCTGCACAAACGGCCAGTTATGCAGGTTTGTTTGCTTTTTTATCGGGCTCATCGCCCGTCTTGCAAAAGGTACTGGGCTTTTCAGCCCAGCAGTATGGCTTATTTTTTTCAGCTTGCGCCGTAGGATATTTATTAGGAACCTTTGTATGCCGTAAAGCCCTGAGTTTATATGGTCTGTTTAAAACCATGCATCTAGCAGCACTGATTGTCTTAATAGGAGGGCTGATTATGAGCAGCTTAGCTTTAGCAGGCGTCAAACATGGGGCTGCGATAGGCGTACCTATGTTTATTTATATGATTGGGCATGGCGTAGGGACCCCTTGCTCCCAAGTTGGAGCTATAGCGGCCTTTCCATCACAAGCGGGTAGCGCTGCAGGCTTAATGGGGTTTTTGCAAATGTGTGGAGCTAGCCTGGTGGGCTTATGGATGGGCATGAGTTTTGATGGTTCAGTTTTTCCTCTCACCCTCACGATTGGAGCGTGCGCGGTGATTTTATTTTTGGTCGTATTCTCTCTGGTAGGTCGTCATGGTGAACTTCATTAAAAGCTTCATCAGTCAATGGGATGCCATCGTCTTAACTGGTCCAACCGCGAGCGGAAAATCTACTCTGGCAATGCAACTAGCAGAGCACTTCCCCGTGGAAATTATCAGCATGGATTCGGCACAGGTTTATCGCGGCATGGATATAGGAACAGCTAAACCTGGTGCAACCGATCGAGCAGCTGTACCCCATCATTTACTGGACGTGATCGATCCCACACAAAGCTATAGCGCAGCTGATTTTTGCAAAGACAGCTACACGCTTTTGCCTCTTATAAAAAGTCGGGGACGCATGCCTTTAATCGTCGGGGGAACCATGCTCTATCTAAAAGCCTTAAGCGAAGGGCTGAATGATTTACCGCCTGCCGATTCGGCCCTGAGGGCACAGCTAGAGGCCCAGGCTGCTACAGAAGGTTGGCCCGCCTTACACTCCCGTTTAAAAAACTTGGATCCCATCACCGCCGCACGACTTGCGCCCCTGGATAAGCAACGCATTCAGCGAGCCCTGGAAATTATTCTGCTTACCGGCCAGCCTATGTCAGCTTTGCTCATAGAAAAAAACCAGACTCGCCCGCGATTACTGCATTTTTCAGTAGAACCAGACCGTACAATACGCTGGCAAGCGATAGAAAAACGCTTTGATGCCATGCTAGATGCTGGCTTTATACAAGAGGTTCAGCAACTCAAAACACGTAGTGATCTGCATGCAGACTTACCCTCCATTCGCTGCGTTGGTTATCGTCAGGCCTGGAGTTATTTAGATGGAAAAATAAACCTTAGCCAAATGAGAGAGCAAAGTATTTTCGCCACCCGTCAATTGGCCAAACGGCAGATGACTTGGCTGCGCAGCTTACCCAGCAGAGTAGTCGTGCAAGATCTTAAACAAATTCTGCAACAGCTACAGTAGGGCACTTCTAATAACCGTAGCGAGCGGCCCGCAGCGGATTTGAGGAGCGGATGCGTAGGCAGGGTACGCTGAGCACCGCAAGAGCCGATCCGGCTTGCACAGTAGCTTATTAGAAGTTCCCGGTACTAAGCTGAGTTTTCAAAGCAGGGGTAAGAAAAATATCAGCTAAGGGGTCTGCTTCAAAAATAAAGCTGGATCTACCATAGCTCGGTTTAAGCTAACCGACCAATGCAAATGCGGGCCAGTAACCCGCCCTGTCGCACCGACAGCTCCCACCCGATCTCCAGCACGCAATACATCCCCCACTTTCACATTAATCGCGCTTAAATGGCAAAGCATACTCATCCAGCCACTACCGTGATCTATCCATACGGTATTGCCATTAAAAAAATAATCCCCCGTATCAATCACCACCCCAGGTGCGGGGGACACTACTGCAGTTCCAACAGCAGCAGCAATATCCATCCCACTGTGCGGATTACGTGCTTGACCGTTAAACACTCGGCGTAACCCGAAAGAGCTGGAACGTAGCCCTTGCGTTGGTATAAGCATTTGCAGATTTTCGGGCACGGTGCTACTTAGGGTAGCGACCACTTGTGCTAAATGGGCCCGCTCTTTTTCATAGCGCGCCAAATCTGCTTTGGATAAATCCACTTTACCAGGGGGGACTTTAAGATGCTGCTGCGCGTACTGCATGGGTTCAACCGCAAATGGCAACTGCCTAGCTGCTTGGCTGCCTTGCTGTACTGTCAGCATCTTTTGGCCTGGCACAGCGGCCAGCGCAATACCAACTATCGCCGTCCATTGCGTGGCATCTCCCAGCACTAACACCGGCACATTTTCAAAACGTGCCTGAGGTCGCTCGGGTGCAGCCCCTAACTCAATAAGCGCTACCCCGCCCGGAACACTACGATGCTGGGGTAGTGCAAAGGCTTTCCCTTGCAGCGAAACAAAATACAAACACAGGAAAGCCCATGCAAGAAAAATACGAAGCCTAAAATGAACAGGTAAAAACTTTAAGCGCATAAATTCCTCTCTTTGAAAATAATGCATCGCCAAGCAATAATCATTGCAACGCTACCCTAATATTTATGCGCTGTTTCAATGAATTTTTGCTGAAAAGGCCGATATCAAAAGGGTACAAAGCTTTTTTACTCTAAAAACTTCAAAATTTTCACCCCACTAATGCGGTGGCAAAATCCCTGGCATCAAAAGGTTGTAAATCTTCAAGCTGCTCTCCCACCCCGATAAATAAAATCGGAACCGGGCAAGCTTGTGCAATGGCACAAATCACTCCGCCTTTGGCTGTTCCGTCTAGCTTGGTCACAATCAAGCCGGTTAGTTGCAAAGCCTCATCAAAAGCTTTGACCTGGGCAAGCGCGTTTTGTCCGGTATTGCCATCAATCACTAACCAGCGTTCCTGCGGTGCTCCATTCATGGCTTTGGCGCAAACACGGGCAATTTTTTTCAGCTCTTCCATCAAATGCAATTGGGTAGGCAAGCGCCCGGCCGTATCGGCAATCACTACATCAATAGACTTTGCACGGGCGGAAGTAACGGCATCAAAAACTACTGCGCCGGGGTCAGAACCTTCTTGGCTGATCACTGTAACCTGATTACGGTTACCCCATACCGTAAGTTGCTCCCGGGCTGCAGCCCTAAAAGTATCGGCTGCAGCCAAAATGACACTATGACCCGATTCTGATAAATGATGCGTAATCTTCCCAATACTGGTAGTTTTTCCGGCTCCATTGACTCCAGCAATCATTAACACCCACGGCTTATCATCTTGCTGCTCAGGCACTTGCACCCTACGTTCCAGCACTTGTAGATGAGCGGTAATCACATCGATTAAAACTTTACGAACCTGCGCTGGGTTTTCCAGTTTTTCAGCCTTCACCCGGGCACGCAAATCGGTAAGTATTTTTTCACAGGCACCTAGGCCACAATCGGCCATTAACAAGGCGTCTTCTAATCCTTCAAACAAAGACTCATCTACCTGATTTACCCCAAATACATTAGCAATATGGCTGCCTGTACGGGCTAAACTTTGCTTGAGTCGGCCCACCCATTTTTCTTTAGCTTGGGTTTCCGCCAGCGCTGCTTCAATAGCCGCTTGCGGAATAAACTCTGGAGTAATGGGTATTTCGCGTTCTGGCTGATTTAAACCAAAATCGCGCAGGTCACGCCCGCTCGCAGGAGGCGCTATAGCTGATTTTTTTTTGAAAAAACTAAACATAATAATCCGTGTAAATTAGCTAACAGTTTAGCCTTGAAGCCTCAATGAGCCATTACCCATCCCCTAAAAAACTTGTCCGTAAACATGAAGTCCGCATTATTGGGGGGCAGTGGAAACGCACTAGCTTGCCAGTAGCAGACGCTATCGGATTGCGCCCTACCCCCAACAGGGTACGCGAAACCCTGTTTAACTGGCTTTATACTTTGCGGGGGGGTGTCTTGCAGCTACATTGCCTGGATGCTTTCGCAGGTAGCGGTGCGCTGGGCTTTGAAGCCGCCAGTCGTGGGGCTAGCCGAGTGGTAATGATTGAAAAAAATCCCCTACTGTTCAAACAATTGCAAGCCACTAAGCACAAACTTCAAGCTGATGCCGTAGAAATCCGGCAAGCAGACAGCTTACTGCAACTTAAAGGCCTGAAGGAAACATTTGATCTGATATTTTTAGACCCTCCCTACCATTTGAAGCTTCTCCCTCATTTGTTAGAGACTCTAGCCCCGCAATTAGCGGAAAACGCCTTAATCTACGTGGAAGATAATGCACCGCTTACCTTTGCCGGATGGTCGCTTCTTCGCAACGAAAAAGCCGGAATGGTGCACTATGGCTTACTGCAGCGGGAAATTTTTAGTGAAAAGGCGGGATAATGCTGCAAAACTCTTGTACATAAGGAAAATATCTTGAGCTTGATTGCTGTTTATCCTGGCACCTTTGACCCTCTTACCCGGGGGCATGAAGACTTAGTTCGCCGTGCTTCTAATATGTTCCCTAACCTCATACTAGGCGTTGCCGACAGCCGCTCTAAACGACCGTTTTTTGCACAGCAAGAACGTATTGAAATCGCACGCGAAGTACTTAGCCACTACCCCAATGTACAGGTCAAGGGTTTTAATGGTTTGCTAAAAGATTTTGTAAAAGCGCAGGGTGCAAAAGTCGTCGTGCGAGGTTTAAGAGCAGTAGGTGACTTTGAGCACGAATTTCAACTGGCCGGCATGAACCGCGCGTTAATGCCCGGCGTAGAAACTATTTTTTTAACACCCTCTGAGCAATACCAGTTTATTAGTGGCACAATGGTGCGAGAGATCGCCATTATGGGTGGCGATGTAGGCCAATTTGTATTCCCTAGCGTGGAACGTTGGCTAAAAGCCAAGGTCTCTCAAATGGGAGGAGAACAGGTTGCTTAAACAACAGAAAACAAGCTTATCCGGAAAAAGCGCAAAACGCATGTAACGCTGCAAGCTCAAGGCAACCATGTTCCGGAGAAATGAATATAGAGAAGCTTCCAGGAGTTAAGCTCTTATGGCCTTGCATATTACCGATGAATGCATCAATTGCGATGTGTGCGAGCCCGAATGTCCTAATAACGCCATTTCCATGGGCTTGGAAATTTATGAGATTGACCCTTATAAATGTACTGAATGTGTAGGACATTTTGACAGGCCTCAATGCCAGATGGTTTGCCCGGTAGAGTGCATCCCCCTTAATCCTGCCTGGCCGGAAACCAAAGCACAACTAATGGAGAAATATAAGAAACTCACAGAAAAAACTGATTCGGCTGCCTCAACAGAATCTTTGGCTTGTGCTGTCGATCAAAAAGCGATTTTTGCATTACCGCCCTGAGCTATTTGCAGAGCATTGCCTGCCCCAGCAATAACAATTGCATTCATTCCAACGCAAATTGCACCTTTCATTTGGGCATTAGTGCGAAAACCCGCCAAAGTATTAATAGGCTCTTGTGACAACTGACCCGTCTTGGGCTCAATATTAGGAACTTCACAACGAACGCAAGGTTTCACACACTTTAGGATGACTTCGCCAAACTGTAGGAGGCCCACCGCATCTTCTTCAAAAGCGTCTAGACCTTCCAAGACAATATTAGGGCGAAAACGGTTCATTTCCACAGGTTTTGCCCCTGTCTGTGCAAGACGCTGATTGATTTGAACAAGGGAAGCATTTGACATCACCAATAGGGAAAATCCATCAGCAAACTCTAGCCTCGCTTCATGTTGACCTGTCCACCGCCGATTACAGACGCGATCCACCTCTGGATCAAAGCGCACCAAACGTAAAGGGTGCTTTAAAAACGTGCTAAACCAATGCGCGGCTACCTCTCCCATATCCAAGGCTTTTAGCGTATCTTTCCACACCGTGACTTCCATGGGCTCACCGGCTACGTCTAAAGGCAGATCCAGGCGCATCATCCCAGGGGCGCGCACCACAATAGCTCCGAGCTTATATTCTGTAGAGATTAAAGCCATCTGGGGAAAGGTACGCTGCGTCACGAATTGACCTGTTTGCTTATCTACAAGCATAAAAGTCCGGTCGTGCTTTAAGCCGGTTTCAGCTACCTCTACAGAACTGACTGAGTAGCCACCGCAAGATTTAATGGGATAGACATATAGCTGACTAAGCGTGACTGCAATCATTTTTTAACCTGAAAAATAGGTTAGTAGAGTATTACAGTTTAGGGCACTACAGTAGGTTCTAGCCTGAAAGGGCAAGTTAACTCCCTCTTCAAAACCGGGTGATTTGATTGAACGTCCTGACCTCGCTACAATAGCAAATTATTCCCTGATAGCTCAGTCGGTAGAGCGACGGACTGTTAATCCGCAGGTCCCTGGTTCGAGTCCAGGTCGGGGAGCCAAAAACATTAAAAAGCCTTGGTCTTTTTCCAGGGCTTTTTTTATATAAGGTTTGTTGTCCTTCACTTCTTAACTTCACTTTTTTCTGAAGCCCTTTGTTTTTATTTTTAAAACCGGCTTTATGTGTAAAAACACAAACACTCATATAGCAAAATAGAATAAATTACTCAAATCTTAAGCTTCTTGTCTGCTAGATTAAGCAGATGCATTTTTATAGAAGTTAGATATGTCAGTACTCAACACACGGCGTTTAGACGACCTTAGTAAAATTAACCCCCTTTTGCTAGAAGAAAGTTTGAATGCATGGATAGAACAAATCAAGCGACTTTCACAGCAGATAAAAGCCACTACGGCTACTGGAGAATTAGCCCAAACCTATGAGGCTTTACATTCACTGTTGGGTGTTAGTAGTTCTGCCGGAGCAGTAGCTCTACCGCAATTTATAAAAACGCATGTCTACCCTGCAGTTGAATTAGGATATTGGCCTGAGCAAGCTCAGTGGTTAGAAAACATTGAATCTCTGAGCACTTCTACTGTAGAAGCCATTAAAGATTACTTGAGTAAATCTTTACCCGCCTAAACGCTAATGCTTTTTTAAAACTCTATCCAAAGGGGTAAAACTTTTTAGGTTGCTTCAAACCTTCTGCACATAAAGATTGAAGAGGTATTTCTATTTCTCAAAAAACTCACAGCACAAAATACTCAAACAGTCTATCGGTATTATTCGCCTGGTTTCATGCAGATACCAGTTCGACGCAGACGGCGACATGCTAAGCAGCGCACTGCCGTACTGTTGATATGGCCTTTTATCACCTCATACCACCACTTTTGCTGAGCGGCGAGCCATAGTTGTTCTTTACCACAGTCACGACAAATAAAAGGCAGATCGATATAGTAGGTAGGTAATGGGCTATACGTATTGTTATGAAGTAACTGCAGAGGATCAGCCGCGACTGCACCAAGCGGTGCTACCGCGATATTGAGACAACGCGGATCGAATTTTTCCGATTTTTTCTGAGCCGTACGCACCCGGCGGCGCTCCATAATTTCTTTACGACGTTGTTTATTGCTGTTCATATTGCAGACTCAAAATATTTTTTAGTTAGCCGCTTTTCATGCGAGTTTTAAAAGCATATAAGCTGCAAAAACCCATAAATACTACAGTAAAGAAGGAGGTCTTCAATACTAAAACAGCCGCTATCCACAGCGTCTTAGCATGAGCACCAGAAAACTCTTTTCCGATCAAAAAGAGTTCATCAAGAGATTTTTAGCTGCAGCTACAGCAGGTCCTAACCCTTCACACACACCACTTGTTTTAAGGTATGCACTACTTCTACCAGGTCTTGCTGCGCGGCCATGACGGCATCGATGTCTTTATAGGCCATGGGGATTTCATCAATCACCTCTGCATCTTTACGACATTCCACCCCTTCAGTAGCACGCACCTGATCTTCGAGGGTGAATCGCTTTTTAGCTTGTGTACGGCTCATGATACGGCCGGCACCATGGGAGCAACTCATAAAACTCTCAGGATTACCCTTGCCTCGGACAATGAAACTTCGGGCACCCATGCTGCCTGGAATAATTCCAAGTTCCCCCGCTTTAGCGCTTACTGCACCTTTACGGGTAAGCAAAATTTCCTGTCCAAAATGGCTTTCCCGTTGCACATAATTATGATGGCAATTCACCGCCTCTATATAAGACTGAAAGGGTTTAGGAATGACGGTTTTTGCCGCTGCAATGACGCGCGTCATCATAACCTCGCGGTTAATCCGCGCATATTTTTGCGCCCATCCTACCGCCCGCACATAATCTCCAAAATATTGGCTGCCTTCTTCAAAATAAGCTAAATCTTGGTCCGGCAAATTAGCTTGATGTACACGCGCGTCTTTTTTGGCAAGCTCAATAAATAGGTTACCAATAGCATTACCTACCCCTCGGGAACCGCTATGCAACATAAACCACACTGCATTAGCCTCGTCCAGGCAAACCTCAATAAAATGGTTACCCGTTCCCAATGTTCCCAGGTGTTTGTCGTTATTGGTGTTTTTTAGGCGTGGATAATCACGGCATAGCTCAGTAAACTCAGGCTCTAGGCTAGCCCAGGCAGTATCCACGGAAGCGGGTTTGGTCTCCCAGGCTCCTTTATCCCGTCCGCCCGGCGTGCGCCCATGCGGTACAGCGCGCTCAATAGCGGCACGCAAAGGGCCCAGATTATCGGGCAGATCATTAGCCTGCAAGGTAGTTTTGCAGGCGATCATTCCACAACCAATATCCACCCCCACAGCAGCAGGAATAATCGCGCGCAGAGTAGGAATGACGCTGCCTACCGTTGCGCCTATTCCAAAATGAACATCGGGCATAGCAGCGATATGTTTAAACACAATAGGCAAGCGTGCCGCATTTTCTAGCTGCTTGCGTGCATCAGCTTCAATCGGTACCCCACGCGTCCACATTTTGATGGGAACACCGCCCGGGATTTCTTCCTGAATATAGTGAGTTTCCATGAGTTTTCTTTAAAAAGTGAAAGAAGGTGTCTCTAAGCTTTGCAGAGAACAGGCCATATACCGGTTTTTACTCCTAAGCTATTGATTTTTCATCGTTTCTTACAGATAAGCAATTTATTACCATAAATAAAATTTCAATAATTTTATCTTTTAGGCTAGTAAAATATATTTATGAATAATAAGAAAACCGTAGTTATTGGGTGGCTAGGGACACAGCTGGATAGCGGAGCGGGGGCCGGGCGCTGGCAAAAGTGGCGGCCTACGGTAGCCCTCACTCAGCATTTCCATCAACCCATTGCGCGCTTAGAGCTTTTATATACCGCGCCTCATCTGCTGCTAGCACAGCGAATAAAGGAAGATATTGCTCAAACCTCCCCTCATACAGTGGTCAACCTGGTCTGTCTTGTTATTGATGATCCCTGGGATTTTGAACAGATGTATGCTGTGTTGTATGACTGGTTGCGCAGCTACGTTTTTGATACCAAGCAGGAGCAATACTGGGCTCATATCACCACGGGTACCCACGTAGCACAGATCTGTATGTTTTTAATGGTGGAAGCCCGTTTTATGCCTGGCGTATTGGTGCAGACAGCTCCTCCTCGTAAACAGCGTGCAACTCATCCGGGAGAAATGAGCTTAATCGATCTGGATTTGTCCCGTTATGACGCTATAGCACAGCGGTTTGCGGCAGAACGCGCCACTGCAGTAAATTTTTTAAAAAGTGGCATTACGACCCGTAACATCGCCTTTAATAAATTAATTGAAGAAATTGAACAAGTCGCCGTACGCTCACGAGCCCCTATTCTTTTGATAGGCCCTACAGGAGCGGGAAAATCTTTTTTAGCACGGCGTATGTTTGAGCTGAAAAAAACTCGGCATCGCATCAACGGCAGCTTTGTGGAAGTAAACTGCGCCACTTTGCGAGGAGAGAGTGCAGCTTCAACCTTGTTTGGCCATAAAAAAGGGGCATTTACAGGGGCAGTCACAGACCGCGCTGGACTCTTACGTACCGCTAATGAAGGCGTACTTTTTCTGGATGAAATTGGCGAGCTAAAGCTAGATGAGCAAGCCATGCTACTGAAAGCCATAGAGGAGAGGCGTTTTTTTCCGATGGGAAGTGATCGAGAAACAGAAAGCGACTTCCAATTAATTGCAGGGACTAATCGGGACCTGCGGCAGGATGTAGCAATAGGTCGATTCCGTGAAGATTTATTTGCCCGCATTAACTTGTGGAGTTACTGGCTGCCTGGCCTAGCCCAACGCCCCGAAGACATTGAACCTACGCTTGATTATTTACTGGCTCATACAGCCCAACAGTTACAGCGGCAAGTGCGCTTTAATGTTGAAGCACGTAAACAATATCTGCATTTTGCAACTTCTTCGGAAGCCTTATGGACGGGTAATTTTCGGGATCTTGCCGCAAGCATTACACGTTTAGCCACTCTAGCTGAAGGAGGCCGAGAATCTGCTCGCATTAGTGAAGCGCTGGTTAGCGCTGAGATTGCCCGGCTGAAATGGTTATGGGTGCGGCCCGAGCAAAGGCTTTCTGATGAGAACGCAATCGATCTGTGCGCTTTGCTTGGTCAAGAGGCTTATGCGCAAATAGATTTATTTGAGCGCTCGCAGCTAGAATGTGTAGTAGCCCAATGCCGGGCCGCCAGTTCTCTTTCAGAAGCAGGGCGTAAGCTGTTTGCTGTTTCACGCGCCAAACGCAGCAAAATAAATGATGCAGATCGCTTGCGTAAATATCTGGCCCGTTTTGGACTGGATTGGCAAACCCTAAAAGACTCTTAATATTGCTGCAGTACTTCCAGCATAACCAAATAGGTTTATTCTAACGTTAGGTAAGCTTGTCTTATGTGAACGATAAAAATAAAAGTGAAACAAAATTCATCCCCTTCTTCTTGGCTTGCCACTACAAACTCAGATAATGAGAAGCAAGACCTTATCCGCATCTCAAAATTAATGAGTGAACGTGGTTTATGCTCGCGACGGGAAGCAGACGAGCTGATTGAAAAAGGTTGGGTGTATGTAAATGGTGAACAAATCACACAGCTTGGCAGCCGGGCACATCCCAGTGCAACGATACGCATCGATAAAAAGGCCAGGCGTCACAATAAGGTCACCGTGCTGATCAATAAACCCATCGGTATTGTTTCTGGCCAGGCTGAAAATGGCTACACCCCTGCCATTGCACTGGTAGAATCCGAAAATCAATGGACCCAGGGGGCACATACGATCCGGTTTCATCCCGCACACCGTAGAGGTTTGGCAGTTGCAGGAAGGCTCGATATCGATTCTACCGGCCTGCTCGTTCTTACTCAAGACGGTGTTATTGCCAAATTACTGATCGGTGAAAGTTCCCCCATAGAAAAAGAATACCTGGTGCGTGTGAAGGGCAATCTATCAGAGGAAAGTTTGCGTCTGCTCAATCATGGTTTGGCGCTGGATGGAGTCTCTTTAAAACCCGCCAAAGTAAGCTGGCAAAACGAAGACCAATTGCGTTTTGTGCTGAAAGAAGGCAAAAAGCGCCAAATCCGCCGTATGTGTGAGCTGGTAGGCTTGCGCGTTTTAGGCCTAAAACGGGTAAGGATCGGCCAAATACGCCTGGGGGAGCTGCCGCTCGGTGCTTGGCGCTACCTGGCAGAAGATGAGAGGTTTTAATCCAGATTGTCTATGCGGGGCCGTAAATCGCGAGGCAGTTTTATCCCAATAGGAGGGGCATAACAAGGCTAGGACCACTCAAACTCTAGCGAAAAGAGGGAACAAACCTATAAGCACTTGCGCAGAAATAGCCCAAGCGCCGCCACTGGAGAAATCCGGGCTTAAGCAAAAGCTTTGCAAGCCCTCTATTTAGCAGGCCGCAATACCAGCCAGACGGCTAGGCCAATGACCATACCGCCACTGATATGCGCCCAACTAAGCTGCTCATCCAGAAAAACCGCTCCCCATAACACTCCGAAGACAGGAATTAAAAAAGTAACAGTCGATGAGCGAATAGGGCCAATATCCGCAAGCAGCCGAAAATACAAAATATAGGCTAAGGCTGTGCATATCAAAGCCAGTATCGCCATATAAATCCACGTCAATGGCCCGCCCCAACTGATCGACGGCTGCAACATCCAGTCTACCCCTACCACCGGTAACAATATCAGAGAAGCGCCTGCTTGGCTTCCAAAAGCGACCAGTTTGCTATCCAACCCACCTTTATCCGTAATCCAGCGACGCGCTAAAAATCCGCCCAGCCCATAGCAGGCTGTTGAAATTAAACAGGCTCCAATGGCTAGTAATACACTTGTATTAATGGCAACTGGTCCAGCCTGAGTAAGAAGAGCGACCCCTCCCAAACCAACCAACACACCCGCTGCTTTGCTCGCTGTTAAGTGCTCACTAAAAAATAGAGCGCCTATCACAACTCCCATCAACGGCGTGGTGGCGTTCAAAATAGCCGAGTAACCCGCAGGCAATATTTTGGCTGCAAACCCATACATAAAAAAGGGCAGACCCGAAGTAATAGCTCCTAAAAAGACCAGAGAGAAAATCTTTCCCTGAAAATCAAAACGCTGACGCATGAGCAGCAAGATCCCAATAAGCCCAAGGCTTGCGAGCAAAGTACGAAAAAAAGCGGTAGGCAAGGCGCCTAAAACCGGCGCGATAAGGCGCAAAAACAAAAAACTTGCCCCCCAGATAGCCGACAGGCCTAGCAATCGAAGAAAATCAGCGACTCTCAAGAAAAATCCCTTTTGTTTTAACCATAAGCCTTCAGGGAACTTCTAATAACCGTAGCGAGCGGCCCACAGCGGATTTGAGGAGCGGATGCGTACGCAGGCTACGCTGAGCACCGCAAAAGCCGATCCGGCTTGCGCAGTAGCTTATTAGAAGTTCCTTTTTAGCCTACCCTAATTTTTATAGCCCTCTCCAAGCAAAAAACCCTCAAAACCCTTATAACATCGCCACGGTAAATTTTAGAATTTATTTCTCATGCAGCCTGTCTTTGCGAAGGCTTGCTCCATTCTCGACCCAACAAGGCGATCTTGCGTTCTAAACCCCAGGCATAACCCCCCAAAGCACCCGAATCCCGGATGACCCGATGACAGGGAATAAGTACACTCACGGGATTATCTCCTACTGCACTGCCCACAGCACGGCAGGCTTTGGGACGCCCTATCCATTTCGCAATGCCGCCATAACTGCTCACCCGTCCCTCAGGAATATTCAATAAAGCTTGCCATACCTGTACTTGAAAATTAGTGCCACGCACATGAAGTGGCACTGTGCCTTGCCCTGCTACAACAGGAGCAATACGTTGGGCTATCGCAGCATCGTCCCGTATTAATTGGGCGGCAGGCCAGTCTGCCTGCAATTGCTGGGCAAACAGTTCTGACTGCGCAGCAGAGCCAAAAACCAGTCGGCAAATGCCTTGCCCCGTCCATGCTGCAGCACTGGAGCCCAGGAGAGACTCAAAACATCCCCAACTAATCCGCAAGCCATCGCCCAGTTTGCGTACCTGGGCAGGAGTTAGCCCATCTATGCTGACAAATAAATCCTGCAAACGCGAAGGGCTGGATAAACCGGTCTCATAGGTGACCTCTAAGGTCGAACCTCCCTGTGCTAATAATTGACGCGCATGGCTGCGAGTGACGACTTGCAAAAATCGCTTTGGGCTTACCCCCACCCATTCTGTAAAAACCCGTTGAAAGTGAGTATCTGAGAAGCCTACGTGTTCAGCCAGCTCTTGCAAGCTAGGCTGCTCGTTGTAATGCTCAACGATATAAGCGATTGCGTTTTGCATCTGAACGCTTAAAGGAGAAAGGGGTCTGTTGGTATTCATAGTTTCTAGCTTAACGGGGACAGAGGAAAGATGCATTCCAAATCTTGCGATATTTTTGATGAATCCTCCATCAGTCCCCCCGCTTCTTCATATAATGAGAAACGGGTAGCTTCTACTTATAAAAAATAACACATCCCATCAAACTGTTTGCATTGATCTTAAACGGTTTGCATTTGTTTTACTAAAAGGGTTATCCATTTTATTTTTATTGTCCTTATACGGCGCCACTGGAGAATTGCATGCGCTTTAAGTTTCCGATTGTCATCATTGATGAAGATTTTCGTTCCGAGAATACCTCCGGCAGCGGTATTCGCGCACTAGCCGATGCACTACGCGCCGAAGGCATGGAAGTAGAAGGTTTCACAGGCTACGGCAGCCTGAGCAGCTTTGCACAACAGCAAAGCCGGGCCAGCGCCTTTATTTTGTCTATTGATGATGAAGAGCTTGCCAACGCAATTGAAGGCGAAGTGCCTGCCGCTATTGCGGGCCTGCGTACTTTTATTGAGGAAATTCGCTTTAAAAACGCAGATATTCCGATTTATCTTTATGGCGAAACCCGCACCAGCCGCCACATCCCCAATGATGTGCTACGCGAGCTACATGGGTTCATTCATATGTTTGAAGATACCCCGGAATTTGTCGCTCGCCATATTATTCGGGAGGCAAAAGCTTATTTAGAAGCCTTAACTCCCCCCTTTTTTCGAGCTCTCATCCATTACGCCCAAGATGGATCTTATAGCTGGCACTGCCCTGGTCATTCCGGAGGAGTAGCCTTTTTAAAAAGTCCGGCAGGACAGATGTTTCACCAGTTTTTTGGGGAAAATATGCTGCGGGCAGATGTATGCAACAGTGTGGATGAACTGGGTGGACTTTTAGACCACATCGGGCCTATCGCGGCTTCAGAGCGCAATGCCGCAAGAATCTTTAATGCCGACCACTGTTTTTTTGTGACCAACGGTACCAGCACTTCCAACAAAATGGTCTGGCACAGCACAGTTGCGCCCGATGATATTGTGATTGTGGACCGTAACTGTCACAAATCCATTCTCCACGCCATTATTATGACAGGCGCCATCCCGGTGTTTTTAACACCTACGCGCAACCATTTAGGCATTATCGGGCCGATTCCAGCCGAATCGTTTAAACGTGAGCATATCGACAAACTTATTGCTGCACATCCTTTTGCCCGCCAGGTTGCGCATAAAAAACCCCGCATCTTGACACTCACCCAGTCTACCTATGATGGCATTATTTACAATGTAGAAACCATTAAGGCCGAGCTGGATGGGTATGTCGATACGCTGCATTTTGATGAAGCCTGGCTACCTCATGCGGCTTTTCATGAATTTTACAAAAACATGCATGCGTTTGGGCGTGATCGTCCTCGTGCTAAAGACAGCTTGCTGTTTTCTACCCAATCTACCCATAAGCTGTTAGCAGGGATTAGCCAAGCCTCCCAGGTTTTAGTACAAGATGCACAACACCGCGCGCTGGACCGAGATCTGTTTAATCAAGCTTACCTCATGCATGCCTCTACTAGCCCGCAATACGCCATTATTGCCTCCTGCGATGTAGCGGCCGCCATGATGGAAGCCCCAGGTGGTACCGCTTTAGTAGAAGAGTCTATACGGGAAGCACTTGATTTCCGCCGCGCTATGCGCAAGGTAGACGCAGACTTTGGAAACAGAGACTGGTGGTTTAAAGTCTGGGGGCCAGAGCATTTGACCGAAGAAGGAATTGGATCCCGGGATGACTGGGTATTAGGTAAAGGCCATACAGGGAATCAATGGCATGGTTTTGGGACCTTGGCCCCAGGATTTAACATGCTAGATCCCATCAAGGCTACCATTGTGAACCCAGGTCTGGACATCAATGGAAAATTTGCTGCCACAGGAATTCCTGCCAATATCGTTACCAAATATCTGGCAGAACATGGTGTGGTGGTTGAAAAAACCGGGCTCTACAGTTTCTTTGTCATGTTCACGATCGGCATTACCAAAGGTCGATGGAATACGCTTTTAACCGCCTTACAGCAATTTAAAGATGACTACGACAAAAATATACCGATGTGGCGCATTTTGCCCGAGTTTTGCCTGGCCCATCCGTGTTATGAACGGATAGGCTTAAAAGAGCTTTGTCAACAATTACATGAAACCTGCAAAGCCCATGATATTGCTCGTGTAACCACTGAAATGTATCTAAGCGATATGCACCCAGCCATGAAACCCTCTGACGCCTGGGCCTGCGTGGCACATCGCAATATTGAACGGGTGGAAATTGATGCCCTGGAAGGCCGGGTCACTTCTACCCTCTTGACGCCCTACCCCCCGGGAATTCCTTTACTCATTCCGGGGGAACGTTTTAACAAAACTATTGTTCAGTATTTACAGTTTGCCAGGCAGTTTAATGAAAAATTTCCCGGCCTGCATACCGATATTCACGGCCTGGTAGTAGAAGGAGAAGGAAAGGAACGTAAATATTACGTAGATTGTGTAAAAGCACAATAAAAACGAATACTTCTCAGTTAAATTTAAAAATATTAAAAGGCGCTTAGCTTACCCGCTGAAATGTGAGTCTAAGATGCGCTTAAGCAAACAACCCCATAAGACCTAGGTTTTCTAAAAGTGGAAGGTGTGCTCATTTAAAGTAAAACCTAGAGGCAATACAGCCGAGTTTTTACGATTTTAGAGCCAGCATGGTAAAGCGACATTTTTTTTTGCCGCACCGACACGCGTAATTCAACTTATCTTGTTTAGTAATTCGCCCGCTCAGTTGTAAGCGATAGTCATAATTCAGCTCTTCACCTGCCCGAATATTGCGTTTTGCATAGATATACACATGTGGCTTACCCCGCTTATCAATAACTTCCTCAGTTTCGCAATTCGGAGCACAACAATGGTTGATCCAGCGGGCGCTATTTCCTCCAGAGGCCGCATCCAGGCAATAGCTACCATCCTCCAATGAAAAGAAAAAGGTATGGTAAGGCTCATCCGGATTCCAGGGATGGCGCGCATCCGCTTGCGCATCGCTAATCAGCTCTCCCTTATATTCAATAATCCGCAGGCCTTTAGGGATATCTTCATTGGCGAAGACTCCTTTACCATGGACACCACTTTTACGTACGGAAATTAGTTTGCTCATCGTTATCTTTAAAATGTAAGACGGGCCTTGCTTGAGACATATTTATCGCAATGCATGGGCCTTATTAAGGCAAATTTTCAATTTTAAACTTTTGCAGACTACATCTTTAAATAAAAAAACGCTCCAAATAATGGAGCGTTTTTAAAAAATACTAAGATTTTTTGAAACTATAAGCTTCAAAAATTACTGAAATTTATAGCTAGCCCATAATTTAAAATAACGACCATAGGGGTTATGTAAAGACTGGTTATAACCGTAGCCTGAAGTAGTTCCGGTAGCTCCTGGATCATAAGGCGCTTTTGTATCCAGAAGATTCTGAATATTTGCCCCTAGAGTTAGATCTTTAATGCCTGTATAGGTGTAACTCAGATCAATCGTGGTCCAGCTAGCGATTTTGCAGCGCTTATCATAATTGCTATATTTTGGTAAACCACCCAACGCATAAGCAGTAGGAGGTTGGCCCGTTCCATAGTGGCAGTAGGGTTCCGGATACACATCTGTCCCGTCATAGCGACGTAAGAGAGAAACAGAATCTACAAAATTAACCGAAACACCCGTCGCATGAGGACCGTACGTCCAAACATTACTTAAAGCAGCCTTGATTTTCGGTATAGCCCCTTTGCTGAGTGCCCAATTGGCAATACCTCCACTGGTACCCGCCACATTAAACTCCGGGTCTCCCGGATTAGCGGCGGCTTTGTAGGAAATGATGTAGTTAAGATTTAATTTAGTGGAAAGACTACCCATTTCCCCTAAAGAATTGCGCATTGTCGCATCTACATCGATACCCGTCGTTTCTGTACTACCTTGATTAATATAAGGAGTAAACACAGAAAACAAAGGTCCAGAATCGGGTATTAAATTATTATTGGCATCTCTTAACCAGTTGGCTTGATTTTGATCACGCAGAATTAGACCAGGATAAGCTGCAGGGTTACGCAATACTGTGTCATATCCAAGTAAGGCCACTTCGGCTTTTTTACGGATTTTGTATAAATCCAGTGCCACATCAAAATTTTGGGTTGGAGACAGAATCACCCCAAATGTAAAGCTTTTAGAGGTTTCTGGTTTTAAATCCGGGCTAGAACCTGCAACTCCAGAAATGCTCTTAGCACAATCCAACTGATCTGCTCCAGGTGCAGCGGTCACTCCATCTGGACAGCGAATAGGATCAGAATAATTATTAATAAAATATTGGGTTCCGCCTTTGACAACCTGGTTTAAAGCAGGTGCACGAAAACCTTCAGAATAGGTTCCCCGTAATGAGACACTATCCATGGGCGTCCATTTAGCTCCAATCTTGGGCACAAAAGAACCTTTTAGATTAGGATATTTGTCATAACGGCCCGCAAAGTCCATTTCAAAGGTTTTGGTAAAGGGGGTCCTTAACTCTACAAATGCAGAGCTAACATTACGCTCCCCATCGACAAACTGATTAACCAAACCCAATACGTTTCCACTTGCGGTTGCACTATCGGGTGTTAAACGCATCTTTTCTTTGCGCAGTTCAATACCAGCAGCCAGACCAACCGGTCCTCCCTCTAACTTGCCTAATTCGGTACTAGCTTTTGCATCCCACTGCAAAATTTCAGAAGCATTATTATTGGTCAAAGGGCGGCTAATAGCAGGATCTGCAGCAACCTGAGCAATCGTTTTATTTTCTGTAATTAATTTCTGTACAGCATCAAGCTGTAAAAAGCCGTATATAGTTTCGTCGCGCTTAACCTTGTTCCATAAAATGGCGGTTTCCCAATCCCAATTAAAATTACTACCTTTGATGCCTGCTAGGGCACGGATTGTATTATTTTCGTTTTTTGAACCACCGGGAACATTTTCAAAACGATACAGAATTGCTGCTCTACTATTAGGGAAGGGATTATCCGGATGCCCTACAGGCAAAATGGGCTGGAATCTGTTACCTGCCCCTAGCTTAGGAAAGGCAGTTGTGGCACTACGCCCATCAATAGTGCGAGACACTCCAGTATATTTACGTTCTGACTGTGTATAGGCAAACTCTCCAAAAGCAGAAGCCTCACCACCTAGACGCAGTTGCCCCCTGGTCAAAAAACTGATGTCTTTAGCAGCACCCTGGGACTCCAGAAACTGATTGCCGTCATAATTACAAAAAGTACGACCTGTCAAATAATTAGTTGCAGTGAAATTATATTGAGGGCCACCCACTAACTGTTGGGAAGGATCACAGTCCAGCTTATTCACAATATTGGCATTGGGAAATGCACCGCTTGTAAAAAAAGAATTAGAGTTTGCGGTTCTTTCCTTAAAGAAAATAGGGCTCGAACTAATTGCGCTGTAATAAGGAATTAAAAGAGCATTAATGTCCTGATATTGGGCTTTTTCCCAGGCAGTTGCATCTTGCAAAGCCGTGCGGTCACGCTTTGAAAAATCCAGTGTTCCAAATACATTAAAACCATCGTTCGCAAAATTACCAAAACCGGCGAACACATTAGCCTTTTGACGACCAAACTTACCATCACCATCACTGCTCACAGAAGCAGAAACTTCTGCTCCTTGATAATCTTGCTTGGTAATGAAGTTGATCACCCCTGCAACCGCGTCAGATCCATAGACGGCAGAAGCTCCATCCTTGAAAATATCAATACGTTCCAAAGCAGAGATGGGAATAGCATTTAAATCATAAAGTGTAGACTGGCCATCATTAGGGTTGGCATAAGCTGATGGCGTCATGCGCCGCCCATTAAGCAAAATAAGGGTGGAGGAAGAACCCAGGCCCCGCAAAGAAGCAGTTGCTATTCCCCTGGAAAAACCTCCTTCAGCATTATCCATGGCCCCGCCTGTGCCTAAAGCAGGTACTTTTTTCAGAAATTCTGTAACGGTTGCCGCCCCACTTTCGCGAATTTCTTTTGCAGTAATCACTTGAACGGGCGAAGTACCTTCTTTTTCAGTACGTTTGATGTTGGAACCCGTAATTTCTACTTTTTGTATTTTCTCAGCACTTGCGGCGTTTTGCGCATAGACATTCCCAGTACTCAATAGCGCAGAGCCTGCTATCAGGCTCAGAGCAATTCTTACAGACCGCACACTGGTCTTTTCTTTAAATATCATCATTATCCCCTGATAAGGTGTAGGACAAAAAACTCAACCCTAAAGATTAAATCCTTAGGCCTAAGGTAAAAGTGAGT
Organism: Burkholderiaceae bacterium; assembly: GCA_019695155.1. Taxonomy (GTDB): domain Bacteria; phylum Pseudomonadota; class Gammaproteobacteria; order Burkholderiales; family Burkholderiaceae_C; genus Piscinibacterium. Next base: position 102,360 of record JAIBAO010000022.1, on the reverse strand, counting down.
TAGTAATTTTGGTAGCTGCGCAGCCAACCGTCAAGCCTCTGGCAAAGTGTTTTCCCTATTTTTATAAAAAATTAAAAGCCTAGGCCCAGAATAAGTGCGAAGATAGCATCAATGTGTGGGGATGCTGCTACTAGTAGTACGCACAAGAGAGAAGCGCGTATAGACTCTTCGCATGAGACGAGAAGCATCTAGATACTTCGAGCGCATTAACGGCTTTCCTTTATCATGCTGCCGGTGAATATGCTTGAATTTAAAAGACCAAACCCATTCATTTTATTCAGTTGAGCATAGTACGCATTGTATTTGCAAGCAACGCGGAATCGAAGTTTTTAAGGAAGAGCTATTTTTAAACGGATTTTCTATACCATGTGAGTAATTTCCCTACGCGAGGCTTATTAAATTATTTTTATAATGGAACCATTAATTGCCGGATCATTTTACCCAGACAACTGAAGTGAATAACTATAAATGCTTTGTAGTTGAGGACTCTGTCCGTATTCGCACCCGTGTGATTGCGTTAATGGAGTCTATTGCTGGGGTAAAGGTAGTAGGGTTTTCCGATACCGCGAGTGAATCCATAGAATGGTTGAGAACTCATGATTGGGACGCCGTTATTATTGACCTAAATATTAATTCAGGCTCAGGCATTACTATTTTGGAATACTTGCGCAACCCCGAGTTTCTAAACAAGAAGAAAGTAGTATTGACAAATTATGGCTTTCCGGAGGTTAAAGCCAGATGTTTCGAGCTGGGGGCAACTGCTTTTTTTGATAAATCCACAGAAATAGAGGGTTTACTTGAGTTACTCGAAGAGGAAGCTTCATCAGTTTAGAAGAAATAAGGGTTCTTCGCTGCCTCTATGCCTCAATGTCCTCTTTTAATGAGTTCTTTAAGTAATTAAACAATTTTTTATAGCGTAATAGGTCAAGTCGCTATTAGTTTTTAGCTGCAATTTTTCCATCAACCTAGTCCTATACGTACTAACCGTCTTGACACTGATAGACAAGCGTTGGGCAATCTCGCTAACTGTTTCTCCTGCAGCGAGGCGTAAAAAAACCTGCAACTCACGATCAGATAGCTCTTCATGAGGTTCTATTTTGGCATCTTTGCCGAGCCCATTTGCTAAGAGCTCCCCTACCGTAGTGCTGATATACCGACGACCTAGAGATACAGTACGAATCGCAAGTAATAGCTCTTCCGGATCACAATCTTTACGTAAATACCCATGGGCACCCAAACGCAACATGCTGGTAGCATATTGCTGCTCTGGAAAACTACTGAGCACCAAAATAGGTAAATCCGGTTGTGTCATACGAATGGAGCGCAGCGTATCTACTCCGCTTTGACCCGGCATTGAAATGTCTAGTAAAAGCACGTCAAATGCTAATTTCCGTGCTAGCTCAAGCGCCTGTTGCCCATTACCTACTTCAGCCACCATCTGCATGTCTACTTGGCCGGAAATAAAGTGCTTGAAGCCTGCCCGCACAATCTTGTGATCATCTGCAATCGCAACTCGAATCATTTCAACACCTTAAAATGTTTAACTCAAAAAAAACTAGCAGTTCATTTCTATACCCTGATTCATCGGAACAATTTCTTCAAACAAGTATTTGGAATTAGAGGCATCCACTCCATCTCATCTTGGATGATTAAGCACTGCAATACGAGTGGATATTTGAAACGAGTGTAAGAAAAGGTCATTAGTAAGATTGAAGGACATTTTCTTAATAGGTTGTAGTCCTCATCTTACATTAGTAAATTTTCGAAAAATACGCCTAGACTTAGATTTTTCACAATCTTAAGTACGGTGGTTTGATAATGCCTTGGAAGAAAAAACTCCTTGAACAATTAGCTTCAAAATATCAAACCTTTGGAGCATTTGTCTGTGCAATAGTAGCGCTAACAGTCTTAGTCGTTTCTGAATACGGATATCGTCAGATTGTTAAAGAAGCCGCTCTTATCAGCCAACAGGATGAAACAAAAAGTGACCTGCTTAATTTAATGTATCTGGCTAGTGATGCTGAAACTAGTCAGCGGGGGTATCTACTTACAGACAAAACCACTTATTTACAACCTTATGAAGCAGCGGTACAGAATATTCCAAAAATTCTAAATCGCTTACAAAACGCTTTCGAAGAAGACCCTGAAGGTTTAGCGATGTTTTCAATGATTAGCCGAAGCCTAAGCTCAAAACTTGCGGAATTGGATATTACGATTCATCTGCAGAAAAAAGGGCTGCTAAATGCGAGCAAAGCAGTACTGGGCACTGATTTGGGACAGGAAAAAATGAAAGATCTGCGCACGGATATTCAGGCTTTGCGTCTACATCATGACCTGAAGACTAATGCAATGCGAGAACGCTGGACGCAAATTGCAGGCTGGGTAAGAGTTGCGGTTGCAGTTACTACCGCTTTAAGCCTCATCACTTTTTTTTATTACGCCCACTTTTATGGCTCGATTGCCAAGCGCGAAGCTGATCGTGTCATTGAAAAGGAAAAGGCGCGGGCAGAACTTGATCTGGAGGTACAAAAACGCACGGCAGAACTTGCTGCATTAGCTGCCTACCTACAAGCGATGACAGAACAAGAGCGTAGTCATATTGCTAGAGAGCTGCATGATGAGCTGGGAGCCTTGTTAACCATGGCTAAGCTAGACTTATCTTCCTTGCGTAGTTTACTTAGAAACAGTCCAGAACCGGTACGCGAAAAACTCAATCAACTTGCTGAAACCTTAAACTCTGGTATCACCTTAAAGCGCAATCTCATCGAAGCGCTGCGGCCTTCTGCACTCCAGCATTTAGGCTTAGTAGCCGCCTTGCGAACTATGGTCGAGGCATTTGCTGAACGTAGCCAACTGGAGGTATTTGTACATATTGATGAAGTCACAGTCGCTCCTGATGTAGGCTTGGCCCTTTATCGATTAGCACAAGAAGCCTTAACTAACATACAAAAATATGCTCAAGCAAAAGTGGTACGGGTCTCTTTAGTGGTACGGCCTACCGATATTCGACTGCAGATTAGTGATGATGGGGTGGGCTTTGATACCACAACCAGCGCCAAAATTGGTTCGCGTGGATTGGCTGGAATGCACTACAGAATGAAAGCTATCGGAGGATGCCTTCATATTACAAGTCGACCTGGCAATGGCACCTTAATTGAAGGCATTGTCGGCCGTACAATGTAGAGAAAACTTAAGAAGTGGGAAAAATCCTACCTTAGCCTCAGCCTTTAGACTTCATTAAAACACTGCTTTCTCTACTGGTTCGAAATTGAATAAGGCGCAGAATTCTCTCCATCAGAGTGTGTTCCAAAAAATGCTTTGATTTACAGCCGCAAAGGAGAGACTCATGCTTAACTATGCCATTGTATTTTTCGTTATTGCCCTAATCGCAGCAGTTTTTGGTTTTGGAGGGATTGCAGCTAGTGCCGCAGGGATTGCGCAAATTCTTTTCTATATTTTTCTAGTGATGGCCGTCTTGACATTTGTAGTCAGTTTATTTCGCAAAAGTACAGAACGTCGACCTTAAGGGGATACTTATCTACATTTTTTCCTTTTAAAAACCTCCACCCTAGAGAGCAAATTATGACAAAAACATCTGAAGCCCTGCAAAATTCCAATAAAAGTGCTCAAGCAAGTATAAATGCCATTCGGGATACTTCCAGTTCCCTGTCTCAAGCCAGTGCAGAGGCAAAGAAAGAAGTTAAAAGTGCGATTAATGATTTACTGGAAGATTTTGAATCCATAATGGGCAAGCTTGGCCCAGCTGCTACGCTAGAAGTCAAAGACTTAATGCAAACTGCAAAAAGAAAGGCTAGTGCTATTAGTGAGAGCGTTCAAGAACTAGGAAGCGAAGTTCGCAGCCAGGCCTTTAAAGGCGCCAAAGCAACTCGCAATATGATACGTGAGCGACCTTTCCAAACCATTACTATTGCCGCAATCGCAGGGGCCATACTGGCCCTATTAATCCGCGGTCGCAAATAGTTCTGCCGCATTCTCCTCTCCCATCGTTCTTACTTCAATAGAGAAAAAAGAAGTCCTCGCTGTTCAGCATTTATCAGTACCGTTAACATTGCATATTGATTTAACTTATCCGTTAAAAATATGCAAGAAGGTACTTTAATTGCGGCAATTGATATGGGTTCCAACAGTTTCAGATTGGAAATCGGTCGGCTCGAAGGTAAGCAAATTATCCGGGTGGATTACTTAAAGGAAACTGTCCGGCAAGGAGCGCTGGATGAACATCAATGTTTAACAGCTCTTGCCCAACAACGGGGGTTAGATTGCCTCAGACGCTTTGGAGAAAGGTTAAGAGATTTTTCTAGAAGTCACGTACGAGCGGTGGCAACCCAAACCCTGCGCGAAGCAGCGAACCGCAACGAGTTTTTATCCAAAGCTGAAGAAGTGCTGGGCTTTCCTATAGAAGTCATTTCCGGACGAGAGGAAGCACGTTTAATTTATGCAGGAGTATCTCGTCTGCTGCCTTACCAGAATGAGCAAAAACTGGTAGTCGATATTGGCGGGCGTTCAACCGAAATGATTGTGGGAAAAGGGGTACGTGCCCTAGAAGCTGAAAGTTTCAAAATAGGGAGTGTGAGCCTCTCAATGAAATATTTCTCGGAAAACCGCTATACAGAAAAAGGGTTTAAAAACGCACAGGTCGCTGCTGCTGCTGAGATTGAAGAGTCGATTGAAACTTATACTCGTCATGGCTGGAGAGCAGTCTACGGTTCCTCAGGTACGGTAGCAGTAGTTTCTCAGCTGCTACAACTGCATGGCGTGACGGATGGAACGATTACCAGAGAAGGGTTAGCATGGCTTAAAAATCAGTTATTAAAAGCAGGAAGTGCTGATCGGCTTAGACTTGAGGGACTGAAAGAAGAGCGTAAGGCTGTCATAGCAGGAGGCCTTGCAATACTGAACGCGATTTTTGAACAGTTTTCACTCTCTACAATGCAGATAGCTAAAGGAGCCCTACGACATGGCGTAATGTTTGATCTATTAGGACGCGATGATGATAGTACGGATGTACGTAGCCAAACCGTAAGACGTCTACAGTTACGTTTTGGCTGTGACTGTCTTCAAGCAGAACGAGTATCTAATCTTGTACACCAGTGGTTTGCCGCATTAAACATCCCAACCCACTCCGAAAGCGCTCGCGAACTCAGTTGGGCGTGCGCCTTACATGAAATAGGCATGACGGTTAGCCATTCAGAATATCATCGGCACGGAGCTTATTTGGTTGAGCATGCTGATGCTGCTGGGTTTTCCCAATTCCAGCAACGGAGAATAGCCCAACTGATTCTCGCCCACCGAGGTGGATTGCGTAAAATTGAAACTTTGCTGCAAGATGAGCTATTTGTTGCACAGCTGATGGCCCTACGCTTAGCTGCGCTACTCACCCATGCCCGACGCAATGTTGAAGCTGGATGTGTAAGTCTTTCCTCTCACGGAAAAAATTACTTGATCACTACAAACTCTGCCTGGCTCAATCATCACCCGCAAACAGAGTATTTAATAAAAGAGGAACTTGAGGCTTGGGGTAAGGTTGGGATAAAAGTCCTTCTGGAAAAATAAGAGATGTTGAATTTAAGGACTTGGTCAACCATTTAAAAAATCTCAAAAGACTTCATCTTAAACTTCAGCTTCTGCTTTAGTAGAAATGAACTGCTTAATGTGGTGAAGTAACTCTTCATCTTGAAAGGGTTTTCCTAAAAATAAATTTACACCTAGCTGCATCGCTACATTACGATGCTTATCTGCAGTACGAGAAGTAATCATAATAATAGGCAACGTAGCATAACGTTGGTCACTGCGAATATTGCGAGTTAGATCAAAGCCATCCATGCGGGGCATTTCAATATCTACCAACATAACATCAGGGGTCACCTCTTGCAGTTGACGTAAGGCATCTACCCCATCCTTAGCCAGTACTACCTGATACCCTGCACGGGTCAATAAGCGTTCTGAAATACGGCGGACCGTCAAAGAATCGTCAACTACCATTACAACAGGCAAGGTATCAAGGCTAGGCAATGGATGGTTCGGTTTAGCCATATCAGGAGCTGCTTTATCTGAAGAAATACTATCGGTCGCAACGATAGGCCCTCTGTTCATTTCAGATTGCTCAAAACGCTGTGCAATCGGTATAGGATTAATAATAAGAACAACCTCACCAGATCCTAGAACCGTCGCACCCGAAATACCTAATACACGTGCTAACTGTGGACCTATGTTTTTAACAACTACTTCGCGATTGCCTATCACTTCATCCACATGCACGGCAGTACGCTCCTGAGCCTGCGCCATAATCACGATAGGGGAATATCGCTGTGCTACAGGAGTAGTATCTTCAAGCTCTAACAGATGACCGAGATACTTTAGCGCAACCTCTATTCCGCGAGACTGCAGGCGTCCCTCCTTATAAGCTTGTGTTAACACCGCTGCTTTCAAATGCTGCACCTCAGCCACTAAAGCTGAAGGTAAAGCAAAAATATGATTGCCCACTCGCACCAGAACCACTTGGGTCACGGCCAAAGTAAGCGGCAAAAATATAGTAATACTTGTGCCAATACCTTGTTTTGATTCTACGGAGATACGACCTCCTAACAAGGCCGTCTCAGTACGTACGACATCCATACCTACGCCACGGCCTGCTAGTTCGGTCAACTCAGCGGCAGTAGAAAAACCGGGGGAGAAAATTAAATTTGTCAGTTCCTGCTCTGTTGGTACTGCATCAGGCTTAATAAGATTACGCTCAATAGCACGAGATTTAATGCGATCAAGATCGAGACCATTACCATCATCAGTAAATAGGATGCGCATCTCGTTTCCTTCTTGCCTTACATCAACACTAATCTGACCGACTTCATTCTTACCGCGTTTTTTTCGCAGATCAGGAAGCTCAATTCCATGAGCAATTGCATTACGCAGCAAGTGTTCAAAAGGGCCCACCATGCGTTCCAGCACGCTACGATCTACTTCAACTGCAGCCCCACGAATATCTAGCTGTACGCGTTTTGCTGTATCTCGACCAGCTTGTCTGACAACCCGATAAAGCCTATCAGAAACACTGTCAAAAGGAATCATGCGCACACGCATTAAATCCTGGGTTAGCTCACGGTTAAGTCTTGCTTGAACTACCAGATCGCGCTCCGTCTCCATTAAAGAACGATTTAAGTTATTCTGCACGGTTGCGACATCACTTACCGATTCAGCCATCAGGCGAGTTAGCTCTTGTAAGCGGGTAAATCTGTCAAATTCCAGCGGATCAAAGTTGACTTCCATTTGCCGTTGCATTTCTAAACGGGAGGCCATCTGGGACTCAGCCTGAATTTCGATTTCCCGTAATTGAGCCCGCAAGCGGATCACATTTTCCGTAAGTTCGGAAAGTGCATTCTTGATTCCCTCAACTTCTGCTTCTACGCGAGAACGCGAGATAGAAACCTCACCAGCCTGATTGACCAGGCGATCCAGAATATCTGAACGAACCCGAACCATGCTGTTTTGCGAAACCTCTGCTTCAGAGGCAGGAGTTTGTACCTCCTGCGCTTGAGCCGTCACCCAAGGTTTACGATGAGCTAGTACAGGAGTTGGAAAGGCAATAATATTGTCCGGCGTCGATTCAGTCGCTGCTGACCCCACCGTAAAATTGGGGGATGGTTCCTGCTCTGTGAGTGACTGCAAAGGCACTTCATCTGCTAACGGCTGATGAAGTGCGGATTCAGGAGTCAATCCTTGCGCTACCTCAAATAACAATTGCATGCGATCAAAACGCTGATGAAACTCTTCCAAAATATTCGCGGTGATTCCCTGCTCATTGATCAACAGCTCGATGCGGGTTTCTAGTTCATGAGCGTTTTGCCCAATACGCAGGGCTCCCGCCATACGTGCACTACCCTTGAGAGTATGCAAAATCCGTAGCAAGGCTTGTGCTGGCTCAGTTGCCTGGGGATTGTCTTGCCACTTGCGCAAAATCTGCCCTATCGAGGCAAAGGCCTCTTGCGCTTCCTGCGCAAATAACTCAAACAATTCGGGTTCAAACTCATCCTTGGTATTGATATCCGGATAGACCCATCCTGGAAAATTTACCCCCTGCTCTTGCACAGCAGCACCTGAAATATTCGCTAAGCGAGCAGCCCCTTCCGTGTCCGAAAATGTCTGCACCTCAAATACAGGCGGTTTTAAAAGCGTATTACTCTCCGATTCAGGTGTAGGCTCTTTAGGTACTTTTTTAAGGCTCCACTGTTTTTCTGTGGATCCTCCCACAGAAGAAAAGCTCAATGATGGATGCTGCTCGCTTGCGGCCGCAGTTAATGAATCAGTATTACTCTCTTGAGAGACCATACTGAATAAGGCTTCTGTCGATTCATTTAAAACATCCGGTTCTTTTGGGTTTCCTGGCGGGAGAGCTTCGCTTGTAAAGAAAGGTTCTGGCTGTACAGCTTGCTCATTCGCACTCACTGTAATTTGAATTGTTGAGTCAGCAGATTCCAAAGTTTCTGGTAAAAGTGCCACTGCATGATCGACAGATTGCTGAGCTAAATCTGTCACTGCAGAAGTTTGACTGAGCAGATCATCCAAGGTTTTAAGAGCAGCGATACGTTGAGTTTCATGCGCAGGTAATTCACCTGAAGCGAAAGTGGTCTGCATTTCAGATAAACAGCTTACCGTATCAATCAAGACCTTCGCCTGATCCTTATCTAACAAACGCTGTTCGCGATTGCAAGTTAATAGGACTCTTTCAAGGGCAGAGGCTAACTCATGCAAAGAGCTTGCTCCCACTGTAGCAGCACTTCCCGCCAGTGTATGCGCCAAACGTAAGGCTTGATCAGAAACAGGTCGACTGTTTTCATGTTGCCACTCTGCTAAATCCTGCGCTAACTGACGTAGATTCTCATCTGCCTCTGTGACATAAATGTTATATAAAGGTAAGCTGATGTTAAGCGCACCAATGCGTTTGACCTGTTCAGACTCTACATAGAGATTCTGCTCTTCAAGGGCGGATTCCTGAGTCTGCGCATCCATAGCTTGCTTCTCTTCTAAGGAGTTAGCTATTGGAGTGGTTTGCTCAATAACAGAAGGCGCCAAGACATCCTCGATGGCTTGCGCAATCGTAACCATTAAACTGGAATTTTGGGGAGATTGCTCATTTTCTAGTAGAGCTAAGGATTCTTGCTGAGTATCTTTTTCTTGAATCGAAGCTTCTATAGGTGCCATTGCTGATGCTGCGCTTTTTTCCACAGTTGCAGAAGCAAACGTTGACCACTCAAACACACCTGTTTGCTCCAGAATATCAGCAGCTTTTGAAAATATAAGGGGTGAGCGATCTGTATTACCTTTCTCCGAAATCTCTGCAACCCACTCATTTAACTCAATAGTTGCGCTTTCCAATAAACTCATTAATGCAGGAGTAGCCGGTTTTGCCTGTGCTAACCAGTGGTTCAACAGTTGCTCTATGGACCAGGCAGCTTCTCCTAAAGTATTAAGGCCTACCATGCGACCCGAGCCCTTTAAGGTATGAAACCCACGTCGAACCGTCGTGAGCAGTTCCTGATCGCTTGGGTTCTCTGCAAGAAGAGGAAAATTCTTTTCAAGGCTGCTAAGCACTTCTTTGGCCTCTTCTAAAAAGATCTCTAGCAGCTCTTTATCAATCGAAGGCGTTTCTTGTACTGTAGCTACAGCAGGAACAGTGGGCTGTTGTAGAACTGGCTGCGCCTGTTCTTCTAGAGGAGTGATTTCGCTCATAGCTACCGCTAAGGCTTGCATATCTACTGCATCACTACCCGAATTATTGAGCACTTGCAGGGCTCGGCGCGCACTAGATAGTAAGGATGCCGAGTCCATAATGACCGCATCATCCCGCATTCTTAATAGAGATTTTGATAAATCTTCTTTTAAGGTCTGATTATTAGGTTGATTATTTAGCGCATTAAATAATTCTGCCGTTTTTTTTTGATGGGCAAGCATCGTTTCTTCAAGGGATACTTCAGGCGTATCGTGAGTAACACTCAAATTAACGACTGTTGTCGGTTTCTCCTCTACCTGAGGCGCAACAAACTTAAAGCGATTGGGATTTTCCCGCAATTGTCCACTGGCCTGATCAAACTCATACCGGTCGTGGGCCAAGTCTTGATCTCTAGCGAAGCTTTCAATTGCTAAGGTCAAGCGGCCAAAGCTATGCGCCAATGCAGTAAATTCTTCGCTGTTGGGCACATACTCCTGTGCAGCAAATACAGCTAATTGTGTCCGGATATAGGCCACTGCCTGTTGGACAGCCGTCAAACCTAAAAGGCCCAAAGCACCTTCAATTTGAGTTAAAGAGGCTTCGTTTCCAGCGATAGATGATTTGTCTGTAGGGTTACGAAAGAATGCATCAAGATTTTTTTCTATTGAGGCTAGCTGTGCTGCCAATTCTTTAGCCAGGGTATGAAGGGTGTTTTTATCTTGCTCTCGACGAGCAATTTCATTCAGCCACGCATCAGGAGCTCCCGGATCTTTCCCTTCAGAGGCAGCCTGCACGCGTGAAATGATTGCATTAATCCGCTCATCACGCCGCGCATCAGGAGAATGTATCGCATTAAGTAAAAGTTCCAGGTACAGAATCGCGGATGCAACTTCTAAACCCAGGGTATCCGAGGGAAGAATTTGCTTTGAAAGATTAATGCTAACAGCACTTATCAGTGATTGAACAAGGCGGTGTGCTTGTGTAAGCTGAAGCTGCTCGAGCCAATTGCCCAGTGCATCAGCGTCTTTTATAAACTGCTCTAAAGGCTCAATGCGGCCTCGTTTCACCCCTTCATTATCTGCATCTTGTAAGCCTGCTGCCTGATTCCATACCCCTTTCATCTGTGCCAATTTTTCTTTGGCACGCACAAGCAAACTTCGATCAACACGAATGAAACGCGTGTTCTCAAAATCAGGAGGAATGCTGCCCAAGAGCCCAAAGTGCGCCTGCACTTCCCGTACGGAAGGCTCTGAACTGCGAGCGCAGGCAACAAAATAAAGACAGTCTTTAAAAAGCCGCTCGGCTACCTGAGGCGCTCCATCAACGACACGCTTGACCTGTAAATTTAATCGAGCAGCAAAACGTTTGATATTTAGATCAACCGTCAATGCTTTGTTTCGCAAGGCATCTATTAGCGCAACAGTAGCCTTCCAAAAAGCGCGGGAATAACTGCCTGTCTGATAGCTGGCTACAGTATTAAGAGCCTCCCGCAAGTTAGATAAACTGGTATCGTTAATCTCTCCTTGTAAAAGAGGCAAGAGCCCCGCTTCATAGCGCTGCCTTGCTATCCGCAATACTTTTGCAAGCTCATCAGCCGAAATGGCTGCAGGCGCAGTTTGATCAGACCAGCGCACGCTCAGATCTGGAAAAAAAAGATCCGCAGGATGTATCCGCTCTGCACCTCGCTCTGTAAGCAAATCTCGTAAATAAGGAAAGAGACGCAAAGGTTGGTGCCCTACGCCTTCCAGTAACTCTTCACAATAAACAACAAGAGCCGTTAGCGCATCATCCGCCGCCTCTATTGCTTTAGCAGTAAGCACTTCAGGCTCTAATTCAAAACGCTTTAGTAAGCCTTCAATGGCCTCTGAAACGACAGAAAGTCCCGAGATATCCAGTATTTGTAAGGCACCATGTAAATCATGAACACGGTTAATCGATAGATGCAAACTCCCGGCATCGTTAGGATTCGTTCTATATTTCGTTAATGCCTCTTGGGCTTCGGCTGCAGCCACCCGGATTTCTGGAAGAATCCAAGACAGCGGGCCAGTGTCAATCTGCGTCATGGTTGCGCCTTAAAACAACATGCAATTTGAATAGCACTCTCTACTACCTCAACCCTGTAAGAGTTTTTCATATATCCTTTTTTTCTGATTAAGATTGCACCTTAAAGCGTGCTACAGAGCTTTTCAATTCCAATGCCAGTTCAGAAAGTTGTCCAATCGAACCCGCTGTCTTACGTGTACCTTCTGAAGTTTGTTCCGTTGTTGTAAGAATTTTTGTAATAGATTTTGATACTCCAGAAGCCTGGGCTGCCTGCTGTTCGGTTGTAACAGAAATATTAGTAATCAGATCAGCAAGCTCTTTAGAAACCTGTCCGATATCAGCCAATGCACTGCCTGCTGCATCAGAAAGCTTTGCTCCTTCCACCACCCCTTGGGTAGATTTTTCCATAGCAGCTACGGCATCTTGTGTATCTGTCTGAATAGTACGGATAAGAGCAGCAATTTGTTTGGTTGCCTCACCAGAGCGCTCAGCTAATCGCTGCACCTCCTCAGCAACTACAGAAAAGCCTCGACCGGCCTCCCCTGCTGATGCCGCTTGAATAGCGGCATTCAAGGCTAGAACGTTTGTCTGTTCGGTAATATCTGAAATCAGCTCAATAATTTCTCCAATTTCTTGAGAAGACTCACCCAAACGCTTGATCCGTTTAGAGGTTTCTTGAATCTGATCGCGAATTTCATTCATCCCGGCTATGGAGTTTTGAACCACTCTCTGCCCTTGTTCTGCCGCATTCAGGGAACGCCGTGCAACTTCTGCGGATTCCGATGCACGCTTGGAAACTGCCTGAATGTCATCAGCCATCTGGAGCACCTGGTCACCGGTGTTCTTAATTTCACGAGCTTGTTCTTCTGAAGCAGCCAGCAAGCGCATCGAAGTATCACGAGCTTGTGCAGAGGCGTCCGATACCTGCTCAGCTGTATTATTAATACGGCTTACCAAGCCGCGCAACTCTTCTACGGTATAGTTCACCGAGTCTGCAATAGCTCCTGTGATATCTTCAGAAACCGTAGCCTGCACCGTCAAATCGCCATCGGCAACCTCTTGCAATTCATTCATCAAACGCAAAATAGCCGCCTGGTTTTGGTCATTAATCTTCTTTAACTCTTGCTCTTGACCCTCAGCCAATTGCCGCTGCCGTTCTGCCTGTATCGCCCGATCACGACCATCATCAATAAACAAGCGACCAATGATATAAGCTGACATCAAGCCCAGCAAAACAAACAGCCCTACAAAAATAAAACTTACAATTCGGATCCGTGCTGAGCTGCGCAATTCTTCTTCTAATTTAATCAAGTCCATCCGCAGTGTGTCTGCCTCTTTAAACACTAGGTTTTCCGATTGCTTGGCCTGAACTATTCTTTGTAAACTACCTAATATCCCACTTACGCTAGCTTGAAACTGATCAAACAGCTTTTTTAACTCTGTTAAACGCTTGTGAACCTCTCCTCCCTCTATAGCAGGGGATAAACGTAACATTTCACTACCGTTAAGCAGCCCCTCCAGTAAATCACGAAAAGTATTCGTATCTTTACCTAATAAAAAGGCAGTTTCCGGATTAACCGTTTCACCAGAAACCAGTTCATTGGCGTTTTTAGCGAGCCTTTGAGTCAACATGACTAGCTGGCCAGAAGCGGAAATCTCCCGCGGGCTAGCACCGCTTTGCAACTTAAGCGCTGAAACCTGCTCAGTTAACTCCAATAATTGGGGATTGGACTCGTTAATTGTTTTCAGGAAATTACCAAAGTTTGATAAAGGCTCTTGCTGGGTCAGGATGATAGTTGCCGCTTGCTCACTGCGCTTCCAGTCCTCGTTAATTTTGCTTAAAGTGGCACGCACTTCAGAAGGGGCAGCTGAGAAAGTTTCATTTTTGAAGGACCCACCTGAACTAAGGGTCGCCAATGAATTAGCTAAAGAATCTCGCGCTTCTTTTACCTCTGCAAAAGAACCTACATTACCAATCACAGCGCCTTTTACCGCTTTTGCCAACCGCTGACTTTGTACCTGTGCATCTACCGCCATCTGAATATGTGCTGCATTATTTCTGGCAAAAAATGCATCTAAAAGCACAATTAAAACGGCAATCAGCAAAAAAGCCCCTAATGCAATAAACATCGTACGCACTTGCTGAGCAATTGGTAGATGTCCGATTAGCGGCAGCTTAAGTCGCTTCGTACCGGCAACAGCTTGCATCATCGCAGTAGACATCGCGTCAAAAGATTTACCCTTAGGGTTTGAATCACGCTGTTTTGTAGGTTTTTGCATTGCTGAAGCTTGAGTACCAGTTTTTTCAATCACTTTTAAGCTCCCTAGAGAGTGCAGGACTATCTGCATCTGCTGGCGTAGCAGCAGACTTATTTTTTCCACCAACAACTCCGGGCAACTTCCAGGCCATCAAAGGCTCCTTCCTGTTATTACTATGCTGCTATACAGCCACAAAAATCGGTAACTAGAGGCAAAAAATTTTGCCTCTTTGCTATGAAACTAAATCCCAACCTGCAAGAAACTCTCATTGCGAGATAACATTTTCAGGGATATCTCCGCCCATTGAACTGCGGCTGTATCTCTATAATGAGCGCGAACAAAACCACCTAACTTTGCCTGAGGCTCATCGGGAGTGTCCACTGTAAATTCATCCACATTACGCAGCCCCACGACGCGGGTCGCCAAAATTGCAGCATTCACTCCTAATTTCGAAGCTAATAGGACCGCGCGTGAATTAGACTCTACCGGAGTTGCTGGACCTCCGAACATAATACTCATGTCCACTAAACCAACCAACGAACCTCGAACATTAGACAAGCCTAAATACCAAGGCAAGGTAAGAGGCACTTTGGTAACTTTTGGAACCGAGACAATCTCTCCGGTTTCAGCTAAATCTAACAGAATATTCAGCTCACCCACTCGAATTGCAAGCCGCGGATGCACCGCTGCAGCGGTGCTGGCCTCTCGAATCCGCTTAGCAAGTTGGGCTTGGAACTCGCGCAGGCGGGCTTTACTTTGCGCCCGAGGGGTTAAGGTAGGGCTATTAGCCATCGGATCCATTCATTCAATTCTGCTCGTGAGAAAAGGGAGCATAGTGTTTATGAGCTAACTCTGTGCCTCAGGTAAAGCACGTATTTTACTCAATAACTCTTCCTGACTAACGGGTTTCACGACATAGTCGCGAGCCCCTTGACGCATCCCCCAGACTTTATCGGTTTCCTGCCCCTTGGTCGTACACATAATGATGGGGATTTTTTCAGTCAACGGATCCTTGGAAATAGCTCGTGTAATCTGATAGCCGTTTTTACCAGGCATGACCACATCCATAATAATCAGCTCCGGCATCTCGAGCTTCACTTTTTCAAGCGCCTGTTCACCATCTTCTGCCTGAGTAACGGTATAGCCTGCTTTAACCAAAATATCGGTCAAGAAAAACCGTTCCGTAGGAGAGTCGTCAACGATCAAAATTTTATTGATTGCCATCTGGCTCTTTCTTTTAGTCTGAAACTTAAAATTTGCAACAGTTTTCGAAAAGAAAAATTAACCTTGCGTTTTAGAATGCTTGCGTACTGCTTCAAGCAAAGTGTCTTTAGTAAAAGGTTTAGTTAAGTATTCATCAGACCCAACCATGCGGCCCCGAGCACGATCAAATAAACCGTCCTTGGAAGAAAGCATAATAACGGGAATAGAGGAAAACCTAGGACTCTTCTTGATCAAAGCACAGGTTTGATACCCATCTAAGCGAGGCATCAGGATATCGCAAAAAATGAGATCTGGATTGTGATCATTAATTTTTGCAAGCGCATCAAACCCATCTTCTGCCAACAAAACCTGACAGCCTACTTGCGACAAAAATATTTCGGCACTGCGACGAATAGTGCTCGAATCGTCGATGACCATAACCTTCAAACCGTCTAGAGTGTTTGACATGCGATACGCCTAACAATTTTATATAAAACGTCGTATTGAATTATTACGCTGTTATGCTAAGTTTAACTAAGCAACTTAGCATGTGCCAAGGTATTATTGCGCATCTATACTGTTGCCATTTTCTCATCAACCCTGGCTGCTTTTGCCAGTTTTGTTTAAACCTCAACCATTTCAAAGTCTTCCTTGCGAGCACCGCACTCGGGACAGGTCCAGTTTGGCGGAACATCTTCCCAACGGGTTCCTGGGGCCAGTCCATCTTCTATCGCACCCTGCGCTTCATCATAAATCCAGCCACATATCAGGCACATCCAAGTTTTCATGTAAACGATTTTTCCTAAATTTACGAGATTTCGATATTATCCGACATTATCCAATAGGCTTCCTAGGCCTATTACCCAGACATTTGCGACTGATTTCGGTTCTTTTGTATTTTTTCACTGCAGCTAGATGGCCTGTCGGTTTTTTTCAGTAGCATTCCAACCGTCTCACTCCAAATAGCGCCATTTTCCCTCTACCTTCTTTTTCTTTAACTGGATAAGTCGACTTATAGAGCAGTGTTTTTTCCTCACGTA
Organism: Burkholderiaceae bacterium; assembly: GCA_019695155.1. Lineage (GTDB taxonomy): Bacteria > Pseudomonadota > Gammaproteobacteria > Burkholderiales > Burkholderiaceae_C > Piscinibacterium. Next base: position 86,091 of record JAIBAO010000022.1, on the reverse strand, counting down.
AATCCTTTTACAGCCCATGTTAATTATCCATGCAAAAAATCATTTCCCAGCAAAAATTCGGCCTCTTTATGCTCTAGGTTAACGTAGTTTCTGAACAACGTAAGCAATTTCGTTGCTAAATCACTAGCCTTTTCTTGCTTCGCCATGCCAGTACGTCATTTTGAGTTCTTGCCTAGACAAAAATTGTTTGAAAGTGAAATAAGAATAGAAGATGAGATGCTGCTTGGATACGTTTTTCCTACAATCATTTCTGCATTTTGCACTCTCTGCTCATCTTCTCCATTAAAAAAGTAAGACTTTTATGCAAACCAATCACTCATTATTTGAACGCGCTAAAAAAAGTATCCCGGGGGGAGTGAACTCTCCTGTGCGAGCATTTAAGGCGGTAGGAGGAATCCCCCGATTTATCAGCCGTGCCCAAGGTCCCTATTTCTGGGATGCTCAAGGCACGCGCTACATAGACTATATAGGCTCGTGGGGGCCCATGATTTTAGGTCACACCCATCCAGAGGTTGTAGAAGCCGTACAAAAGGCAATCCAAGATGGATTTTCCTTTGGAGCACCCACTGAACGTGAAATTGAATTGGCCGAAGAACTGCTTAAACTCATTCCTAGTATGGAGCAAGTCCGTTTAGTTTCAAGCGGAACTGAAGCCACCATGAGTGCGATTCGACTTGCACGAGGCTATACGGAACGGCAGAAAATTATTAAATTTGAAGGCTGTTATCACGGCCATGCTGACTCTCTTTTAGTAAAAGCAGGCAGTGGACTGGCTACTTTTGGTCATCCAACCAGCGCTGGAGTATCCCAAGAAGTAGCGCAGCAAACAATAGTCTTGGAATTTAATAATCTTACCCAGCTTGAAGAAGCCTTTACTTTACAGGGCTCACAAACCGCATGTGTAATCGTTGAGCCCATCTGTGGAAATATGAATTTTGTGCGCATGGACAGGCACTTTGCACAACGCATGCGTGAGCTATGTACTAAGCATGGGGCCTTACTTATATACGATGAAGTTATGACGGGTTTTCGAGTAGCACTGGGAGGTGCTCAAAGCCTGTATGGTATCCAACCGGACATAAGTGTATTTGGTAAGGTGATCGGCGGCGGAATGCCCTTAGCTGCATTTGGGGGCCCCCGTGCGGTGATGAAATATTTAGCGCCTGAAGGCAGTGTCTATCAAGCAGGTACCTTATCAGGCAATCCTATCGCTACAAGCTGTGGTCTTGCCACATTAAAGCAGATTCAAAAAAACGGTTTTTTCCAGAATTTGGCAATGCAGACAGAAAAACTGGTCAAAGGCATTGTTGCATTGGGGAATGCTGCCGGAATTTCGATGTGCGGGGATTCTGAAGGGGGAATGTTCGGTTTTTTCTTTAGTAACCAGCTACCTTCAAATTATCAGCAAGTGCTGGCGACTAACAAAGAAATTTTTAATGCATTTTTCCATGCGATGCTTGAGCAGGGAGTATATTTTGCACCAGCTCTGTATGAGGCTGGATTTGTGAGTGCAGCACATGATGCTAAAGTGATTGATGAGACGTTAAGGGCTGCTGGCGAAGCCTTAAAGCATATTTAACCCAGATTGCCCCTTAAGGAACTTCTAATAACCGTAGCGAGCGGCCCACAGCGGATTTGAGGAGCGGATGCGTACGCAGGGTACGCTGAGCACCGCAAGAGCCGATCCGGCTTGCGCAGTAGGTTATTAGAAGTTCCCCTTAAGGCTTGAAAAGGTAGCAAGGGCTTTTCCAGGCCGTTTTGGCATGACTACGGAGCTGTAGCCAGGGCTACAGGCGAAAAAAAGAGGCCAAAATTCGCGCAAATACAGCGCTTGAGGCCCAAGCAACGCTGAAAAGTATGCCTAAAAGCAAAACTGGATTTAATCAAGAGGTTTTTGATTTTTAATCCAGATCAGCCAGACCTTCCTGATATAAAAACACCTAGGAGCAGCTGATAAGCAAACGGATTAATTCCCTCCAGTAAGCGAAGGGCGGCGCAAGTAACGCCATAAAAACCCCGGAAAAGCGGCGACAATCCACAAGCAAGTTAATACCGTATAAAACTCCCAGGACTGCTGCGTACGTTGCCCAAGATATTGCTCAACCATCAGGGCGGCCGCTATGACTATTGCAAAGAATAAAAAAGAAACTACTGCAAAAATGACAAAAGCCTTAAGAGGTTTAATACTTGTAGTACCTAACAAGCGAGGAAAAAAAAATGGCAGGCTTGCCATCAAAAAACCTGCCAGGATAAACATTAAAGTATTCATTCAGAAACAAAACCGCTTATGAGCATACTGCTAGCACAGTCCTAGCATACGAACTTAGATTCCTAATAAATTTTTAAGAGTTGCACCGCAGAGGGATAGCAAAGGACCCGGCAATAAACCTAATGCCAATACACTCAAACCGGTAATTCCCAATAGGGCGTGGGCACTTCCTGTCTGCACCGCTCCTGGCCAGGTATTTAACGCTACAGTATCTGCACTGTCAAAATACATTGCTTTTACAATTTTGAGGTAATAAAACGCACCCACCAAAGAGGCAAAAATCGCTATTAAAGCCAACCACTCTTGTCCTGCCAGCCATACAGCCTGCAAAATAGTTAACTTCGCATAAAAACCTACAGTAGGAGGAATTCCGGTTAAAGAAAACATGAGAATTAGCATTAAAAAAGCCAAACCTGGCCGCCGCTGATTTAGACCCTTAAGGTCTTCAATGTTTTCAGCTTCAAAGCCCTTACCTGCCATGAACAAAATAAGACCAAAGGTTCCAAGTGTGGTAATCACATAAGTCAACATATAAAAAACTGCAGCACTATAAGCCTCTACCGCATTAAAACTATTACCGTTAGCATAGCCTGCCGATAGCCCCAGCATTACAAAGCCCATATGCGAAATCGTAGAGTAAGCCAGCATCCGCTTAAAGTTGCTTTGCATAATTGCCGTTAAATTGCCCAGCACCAATGAAGCAATGGCCACTGTCCACAACATGGGCTGCCAATCGGCTGCAACAGCAGATAGGCCTTCAACCAAGATGCGAATAGCCAACCCCAATGCCGCAATTTTGGGTGCTGCTGCCAGCAGCAGAGTCACCGCAGTGGGTGAACCCTGATAAACATCGGGGACCCACATGTGAAAAGGCGCCACGCCAAACTTAAAACTTAAACCCGCAACAATAAACACTGTGGCAAACACCAGAATCGACTGGTTAGCCCGCCCAGATACTATTTGTGTTGCCATAGTGCTGATATCAAAAGTACCGGTGGCACCATATAGCATTGAAATGCCATATAGTAAAAAGCCAGATGCCAAGGCACCCAACACAAAGTATTTCATTGCCGATTCTGTCGCTACCTTATTCTCTCGATGCAAAGCTACCAATGCATATAAAGACAAGGACATTAGCTCCAACCCTAGATATACAGTCAGTAAATTACTGGAAGAGATCATGATCATTTGTCCCAGCAAGGCACATAAGGCTAGCCCATAAAACTCGCCTTTAAGAAGACCACGATCTTCCAGATACTGACGGCTTAGTACAAAGGTAATGGCAGTGGCCAAGTAGGCTGCAATTTTTAACAAATGCGCAAGGGCATCACTAACAAAAGAATGACCAAAAGCCGAGATTGAGCTTGCATCATTAAAGTAACCCACCGATAGGATTGCCAGGCAAGTCAGACCCAGCAGAGAGCCGTAGTGAATAAAACGCCTGTCTTTGGCAAATAAGTCTCCTACGAGGAGAACACATACCCAAATAAATAAAGCTAGTTCAGGAAATACCGCAATGAAGTCTGTCTTGGTCATTTTGAAGCTGCCGGTACAAGTTTTACTTCTGGGAGTATTTTTGAGGCAGAGGTGTGTTTGAGCAATGCATCAACAGCCGGCTGCGTGACATCTGTAAAGGGTTTTGGATAGAGCCCCATTGCAAGAACAGCCAGCGCCATTAAAAGCAATATTAGAAATTCTCTGCTGTTTAAATCTTTCAGCCTAGCTACCTGATCATTTGCAATTTTGCCAAATACCACTCTTTTGTACATCCATAAAGAATAAGCAGCACCTAAAATAAGTGCAGTGGCTGCTAACAAGCCTATCCAGAGGTTGAATTTAACGGCGCCTAGAATAACGAGAAACTCACCAATAAAGCCACTGGTAGCAGGTAATCCGGCATTCGCCATGGTAAAGAGCATGAGCAAAGCCGCAAATTTTGGCATTACATTAATAACACCTCCATAGTCACTGATTTTTCGGGAATGCATACGATCGTAAAGCACGCCAATACATAAAAACATGGCTCCTGATACGAAACCATGCGAGATCATCTGCATGATCGCTCCCTGCATCGCAACACCTTGATTCAGGGGAAGCATCTTATCAAACATAAAAAACCCCAAAGTCACAAATCCCATGTGTGCAATGGAGGAATAAGCCACGAGCTTTTTCATATCTTCTTGCACCAAAGCTACAAGACCAATATAAATAACAGCCACCAGGGAGAGCGTAATCATGAAGGTCGACATCATATGACTGGCATCCGGTGCAATCGGCAAAGAGAAGCGAAGGAAACCATAAGCGCCTAACTTAAGCATGATGGCTGCCAAAACTACTGATCCTCCTGTGGGGGCTTCTACGTGGGCATCCGGCAACCAAGTATGTACGGGCCACATGGGTACTTTCACTGCAAAGGCAAAGAAAAAAGCAAAGAACAACAAGATTTGTGCATTCAGGGACAAAGGGGTCTGATGCCAAACCAAAATATCGAATGCGCCATTGGATTTGTTATAAAGATAAAGTAGAGCCAATAGCATTAATAAAGAGCCCAGCAAGGTATAGAGAAAAAACTTCAATGCCGCATAGACTCGATTTGCTCCACCCCACACACCAATAATAATGTACATGGGAATCAAGGTGGCCTCAAAAAAGATGTAAAACAGTAATCCATCTGTGGCACTAAACACGCCAATCATCAAGCCAGACAGGATAAGAAATGAAGCCATATATTGCGCTACACGCTGTGTAATGACCTCCCATCCAGCAATCACGACAATAACGGTAATAAAAGCCGTCAGTAAAACAAACCAGAGAGAAAGTCCATCTATCCCCAAAACATAATGCACATTAAAACGCTCAATCCAAAGCATCTTTTCAACAAATTGCATACTAGCCGCGTTAGCAAGATTCGAATCAAAACCAAAGTACAAAGGCAGGGTTATTGCAAAACTGACTAGAGCACCTATTAATGCTACCGAGCGGACAATCTGAGCATTTTTATCCTTCCCAAATGCTAGTAGCACTAGGCCAAACGCAATAGGTACCCAGATGGATAATGACAGTAATGGGAGCGAATTCATGCGAGATATTATTCTTGATTAAGCGAAGGGATTATTTATTGAATGCGCTAGAAAAAAATGTAATCAGAAATAGCACACCAATAATCATGGCAAACGCATAGTGATAGATGTAACCTGACTGGAACTGGCGCACTACACCGGCAAACCAGGCAATAAAACGCGCTGAACCATTTACTAGCCAGCCATCAATGAAGGTCTGATCTGCTCCTTTCCATAAACCACGGCCTAACAAGCGGGCACCTCCGGCAAAAAACCATTCATTAAAACGGTCTAGATAGTATTTATTGTCTAGAAGGGTATAGAGCGGACTGAACAAGGTTTTGCATTTTTCTGCGATAGCCGGGTTACGCAGATAGATATAGCCGCTACTGACGACACCTGCTACTGCAAGCCAAAACGGCAACGTCAAGAAAGCGTGTAGTCCATACGCTAATACTCCATGCCAGTGGGTTTTTAAATGCTCCATGACAGGATGGGCCGAAAAATTTACAAAGATCACATCTTTGAAAAAATCGCCATACAACAAAGGTTCCACTGCAATTGCCCCCACAATAACCGAGGGGATAGCCAGTAACATCAAAGGAACAGTAATAACGGCAGGCGATTCATGGGGTTCGTGCCCCATAGGATGAGAATGGTTTTGCATTTCTTGATCTGTTTCAGTCTGGCTGTCACGAAAACGCTCTTTGCCATGAAACACAATAAAGTACATGCGAAACGAATAAAAGGCCGTAACAAATACGCCTGCTAATACTGCAAAATGAGCAAAACCGGCTCCGAATATCGTGGTATTAGCCACTGCTTCAATGATAGTTTCTTTGGAATAAAACCCGGAGAAAAAGGGTGTGCCGATCAGAGCAAGCGAACCGATGAGTGAAGTAATCCAGGTGATCCGCATATATTTGTACAGCCCCCCCATTTTTCGAATGTCTTGCTCATGGTGCATACCAACAATGACAGAGCCCGCAGCTAAAAATAGTAAGGCTTTGAAAAACGCGTGAGTCATCAGATGAAAAATAGCGACCGAGTACGCAGAAGCACCCAACGCTACCGTCATATATCCGAGCTGAGACAAGGTGGAATAGGCTACCACCCGCTTTATATCGGTTTGAATGATGCCTAAAAACCCCATAAACAGTGCGGTAATCGCACCAATAATGAGAATAAAAGAAAGCGCTGTATCTGACATTTCAAATAGCGGTGACATACGAGCGACCATAAAAATGCCCGCAGTGACCATCGTCGCTGCATGAATCAACGCTGAGATAGGTGTTGGCCCTTCCATAGAATCGGGTAACCACACATGCAGTGGAAACTGCGCTGATTTGCCCATCGCTCCAATGAAAAGGCAAATACAGGCTACTGTAATGACCATCCAATCTGTACCAGGTAAGAGTAACCCTTTAAAGGTATCAGCTTTTGCAAAAATCTCGCTGTAATTCATAGAACCGGTGTAAGCGAAAATCAAGCCAATACCTAGAACAAAACCAAAATCTCCTACCCGATTAACGAGGAAAGCTTTCATATTGGCAAATAAGGCGGAAGGTTTTGTATAGTAAAAACCGATCAGCAAGTAAGAAACAAGACCTACGGCTTCCCATCCAAAAAATAGCTGCAGCATATTATTGGACATCACCAACATCATCATCGAAAAAGTGAAAAGGGAGATATAAGAAAAAAAGCGCTGATAACCCTCTTCTTCCTTCATATAACCGATGGTATAGATGTGCACCATTAATGACACCCAGGTCACGACACACATCATCATGGCTGACAAAGTATCAATTTGAAACCCAATTTCCAACTTGATTCCAGCCAGCAATGCCCAGGTATAAAGCGTGCCTTGCTCTGCAGAGAGAGTATTGCCGTGCATCACATCTGCCAAAGTCCAGGCAGAAGCAAGTGCGGCTATTAACACTCCTAAAATGGCAATCCAGTGGCATACACTCCGACCAAGTTTGTTACCGCCGAAAGCGGTACCCCAAAACCCTGTCAGAATAGCCCCCACTAGAGGAGAAAAGGCAGCAAGTAGATACGCAGTTTTAATCATATTCAACCTTTAAGCGTATCGAGCTCATCTACATTGATGGTGTCCAGGTTTCTAAATAACACCACTAGAATAGCCAATCCAATCGCCGCTTCTGAAGCCGCCACAGTCAATATGAAAAATACGAAGATTTGACCCGCTGCGTCTCCCAGAAAATGCGAGAAGGCAACAAAATTCATATTGACAGCCAGCAGCATCAATTCAATAGCCATCAATAAAATAATGACATTGCGCCGGTTCAAAAAAATACCAACAATCGAAAGCGCAAATAATATCGCACCAAGAACCAAAAAATGAGCTAGGGATAACAAGGAATTTTCCTGAATTTAAAATTTTCTAATGTTATTGAGATGCTCTGGATTTACTTGAGAGATTTTTCCTCTGGGATACTAGAGTTTCGAGAGGCAGGCATTTTGATGATTCTCAAGCGCTCAGAAGCACGGACACGAACCGCAGCCGACGGATCGTTATAACGCACATCTTTGCGTTTTCTTAGCGTAAGCGCTACAGCAGCAATCAGCGCTACAAATAATATAACCGCTGCAATTTGCACATGAAATATATAGTCACTGTAAAGTAATTTACCTAACTCACGTGTGTTATTAGTACCTGGGGCAAAACCAACAGCACTGGACTCTAGAATGGAAAAATTACGAATCACAATAGCGCTCATTTCCAGCACCATCACGAGCCCAATTACTACACCAATCGGCAGATAACGGGAAAATCCTTCGCGTAACTTATCAAAATTTACATCAATCATCATTACAACAAACAAAAACAAGACCATGACCGCGCCTACATAGACGAGTACGAGCGTAATGGCCAGGAATTCCGCTTTCAATAGCATCCACAGCATAGCTGCCTGAAAAAATGTCAGCACCAAAAATAGTGCTGAATGTACGGGATTACGGGCCGTAATCACTCGAATAGCAGCAAATACCAAGATTGCAGCAAAAATAAAAAAAAGCACATAGTTAACTTGCATCGATTGCACTAGCGGTAAGCCGCATCTTTCTGGCGATTAGCCGCAATCTCTTTCTCATAACGATCCCCTACTGCGAGCAACATTTCTTTGGTGAAATACAAGTCGCCCCGCTTCTCACCGTGATACTCGTGAATATGTGTTTCCACAATCGAGTCCACCGGACAGGATTCTTCGCAAAACCCACAAAAAATACATTTAGTTAGATCAATGTCATAGCGGGTAGTACGCCGAGAACCATCCTGCCTAACTTCAGATTCAATCGTAATCGCCAAGGCTGGGCAAACTGCTTCACACAGTTTGCAGGCAATGCAGCGCTCTTCTCCATTCTCATAGCGACGCAGTGCATGCAAACCGCGGAATCGGGGTGACAAGGGAGTTTTTTCTTCTGGATACTGAATAGTAATTTTCCGGGCAAAAACGTATTTTCCCGTCAGCTTTAGACCTTTGAGCAACTCACCCAACATCAAGCTGGAAAAAAAATCTTTTATTTGATCAATTCGTGTTTGCATGAAAGTGGCTCATCCTTTCCAGATATTTAAGGGAGAGACTACCCACGCCGCTAAAACCAGCACCCAAACTAGTGTTAAGGGGATAAAAATTTTCCAACCTAAGCGCATGATTTGGTCATAACGATATCGGGGAAAGGACGCCCGAAACCAAATAAACAAAGAAACTACAAACCCGGTTTTAAGGAACAGCCAGATCCAGCCGGGAATAAACTCTAAGACTTTCAGAGGGGCTAACCATCCTCCCAAAAACATAATGGAGGCTAAACATGAAAGCAAAATCATGTTGGTATATTCAGCTAAAAAGAAAACAGCAAAAGACATACCGGAATATTCCACCATATGGCCAGCCACAATTTCAGATTCACCTTCCACTACATCAAAAGGGTGACGATTAGTTTCCGCCACTGCAGAAATGACATAAATTACAAACAGAGGAAGCAACGGTAACCAATTCCAGGAAAGAAAAGATAAGCCTGCCTGAGCAAAATTACCTTTGCTTTGTCCCAAAACAATCTCACTCATGTTTAAGGAATTTGAAACGATTAGCACCCCTATCAAACAAAAGCCCATCGCCAGTTCATAACTCACCATTTGGGCCGCTGCCCGCATGGCAGCAATAAAAGGATATTTTGAGTTGGAAGCCCAGCCTGCCAAAATGACTCCGTATACTCCAATAGATGTGATGGCCATAACATAAAGCAAACCCGCATTTACATTGGCTAATACTATTTCAGGCCCAAAAGGAATAACTGCCCATGCGGCCATGGCCGGCATAATGACCATCACCGGTGCCACTATAAATAATATTTTGTTAGCTTGGGTCGGAAGAATAATTTCTTTAAGAATTAATTTGACTGCATCGGCAATCGGTTGCAGTAAACCTAAAGGGCCGGTCCGATTCGGCCCCATTCTGACATGCATCCACCCTATCAGTTTTCGCTCCCACAAGGTCAGATAGGCTACTAAAGCAAGTACAGGCACCACAATGCAAATTATTTTGACCAGATTCCACAGAACAGGCCATGCAAGACCCAAATGTTCTGCTCCGAAGGTGGTCACAGTGTCGATGAAACCCATCAGACAGCCTCCAAGCTAATGATAGGAGCGGCTCCCAGATTAGCTGTCAATGGATGTGCCGTAGCAATACGAATGGCCCCAAGAGGTACGGTGTTATCAGCATACAGCTCAAGCTGTGCACTACCGCAAGCAGAGTTAAGCTTGACAGTACACCCAGCGCTATACCCTTGTTCTGCAAGTGTGCTTGGATTTAAGTGGGCACCCGGAGGTTTAGCGTCTGCAGTTTGTTGCAAAGAGTCGGCACGCCGAACAATTGAGTCCGCAAAATAAATAGGGACGTCTGCGACCCGTTCTAAGCCTTCCGCCTCACTAGCGGGAGAAACCAAGGTATTTGAAACAGCATTATCTAGCCGAGCCATCCATGAGCCTAGCTCCTCTACTGCTACAGTACGAATGGCTTGTGCAGAATCGAATTCGAACCCTTGAAGATTGGCCTGCTCTGCCATTACCCGTAATACTTTCCAGGCGGGACGGGATTCTCCCAGCGGTTGAACGACCGCGTTAAAGCTTTGAAGCCGACCTTCCGTATTGATAAAAGACCCATCAGTTTCAGAAAAAGGGGTAATCGGCAACATCACCTGCGCATCATCGGCTACTGCTGAAGCAAAGGCAGTCAAGGCAACGACAAATTCAGCCTGTCTCACAGCGGCGCCTGCATCGGCACAATCTAGCCTAGGCTCTACGTTCATCAACACTAAAGCTTTTGAGTCCCCTACAAAACCTTTTGTGCTGTAAGCCCCCAGTGCGTAAGCTCCTACTGTATTGGCGGCCTCTCCAAAAAAGCCCAATTTTGCACCCAAGATTTGTGCAATCCACTGTGCTGTTGCTTGCAGCTCAGAAAAGGCCGGATGATTTACTGCAAAGTTACCTAAAAAAATTGCTCCGTTTGCTCCACTGGCCATACTTTTGGCCATAAAAAAGTCAGATTCGGAAGGTTCAATTCTTGCAAAGGCCTCAGGCACAGCAACATCCTTGTGCCTGGCCAAAGCCACAGCAATTTTGGCAAGTGCAGCCGGTAATTGGCTAGGTTTTACAATTGATTTAGCGCTAACGGGCATCAATAAATCATCATCACTACAATGCACTACAGAAACCTTCGCCCCTCGCTTAACAGCTTGCCGTATGCGGGCGGCCAGTAAGGGGTGATCTTTGCGTAAGAAACTACCTATTATCAAAATACGATCCAGAGTACTGAGATCATGAATCGGCATTCCTAACCAGGGCACACCCCTGCGATGCGTATCGGCAGAAAAATCTTGCATACGCAGCCGAAAATCAACTTTATCGCTATCAAACTTTCGCACTAATTTGTTGAGTAAGAAAATCTCTTCAATGGTGCTGTTTGCAGAAAACAAGCCTCCCACAGCATCTGCCCCATGCTCAGCTTTTACACGATTAAGCCCCTGCACTACCGCTGTTAATGCATTTTCCCAGTCTGTAGCCTGCCATTGCCCATTCAGCTTGATCATCGGCTGCGTCAGCCTGTCCGGTGAATTCAGGCCCTCATAGCTAAAACGGTCGCGGTCAGAAATCCAGCATTCGTTAATCTCTTCATTCTCAAGGGGTACAACACGCATCACTTTATTATTTTTTACCTGCATACTCAGGTTAGTACCCAAGGAATCATGTGGACTAATACTTTTGCGGCGGGACAGCTCCCAGGTACGGGCACTGTATCTGAAGGGTTTGCTAGTAAGCGCTCCCACAGGGCAAATATCAATCATATTGCCGGATAATTCAGAATCAACCGTTCTTCCTAAAAAAGAGGTTATTTCCGCATGCTCACCTCTGTTTAGCATTCCTAATTCCATCACTCCAGCCACTTCCTGACCAAAGCGGACACATCGCGTGCAATGGATACAACGGCTCATTTCCTCTGCACTAATTAAAGGACCCAGGTTTTTATGAAAAACTACCCGTTTTTCTTCTTGGTATTTAGATTCAGATGCGCCGTAACCCACCGCCAGATCTTGAAGCTGACATTCCCCTCCCTGGTCGCAAATAGGGCAATCTAGCGGATGGTTAATCAGCAAAAACTCCATGACTCCTTTTTGAGCATTGACCGCTTTTTCACTTGCAGTGTGCACAACCATGCCTTGTGAAACCGGAGTAGCACAGGCCGGCATAGGCTTGGGTGCTTTTTCAATTTCTACCAGGCACATGCGGCAGTTAGCCGCGATAGACAATTTTTTGTGATAGCAAAAATGCGGCACATACTGAGCGCGCTTTTCAATCGCATGCATCACCATGCTACCTTCGGGGACCTCGACCGTATGGCCGTCAATCGTCAATTCAACCATTTTATTTAGTTAGCTTTGCAATCACTCTTAAAGATAGGTAGGCACTAGACAGCGTTTATAATCAATATGGTGCTGAAACTCATCACGGAAATGTTTGATCATGGCACGCACTGGCATTGCCGCTGCATCACCCAGCGCGCAAATAGTGCGCCCCTGAATATTGTCAGCCACCCGATTAAGCTGGTCCAGATCTTCTTGCCTGCCCTGCCCATGCTCAATACGGTGGATAATACGATACAACCATCCTGTCCCTTCACGGCAGGGAGTGCATTGGCCGCAAGACTCATGCATATAGAAGTAAGACAAGCGCAACAAGCTTTTAACCATACAGCGGGTTTCATCCATCACGATAACCGCCCCGGATCCCAGCATGGAGCCTGCTTTCGCAATAGAGTCATAATCCATATCCGTGGCCATCATGACATCGCCTGGTAACACGGGCATGGAAGAACCCCCTGGAATCACGGCTTTTAGCTTGCGCCCTCCCCGCATACCTCCTGCCAGTTCTAGCAATTTAGCGAAGGGAGTCCCCATAGGAATTTCATAATTACCGGGGTATTGCACATCGCCACTGACAGAAAAAATCTTCGTCCCACCATTATTGGGTTTACCAAGCTTTAGATAGGCGTCCCCCCCATTATTAATGATCCAGGGAACGGCTGCAAAAGTCTCGGTGTTATTAATAGTGGTAGGCTTGCCATAAAGACCAAAACTTGCCGGAAAAGGGGGTTTAAAGCGCGGTTGGCCCTTCTTACCTTCTAGCGATTCGAGCAATGCAGTTTCTTCTCCACAGATGTAAGCCCCAAAGCCGTGAAAAGCATGCAGTTGGAAATCAAAGTTACTTCCGGCAATCTGCTTTCCCACCAAACCTGCAGCCCGGGCTTCTTCCAGCGCATGTTCAAAACGTTCGTACGTCGCGAAAATTTCGCCATGGATATAGTTGTAGCCTACCGAAATACCCATCGCATAGGCGGCTATGGCCATACCCTCAATCACAATATGAGGATTGTAATGAAGAATATCCCGATCTTTACAGGTACCAGGCTCACCTTCGTCAGAATTACAAACCAGAAATTTTTGCCCGGGAAACTGCCGAGGCATAAAACTCCATTTCAAACCTGTAGGAAAGCCGGCCCCGCCTCGGCCCCGTAAAGCGGAAGTTTTGATTTGGGCAATAACTTCCTCAGGACTCATGCTAGACAAAACTTTCCGCAAGGCAGAGTACCCACCCCGGGCTTCATACTCTTTTAACTGCCAATTTTTACCATTTAAACCTTCAAAAATCTGAGGGCTGATATGTCGACCATGAAAACAGCTGTGCTGTCCGGAACTAGCAAACTGCTCCAGAAAAGCGCCCGCAGCTATTTGTGGTTCAAAAGCGCCCATTACCTTGCTCCTTATTGTGCTAGCTTGCGAAGGCCATCGATCAGCTGATCAATTTTTTGACTGTCCATCAGGCTGCACATTGTGCGATCATTCACTAGTAAAACAGGTGAGTCTGCACAGGCCCCAAGACATTCGGACTTCTGTAAAGTGAAGTATCCATCTTGCGTGGTCTCACCTTCTTTGATGCCTAATTTCTCTTCCAGATATTGCAAAGTGGCCTCACCGTGGCGCAACTGACAGGGTAAATTCGTGCAAACATTGAGTTTGAATTTTCCCACCGGTTGCTGGTTATACATATTGTAGAAGGTCACCACCTCCCGCACAGCAATAGGAGGCATACCTAAATAGGCAGCAACCTCTTCCTGACTTTCATCAGAAATCCAGCCACGCTCTTGCTGAATGATAGCCAGACAAGCCATCACTGCCGAGATTTTTTGCTCGGAAGGAAATTTAGAAATTTCGCGATCAAAGCGCAGTTTTGTTTGTTCTGACAACATAAGGACTCATTTTCACTTCAGCGATCAATTTCGCCAAAGACAATATCTTGGGTACCAATAATAGTGACTGCATCAGCAATCATGTGGCCGCGTGCCATTTCATCTAAAGCTTGCAAATGCGCAAAACCCGGAGCGCGAATTTTTAAACGGTAAGGTTTATTCGCTCCATCAGAAATAATGTAAATACCAAATTCCCCCTTCGGATGCTCTATTGCAGCATAGGCTTCACCTTGGGGAACATGAAAACCTTCGGTGAAAAGTTTGAAGTGATGAATTAACTCTTCCATATTGGATTTCATATCCACGCGCTCAGGCGGAGCTATTTTATGGTTATCCGTAATCACAGGGCCAGGATGATTACGTAACCATTCCACACATTGTTTGATAATCCGGTTGGACTGGCGCATCTCCTCCATCCGCACTAAATAGCGGTCGTAGCAATCACCATTGACACCTACAGGAATATCAAAATCCAGTAAATCGTAAACCTCATAAGGCTGCTGTTTGCGCAGATCCCAGGCGACCCCTGAGCCACGCAGCATTGCACCTGTGAACCCAAGTGCTTTGGCACGCTCAGGAGAAACCACTCCAATCCCCACAAGCCGCTGCTTCCAGATACGATTATCCGTTAATAAAGTTTCATACTCATCGACATGGCTTGGAAAACGATTGCTAAAGTCTTCTATGAAATCCAGCAACGATCCGGAGCGATTTTCATTCATCCGCTTTACATCCCCGGCGCTACGTACTGTAGATTCCCGATAAAGCGGCATAGATTCTGGCAAATCGCGGTAGACCCCCCCTGGCCGATAGTAGGCAGCATGCATACGTGCACCCGAGACTGCCTCATACATATCGAATAAATCTTCACGCTCGCGAAAAGCATAGAGAAACACGGCCATCGCCCCGACATCTAGACCATGGCAACCTATCCACAGCAAATGATTGAGTAAACGGGTAATTTCATCAAACATCACTCGAATGTATTGGGCTCGCAAAGGCACTTCAACACCCAGCAATTTTTCAATCGCTAAGCAATAGGCGTGCTCATTAGCCATCATGGACACATAATCAAGCCGGTCCATATAAGGCAGGGATTGAATATAAGTCTTTGACTCAGCCAGCTTTTCAGTCGCACGGTGCAAAAGGCCAATATGAGGGTCCGCCCGCTGGATAACCTCTCCATCAAGCTCCAAAACCAAGCGCAATACCCCATGTGCAGCAGGGTGTTGCGGACCGAAGTTCAGGGTGTAGTTCTTAATTTCAGCCATAACTATTTGAGCCCTGTTTCTGCACGGCCGTAAGTCTCTTCCCGTATAACACGGGGTGTAAGTTCACGCGGTTCAATGGTAATGGGCTGATAGATTACCCGCTTTTGCTCAGGGTCATAGCGCATCTCTACCTGACCAGATAAAGGAAAATCTTTACGGAAGGGGTGCCCTATGAATCCATAATCTGTCAGAATCCGTCGCAAATCTTCATGACCTTCAAAAATAATGCCGTAAAAATCAAAAGCTTCCCGCTCATACCAGTTCACAGAAGGCCAAATAGAGGTAGCAGACGGCAAAATCGGGAAATCATCATTAGGGGCAAATACGCGTAAACGTAGACGCCAATTTTTTTCTACTGATAATAAGTGCAATACAACGGCATACCGTAAGCCTTGATAATTTCCGTCACGGTAAGTGGAGTAATCGACACCACACAAATCAATACAAGTGTCAAAACGAAGAGAAGCATCGTCCCGCAATAGCTGCGCAAGGGACAAGTAGTCCTGATGAGAGACTTCTAAGGTCAACTCACCTAGCGCCCGGCCAAGAAACTTGATGCGATCACCTAAAACAGCGTTGAGGTTTGAATAAAGCGTATCTAACACAAGCATCTTTTACCGCGCAATCGTATTGGTACGGCGAATCTTATTTTGCAACTGCAAAATACCGTAAATCAAGGCCTCGGCCGTAGGGGGACAACCGGGCACGTAAACATCGACGGGAACAATACGGTCGCATCCCCGTACTACCGAGTAGCTATAGTGGTAGTAGCCCCCTCCATTGGCGCAAGAACCCATAGAAATAACCCAACGAGGTTCAGGCATTTGGTCATAGACCTTACGCAAAGCCGGGGCCATTTTGTTACATAAGGTTCCTGCCACAATCATTACGTCTGACTGGCGGGGACTAGGCCGAAACATAATGCCGAAACGGTCCAGATCATAACGGGCCGCTCCTGCATGCATCATCTCTACCGCACAGCAGGCTAAGCCAAACGTCATCGGCCACATCGAGCCCGTGCGGGCCCAATTGACTACCTTGTCTAGCTGAGTAGTCACAAAACCTTCTGATAAAACACCTTCAAGCGCCATGGCTTACATTGCTCCAATTCTCTTGCGCCTGCACATTAAATAAAAGCTGTTATCTGTTTTATATTCAGGATTAAAGGATTGCTTGCAATATTTTTTCAAAACAAGAATCTATTCCCAATCCAGCGCACCTTTTTTCCACTCATATACAAAGCCAACTATCAATACAGAGAGAAATACTATTCCTGCCCAAAAGCCAAGCATACCAATGTCGCGCAGCGCCATAGCCCAGGGGAAAAGAAAGGCAATTTCCAGATCAAACAGGATGAATAAAATGGCCACAAGGTAATACCGCACATCAAACTTCATACGCGCATCTTCAAATGCTTCAAACCCGCATTCGTAGGGGGACTGCTTCTCTGCATCTGCGACCCGCTTGCCCGCTAGCGCTCCAATGGCCAAGGGGCCAAAACCTACTGCACAGCCTACAAGCATGAACAGAAGAACCGGCAGATAATTATCAATATTCATAGGGATAAAATTTTTTAATAAAACCTCTTTACAAAACAAAGGGGCTCCACGCCAGGCCCCTGTTTTTTTCTGAACCAGAAAACTTTAATAGCAGCTTATTTTAATTTTTTTGGTGCCGTCGGCGAGACTCGAACTCGCACAGCTTTCGCCACTACCCCCTCAAGATAGCGTGTCTACCAGTTTCACCACGACGGCTTGCTTGTTTGTGATTATATCGCTGAATTAAACACTGTGCATTAGCACACAGCCCGAAGAATTCATCCAGCTTGATTTTGCTTGGCCCCAAGCGGTCCAGAATACCACTGTTTTTTAAGCAACCATTGCGCATAATCATAATAGACTTTCGTTAGGCCAGTGACGGAACGGAAGACTAGATATTCATCCAAGAGGGAAGCCAGTTTTAACAAAGACTCCTCTTCTCCTTGCGCTTTAAGAGACGCCTGCGAAAGCTCATCCCGAAAAATAATATTCTGAACCAGTCTTTCCCAGCCCAGGTTGTTACCCTCATTCACTTTAACTATTAACCATTCCCGAAATCCCGCGAGTGGACCGCCCTCACGCGCATCATCATAACCCCGCAGGTAAGCACAAACGGACATAAAGTATGGCTCACTTACCCACATTCCCGGCTGCTTACACAATTTTTGAACTAAATCTTTAAATTCCATTGCCTAGCAAATTATCCTCTCCTCCTACTCCTATTTCTGCATCATTTTTTTGTAGGTGCAAAGCCAAGTTGTGCTCTAGCACAACCAAGGCACAGCAAGCACGGCAGAAATGTTTAGAGATGGAATAAACCAACTCCTAGAAAATTTTCCTATAAGCAAACCCTATTAATCCTAAAAAGAGTGACTAATACGCATTTATTTAGGAACTTCTTGGGTAGATTTGTTTTCCTGAGTTGCAGGAGGGTTAGCCGGCACTGAAGCAGGAGGTGTCCCGGATTGCGCAGGTGCAGCACCACCAGGAACAGTGGGGGCAGGCACGGTAGACATTACCCCCCCGGCCGGCACAGCTTTACTACGATGGTTTGCGGCATAAGCCAGCCCCAACGTAGAAATAAAGAAGGTTGCTGCGCATATCGCAGTAGCCCTTGACAGCACATTGGCTGATCCAGCAGCACCAAAAAGACTGCTGGAAGAACCGCTACCAAAAGCAGCTCCCATATCAGCGCCTTTACCGTGCTGAAGTAGCACCAGAACAATAATTGCCAGTGCGCTGATTACTTGCACAACGAGCAAAAAAGTTTGAAAAATTTGCATATTCTGTTCTCCAAAACCTTATCAAGACTCTTCAAAATCTATTTTTATCCTCTGCCTGAGCTAACTAGCAGCATCGACAATTGCTAAAAATTCTTCTGCTTTTAAAGAAGCACCACCAATTAATCCGCCGTCAATATCGGCTTGAGCAAATAGCTCAACAGCATTACTGGCTTTAACGCTTCCGCCATACAGAATGCGCAACCTTTCTCCATCCATTCCAAACGCATCTTCCCATTGTTTACGAATTTCAGCATGCACCTGCTGTGCCTGCTCGGCTGTGGCTGTCTGCCCAGTACCAATAGCCCATATCGGCTCGTAGGCTACGATGACGCGCCACAGCCATTGTTTCTCATCGATAGTTTTAAGTGCATCTATAAGTGATTGCAGTTGCGCACTTATTACCTCAAGCGTTTGATTGGCTTGTCGTTGCGCTAGGGTTTCTCCTACACACACAATAGCACTGAGACCTGTCTCTAAAACACGCAGCATTTTCTGCACAACTATCTGATTATTTTCGTTGTGATACTGACGTCGTTCAGAATGTCCCACTATCACATGTTTGCAGCCAAAATCGCTTAACATGGCCGCACTAATCTCACCGGTAAAAGCCCCTTGCTGGTGCGCAGAACAATCCTGGGCTCCCCAAGAGACCGCACTTTCTCTTAACAACTGAGCAGCTTGGGGAATATAAATAGCAGGCACACAAACACTTACCTCACAAGTATCAGCTTGCACTCGCGTGCAAAGACGATGGAGCAGCGCGTCATTGGCTGCTAAACTCCCATTCATTTTCCAATTACCAATGACGAGTTTTTTATGCACTTTTTAAATTAACGAAAAAAATAAGAAAGTCTGCTAGTTTAACCTGACTGCTTATTTACCTACACAGTTAATACAATTTTTCCTATGTGCTGACTCGATTCCATTAAGCGATGGGCTTGTGCAGCCTCTTGCAAGGGAAAAGTTGCCCAAATCACGGGTTTTATCCGACGATTACTCAATAAGGGCCAAATATGGGTTTTCAACTTTTGAGCAATCGCAGCTTTAAAAGCAATCTCGCGTGGCCGCAAGGTAGAGCCCGTAATCGTAAGGCGTCGCCTGAGTACTTGACCCATATCTAATTCCCCTTTAGCGCCTCCCAGCAAAGCAATGATGGCAAGGCGGCCCTCATCAGCTAAGCAGGTCAGATTGCGAGGTAGATAAGCGCCTCCCACCATATCTAAAATCACATCTACCCCACGCCTGTCTGTAGCCGCTAACACTTCAGCTGCGAAATCCTGATTTTTATAGTTAAAGCACAGCTGCGCCCCCAAGCTTTGCACGGCTTGGCACTTTCTATCATCGCCAGCAGTACCATAAACCGTATGGCCCAATGCAGTGGCCATTTGTACCGCAGTGACTCCAATACCACTGGAAGCGCCGTGCACCAACAAGGTTTCTTTAAGGCCGTCTGATCGCAACCCCAAGTGAGCACGGTCAAATACATTGCTCCATACGGTAAAAAATGCTTCGGGCAAACTGGCTGCTTCAACCATATTCAGCCCAGCAGGAACAGGCAAACATAGCTCTGCAGGCGCAGTGCAAAATTCTGCATATCCCCCTGCCTGCACTAAGGCACAAACAGAGTCTCCCACCTTCAGCAGGCTATCTCCTGCATCCACAATATTCCCTGCTACTTCTAAGCCGGGAATATCACTGGCGCCAGCAGGCGCAGGGTAATGACCCAGACGTTGAAGAACATCGGGACGATTCACACCCGCTGCCTGCACCTGAATCAATACCTCACCGGCTTTAGGCTGCGGGCGAGTTCTCTCGCAAAGAACCAAAACTTCTGGTCCGCCAGGGGTACGGATTTCAATAGCGTGCATAAGGAGTGTTTCCAAAAAAACAGCAAGTTAAAGAGGATTTGGTATAAGAATAAAAGGGGGCAAAACTTTGAAAACTTCATGCAATTTTGATCAAAATTTTATTTGAAGACACAGGCCAAAGCAGACCGAAATATTCTCAACGGTAGAGGGAATATATTTACTTCCTTAAAGCAAAACTTCAAAGCAAAGAAACAGTTTTGAATATATTAAATCTAAATGAGATATACTCTCATTTAGATTAGACTTCTTCAACTCCATCGTTTTTCTTTAACATTCTAAAGGCAATTTGTATGCTTTTATCCGACTTACCCACCGGAAAATGCGCCATCGTCGAGGCAGTAGTGTCGAGTTCTGAGAAAATGCAGACCGCTACTTTGCAGCATTTAAAAGCACTAGGTTTTATTGGGGGGGAGCCTGTTCAGATCATGCGGCGAGGGCCAGGCGGCCGAGAACCTTTGGCTGTTCAAATAGGTGAAACTTTGTTTGCCTTAAGGCTGCTGGAAGCCCAGTGCATCCAAGTAAGAAGCCTTTAGAGAGCGCTGATTTAAACTTTTTTCTATGCCCCGCCCTTTCCGAGCCCCTCTTTCTGAATGAACATCAAAACAATTGCATTGGTAGGGAATCCCAATTGCGGCAAGACGGCTTTGTTTAATTTGCTAACAGGAGCACGCCAAAAAGTTGCCAATTATGCGGGGGTCACTGTTGAGCGTAAGATAGGTATCGCCCATCTTCCCAATGGACAAACTGTTTCCGTGATAGATTTGCCCGGAGCCTACAGTTTAAGCCCCGCTACACCCGATGAGCAGATCACCCTGCAAGTACTGCAAGGACAGCAGCCAGGCGAGCCTGCACCCGATATCATTATCGCAGTCGTAGATGCGACCAACTTGCGCTTAAATCTACGGCTGGTACTGGAACTTAAACGTTTAGGCAAACCTTTACTGCTAGCACTGAATATGGCCGATGTAGCGCGCGCCCAGGGCTTAAAGATCGACCTAGCAAAACTAGAGGAACAGCTGGGCTGCCCAGTGGTAGAAACAGTCGCCATCAAACACGGTGGCCATGCCCAGTTATTGAGAGTATTAGAAAACAAGTTAACAGGGCCTTGGCCTAGCCTTTTGTCGAGCTCTACATCATCCACCCCAAGCTCAGTTGAACAGTTGCAGCAGGAAGTACGACAGATTCTGGCCTTGGTAGCTCCCAAAGCGCCGATGACCCCTCGTTTCCAGTACCGCTTGGATGCACTGGCAATGCACCCCGTGTGGGGCCTGGGCCTTTTAGCCGTAGTGTTGTTTCATATTTTTCAGGCAGTCTTCTCCTGGGCGAATGTGCCGATGGATGCCATTAAAAACCTGATGACAATAAGCAGCGGATGGGTACTTAATCATATGGCAGAAGGGCCGCTACGCAGCCTTTTAGTCAACGGCATCATCGCTGGAGCGGGAGGAGTACTGGTATTTTTACCGCAAATTTTAATTTTATTTTTCTTTATTTTGCTTCTGGAAGACTCGGGTTATCTGCCACGCGCTGCTTTTTTACTCGATAAACTCATGGGGAAGGTAGGACTCTCTGGCCGGGCGTTTCTTCCCCTGCTATCGAGCTTTGCCTGCGCGATTCCTGGCATTATGGCAACCCGTACCATTGCTCATTGGAAAGACCGACTGGCCACTATTATGATAGCGCCGCTGATGACTTGCTCGGCTCGCCTACCCGTATACACCTTGCTGATCGGTGCTTTTGTGCCCGAGACAAAAATAGGGTGGTTTAATTTACGGGGCCTTACTTTGTTTGGTCTATATATGGCAGGGGTCGTCTCAGCCATGATCGTCGCATGGGTGTTCAAGCGTTTGTGGGCAAAAGATAGTTATCAACCCTTAATGCTGGAGCTGCCGCCTTACCGCTTGCCTAATCTACGCAACCTCGGTTTAGGGTTATGGGAACGCGCACGTATTTTCATCCGTCGGGTAGGAGGTATTATTTTTGCGCTGATGGTATTGCTCTGGTTTCTATCTACTTACCCTTCTCCGCCTGCTGGATGGGACCCTTCGCAAGGTCCAGCCATTCAATATAGCTTTGCGGGAATGTTGGGGCATGCGCTGCAAGTTGTGTTTGCACCTATCGGATTTAATTGGCAAATTTCTATTGCCCTTGTGCCTGGCTTAGCAGCCCGCGAAGTGGCTGTGGGGGCCCTAGGGACGGTCTATTCTTTATCTGCCGCAAGCGATTCAGTGGCCGAGGCTTTGTCTCCCGTCATTGCCCAAAGCTGGTCACTGGCCACAGCCTACTCATTACTCGCTTGGTATGTATTTGCACCGCAATGTCTTTCTACTCTTGCTGTAGTACGTCGGGAGACCAATTCATGGCGTTATCCCTTGTTTATGGCCTCCTACTTATTTTTGCTGGCCTACTTAGCAGCGTTTATAAGCTATCACCTGACATTATGGTTAGGAGCTTAAGAAAATGAATCTGCAAGTTTTGGTAGTGACGATATTAGTCAGCCTCTGCTTTTTTTATGCAAGCTGCAGGTTGATGCCTGACATCGTTAAAACCTGGCTGACAAATTGTTTACTCCACTTACCTTTGCCTGCTATCTGGATCAGTTTCTTGAAAAAAACTCTCCAAAAACCCTCCGCTTGTGACTGCAGTGGATGTGATACCACTACCGTTCGTAAAAAAAATGATTCCTCTGCAGATCACTTATCACAAGCCCCGGTTGAACAACGCTTAGTATTTCACCCTCGCAAAAAGTGATTGCCAAGACTGCAAGCATCTGAGCTGCAGCCGGGCTAGATAAGCTTTATGGGAACTTCTAATAACCGTAGCGAGCGGCCCGCAGCGGATTTGAGGAGCGGATGCGTACGCAGGGTACGCTGAGCACCGCAAGAGCCGATCCGGCTTGCGCAGTAGGTTATTAGAAGTTCCCTTATCTGTTCTACAAGATTATTTCAACTCATTGAGCAAAAATGTATAGCCTAAGGCGGTCATTTTGGCACGTTGTGCATTATTGGCGGCACCAGCATGCCCCCCTTCCGTGTTTTCAAAATACAGTACATCACTGCCCTGGTCTTTCATTTTTGCAAACATTTTGCGGGCATGGCCAGGATGAACTCTATCGTCTCGGGTTGAGGTCATAAAAAAAGTGCGGGGATATTGAACACCTTTTTTCAGGTTATGGTAGGGAGAATACCTTTCTAAAAAAGCGCGCTCTTCTGGTAGATCGGGGTTACCATATTCCCCCATCCAGGAAGCTCCTGCCAATAATTTGTGAAAGCGCAACATATCGGTAAGCGGCACCTGGCAAAGTACAGCTTTGAAAAGCTCGGGGCGCTGGGTCATTACGGTAGCTACCAGCAAGCCCCCATTAGAGCCCCCTTGTATGCCCAAATGCTGGGGTGAGGTAATTTTACGTGCAATCAAGTCTTCTGCAATCGCAATAAAATCATCAAACGCTCGTTGACGATTGCCTTTTAAAGCCACTTGATGCCAGCTGGGCCCAAACTCGCCCCCACCCCGAATATTGGCCAGAACATAGACCCCACCATTGGCAATCCAACCGCTACCAACACCCCCGCTATAAAAGGGTTTTTGGCTGATTTCAAACCCTCCATAGCCATAGAGCAGAGTAGGATTGCTTGCATCGCGCTTCATATTTTTAGAATGCACTACAAAATAAGGCACCTTCACCCCGTCTTTGCTGGTCGCTTCAAGCTGCTGCACCACGGCGTCTACAGAATTCCAATAAGCGGGTTGCGATTTGATAGGAGTCTTTAGATCTTCGCCCAAGCGCGTCAGATACAGGGAGTTGGGGGTTAAAAAATCGCTATACGTTACCCACAAATCATCCGAGTCATAACTAACAGCGCGGGCCTCACCAGTACCAAAGCCAGGCAGTATTAACTCGCGCCGGCTCCAGCCCGCTCCTGAAGGACTCAGCTCAAAACTACGGCTAGTAATATTGTCATTAATATTTACCACTAAAGCAGAGCGCGTTTCACTTACACTGGCTAAAGCAGTACGCTCAGTAGGCTCAAATAAAACCTCAAACTTACGTTCTCCACCTAAGAAGGCTTCCAGCTTTGTGATTAATAAACTGCCTTGTTTAAAAGTTTTCCCACCGGTAGTCCAGTCAGTGCGCAAAGTGATATAAAGATACTCTCTCCAGGTGTTGGCCGAGGCATCCAGAGGTTTCTCAATCTTGACGGGTTTACCCTCCAGCAAAATAAACATTTCACTCTCACGCTGATTGGGAGCCCGCATAAACCCTTCGCGAAAAAACCCCGGCGTGTCATCCACCCAAGCGCCCGCCCAAACATCAGCTTTATTGCCTTCAAAAACCTGCACAGCAGCAGACAGTGGTGTACCACGAGCCCAGCGTTTAGCTATGCGCGGATAACCGCTATCCGTCAAGCTTCCCGGGCCAAAATCGGTACCAATATAAACGGTGTTTTCATCTCGCCAGTCCACAGAGGATTTTGCCTCGGGCACAATAAAACCGTCCTTTACAAAACTACGGCTTGGAATATCAAACTCTCGAACCACGGCAGCATCAGCCCCACCGCGGGACAATGAAATCAAGCAGCGTTCATATTTAGGTTTTAAACAATTTTCACCCTTAAATACCCAGTTTTCATTTTCAGATTTGGCCAGTGCATCCACATCCAGCACGATTTCCCAGACAGGCTGAGGCTTAAGATATTCTGTCATTGTGGTGCGGCGCCAAATGCCACGGGGATTGGAAGCATCACGCCAAAAATTGTACAGATAGGGACCTAACTTCTTGGCAAAAGGAATCTGTGCTTTATCGTCCAAAATAGACAGTATTTTTTTCTTGAAGAGCTGCAAACTGCGCTTTGTTTTGTAATTCTTTAAGAGTGATCTGATTATTCTGTTTAACAAAATCCAGCGCTTTTTCACCAGTAACCTCTTCTAACCAAAGATAAGGATCAGCGGCTGCCGTTTGAGCTAAGCTAGAGTTGTGGGTACCCAAGAGGTTCAATGCTGCAATTAAAAAGCTAATAGTCCGTAAAAAGCTTGAGTTCAAAACAATCTCCAAAAAGCAGTGTACTTATAGAATATGACAGTATGCAACGTTAGAGCACGGCTGTGTAAATGCCATTAATTTTTATGCAAAAAAGGCGTGAAATCTTTTCCATTTAAAGCAGCCTGATAAGCTTTAACGGTGTTCACATATCCGTATTCCAAAGCATCGCAGGTCAGTGCATGGCCAATAGAAGCTTCCGCTACGTCCTTCATCTGGGCTACGAAGGTAGGCAGGTTTTGCAGATTTAAATCATGTCCAATATTCACCTGCATTCCTAAAGAGCAGGCGGTTTGCATGGCTTGTACATAAGTGTGCAAAACCTCTTCAGCATGTTTTCGTCCATAAGCATCTGCCCAAGGCTTGGTATAAAGCTCCACCCGGTCTGCCCCTGCCGCATGGGCAAGATGAATTTGATCTACGTCCGGATCCATAAAAAGACTGACCCAGCAACCTAAGGTTTTGAGTTGATCGATAATAGGCCTCACTACATTAACTTGCGCTTTCAAGTTCCAACCGTGATCGGAAGTTATTTGATGCTCTGCATCCGGTACCAACGTGCACTGATGTGGCCTGATACGCTTCACTAGAGGCAGAAAGGCGGCGGGCCCCTGCGTAAAAGGATTGCCTTCTATATTAAATTCAATTGCCGGTTGAGAGCTTAATAATTGCTGGAGCTGCTCCACATCTTGAACAGTGATATGACGTTGGTCTGGTCGAGGATGTACCGTAATACCTTGCGCTCCTGCATCAATGGCCAGTTGGGCATAGTGGGTAACGCTGGGCAGCCCGATTCCACGTGAATTACGCAGCAGGGCAATACGGTTTAAGTTAACAGAAAGTTTAATCATGCGAACACCGGCAAATAATAAAGTTTTAGGGAAAGCTTCTCGTCAACTAATCCACAAGCGAGATCAACTTTGCGATACTCAACCGTAGGGGGCGGAAGCTTCTGCTTTGCAAAATTCATAGCCGACCAGTTGCTCTAGTTATTACAAACTCTAAAGGGAACTTCTAATAACCGTAGCGAGCGGCCTGCAGCGGATTTGAGGAGCAAATGCGTACGCAGGGTACGCTGAGCACCGCAAAAGCCGATTTAGGTTGCGCCGTAGGTTATTAGAAGTTCCCAGTTTTATTTACCATAATATTTCTGCGCCTCTCCAAGAATTTTTGCCTGAAGAGGCGCATCAATATTAGGGAAAACAGTTCTTATTTGCAGATAAAATCAGAAGGCATACTTTAATCGAGCGTAATAATAAGCCCCATTAAACCCGATAGGTGAAAGCACGTCATAGGGGAGATTTCCAAAATAGGCAATATCACTAATGGAACGAGTGGGATATTTATCTCCTACGTTCACTGCCCCTATTGCTAAGCGTAATTGACGGTTTAAGCGTAGTTCGGCCTCTAGATCTAACTGCCATACAGCCGCATAGGTTTGAGTTGGCGTAAAACCATCCCCAAAATCAAAGACGCGAGTAGTTGCTCCATGTCGGGTAAGACGGCCTCCAAAGGTCCATTCGCTACCCTGCCATTGGGCACTGAAAATGCTCCGATTTGAGGGCGTTGCCGTGGTTAAGGTATTGCGTTCTTCCAAGCCCACCAAAGAGGTGCTAATGCCCAGTTGAGCTAATTGTGCAGGCAGAGGGCGCTCACCCCGCAAACGGGTAGTTGCGTAGCTGGCCGCCAAGGTTAGTTGGAGTTTACCGTTGGCCACTGCTGTCTCCCAGCTAGTGACCAAATCTACGCCCCGCGTCCGTGTATCGACTGCATTCGTGAAAAAATTCACTCCATCTACCCCTGCAATTCCAAAGTTGGTTTTAATAAAATCCCGTAAAGCATCCCCTCCTAAACGCTCAGACAAGGTGATGCGGTTATCCACTAATATTTGATACGCATCTAAAGAAACAGAAACACCTTTGCTGGGTTGGGCAGTTAAACCCAGACTGAAGTTACGCGCTTTTTCCGCCTTAAGATCAGTTGCTCCCAACGCGCGTGCAATCGGGTTACTCACAGGCAAGGTGCGTACCTGAGATAAAATCCCTCCCTCACCGCGATCGGTCACTGTAAAACTAAAGGCTGACTGGGCCAAGGAAGGCGCACGAAAACTGCTAGAGACTGTAGCACGCGCTGCCACTTCTGGTGTGAACGCATAACGGGCAGAAAGCTTTCCTGTAGCCGCACTACCAAAATCAGAATAACGGTCCCAGCGCAAAGCAGCACTGCCGTATAAAGAAGAAGTCAGCTCAGCACTCAGATCGGCATACAGCCCTGCCACATGGCGTGACACATTGGCTGCATCAGCCGGTTGAAGCCCAGGACCTGCTTGTGCGCCACTAGGCGCTTCAATAGGGCCAATCTGGTAAGAAGCAAGATCCCCAGGCCGGGTTTGAAACCGCTCGCGCCGTAATTCAGCACCTAAGGCGAGATAGGCTGGTTTCGCCAGGCCAAAGTTTAATTCACGAGTTGCATCCAGATTAGCCGTCAACTGGTTGAAGGTATAGTCCCCTAAATGAAAGCTAGTAGGGCTTGCCTCTCCCAAAGAAGCATTTAAAGAGTGATTTAAACCATAATCGAAGCCATTGCGGCCAAAAGACAAGCTGGCATCGTAGTACCATTCGGTACCCCAACTGCCTTTTAAGCCGCCGGATAAAGACAAATTAGTATCCCGTCCCGTCGTTTCGGGAAGATAGCCTTGAGGATAAACACTACTGACATTTGCGCTGCTATCAGGATAACGGAAAAACGCTGCTCCATTGCTGCGGCGTTTAGACCAGGTACCAAAACCATAGGCTTCTATATCGTTACCAAACTGGGCAGCACTGTTAAACCATAGACTGGTTTGTTCAAGCTTGGGATCACCAGCGCGATAATTACGCTTATTGAGTAACGCCAAATTTTCTGGTGTCTGATTTTCGAAAAAAGGAATTTCATCCAGTCCGGCCCGGTTAGTAGCATCGCGGTGACTAAGCTCTACCCCTCCCCGCAAAAAACCTCCCGTACCCAGCGGCATCCCAGCTTTTACACTTAAATCAACCATCTTCCCATCGGTAATACGCTGATCAGTAGGCGCAAATTTTGTCCGATGAGTCCCCGCTCCAAGCTGTATTTCGCCACCATTAGGAGCATCTTCCAAAATCACGTTGATAACACCTGCAATCGCATCTGAGCCGTATTGCGCACCTGCCCCATCACGCAATACTTCAATACGCTTAATGGCATTAACCGGAATGGCGTTGAAATCCACGGGGTTGGTTCCTTTTCCAACTTTAGATTCCAGATTCACGATTGCGGTCGTATGTCTGCGCTTTCCATTGACCAGCACCAATACTTGATCGGGAGAAAGTCCGCGCAACTGGGCTGCGCGTACATGATCGGCCCCGCCAGAGTTAGACTGTCGGGGCAAATTAAACGAAGGAAGCAGGGTCTGCAGGGCACTGCCTAGCGTCCCGTCTGAGCCTGCAGCTCGTTGCAGATCTTCTGCCGTGAGAATATCAATGGGTGAAGTGCTGGTCAATACAGTGCGGTCCCGCGCCCGCGTACCGGTCACTATAACCGTATCCAGCGAATTGCTCTGGGCAGAGGCAGGCACAGCCAAACAAGTGCTTAAGCCTATTGTCGCCAACGAAAAAGCCAGATGTTTGGCCTTGAACTTCTTGCGGGGAAGAGGTGGTAAAGAAAAAGCAGCGAAAGTAAAAGCCGAGCATGAAGGAAGCGTCATAGAAAAGGCCCTGATAGAAAACGTGGTTTAAATAGTAAAAGAAAAAAAACAGCAAACATACACGAGAGTTAGATACTAGAGCGACTTTAAAAACTTGTTATTTTTTTATAAAAAGCATTTTCCGCATATCCTGAACAAATTATCTAGAACATCTAAAAGAATTTGCAAAACAGGTACTATAGCTTTTCCATAAAAGTTTTTTGGCAAAAGCTAATTCTATACTCAGTAAGATAGCCAACTACTGGATAAGACTTCTCTTCTAAATGACGACCTCTGCTCACTCTCCAAGCCCTGAACGCCATTTGGGTGTCTGGCATGCTGTCTCTGTCTGTGTAGGGATGGTCATCGGAGCAGGGATTTTCAAAACCTCGCCCATGGTAGCGGCAACTCTTAATAGTGACTTCATGCTATACATAGCCTGGGCATTAGGAGGAGTGTTATCTTTTATAGGCGCGCTTTGTTTTGCTGAACTAGCCTCTACTTTTCCCAGTGCGGGAGGAGACTATCATTTTTTACGCTTAGCCTTCGGGCACCGCATGGGCTTTCTTTTTGCCTGGTCACGCTTTGCAGTGATTCACACAGGCTCCATGGCGCTGCTGGCATTCGTTTTTGGAGATTATCTAGGCCAACTGATACCCCTGGGAAATTATGGTAGTGCAGTATTTGCTGGGTTGGTAATTGCTCTTCTCACCTTATTGAATCTACGGGGTATTCGCGTTGGCTTGACTACACAAATTGGCTTGATGAGTTTAGTCATCGGAGGACTTTTAGCTTTAGGCGCTACCAGTGTTTGGACAGTGAGTTTAGGTTTAGCACCGGCCAGTCCACTCGCATTAGTAGCTCCTGCTAGCGATCGGCAACAAATCGGAGTCGCTATGGTGTTTGTGTTCTTGGCCTATGGAGGTTGGAGTGACGCCGCTACACTTTCGGCTGAAATGCGCGACCCTAAAAAAGGCATTGTGCGGGCCTTGCTGATTGGTCTGAGTCTGGTTACCGCTCTCTATCTCTTGGCAAACTGGGCCTATCTGCAAAGCCTGGGATTGGAAGGCTTAGCCCAGAGTTCGGCACCTGCTGCCGATCTAATGCGGCGGGCCTTTGGTCCTATTGGAGAAGTAGCGATTGTTTGTGTGGTCGCAATTACTTCGATTACCGTCATGAATGCAATTTTGATCACCGGAGCCCGCACTACCTGGGCTGCTGCGCGCGATGTTCAGCACGCCTTTGGCCTCTCCCGCTGGGATCTTTCTCGAGGTATCCCCCCTCTGGCAGTGTTAGCCATCGGTCTTATGGCTTTACTATTAGTAGGTCTGGGAACCGTGACTCGCGGCGGTTTTTCTACCATGGTAGATTATCTTTCACCCGTATATTGGGGGTTTCTTACCTTGAGTGGAGCGTGTGTGATTGTATTGCGGATCCGCTATCCACAAGCGGTGCGGCCCTTCCGGGTGCCACTCTATCCGATTCTGCCCTTGCTTTTTTGCGCCTGCAGTATTTATCTGTTTTGGTCTAGTGTGCTGTATGTAAAAACAGGAGCGATAGTAGGTCTAGTGGTACTAGCTTTAGGGGCAGTACCTTTGCTACTTGCAAAACCTCACAGCCTGAAGAACGAGGCAGCGTCTGCGTAATTCTGCTTTAAAACTATAAAACCTTACAGAAAGCCCTTTAGGTGATCTGCTTTATAATATTCCTGGTTTTACTTTTTTGTCCTTTGAGGATATGGCAATGAATCCAGAAGTACAGCAATTTATTGAGAAAACGGTAAAAGAAAACCCCGTTGTTTTGTTTATGAAAGGCAGTGCACAGTTTCCCATGTGTGGATTCTCAGGCCGGGCTGTACAACTGCTTAAACAATGCGGGGTCAAAAGCATGGTTACTGTGAATGTGCTAGAGGATGATGCCGTACGCCAAGGCATTAAAGACTATTCTAATTGGCCAACTATTCCCCAGCTTTATATTAAAGGGGAGTTTATAGGAGGCTCTGACATTATCGGACAGATGTTTGAGTCAGGCGAGCTACAAAAACTGCTGGCGGCTTAATTCTTAACTCTCGTTTATTGCAGTGGCTAAATCATTTATGTCTAGGGGCCAGGCCCAAAACACGGGTATAGTCGGCAAGAAGAAACAAAGACGGCAGGCGAAATTAACTCTGCAGCCATAAAAAAATGGGAATATTTATGCCCCCATTTTTATGTTGGTGCCGCTTGTCCGAATCGAACGGACGACCTCATGATTACAAATCAAGTGCTCTACCAACTGAGCTAAAGCGGCTGATGGAAGATATTAAAACAAAGCTAATTTCTTGAACAAAAATCATTTTACGCGAGTTAGCGTAGGTTTGCTGCGAGCAGGGGCAGGAGTATGAGGAAAATTGTCATTTTCGGGGTTTTTCGCTATTTCAAGCTTAACCGGCGCTAAAGTCGGCTTTTCCTCAAGCCCAGGCTCGGCATTGATAGTAGAGTCATGCGACGAATTAAGACTAGACACAGGTGAGGAAGGTACTCGTGTAGCTTCCATTTGACTGTCTTGCTCTGGGGCTTGAGCTGTCTCAAAAAACATTCCCTGTCCAGTTTCACGAGCATAAATAGCAGTAATTTGACTGATAGGAACAAAAATTTCTCTGGCAATACCATTAAACCGAGCTTGAAAACTGACAAATTCATTATCTAGCTGAAGCTTGCTAGTCGCCAGTAAGCCCACATTGAGCACTATTTCTCCATTGCGAACATATTCTAGCGGTATCTGCGTTTGCTTATTGACCAATACGGACAAATAGGGGGTATACCCAAGGTCTGAGCACCACTGATGCACAGCGCGAATAAAATACGGCTTGATACTGGTTTCGGACATACCCATCTACCCCTTATCTGCGCATAACCTTTTCAGAAGGAGTAAGTGCTTCTATATAAGCCGGGCGCTGAAAAATCCTTTCAGCATATTTTTGAATGGGAGCGGCCTGTTTAGGCAGTTCAATGCCGTAATGCGTTAGCCTCCAGAGTAAAGGAGCTAGTGCTACATCTCCCATAGAAAAATCCTCACCCAACATATACTTGTTTTTGGTAAAGATAGGAGAAAACTGAGTCAAGCGGTCACGAATCGCAGCGCGTGCCTTCTCTTTAAGCTTCTCATTTTTCTCGGCCTTGTCTTCCAGAATATGCACCTGAACAAATAACTCCCTTTCCAAGTTCAAGAGTAACAGACGGACGCGAGCGCGCTGCACAGGATCAGCCGGCATGAGTTGGGGATGAGGAAAACGTTCATCAATATACTCATTAATAATGTTTGACTCATACAAAGTCAGATCCCGTTCAACCAAAATGGGTACTTGGCCGTAAGGATTCATGACATTAATATCTTCGGGTTTGTTGAAGAGGTCCACATCGCGGATCTCAAAATCCATACCCTTTTCAAACAAAACAAAACGGCAGCGCTGAGAAAATGGGCAAGTAGTGCCTGAGTACAAGATCATCATTATTATGGTTTTCCTAAGACTTCAAAGGATGAGCTTAATAACTCACCCTGAACTTACAACAATAAAACATTCGTTGGAAAGCTGGCCCTTTGCATGGAGCTCAGCTATACACCTATTTTTGCGTGAAAACTATTTCACCTCACGCCAGTAAACACTGTTAAGCCACCACGCACACACCCCAAATAAACCTAAAAACAGTAATACCCATACCCCCAAGCGTTTACGAATACTCGCAGTAGGGTCAGATACATAACTTAAGAACCCCACCAAATCAGCCACATCCCGCTGATATTGTGCATCAGCAGATTTATCCAAACTTGTAAACTCAGCGCTAAAGCTGGAATGCAAATTGCCCTCCGCCAATGCCTCTTTTTTTACGAGGGCTACTCCATTAGTATCGTAGCGGGTAATCACTTTTTCCCAAGTCTTGGGCTTACCTTCTTGTTCATGCTCATGAACAAGTGTGGTGACTAACTCACGAGGCCCTTGTTTTTCCCAAAATACATGAGGCATGGCTGAATTTTGCAGTACCAAATTGTTCCAACCCGTAGGGCGGCTCGCATCTCGATAATAACTGCGAAGATAGGTATATACATAATCAGAACCGGAGCCAGCGGCAGAAGATTTGGCGCGGGTAATCACTGAAAGATCAGGTGGAGGAGCTCCAAACCACTTTTTACCATCCGCTACAGTCATCGCCACTTTCATGGTTTCGCCGACCTTGTCTGCACTAAAGAGCAAATTAGACTTGATTTGCTCATCGGTCAAACCAATATCCTTGAGCCGGTTATAACGCATTAGGCTGGCACTATGGCAGTTTAAGCAGTAATTAACAAAAAGCTTAGCCCCGTTTTGGAGTGCGGCAATATCATTAGCTCTATAAGGAGCTTTATCCAAAGGATAAGCACTTTCTGAAGCTATTACGAATGCAGGTGCAAGAACTAGCAGCAGGGCAAATAAATATTTTTTCATTCTTAGATCTCAGGTGCAGTCTGACTTACAGGGCGCGCAATTGACTCAGGCTAAACAGACATAAGTGATGTATTAATGGGGTGCAAAGCTTACTCTGCTAGGGACGGGTTTAAATGTCCCTATTTTGCTCCACCAGGGCATTAACAGAAAAAAGCCAAAATAAAACAGCGTTCCTATCTGGCTAATGCGCTCCCCAAACGCTGAGGGTGGCTGAATACCAAAATAGCCCAAGACAAGAAAAAATAAAACAAACAGAGCGTACATGACTTTATGCCATTGGGGGCGATAACGAATCGATCGAACAGGCGATTGATCCAGCCAGGGCAGCGCAAAAAAGATCATGACGGAGGCACCCATCACAATGACTCCCCAAAATTTGGCATCAATACTTAAAAAACCAATGATTAATACAGCCGCAAGAGCAGCTGACCCCAGCTTCATTAGCCGAGAAAGCGAGGAGGCAAACCAAAGAAGCGCCACATAGCCCGCAGTTGCAAAAGAAAGTACATACATGAATTGATTAGTCGTACCACGTAGCATGGAATAATAGGGAGTGAAATACCATACCGGAGCAATATGAGGCGGGGTTTTCAAAGGATCAGCAGGAATAAAGTTGTTATATTCCAGAAAATATCCGCCCATCTCTGGAGCAAAGAAAATAATGGCTGAAAAAATCATTAAAAACACAGCCACGCCGATAAGATCATGCACAGTGTAGTAGGGATGAAAAGGAATGCCATCTACAGGCAGACCGGTTTTTGGATCCAGATTGTCCTTAATATCAATACCGTCAGGGTTATTAGAGCCCACTTCATGCAAGGCAATGATATGTGCTACCACAAGACCAATCAAAACTAAGGGTACAGCAATAACATGCAATGAGAAAAAACGGTTTAGGGTTGCATCAGACACTACATAGTCCCCTCGAATCCAAACCGAAAGCTCGGGGCCAATCAGGGGAATCGCTGAAAACAGGTTAACAATAACCTGCGCACCCCAGTAGGACATTTGCCCCCACGGTAAGAGGTAACCCATAAAGGCTTCGCCCATCAAGACCAAAAAGATGGCGCAACCAAATATCCAGATAAGTTCCCGGGGTTTACGATAACTTCCGTACATCAAACCCCGAAACATATGTAAATAAACTACGATAAAAAATGCAGAGGCACCTGTCGAATGCATATATCGCACCAACCATCCCCAGGGAACCTCACGCATAATGTATTCAACAGATTCAAAGGCTTTGGCGGCGTCTGGCTTGTAGTGCATGACCAGAAAAATTCCGGTCACCACCTGAATGACCAGCACCAGTAGCGCTAATGATCCAAAGAAATACCAGAAATTAAAGTTTTTAGGGGCGTAATACTCTCCTAAATGCTCATTCCATAATTTAGTAAGCGGGAAACGATTATCTACCCAGGTTAATGCTTTAACAGATAAAGGAGCATTGGCGGGTGCTTGCTTCATTTCAGCCATATCTTATGCCTCCCCTTTCTCATCTTTACCAATCACAAGTTTGGTATCAGACAAATACATATACCGAGGAATATCCAGATTAACGGGAGCAGGTTTGTTTTTAAAGACCCGTCCAGCCAGATCAAAAGTTGAACCATGACAAGGGCATAAAAAACCTCCTGCCCAGTCTGGAGGTAAAGAAGGATCTCCACCTTCAAATTTTTTAGAAGGGGAGCAACCTAAATGGGAGCAAATCCCCACCGTTACCAGAATATCCTTTTTGGTTTCTCTTGAACGCGTCTGATTTTTACAATAATCAGGAGTAGGAAGCTGATATTCCCGTTCACTCTTCGGATCTGCTACTAAAGATTCCGTTTTATCAAGAGATTTAAGCATGTCCGGGGTACGATACAGTATCCAGACAGGATTACCCCGCCACTCGGAAACCTTCATTTCTCCAGGCTTCAAATCAGAGATATCCACTTCGACGGGGCCTCCTGCAGCCTTGGCCCGTTCAGAAGGAGCGAATGTTGAAACAAAAGGAATTGCGGTGCATAGCGCACCAACGCCGCCAACAACGCTTGTTGCAACAATTGCGTTGCGACGAGAATTATCAACCCCGGCAGTACTATCACTCATGGTGCTTCCATCAATATTGAAGGTGAAATTAGTTAATTAACTCCCGCTTTTCGTACGCGCTGCGCTTGGCCTGGGAGAGCAGCTACATGCTTTTTAACGCGGGAGTTTTTTGTTTGTCTTTTAAGAGATTGTAACGGATACACGCGTTAGCCCAAAAATCAGACATAATGGCCGATACAATTAGATTTTTCAATGTTTTTATCCAAATTTTCCATGAATATTGGGGCGACGGTAGATGCAGGACAAAAAAGCAGCTTTAAGCTGACTAAGCTGTCCATAACAGAATCTATCGATGCGGAAAAGCCAAAAACGCCGCTGCGAGCAGCAGGCAAGCCTATCGGAAAATTTAGATGGAATTTAATTCTTAGAGTGTCAACCCTGTGCTAAGCCGTTTGTCCGTGCTCTCTCAATACTTAATACCTAAGCAAGTCATTACTGCATGTGCTGGCCATATCGCATCTTATCGGGGCGGCATACTCACTAGCCGTGTAATTAATTGGTTTGTGCAGCGATATGGGGTAAATATGGCTGAAGCGGCTAACCCCGACACTCAGAGTTACGCTTGTTTTAATGATTTTTTCACCCGCGAGCTTAAGCCAGGCGCCCGCCCTATTGCAGAAGCTGATTTAATTTGTCCGGTGGATGGAGCCATCAGTCAGTTTGGAAAAATCAAGAAAAATCAGATTTTTCAAGCTAAGGGACATGAATACTCTATCAATGCCTTGCTTGGAGGCGATTTCGCACTAGCTGAAAAGTTTCTCGATGGTTACTTTGCTACTCTCTATTTAAGTCCCCGGGATTATCATCGAATCCACATGCCTTGCCAAGGCCGTCTGGTCCGGATGATTTATATCCCAGGTTCTCTGTTTTCTGTTAACCCCGCTACAGCACGTGCTATCCCTGGTCTATTTGCTCGTAATGAAAGAGTAGTCTGCGTATTTAAGTCTGCTAGTGAGTTATTTCTGCTTATATTAGTAGGAGCCACGATCGTCGGTAGCATGGCCACAGTTTGGCATGGGCAGGTTAATCCACCTCGTCCTGGCCAAATCCGCCAATGGGAATATCTAGATCAAAATATTACGCTCAAACAAGGCGAGGAAATGGGGCGCTTCTTACTGGGTTCTACAGTCGTTATGCTATTTCCAGCATCAGGGGTCTTCGAAAATTTAAAATTTAATCCTCAATGGAGTTCCGGAAAAACGATTAAATTAGGAGAAAGCATGGCTAATGCTCGTGCCCATACTGTCTAAAATTATTTTTAACCTACGGATAGCATTATTTAGCTAATGATCTGGCGTTTTTTTAACTCTCCTGCAAACTGGTGCGGCCTAAGCTTGGCGATTGGCACACTTATACTCAAGGGGATAGGATTGATCGGAAGCTGGACTTTGGTTCTGCCTGTGGCAGGCTATTTGGTTGGCTTTGTTGCGGCAGGATTACTCTTAGGCTGGCCAGCCCTGAGACAGGATCCTTTAGAAGCGCTACGGTTTAATGAAGCTCTGGGCGAGGGAAAAGAAGCAATGCTCACCGCCCTAGCCGGAGTGCGTTCGGTAACACAGCTTAATCCTGACAATCGTTTATCGGGCGATCTTAAAAATCGTATTTTGCAGTTATGCGATGCCATGGAGAATTTAGTGGAGCAGTGGGAACGCTCACGAGGAAAACTTTCCCTTGAAGAGACTTTTCACGCACAGAATCTAGCAATGGAGTATTTACCGGATGCGCTCAGAAGCTATTTGTCTATTCCTCCTCAATATGCCCGTAGTAAAAAACTGCAAAATGGTCAGACCGCTCAAGAAACGTTCGAGACCACCCTATCAGACCTAGCCTCTAAAGTCAGTGAACTGACTAACGATCTTGCAGAACAAGATGCGGAGGCATTTTTGGTGCACTCCCAATTTCTTTCAAAGAAATTTGCTAAAAGTCCTGAGACTATCACTACAAATAGCCGATGACTTATATGAGCGGTGCACTCACCCAGGAAAACCCTCCGCAGATAGCCATACCTGAGCAATTATTGTCCCAAGCAAAAAAATCAG
Source organism: Burkholderiaceae bacterium (assembly GCA_019695155.1). Lineage (GTDB taxonomy): Bacteria > Pseudomonadota > Gammaproteobacteria > Burkholderiales > Burkholderiaceae_C > Piscinibacterium. The sequence continues at coordinate 48,645 of JAIBAO010000022.1, read as the reverse complement.
CTGATTGCTTCCATGAGGATTTAGTAAAATCTGAGGTGAACAGTCCTGAATTTAAAGCGCGCCTGAATGAAGCATTTACATTTGGGAAAGCTCAAGTTGCAGAGATTGCGGGGCTAATGACAGGTCAATTTGCAAAAAAAATTGCTGCAGGTACAGACTACCTGCAAGCATATAGCGCTTTGAATGCTATCCACGCGCAGCTTCAGACCTTAGATCCCGGCAAACAAGGCGATTTGTCCGCCCCACATAAATTCTTAGGTTTTATTCCCTATGGAAACAAGCTGAAGACATATTTCAAACAATTTGAAGCGGCTAGACTACCTCTTGAACGCTCTTTACGCCAGCTTTATGCCGCCCGCGACGATATAGAACATGATGAAGTAGAGCTAGACCACCTGAGCAGCAAAATTTCAGATGGACTTACACGGCTGAATCAGGCCATTGTTACTGCACGAGAACTGGAGACGCAAGTTTCAAAAACCATCGCTTCTTTGCACGACAGTGATTCTGCTAAAGCCACACTCCTCGAACAAAATGTGCTTTATCACCTTCGTCAAAATCTTCAGGACATGTTGACTCAGCAGGTGGTGAGCCTACAAGCCACTGCGGCACTTGAAGTGTTAAAAAAAACTGGGCGTGAATTGCAAAATGCCTGTACCCGAGTAGCCACCACAGGAATCTCAGCTCTGGCCGTAGCGCAAGTTGTAGCCCGGGCTACCGGCCATCAACTCAAACTGATGGAACTCCTACAAGGTACTACTACCGCTGTAGAAGAACTGATGCTTCATACAAGCCAGCAACTCGTGCAGCACACAGAGCGTACCTCTTCAATCAACAGCATGACAGCTAACGGCATAGAGAAAATGAAGCTCGCTTTTAATGATGCTTTTCAAGCGATCGATTCCATGACCACTCTTCGCAGTGAAGCGCTGACACAGATAAACAATACGGGTATTGCTTTAAAGGAACAGTTAGAAAAAGTAGAGCGTTATACACACAATATTAAAGCTTCTTAAAAGACCTAAAGAGCTTCACGTAGAGTCACAATAGGCGCTGTGTTTACGGCATCCCGTACTGCCCACCATCCCCCTGCCAAGCTTACAAACACTCCCGCCAATACAGTTGTGGAGGCTACATACAAGGAAGGCAGGTAAGTAAAATTAAAACCATATTTCCCTATTAAGAAGGCTAGTAGGCTAGCGCCAGTTGCTGCGAGCAGGCCAGCAATGCCTCCAATAATCGCAAACTCCCAAGCTTGACTAGATCTAATTTGTTTCGAACTGGCTCCTAAGGCCCGCATTACTGCGGCCTCTCGCCGCCGCTCATCCCGTGTCGCACTGCTTGCGACAAACAACACTACTACGCCTGCAATCAACGCAAATAGGAATAAAAATTCAACTGCGCGAATTACCTGCGTCAGGACATTTTGCACCTGTGCAATCACATTGCGTGTGTCGATAATGGTAATGTTAGGAAAAACCTTTACTAAAGCTTGAAACTCTTTACTTTTATGATCCGGTACATTCAGTGCGCTAATAAAGGTTTGGGCTTGATTGGAAAATGCCGCTGGGCTACCAATGGCGAAAAAATTGACTCGCATCGAATCCCAAGCGACCTGCCGCGTACTGGTAATCTTGACTTTTGTAGTCTGCCCTCCAATATCAAATGTCAGCATATCCCCTAACTTAAGACCCAGCGTTTCCATGATACCGGTCTCCATCGAGATCTCCGCTTTATCGGCTGCAAACCAGCTTCCCTCTTTAATTTTATTGTGTTGTGGTAATACGCTAGCGTAGGAAGCATTAAACTCGCGGTCGACAAGTCGTTTAGCACGCTCGTCCGTAAAGTTTTCAGGGCCGATAGGCGCTCCGTTTTTCTCAATCAGCCGCGCACGAATCATCGGATTAAGCTCGGGGCTTGCCAACCCGAGATCGAGTACCTGTTGTTTGAACGACAAGGTTTGATCTGGCTGTATGTTGATCACAAAACGATTAGGCGCATCCTTTGGAACACTCTTTTGCCAGGCACTAATCAAGTCTCCTCGAATTAATACTAATAGAGCAATTGCCATTAATCCTACCGATAAGGCCAGTGTCTGAACCACAACTCCTTGAGGGCGGCGTGCGCAGGCTGCTAACGCAGTGCGCAGTGCAAACTTCCACCCACGAGCAGCTAATTTTGCTAAGCCCGCAGTAATACCCCGTACTAATACAGCAAATACAAGGGTGCCTATTGCAAAACCTGCTGCTACGCCCAGTGCTAGTTGAGTATCGCGTACAGATAGTACTAAAAGACCAAATACTCCGGCAGCCGCCAATAAATAAGCTAAAAGGCTGGCGCGGGCCAGGCCAATGGCGTCTTTTCGAATAACCGCCAGAGTCGGTACTTTAGCCAATTGCAGAACTCGGGGCATCACAACCCCGGCTGTCAAGAGTGCTCCTATGGCCATTCCTGTCAATACAGGTATTGCAGTAGGCGCAGGCAATGCTATCCCCACTAAATCTTGAAGCAAAAACGCCAAAACCCAATGTAAACCCCAGCCTAAAGTAGCCCCCGTCAGACAAGCCAACACAGCTATTAAAAAGAACTCTACTGCTAACGTGGCCATAATCTCAGTGCTTTGAAGGCCAAAGGTACGTGCAATGGCAATACCGTTTTGTTGGCGATTGACGTATTCACGCGCTGCAAGCAATACAGCCACACTAGCAATTAAAGCGGCAATCAAAGATACGAGGGACAAAAACCGTTGCGCCCTGTCCAAGGTCTGCTGCATCTCAGGTCGACCTGACTCCAAAGACTCTAATCGCTGACCCCGAGTCAAGCTTTTTTCAAGCTGTAATTGCCAGCTTTTTACCTTTGCAGGCTCTCCTGCAAAAGCCATGCGCCATCGAAGACGGCTCCCCGGCTGCACAAGCTCTGTAGCAGGTAAATCTTCCAGATGCAGCATGACGCGAGGTGAAAAATTGGCAAATTGCGCTCCGCGGTCGGGCTCCAGCACAATAATCCGTGTGATGGGATATTGAATGGCCCCTAATTTTAAAGAGTCTCCTATTTTGATGTTCAAGACAGACAACAAGCTCTCATCTACCCATAATTGGCCACGGGGCGGCCCATTTTCTGATTGGGTCTGCACTCCAGAAGCATCTGCCAGAGTCAACTTTCCCCGCAAGGGGTAATCCCTGGAAACCGCCTTTGCTGAAGCCAACACGGAGTTATCTTTAACCGTTACCATACTGGGAAAACTGACGCTTTCTGCCGTGCGCAACCCATTGGCTACTGCTTTGGGAGCTATATCCGGAGCAATCGCGTGGTCTGAGGACAATACGATATCCCCTCCCAAAAGCTGAGCTGCATCGCGCTGCAAAGCGGCATCAAAACGATCCACCAAAAAGCCAACACTGGATACTGCAGCTACCCCTAAAGCCAGGGCAGCCATCAATAAACGTACTTCAGTGAGTCGTATATCTCGACAAAAGGCTTTCCACCCTTTAAAAAGCATTGAACGCATTAAAGACTGCCTATCTTGTTATTAATCTGAACATTAAGATCCATTTAAAAAGAAAATGTTCTAAAGATTTTGACTATTATTAATTAAGCTAAGGGCTAAATTTTAGTAAATTTCATTTAATCTAGATTATCCAATAAGGTACAAAGCAGAAGAGCTTGAGGTTCAAACAATTTTTAAGGCATGAGCACTGCTAGCAATTTGTACTGGAAAAACCTGCAAAATAGTCGGTCATGTTTGAAATGCGCTGTAAAAACTCATGCAGTCCCTTAGGAACCTCTCTTCATTAATTGGGTTTAAACTCTTATTAAATGAGCGCAACCTTTAGATGCTGTAGGCTTGGGTGAATGTAATTTAAAAATGTTGCGTACACTCAAAAATATATTTTTGCTGGAGCAACTTCATGCAATTAATTGAACCTATTCTTGCAGACGCTGCGGAAATTACTGCTTTACGTCGGCAAATTCACGCCCACCCTGAGTTACGTTTTGAAGAATTTCAAACGAGTGAATTGGTAGCAAAAAATTTGGAAAAATGGGCCATTCCTATCCACCGAGGCCTAGGCGGAACCGGTGTAGTTGGGACTATTACCGGTAAAACCAATCATACTCAGCGCGCTATTGGACTGCGCGCGGATATGGATGCCTTGCCTATCCAGGAGACCAATGCTTTTGCCCATGCCAGCAAAAATACTGGGAAAATGCACGCCTGCGGACATGATGGTCATACCGCTACGCTTTTGGCGGCTGCAAAATACTTAAGTCAGCATCGGGATTTTGATGGAACGGTTTATTTGATTTTTCAACCCGCTGAAGAAGGCGGTGGTGGTGCTAGGCGCATGATTGAAGAAGGCATCTTTACGCTTTTTCCCATGGATGCGGTATTTGGTTTACATAACTGGCCAGGCATGAAACTGGGGCAGTTTGGAATGCGGGCGGGAGCCCAAATGGCTTCCAGTAATGAGTTCACTATTGATATTGTCGGAAAAGGTGCCCACGCCGCCTTACCTCATAATGGAATTGATCCGGTAATGATTGCCGTAAACCTAGCACAAGCACTCCAAACTATTTTGACGCGAAATAAAAATCCTATCGATTCTGCGGTGCTTTCTATCACTCAAATTCACGCCGGGGAAGCCGATAACGTAATCCCCAATACCGCCATGCTCAATGGAACGGTGCGCACTTTCACTCTTGAAGTGCTGGATATGATTGAGTCACGGATGCGGGACATCACTAGCGGCATCGCTTCAGCATTTGGAGCCCAGATAGAGTTTAACTTTCATCGCAACTACCCTCCGACAATTAATAGCTCTAAAGAAGCAAACTTTTGCGCAGATGTCGCACGCAGCATTGTTGGCGACCAGAATGTTTTTGACAATATTGAACCCACGATGGGCGCTGAAGATTTCAGTTATTTTTTAATGGAAAAACCAGGGTGCTACGTGTTTGCAGGCAATGGCGATGGCACACATCGCAGTGCAGGTCATGGTCTGGGACCGTGCAATCTGCACAATTCCAGTTACGACTTTAATGATGATTTAATTCCTCTAGGAGCCACTTATTGGGTGCGACTTGTTCAAAATTGGTTTGCTAAAACGCAATGAATGGGTCTGCAAATTCCTTAAACTCTCCAGAACAAGCGCTTGTTCAGCCTGGGCTGTATCGCCACTATAAAGGTAACCTCTATGAAGTCATCGGAATAGTGACCCATAGTGAGACTGAGGAATTACTAGTGCTATATCGTGCACTTTATGGAGAACGTAAATTATGGGTAAGACCCCAGGCTTTGTTCTTGCAAAATGTGTATATCAACGGTACAAGCCTTCCACGGTTTGAGCGCTTGCTTACCACTACAGATTCACCCAGATGAACACTTTCTTAAAGCGACGCAGTAAACCGCCGCTCTTGGGCTAAATACGCTGTGCTTTGCATTTCAATCAGACGAGATACGGTACGGGCAAATTCGTTTGCAAAAGCCCCTTGGGTATAAAGCTCATCCCAAGAAACTGCAGCACTCATTAATAGTTTTACTTTATGGTCATAAAGTACATCCACAAGCCAGGTAAAACGCCGCGCCTGGCTAGCCATATTAACTCCCATCTGTGGGACATCGGATAACACTACTGTGTGAAATTGACTGGCAATTTCCAAATAATCGTTTTGGGAGCGAGGGCCAGCACAAAGGGTTTCAAAATCAAACCATACTGCCCCTCCAGCCCGGCGTAGGGCTTTAATGTGGCGATGTTCAATAGTCAATACCGGGTTTTCATCCGGACACTCTGCCACTTTATTAAATGCTTCTGTTAACTGTCGTTGAGCATTGGTATCGTTAGGAACCAGATAGGCTTTTATCTGCTGCATACTACGCTTTCGATAATCAATACCTGCATCCACACAAAAAATATCCAGCTTCTCGTTTAATAAGGCTATCGCTGACAAAATGCGATTCCGGTGCAAACCATCGGGGTAAAGATCGTCTGGTTTAAAGTTACTGGTTACAACAAACACAACCCCCTGTTTAAACAATGGTCGCAATAAACGCTCTAAGATCATGGCATCTGCCACATCAGAAATATGAAACTCATCAAAACAGATTAAGCGATACTTGCGGGCTATTCGCGCAGCCACTTCCTCCAGTGGGTCTGCCAGCCCCCGCAGCTCTTCAAGCTCACGATGCACGCTGCGCATGAACTCATGAAAATGAATCCGGTTTTTACGTGTTAGGGGGATATGGCTAAAAAAGCAGTCCATGAGGAAGCTTTTTCCACGTCCTACCCCACCCCATAACCAAACTCCTCGCGGTATTTGCACTGTTGTGAAGAAACGGCTAAGCGCAGAAGCACGCGCCTTTTTATAAGCAATCAGTTCATCATTTAAGCGCTGTAAGCGGTCAACTGCTGCAAGTTGAGCGGTGTCGGCCTGATACCCTCGCGCAGCAAGGGTCTTCAAATACGCTTCTTTGACCGCCATCACCGTATTGCCGCTGTGCAAAAACGGTAATATTTTAAAAGTTTAAAGTCCGCTTATCGACGGCCAGAGCGGCTTCTTTAGTAGCCTCAGAAAGGCTGGGATGAGCATGGCAAATACGTGCAATATCTTCCGCAGAAGCACGAAATTCCATCGCCACTACAGCTTCAGCAATTAACTCTGAAACAGCGGGTCCTACCATGTGGACGCCTAAAATTTCATCAGTAGTCGCATCTGCTAAAAACTTCACCATCCCGCTGGTATCACCCAAAGCGCGAGCGCGTCCATTAGCCATAAAAGGAAAAGTCCCGGCCTTATAGCTTCGCCCTGCTGCCTTCAGCTGCTGCTCGGTCTGACCCACCCAGGCAATTTCTGGCGAGGTATAAATCACCCAAGGGATGGTGTTGAAATTAACATGACCGTGCTGCCCAGCAATACGCTCTGCCACGGCCACCCCTTCTTCCTCTGCTTTGTGGGCCAGCATGGGGCCACGCACGACATCGCCCACGGCCCATACATTTGGTAGATTGGTTTTACATTCTTCATCAACGGCTACAAATCCTTTTTCGTCTAACTTTAAGCCTACAGCCGCACCGTTTAAACCCTCAGTATTGGGCAGTCGACCGATTGAAACAATGAGTTTGTCCACCTCCAAGCTCTGTTCGGTACCTCCAGCATCAGTGTAGGCAATGGATACCGTTTTTTTGTTATTTTTAATAGCACCCACCTTTACACCTAAATGGATATTCAGACCTTGCTTGGTAAAGAGCTTATGGGCCTCTTTTGCAATCTGTTCATCTACCGCCCCTAGAAAAGTAGGCAATCCTTCCAAAATTGTCACCTCTGCACCCAAACGACGCCAGACACTTCCCATTTCCAGACCAATCACGCCGGCCCCGATTACCCCTAGTTTTTTGGGTACATCGCCTATCCGCAAAGCGCCATCATTGGACAAAATATTGACTTCATCAAAGGCAGTACCTGGCAGAGCGCGGGCGTTAGAACCCGTAGCAATAATGATGTGCTTGCCCGTAATACTTTCCTCGCTAGCCGAAGTAATCTTGATTTCGTATCCGTTTGCATCTGCCTTAGCAAAGGAGCCTTGACCATGAAAAAAACTGACTTTGTTTTTTTTGAACAAAAACAAAATACCTGCATTGTTTTGCTCCACTACATGATCTTTACGTTTGAGCATTCGAGGCAAATTTAAATGCATGCTTTTGATGTCAATCCCATGCTCAGCAAAACTATGCCCTGCATGTTCATAATGTTCGGAAGATTGCAGCAATGCTTTAGAAGGAATACAACCGACGTTGGTACAGGTTCCCCCCGGCGCAGGCTCGCCTTTAGCGTTTTTCCACGCATCAATACAAGCCACCTTAAACCCTAGTTGCGCTGCCCGAATGGCAGCAATATATCCTCCTGGGCCAGCTCCGATGACGACTACATCAAATTGCTTACTCATTTAATATTCCTTCTGGCAGGTCAACTGAGGTCTGCCCTATCCTTGTTTATATAGAGGCGGTCCCTTGCAAGCTTCGAAAATTTTTAAGGCATAACGCTGCAGTAATGATGCAACTTTTAGATATCCAGCAATAGTCGGGTTGGATCTTCCAGTGCTTCTTTCATTGCTACCAAACCGAGTACGGCTTCACGGCCATCAATAATGCGATGATCGTAACTAAGCGCCAGATAGTTGATGGGTCGAATCACAATTTGACCATTCTCAACCACTGCGCGCTCTTTGGTAGCATGCACTCCTAAAATAGCAGACTGGGGCGGATTGATGATGGGAGTAGACAGCATGGAGCCAAATACACCTCCGTTGCTGATTGAAAAAGTACCTCCTGTCATTTCTTCGATACTGAGCTTGCCATCTTTAGCCTTAACACCAAATTCCGCAATTTTCTTTTCAATCTCGGCAATACTCATCTGGTCGGCATTACGCAGAATAGGAACCACTAAACCCCGAGGACTACCTACCGCAATACCAATATCAAAATAACCGTGATACACAATATCGTTGCCATCTACACTGGCATTGATAACGGGATATTTTTTTAGTGCATGAACAGCTGCCTTAACAAAAAAACTCATAAACCCAAGCTTCACACCATGCTCTTTTTCAAACTTGTCTTTGTAAAGATTGCGCAGATCAATCACCGGTTTCATATTGACTTCATTAAAAGTCGTCAAAATGGCGTTGCTTGCTTGAGATTGCAATAGACGCTCAGCAATACGCGCACGCAAGCGTGACATGGGGACACGCTGCTCAGGACGGCCTTCGGTAATGGCAGCGATATTAATCGGGGCAGCCACAATCTGTAGGGGTGCACCGCTCGTCTGTACCGCAGGTAAAGTTTGAGAAGAAGAAGGTTTTGTTGCAGGGGCAGGAGTTAGTGCTGCAATTACATCACCCTTCAGAATACGGTTATCTTTTCCTGTTCCACTGATCTGGGCAGGGTTAACAGCATTATCTGCCATCATTTTTGCTGCAGCGGGCATAGCCACACTATTGCTTGCAGGAGTAGCCCCAGTAGAGTGAGAAGCGGCATTAGGCGCCGAGGCAGCAGAGGTAGAGGGCGGTGTTTTTACTGCTTGGACGTCCAGGGGGCTAGTTTTCTCTGCCCCTTCTGTATCAATCTGTGCAATAAGCTCATCGCTGACAACGGTGTCCCCATCGTTCTTCACTATTTTGGCAATAACTCCAGCAGCAGGTGAAGGAACTTCGAGTACAACTTTGTCTGTTTCGATTTCAATCAGAATCTCATCCTGAACCACGGCTTGACCCGGTTTTTTCTTCCAAGCTAATAAGGTAGCTTGCGCTACGGATTCAGATAATTGTGGAACTTTAACTTCTACAAGTGACATGATGTAAACATCCCAAAAAAAGATTTAAAAGCGTTGTGAACCTTATCAACGGGGTCATTTTTAAACGCAGCTATTTTGTCTGGATAAAACCTTTGAGCCTGGAAAACGCGGTATCAAGCAATATTTTTTGTTGCTCGATATGTTTGCTGTAGTAGCCTACCGCAGGAGAGGCGGAGGCGGCACGGCCAGCATAGGCAAGTTTTTGCCCCTCATGCATGTTTTCAAGAATATGATGTTGCACAAACAGCCAATAGCCCTGATTTTGTGGCTCATCTTGCACCCAAACCACCTCTTTAGCATGAGAATATTGAGACAATTCTTCAGCAAAAGCTTTGTGAGGGAAAGGGTAAAGCTGCTCAATTCGGATAATGGCAACATCTTGAGCATTGCGCTCTTTGCGACTATGGACAAGGTCATAATAGACTTTTCCAGAGCACACCAGCACTCGTTTAACTTTTTCAGCTTTAATCTGCGCATCTTGCTCAGGAATAACCGTAAGAAAATGTCCTTTAGCCAGTTCTGATAAAGAGCTACTGGCATCCTTGTTACGCAACAAACTCTTGGGTGTAAGAATGATGAGTGGCTTACGGAAAAGCCGAATCATTTGCCTGCGCAACACATGGAAAATTTGTGCTGCAGTGGTGGGTTGTACCAATTGCATATTGTTCTCTGCACATAATTGCAGGAATCGCTCCGGACGAGCGCTGGAATGCTCAGGGCCTTGACCTTCATAACCGTGAGGCAGCATCAATGTCAGGCCACAAGCGCGTCCCCATTTAGCCTCACCTGAACTAATAAACTGGTCAATGACCACTTGTGCACCATTGACAAAATCACCAAACTGCGCCTCCCAGATAACAAGAGCATTCGGTTCTGCAGCAGAATACCCGTATTCAAAGGCGAGTACCGCTTCTTCAGAAAGAACAGAATCAATAATACTAAAAGGGGCTTGACCTTCTGCTACATTCTGCAGAGGAATATAAGTGCCCGAATCCCATTTCTCGCGGTTCTGGTCATGTAGCACTGCATGGCGGTGGGTAAAGGTCCCCCGACCACAATCCTGACCCGTGATTCTGACGGGGTAGCCACTGGCCACCAAAGATGCAAAGGCTAAATGTTCTCCCATTCCCCAATCTAGATTTACTTCACCTTTGCCCATAGCTCGCCGGTTAGCAATCAAGGTTTCTACCAGGCTATGTAACTTGAAATCGGTCGGAACCGTTGTGATGCGCTCTGATAAACGCTTTAGCTCCGTGAGTGGCACTGCCGTGTCTGCAGAATCCGTCCATTTGCGATTCAGAAAAGGAGCCCAATCCACCGCAAATTTGCTCTTGTAGTTTGTAAGGACAATTTCCTCGGTGTGGCGGCCTTCTTCCATTGCCGTACGGTAGGCTTTAACAAAAACCTCTCCTTCACCCGGAGCGATAGTGCCCTGTGTTTCTAGTTTGTCTGCATACAGTTTGCGTGTGCCGGGATGCTGGGCAATTTTTTTGTACATCAGTGGCTGTGTTAAGGCCGGGGTGTCTTGCTCGTTATGCCCTAATTTGCGAAAACAAATAATATCAATCACGATATCTTTGGCAAACTCAGTACGAAAATCCACAGCCATCTGAGTCGCTAGGATGACGGCTTCTGGATCATCCCCATTCACATGCAGGACAGGAGCCTCTATCATTTTGACAACATCGGAGCAGTAAAGAGTGGAACGAGAATCGCGGGGATCAGAGGTGGTAAACCCTATCTGATTATTAATCACAATATGAATGGTGCCCCCTGTACCATAACCACGGGTTTGAGCCAGATTTAGCGTCTCCATCACGACCCCCTGCCCTGCAAAAGCAGCATCTCCATGCACTAAAACAGGTAAAACCTGCCGACCGGCCATGTCGCCTCGGCGGTCCTGACGGGCCCGCACGGAGCCTTCCACCACAGGATTAACAATCTCAAGATGAGAAGGATTAAACGCCAAACTTAAATGAACAGGGCCACCCGGCGTTGATACATCTGAACTAAACCCTTTATGATATTTAACATCGCCTGCGGACAAGCCATCATCTACTATTTTTCCTTCAAATTCGGCAAATAAATCACCGGGCATTTTGCCTAGTGTGTTGACTAACACATTCAAGCGGCCACGATGCGCCATTCCAATCACAATTTCCTGTACACCTTTCTCACCGCTGCGCTGGATCACTTCATCCATGCAAGCAATAAAACTTTCTCCACCTTCCAGGGAAAAGCGTTTTTGACCTACATATTTAGTATGCAAATATCGCTCCAAACCTTCAGCTGCCGTCAATTGCTCCAGAATGGAACGCTTTTTTTCAACTGAAAATTTTGGGGTAGAAAGACAGCCTTCCAGTCGCTGCTGCAGCCAACGCTTTTGAGCCGGATCACTGATATACATGAACTCAGCACCAATGGTGCCGCAATAGGTATCCCGCAACGCGTGGATAATTTCGCGCAGCGTCATATTTTCAGTGCCAAAATAAGTATTGGACGCGGCGAAGGTCTGATCCATATCAGCCTCGGTCAGATCATAAAAGCCCGGTTCCAGCTCGGGAATGGCGGGACGTTGCTGCCGATGCAGGGGATCCAGATCGGCCCAACGGTTACCTAAAAAACGGTAAGCAGCAATAATGCTTTGAACATGTACTTGCTTACGTGCAATGCTGGCATCTTTATTCACCGAGGAGGTCATAAAAGCATTGGCCTTAGCACGCTGGGCAAAGGACTCCACAATAGGAGCATGAGCCTGATCTCGGGAAGTAACGGCACCATCTGAAGCAGGCAGAAGTTGCATGCGCTCAAAATACTCGCGCCATTGTTCTGATACCGCTGCAGGATTACTTAGATATTGCTCATAGAGCTCTTCAAGATAGGGTGCATTAGCACCAAATAAATAGGAGTTTTGCTGGAACGCTTGCATCATTGTGCTTCACCTCTGGCGGCACGTTTCGTGCCGTTTAGTGCAGGATTGGCAGCCGTTTCATGCGTGAGGTCGGCTGCTGGGGCCCTTTCGGTTTGTGGCTTTACCACGCCCCGAATCGCTAAAAGAACAAAATATAAAGTATGAGTATAAAAGTTTTAGTCAATTGAAGAAATACCAAAAAAATTTGAACCCCGATTTTCCCCTTAGGACTGGGCGGGTCACAGAGGGCCGATGTAAGGTATTTTTGGCCTGACTGGCGAGCCTGTAGCCATGGCTGCATGTGACAAAGAGGGGTAAAATGAGAGCAAAATGTAACGTCGGTACCCCAGCCACATTGAAAGTGCGCCTAATAGCTAAGCTGGCTTCAGTTCAGATTATCAGCAGAACTTCTAAGCATGTGGCGAATTAGCTCGCAATGTATCTGAAAAATGAATGCATGCGCAAGATAGGCTAAGCACTACAAGAACCCATTGGGCTTACAAGCCAATGCGTTCTGCAAGAACAAAAGCGGTAAGGACATACGAATTACAATAAGTTCGATTCCCTCCCCTTTTTCAAGATCTCACAACCACAATTGCACTAAGGATTTGTGTCTATTTTCCCCATGAATCTTTCAATCCTACCGATTGATTAAAAACCAATCGGCCTGGCGCATGATCTTTACGGTCGGCCACGAAATATCCAAACCGTTCAAACTGGAATTTATCTTCCGGATGGGCGTTTGTTAGAGTAGGCTCTACATAAGCCTTCACAATTTTTTTACTATGGGGATTTAATGCGGCCAGAAAATCCTGCCCTGCCGCCTCTGGCTGTGGCTGGCCAAATAAGCGATCGTAAAGTCGAACTTCGGCGGCAACCGCATCCAGGGTAGACAGCCAGGTAATAACCCCTTTCACCTTGTAGTTACTGGATCCAGGAGTACCGGATTGACTATCGGGCATATATTGGGCATGTATCTCACTGATGCTACCGGAAGGATCTTTCCTAAACCCCGTACATTCAATAACAAAACCATATTTAAGACGAACCCGGTTGCCTACATAAAGGCGGTGATATCCTTTTTCGGGGCTTTCTTGAAAATCATCAGCATCAATCCAAAGCTCTTTTGAAAACAAAAAGCTACGTTGACCTCGCTCAGGCTGATGAGGATGCACGGGAGCTGTGCATTGAATAGGCTCGCCTTCAAAATTAGTAATAATGAGTTTAATCGGCCTAAGCACGGCCATGGCACGCGCAGCTTTGACCTCAAGGTCTTCCCGCAAGGCCCCTTCAAGAGAGCTGTAGTCAATCCAGCTATTGTGCTTGCTGGCCCCACTGCGCTCACACATGAGCCGGATTGCCTCAGGGGTATAACCGCGACGGCGTAAGCCCACTAAAGTAGGCATTCGCGGGTCATCCCAACCATCCACAATTTTTTCATCTACTAACTGTTTCAGCTTGCGTTTACTGGTAATAATGTAGGTCAGATTCAAGCGAGCAAATTCGTATTGCCTGGGAGGTGGCTTAAGCAAAAGCCCTCCTTCAATTAAGCGTTCTAACAACCAGTCATACCAGGGCCGTTGATCCTCAAACTCTAAAGTACAAATGCTATGTGTGATGTTTTCAAGCGCATCTTCAATAGGATGAGCGTAGGCGTACATAGGATAAATACACCAGCTATTGCCAGTTGTGTGATGATGAGCATGCTTGATGCGATAAAGCGCGGGATCGCGTAAATTAATATTGGGATGAGTCATATCAATCTTGGCGCGTAACACCATCGCGCCGTCTGCATACTTTCCCGCCCGCATCTGGCGAAATAAGCGCAAATTTTCTTCAATGGATTGATCTCTGAACGGCGAATTTTTCCCGGGCTCTTTCAGTGTGCCGCGATTAGCCCGCATTTGATCGGCACTTTGCTGATCCACATACGCATACCCCGCATTAATTAAATACTCAGCCGCTTTGTACATAAAATCAAAGTAGCTGGAAGCATGGTAATAATGGGAAGTACCATATTTTTCCCAGCCGAAACCCAGCCATTTCACTGAATCTAAAATCCCATCAACAAACTCCTGCTCTTCCTTTTCGGGATTAGTATCATCAAAACGCATATGACAGACACCCTCATAATCCTGAGCTAAACCAAAATTCAGGCAAATACTTTTGGCGTGGCCAATATGCAAATATCCATTCGGTTCAGGAGGAAAACGGGTACGAATTTTCGCTGGATCAGGTGCTGCTCCAGCCTGGGTTTGAGCATCTCCAGGGTGGCCGGCCCACGTACGGCTTGCATATGTCCCTTGTGCAATATCCTCGTCAATAATGTGACGCAAAAAATTAGAAGTAGGAGAATTAGCTGGGTTTTCACTAATTTTTTCTGTTGGAAGGCTGACAGGATTGGACATAGAGCTAAAAATTAAAAGAGAAATCTATCTGTCTTAGAAAAAAACGCTTGGGATTTAAACTATTTTTATAGAAGCTCAGCAATATTTTAAAATTTGCTTTTGGGAACTTCTAATAACCGTAGCGAGCGGCCCGCAGCGGATTTGAGGAGCGGATGCGTACGCAGGGTACGCTGAGCACCGCAAGAGCCGATCCGGCTTGCGCAGCAGGTTATTAGAAGTTCCCTTTTTTATTTACCCTAATTTTTATGCGGCTTTTCAGCCAAAAACCATTGAAAATGCGCAGAAATATTAGGGTTACCACATTTTATACTCATTCTTTAGAAATCTCACGAAACTCTACATCTATTACTTGCGAACTTACTACAGTCTGGACAGCTCGCCGTTTGCGAGTACGCCAACATTGCAGCAACACCAATACCGTAAAAAACAACAACGGCAGATCCCCTATCTGTAGATAAAGCGTATCACGGCTGGCCACGCGCACCTTGGCGTCTAAATAGGAGCGGGTATTCAGTTCTAGTTGCTGCTCTATTTTTCCATAGGCGTTGATAACTGCGGTAACTCCTGTATTTGTGGAACGCAAACTGGGACGACCCAGTTCAATAGAGCGCATCTGCGCAATTTGCAAATGCTGCGGCATAGCCCAACTGCGGCCAAACCAGGCTAGATTGCTCAAGTTTAAAAGGATATCGGCCTTCTGAGCATCGTTTCGCAGCTCCTCTCCGAACACATCTTCATAACAGATATTGGCCGCAACTCGAACCCGCTTGATCAAAAAAGGTGCCTGCTCTGTTGCCCCTTTAGCAAAATCTCCCAGTGGCATCTGCATGGCTTGTACAAACCAGCGAAAACCAAAAGGAATAAATTCTCCAAATGGCACCAAATGTTGCTTGTCATAGCGTTGTGACTGTAGCAGCCCATCTGATCCTAGCAAGAGGACACTGTTCGTCCAGCGTTTGTTTTGATAAGCAGGTGCCCCCACCAAAATAAAAGCGTTTTTCTCTCGGGCCACAGCCCCCAAATCTTCAATCGCTTTAGGAAATTGCTCTGCAGGTACAGGAATTGCGGTTTCCGGCAAAACGATGAGATCTATTTCCTTTTCTGTGGCAGGTATGGCGGCCATTTGCGTATACCCTTGCGCAGCATTCACAATCGTAGCGCTATCAAACTTTAGGGATTGCGGTACATTCCCCTGCAACAGCCGCACATTTAAAAAAGGTGGACGGTCTAACACAAGTGTAACTTTAGGAAATTGCTGCGCTAGAGCGCCAATCACAAAAACCGGAAATAACAAGAGTAATAGGTTCTGAGCTAACCGCGGACGGCTAAACCTGGAAAATACGATTTCACGAGCACTATAGGCTGCAATTAAAGCCACTATAAAACCTGTGCCATATACACCCAGCAAAGTAGCCCAACCGGTCAATAAGCCGGTGGTATGCGCATAGCCAGCCGCTAACCAGGGAAAGCCGGTAAACACCCAGCCACGTGCCATTTCGCTTAAAAACCAGGCAGAGGCAAATAGTAGAGGAGACCAGCCGCTGGGCAAGCCATGAAATGTTCCCAACCAACGTGTCAGTAAAGCTGCTAACAAGGGATAAAGCGCCATATAACAAGCCAGCAAGAATACCCCCAGTATGGCCAAAGGTGCTGGCATCATGCCATAGTCATGCAAACTGATATAAAGCCAGGAAACGCCTGTTAAGAAATGCGCCAGGCCAAAAACAAAACCTGCCAAAGCAGCATGGGCAAGATTAAAACTTTTAAAGCTGATAACAAATAAGGCAGCCAATGTAAAAGGCTGCAGCCACCATAACTCTAGCGGCGCGAAAGTGAGCGTCTGCAAAGCCCCTGCTAGTGCAGCAAGAGCAAGCCAGGGATTGAAAAGCCATTTCATTGATGGCCTCAGTTAATAAGCTGTTGCATCAAGAAATAAAAAATACCTGGCTTAAATGCTTGCATCATCTTTTGCTAAGGTGGGGGTGCGCTCCACTCGCAAAACATCAATGCGTCGAGCATCGGCACGCATCACCGTAAACTTAAGCGAATCAATTTCAACAAACTCGCCTACCTTAGGAACCCGGCCAAACTGCGCAGTAATATGCCCGCCAATGGTATCGTTTTCTTCATCAGAAAGCTGCATAAAGAATCGTTCATTGAACTGGCTGATTTCGGTATCCGCATCTACCCGCCAACTATTAGGAGCGACTGCAACAATATGGTCTTCAGCCTCGTCATAGTCAAACTCGTCCTCAATATCACCAACGATTTGTTCTAAAACATCTTCAATAGTCACCAGACCAATCACCCCTGCATACTCATCTACAACAATCGCCATATGGTTACGATTGGCTCGAAATTCTCTCAACAAGACGTTTAGACGCTTGGATTCTGGGATAAACACAACGGGTCGTAATATATCACGCGCATTTAGGGAGTCATCCTGGGATAACCTGAGCAGATCTTTCGCTAGCAAAATACCTACTACTTTGTCTTTGGAGCCTTCAATGGCAGGAAAGCGTGAATGCGTGGTTTCGATCACAAACCCCATCCATGCGGAAGGAGGCTGGGTAATATCGATCATGTCCATCTGGGCCCGCGGCACCATAATGTCCCGCGCGCACAGATCAGATACTTGTAGAACCCCATGCATCATTGAAAGCGCATCGGCATCCAGAAGATTACGTTCATGCGCACTTTCTAAAAGTTCAAGCAATTCCTGACGGGTATCAGGTTCACGTGAAATCAGGGCAGAGAGTTTTTCGAGCAAGCTGCGCTCGGGTGGATGAGAATTGCGTTTAGTACGAGTACGGCGGTGATTAGAAGAGTCCATTCAGCGGAAAAACAATTACGGAGCATAAAGCATACACGCTAAGCGAGAACTAGTCGACTCTAAAGCTTGCTCCACAATAAAGCTGCTAGAGAAAAAAGTAAAAATTTCCCTGTCTACTCTTGTTTGCAAGCCTGGCAATTTTCTATCCATTGCGTTACCTGCTTGCGGTAATCTTGATGCCTAATAGAACTAGCAGATGCGTCTATGTTCGTTTTTAGTGCTTTAAGATCTTCAAGCAAAGAAGGTCTACCTTTATGAAAAAACCATAGATCAATAGCATCTGAGGTTTCATGATCAAAGGTTTGCATGCTAAACCAATACAGCCGCGCCATTAAAAACATGGCACTTTCTAGATCATGCAAGGCCATCTGCTCAAGGCGTTGCATCATCTCGTTTGTAATATTTGCTTCGAAAAAATTCATTTAATTTTGCTAGAACTTATATTCAGCGGGACAACATTTGCAGCATCCGGCATTAGGCAGGCATGTCGGTGCCATAACAGCAACTTGGAAGCGTTTTCTTGCGAAGAGCTTAAACTTAAACATAGGGATTAGGAATCCTAAGCCCCGCTAACAGCTCAATTTCTCTTTTCTCCATCACAAGCGCATCAGCCTTTGTCTCATGATCATATCCTTGGGCATGTAAAACCCCATGAATAATTAGATGCGCTGCGTGCTCACGCAAAGATTTTTTCGCCCTTCTAGCTTCGGCTACAAGTACCGGGATACAAATAACGATGTCCGCACCTAATATCCCAAATTCATCATATCCATAAGCAAAGGTTAAAACATTCGTGGCGTAATCTTTACCACGGTGCAGACGATTAAGGGCGCGACCTTCCTTTGCTCCCACAAAACGCAAAGTAAGCGCAGCATCCTGCTCCAAAGCACGTAACACCCAAGCTCGCAAGGTACTGCGGGCGGGCAGATCGGCTATCGGACCTATTAGGGAATATTGCAATGATAAATTCAGCTTAAATTTTGGACTCATCATCACTCTTTCTCTGTTGGTAGCATCACTCTCTGCTAGACTGCTTAGGAAAACCGTTTATACCGTGTTTGTATATTCAGCAGTGAAACATCAGCAAACCATTACTTTATTTAAAATTAGCACACAGTTTATTCAAGGCTCGCCTAGTCAGCAGCATCCCATGATCCTCCCCATCCGGCTGCTTTTTGCCCTTTTTTGTCTCATTTTGCACGGCCATAGCGCTGTCATGACTTTCAGATCGAGACCAAACCGTTCGCAAATTCGTTCTGGAGTATTTTTGCTTCTGATGAACCAATCTGCCTTCAAATTGCCGTAATTAATTTACTTGAATGTTTCTATAATTAAAAAATGACATTTCATGTTTCCCAGCAACTCCTTGCTCCTTCCCAAGAGGATGGGACCCCTCATCTATTAGCAGAAGGTGCTCGTAGCCCTGTTTATGCACGTACCGCTGCAATTTTGCCCTCAAAAAGCGCACCTCCCCTTACTGAACCTCGCTTTTTAGCAGAATTAAAATGGATCGTAGTTAGCGTTTTAGTGATCTTGCTTATCCTGGCCCTGTTTAGTTACAAAAAAACAGATCCTGCCTGGTCCACTAGCGGCTTGGATGGTAGCGTGCAAAACGCCATTGGCCTTATAGGGGCATGGACTTCCGATTTGCTGCTGTATTTGTTTGGTTTATCGGCCTGGTGGTGGGCTGTATTAGGCTGTGTGTACGTATGGCGTGCCTGGAAACGGGCGCACGGTGGTATTGAGCTCCATATGCCCGCCTGGGCCAGGGCGCTAGGTTTTGGGCTAATTTTGCTTGCAAGCTGCGCTATTGAAGGCTCTCGTCTTTCCTGGGTACATGCTCAACTACCGCATGCTCCAGGTGGAGCGGTAGGGTACAGTCTTGGTGCACTCTTAACGAATGTCATAGGTTATACCGGTGGCTCTTTACTTTTAATCGTTGCCTTGTTTACAGGACTTTCTCTGTTTTTCAGTTTTTCCTGGCTAAATGTTGCAGAAGCAATTGGCAGTTTTATCGAAAACCGAATTAATCGACACAAACTGGCCCAGGAAGCTGATCAAGACCGTGCTATTGGAGAATCTTTGGCTGAACAGCGTTTTGAAGCTGTTCGGGAAGTTTTTGAGCGACGAGAAGAAACTCCTCCCGTCCGGATAGAACCTCAGAAAGTCCAGGTTCCCCGCAGTGAACGCATCGAAAAAGAAAAGCAACAACCTTTATTTGCCGAGATTACTGCAGGTAGCTTGCCACAGCTGGGGCTGCTTGACCCCCCTTCCGCTGCCACAGAGTTTGTTAGCCGCGAAACGCTTGAGTTTACAAGCCGACTCATTGAGAAAAAGCTGGCCGACTTTAAACTCGAAGTAAAAGTAGTAGCGGCCTACCCGGGGCCCGTTATTACCCGCTACGAAATTGAGCCTTCAGTCGGGGTAAAAGGGGCCCAGATTGTGAGCCTTTCGCGTGATCTGGCCCGCTCGCTGTCTTTAAACAGCATTCGGGTGGTGGAAACTATTCCCGGAAAAACTACGATGGGCCTGGAGCTACCCAATCCTAAACGGCAAACGGTACGTTTGTCGGAAATATTGGGTTCACAAACCTATAACGATAGCCGCTCTTTGCTTACCATGGCTCTAGGAAAGGATATTGGGGGTAATCCAGCAGTGGCAGACTTGGGCAAGATGCCCCATCTTTTAGTCGCAGGAACCACCGGTTCCGGTAAATCTGTAGGTATTAATGCGATGATTTTGAGCCTGCTTTATAAAGCAGAAGCTAATGATGTGCGACTAATTCTGATTGACCCAAAAATGCTGGAAATGTCGGTTTATGAGGATATTCCTCATCTGCTTGCTCCTGTTGTGACCGATATGAAGCAAGCAGCCAACGCCTTAAACTGGTGTGTGGCCGAAATGGAACGCCGCTATAAGTTAATGAGCAAGATGGGAGTGCGGAATCTGGCGGGTTTTAATACCAAAATTACCGAGGCTGAGAAACTCGAACAAAAAATTCCTAATCCCTTCAGTTTGACACCAGAAGCCCCAGAGCCGCTTCAAAAACTGCCCTATATTGTGGTAGTCATTGATGAGTTAGCCGATCTGATGATGGTTATCGGCAAAAAAATCGAAGAACTGATCGCACGACTCGCCCAAAAAGCCAGAGCAGCCGGTATTCATTTAATTTTGGCAACCCAGCGTCCCAGTGTGGATGTCATTACCGGTCTAATCAAAGCTAATGTCCCTAGCCGTATTGCTTTTCAAGTTTCCAGCAAAATTGATAGTCGTACCATTTTAGATCAGATGGGCGCCGAGACCCTTTTAGGCATGGGAGATATGCTGTATATGCCGGTAGGCCAACCTCCTATTCGCGTCCACGGGGCCTTTGTCTCTGATGAAGAAGTGCACCGTGTAGTCGCACATCTTAAAGAACAAGGCGCTCCAAACTATATTGAGGGAATTTTAGAAGGTGGCCCTGGCGGAGAAGATGGAGATGGCGTTGGCAGTGTTACAGGGTTTGCAGATGCAGAGGCTGATCCCCTATATGATCAGGCAGTAGAAGTCGTGTTGAAAAACCGCCGCGCTTCTATTTCACTGGTTCAGCGACATTTGCGAATAGGCTATAACCGGGCTGCCCGTTTGCTGGAGCAAATGGAACAAGCCGGCATGATTGGAGCGCTTGAATCTAATGGCAACCGGGCGATTCTAATTCCTAACCGTGGCACTGAATAAAAGCCAGGAGCGTTTTAACTCCCCTTCTCTCAAATATCTTTTCTTTGACTTTAATGAAAAAAACTTTTGTTATAACGCTACAGATCTTTTTAGGATCCCTCATTTTTTGCTGGGCAGGTGCTTTTGCTGATACTAGTGCTGCATTTAAACGCTATGTAGACAATGCAAACTCCATATCAGGAGAGTTCACGCAAGAAAGCAAAATGGGCAGCAAAACAAAAAAAATAAAAGGTAGCTTTGTGATTGGCCGGCCCGGGAAATTTCGCTGGTCAGTGCAGCAACCCTACCAGCAGCTCATCATTAGTGATGGGAGCAAAATCTGGTTTTATGATAAGGATTTAAATCAAGTCACGCTGCGCCAAGCTCAAGATGCTTTATCTTCTACCCCTGCAGCGCTACTGTTGGGGGGAAATCTGTTAGATCAGTTTTCCTTAAAAGATGCTGGTACAAGAGAGGGAATGGAGTGGGTAGAAGCCATCCCTAAAGGCCAAGATCTGCAATTTAAACGCATCAGCGTAGGTTTAATTTCAGGCACCCCAGCCCGGATGGAATTAACGGATGCCTTTGATAACCTCACTCGCATTGATTTTCAAAATATTTCCAACAAAACTCTGCCTGCTGCTGATACTTTTAAGTTTATTCCTCCAGCAAACGCAGATTTTTTGCAACAATAATTCACAAGCTTCCATAAAAAAATTCACCGGAGTCTCAGCATGGGAACGTGGGCACATGGTAACTTCGACAATGATGCCGCACTTGACTGGCTCGGCGAAACTACTAAGAAACTTCTAGATGAAATACAAGTAGCTATGGACGCTCCAGAGCGGCTGCAAGCTGATGAATGGGATGCAGACATTGTCCCCTGCAAGATTGAACTTCTTTGCGTGATAAGTGAAGCCGGGATGCGCCCCCATTGGCCGGAGAAATCCACTCTTGAACAGTGGAAAACTACGTATTTAAATGCCTGGGATTCCTCTATAGATGGGCTTGACCCCGACCCTGAATATAAAATGCAGCGTCGCATTACCCTGGTTAAAACATTTAACCGCATGTTGCACTGTGCAGATCTCAATAAAGCGTAAAGCTAAGCAAGATCAGCAAAAATATTAAAATGGCTGTTTTCTTTCCAATACGCCAGAGTAATGTGCGTTAGCCCTTACCCAAGTACAGTGTAAACATCAGGGGATTCTTACTTTTCCATGCCCAGAGTAATTACAGAAAACCGTCCTACCCTTCCACGAGTTCATGCATTTCCTCTATGATTTAAAGCAGCAGAGTCCTATTAATGAGTAGCTCTACAAGATGAAGCCAAAATTAATTATTTTGACTACCTTAGTGAGTAATCTCCTTTTGGGAAATTTATTGCTTTTTTTGATGCACGGTAAATACGCAAGCTTAGGGGAAAAACTCTATGTCCACGGGCTTACTTCCATTGTGGCATTGGTGCTTTTGTTTCTCTTGTTTAAAAAAATTTCTCCCTCCACAAAAAAATACACCCTGATTATTCTTCCTATTATTTTTTCTTGTTTAGTCCCTTTGATTTCGGTCTATGTGATGTTTTCTTTATTTGGGCTTATAGACGGTAGCGATGCAAGAGATGTTCTAAAAGGTTTTTTTGTTGCTATTCCACTCGCTATCATTTCAAGCATGGTCAGTTGGTTTTTTTGGCTTCCTTTCGGAATCATGAATACAGGCTTTGCTCACTGGTATAGAGCGGCATTAAGAAGATTAGCTAACAAAACAATGAGTTCAATCCAGTAAAAGAATTTTTGCTTTTTTACCTACGCTTATTTCAAGATGAGGTACACCTATGACGAATATCTTATACAGAGTTTTGCTATTTTTCCTCATTGCTCTTCCTACAGCTGCAATCGCTCAGGAGAAAAAAACTATCACAGTGTTAAATAGTAAATTTGAGATCATCACGGTTATTGTCTCACCAGAATTAATCGCGAATTTCGAATCCCTCTGAAACACGCGTGCCGAAATATCAGCTAAAGTTAAACCGTCCTGGAAATATAAAATAGATATCATAGGCATCAAGCCTAGCGGTAGATGGTTATACGATCCTGGGGGCTATGTTAGTAAGCTATCTCACAAACAAAGGCATCTATACTTGATCGCGTCTCATGATCGGTTAAATCGCCTGCTAGGTATCAAAGAATAGTACGGTATTCCTGCACCAACTCTCTTCTATATAAAAACTGTTATATGAATACTTCCAAACGTCAAAAAACCGATGCTTATCTAGCGCAACACTCAAGCCAGTGTTCCAGCACGACAAGGCAAAGCAATAATGACAGGCATGGTTTAGAAAAGAAATCGCAGGATCAGTATGGCCCTTCCTGATTATCAAAGCTTGATGTTGCCCCTGCTTCGGTTTGCTGCTGACGGCAGCGATCATACAACACGAGAAGCCGTTGAAGTACTTGCCGCCGAATTCCAACTCACCGCGACTGAACGTAATGAACTGTTGGCAAGTGGCCAGCAGCCGGTTTTCAACAACCGTGTTGGATGGGCAAATACTTATCTCAAAAAGGCTGGGCTCTTGGAGTCTCCCCGCAGAGGAGCGCTACGCATTACTAGCCGCGGCAAAGAAATACTCTCCAGCAACCCATCAAGAATTGACGTCAAATACCTGGAACGCTTCCCTGATTTCATTGAATTTCGGGAAGGCCCCCGGAACAGTAGAGAAACGCAAACAGAATCTGTAATTATTGCAACAGAACAAACTCCAGAAGAAGCTCTTGAGCTTGCTCACCAAAGGCTTCGGATCAGTCTTGCGCAGGACATTCTCAGCCGCATTCTCTCCTGTTCCCCCACTTTCTTTGAACGCCTTGTCGTCGAACTTCTGGTCAAGATGGGATACGGAGGCTCTCGGCGCGACGCTGGGGAGCGCGTCGGGCAAAGTGGTGACGGAGGAATTGACGGCATCATCAAGGAAGATCGTCTTGGCTTGGACACTCTCTACATTCAAGCGAAGAGATGGCAAGGTTCAGTGGGTCGCCCGGAAATTCAAAAGTTTGTCGGCGCGCTTCAAGGTCAGCGTGCAAAAAAAGGAGTTTTCATCACGACCTCATCTTATACTGCTGAAGCAATTGAGTATTCATCCCGCATCGACACCAAAGTTGTCTTGATTGATGGGCAGCTTCTTGCAAACCTGATGATTGATTTCGACGTTGGAGTTTCTGTTTCAGCCTCATACCTGGTTAAACGCATTGATTCTGACTATTTCGAGGAAGGCTAGGTAGTCTTTAGCTCTGCAGTTAAACAGACTTCCTAGGATAAAGTCGCGCAGCGCCAGTAACAAACCTACAGAGAGCATGTATAAACAACCATCTAGCTATACTTTCAGAAAACTAGATAGCGAAAAGGACTGGTCTTTCTTTGATAAGGATTTCGCTATACCGCAAGCCGTCCGGCAACATATCCATGCTCTGAATCGGTCGGCGGCTGAAAAGCTGTGGAGTACTGAGGTGTCGAACAATGCGCTAGAACGCCATGTGATGCTCCTTCCCAAGGAACACTGGCTCAAGCCTGAAGCAGAAGGGCCGAACTGGCTACCAGAGTGGGAGAGGACCGAAAAAGCAGAAGTGGACCTGTTTTTGCGAAGGCACTTTCAACTTTCATCGAATGAAGCTGTGTATTTTCTACTGATGCGGGAAATTGCGTATCAAGCCCCGATAGAGATCGCTATTCAACATTGGCGGGCTTTTCTTGCGTTGGACGATGAAGGCCCCCTCCTGCTTCATCTACCTTCTGGATGCTATGCGCTTTTCGGCCCGGATGGATATTTGCAGGCCGGAAACCGTCGCCTTGCAGATTTTGTCCGTGCAAACCGGTGAGCATACCTCAGCATTCAGTCTATACTGCTGCAAACTAGAATAAAAAGAGAAAAAACAAAGAGATGCCAACCCTCACAACGGTATTGCACTACAAGTACAAGCCGGTAAAGACCTAACAAGTTCTGTACGCTCATCTTTAATAGCACAGCTGTTGTCTATCTTCAGCAATCTGAAACGATGAGGCTGCTCATAGCGCCGACCATCTAATTGCACACCGGTTTCCCCTGTTAATGGGGCAGGAGTAATACGCAATACATCAGTGTTATCAAACGCCAAAGCTGTTAAAACTACTGCTCGACCCGTCGCCGCCCTAACCGCTTCCCGCATTTGTGCAATACAGGCCTCAGTTGTACTGGCTGCATGCATTTTTGCAGGCTGGGCAGATGCCAGGCTGCTAGCAGCTGTCTGACACGCACTGAGTCCCAATGCTGCCAGTATCGAAGCAACATTGAGACTCAAACCCTGCAAGCAGCTAAAAGTCAGGGTTTGGGTTTGTTTAAAATTCGTATTTCTTCCCATGGCTTACGTTGAATTTTGAATTCTAGGGTATCTCTTGCAGAAAGCGATCTTTGAATGCCTGAGCCTAAAGGACATGCTCCTGTTTTGATGTAACTTAAAGCACCGGATAACATCGCTTCAGAACTGTCGCCACGGGCTTTGCTTAAGTCATCTGCAAGCTTGCAGGTAGCCGAAAATCCATCTGCATAATCTCCAAAACCCAGCGCATTAACGCCCTGAAATTGAATAGCTGCGTAAGAAGTACCGCAATTGTCTGTAATAAAAAATCCATACGGTTTACCGCAGGTTGAGCCTCCTATTTGTATCACTTGAAGAAACGGCGCCAATGAATTAATCAGCGCTTCACTGGCTGAGCAGGTATTACCGGTGGTTAAAACAAAGACGCGAGAGAGACCCAACTGTGGTAGCGGTTGGCCACTTACTCCATTAAAACCTTGGGTGGTTTTATGAAAAGGTGTTGAGGTATTACAAATATCTAGGGGGTTTTTATCATTGCAGATGGAACGCTCAAATACTTTTCCATCTAGATTCGCTCCTCCGATCATCCAGCCAAGCTGACTGGAAATATCTAAAAAACCACCACCGTTGTAACGTAAATCCAATACCAGTTCATTTACGTTGGCTGCTTTTAATGTGTTGATAGCGCTCAGCAATTCCGATTCTGCCGCCAAAATATTAAAAGAGTTAAGTACCAAATAACCGATTCGCTTATCAGCCTCAGTAATGACTTTTGTCAGTTGCACGGCTTTTTCTGAAATGACTGCTGATTTAAGGCTTACCTCACGGGGAGTTGCAGAACCAAAGGGGAGGAATTTAAAGTTCGTTAATTTGTTTAAAGTGCTGGGAAATATCCCTGCATTGAGCTTGGCAGGCGCATCAGCACTTGGATCATTAATATCCACGCCGTCCACACTCAGTAAAGTATCTCCTCTGGCAACTCCTGCTAAGGCAGCGGGTGAACCGGGCATTACTTCCACTACATTGACTAAACGGGGTATACGGTTAGATACAAATGCCCAGGTAATACCGTAACCTGTGGAAATCCCGTTCTGGGAATCAAGAAGCTCTTCAGTAGGAACTGTAAAACTGAATTGATCGGTGCGTTTACCTGAAGCAGTCAGCGTGGGAGTCAGCAGGGCTTCAAAATAAGCTGTTAAGGTGTCAAATACATTGCCATTGTATTTTGCAAGGGTATATTGGCTGGCATCTACGGCTGGAATATCCTTGTACCACAAATAGGTTTCATTCATAAAAGAACGTAGCCAGGACTTTTCTGTATCAATGCTGCCTTGTTTATCCGTGCTGCCAGGGCGAGGAGCAACACATTGCTGAGCCAGACTGGCGGAAGAAGGGAAATTTTCAGCGGGAGTCGGCGCTGAGACACCACCGCTAGGGGCCGGTGCAGGCGTGGATACTGTTACAGGTTTTACAGAAGGATTGGCCCCTCCACCACAGCCTCCTAGCAATAAAACAAGGCTTAAGGCCGCCCCAATGGCTGTAGACGTGTGCATAACTGCAGAGGAATTTTTTGCGGATTCGGATTCTAAACCCATGTACAGCTCCCTAGAATAAAAAATGACTGGTTTCTTGTATTTTGTACAAATTGCCAGCATTGAGATTTAGCTAACTAGATTAACAAAGCTCGGGGAATCAACCTACTGGTTCAGTCGTAGGCCGTTGTAAAGACAATAAATCGGAGTCATTTTTCTCTATCTGCAACACTTCTAGTAGCACTTTAGTTAAATATTTTGCATCTTTACATCAAACTATAGCTATGTCCTTATCTTTTAACTTTCAAACTTCGCCTAACTATCAACCCTTGGCAGAACGTTTGCGACCGCAAACCTTGCAAGAAATTGTGGGTCAGGCGCAATTGCTAGGTCCGGGCAAACCATTGACTGTTGCACTATTGTCTAAACAACCTCATAGCATGATTTTGTGGGGCCCTCCAGGTGTTGGAAAAACAACGCTGGCCCGCTTGATAGCTACTGCCTTTGAGCTGCCTTTTATAGCACTAAGTGCTGTATTAGCCGGGGTTAAAGAAATTCGTGATGCCGTCACACAGGCTGAATTTACACGCAATCAATCCGGTAAATCCACCCTGGTTTTTGTCGATGAGGTACATCGCTTCAACA
Organism: Burkholderiaceae bacterium; assembly: GCA_019695155.1. GTDB lineage: Bacteria > Pseudomonadota > Gammaproteobacteria > Burkholderiales > Burkholderiaceae_C > Piscinibacterium. The sequence goes on along the minus strand of JAIBAO010000022.1, from coordinate 20,932 downwards.
AAAGCCAACAAGACGCATTTTTACCGCATGTGGAATCAGGTTTATTTGTCTTTGTAGGGGCCACTACAGAAAACCCGAGCTTTGAAGTCAATTCTGCTCTGCTATCTCGCGCGGCTGTTTATGTACTGGCAGCCTTGGATGAATCTGCATTAGGACAGATGATTGATGTTGCGCTTGCCAGAGAACTCAAAGGCTTACAAATTACAGCCAAAGCACGTGAAATGTTAATTCGCGCTGCTGACGGCGACGGCAGAAAACTTCTGAATCATCTGGAGCTGGCCGCGCAAGCTGTTCATACGCATCCTAATTCGGGCCCTTCTCTTATTACAGTGGATATTCTTCAGCAGATTTTGACCACTTCTCTGCGCCGCTTTGATAAAGGAGGAGATGCTTTTTACGATCAAATTAGCGCGTTGCACAAAAGCATCCGCGGTTCAGATCCAGATGCGGCACTCTACTGGTTAGTGCGCATGCTCGATGGAGGCGCTGATCCCCGATACATCGCCCGGCGCATGATTCGTTTGGCTAGCGAAGATATTGGTCTGGCTGATCCGCGAGCCCTACAAATTTGCCTAGACGCCACAGAAAGCTACGAGCGACTGGGAAGCCCGGAAGGAGAATTAGCGCTGGCGCAAGCGGTCGTTTATTGTGCTGTTGCTGCCAAAAGTAATGCTGTGTATACCGCCTATAAAGCCGCTGTAGCGTTTGTCAAAAAAAATGGCTCGGCAGCTGTACCTTTACATTTACGTAATGCACCTACCTCTTTAATGAAAGAGCTAGGTTTTGGAAAAGATTATCGCTACGCGCATGATGAAGAGCATGCTTATGCGGCAGGAGAACACTATTTTCCAGAAGGATTAGAAACCCAGTTTTACTATCCTAGCAACCGGGGAATGGAAGATAAAATTGCTCAAAAGCTTCAGTATTTACGCAGTCTTGGCAAAGCCGAAGAATAAAAATATGCCCCTAAGTGGAGTTCTTTTAAGTTTCTGCAAGCAGCTTTTCAATCACCGCCTGTAACTCTGCTGGTTCAGGCTCTCCCACATAGCGCTTTATAATTTCTCCCCGTTTATTGACCAGATAAGAGGTAGGGGTAATTTTTGTATCGTTCCAGGCTTTGGCAATCTGCCCCTTTGGATCCAGCGCTACCTTAAAAGGAATATTGCGCGTTTCTACAAAATTCAACACATAATTAGGCGGATCGTAATACATCGCTACTGCCACTGTTTGGTAACCCTTTGATGCAAATTTTTTATAGGTATCGACCAACATAGGCATTTCTTTAACACAAGTGACGCAGGACGTCGCCCAAAAATTAACAAGCGTTACTTTTCCCTGAAAGCTTGCCGGATCTAGTTTTTCTCCAGTAATCGTCATTAACTCAACCGAGGGCACTTTCTTAATCGCCCCATCACAGCCCGCCAGATTGGCAATAAAAACGAAAAAAACACCTGCTACTAAGCAGCGAAGAGATAACAAAAAGTTTTTCATAAAATTTAAGATGTGTTGACACATCGCGAAAAAGATTAAAAATCTTGCGAAAACAATTGTAAAAGTATCTGAAAAATTCATAAGGTCAGGCTTTAATTATGCCTTTAACTCTTCAACAAGCACGTCTAGAAAAGACACGACAAAAACTAAGCCAACATTTTTATCGAGCCATCTTACTACCCACTGGTCAGTTAAGAGCTGAATTCATCTACTCCGGTACTAAATTTCTTCTTGAAAACTTCAAGCGGGGCAGTAACTGCTAAACTCTCTATACGCCAAATCTATCTTTCTAGCAGCCTGAGTGTTATGCAAAAAATACAATATTGCAATGCAAACGGGTGTGCAGCCGAAAAAAATAAATCATGACTTATTCAAATAGCCTTCTGAGAGCCGTGCGACCTCGCGCCTTGTTAATCTTGGCCGATGGCACACGCTTTTTTGGTGACTCCATAGGCACGAGCGGCACTACCACGGGTGAACTCGTATTTAATACGGCGATGACGGGTTATCAAGAAATCCTTACCGACCCTAGTTATGCCAAGCAAATCGTTACGCTAACTTATCCGCATATTGGTAATGTGGGCGCAAATCTTCAAGATGAAGAAGCTTCAAAAATCTGGGCCAGCGGGCTGGTGATTCGGGATTTGTCGCCCATCGTTTCTAATTTTCGTGCCCAAAAAGATTTATCTTCTTATTTGAAAGAGCGGGGCATTATCGCAATTTCAGGAGTAGATACACGGCATTTGACGCGCCTCTTACGTGAAAAAGGGGCTCAAAATGGCTGTATCCTGGCATTGGAAGAGGATGTAGCTTTGGATGAACACAAAATAGAGCAAGCCTTATATTTGGCTAAAACCGCGCCAAGTATGGCGGGGCAAGACCTAGCCAAAGTTGTAAGCACGACTCAATCTTATGCCTGGCGAGAAACTTCCTGGACTTTAGATCCTGCGAAAAGAAAAACATCCGTTGCAGAACGTTTTCACGTAGTAGCCTACGATTTCGGCATAAAACGTAATATTTTACGTTTACTAGCTGACCGCGGTTGCCGTATCACGGTCGTTCCCGCTCAAACAAGCGCTACAGAAGCGCTTGCCCTTAAACCCAATGGAATTTTTTTAAGTAATGGGCCAGGTGACCCCGAACCTTGTGATTATGCGATTGCTGCCACAAAAGAATTTTTAAACCGCAAAATTCCTTTATTCGGTATTTGTCTTGGGCATCAGCTTTTAGCCTTAGCCAGTGGCGCAAAGACGCTGAAGATGAAGTTTGGACATCATGGAGCAAACCATCCGGTACAAAATTTAGATACCAAAAGAGTCTATATCACCAGTCAAAATCACGGTTTTGCTGTAGAAGCTTCAACTCTGCCCTCGCAATTACGTATCACTCACCTCTCGCTGTTTGACGGGTCAATACAAGGTTTACAGCATACTGATGCACCAGCGTTTTGCTTTCAAGGCCACCCTGAAGCCAGCCCAGGACCTCATGAAATTATGGATTTATTTGATCAATTTATTGCGCTAATGGAGAAACACTAAAATGCCCAAGCGCACTGACCTTAAAAGTATTCTGATCATTGGAGCAGGCCCCATTATTATTGGGCAAGCCTGTGAGTTTGATTACTCTGGCGCTCAGGCTTGCAAGGCACTGCGTGAAGAGGGATATCGCGTTATTTTGGTAAATAGTAACCCGGCTACCATCATGACCGATCCGCAGATGGCAGATGTTACTTACATCGAGCCAATCGTCTGGCAAGTATTAGAAAAAATCATTGAAAAAGAACGACCTGATGCCCTACTACCCACGATGGGCGGGCAAACTGCGCTCAATTGCGCCTTGGACCTGCATCGTCATGGTGTGCTAGAGCGCTACAAGGTTCAAATGATAGGCGCTAACGAGCAGGCGATAGAAAAAGCCGAAGACCGGCTTAAGTTCAAACAAGCCATGACCAAAATTGGCCTGGCTTCTGCACTTTCCGGTATTGCACACAGCATGCAAGAGGCTTGGGAAGTACATCAACGTATGGCTGCTAGCTTGCAAACTAGCGGCTATCCCCTGGTTATCCGTCCCAGTTTTACCATGGGTGGCTCCGGCGGTGGAATTGCCTATAACGCTGAAGAATTTGAAACCATCTGCAAACGCGGGCTGGAGCTTTCTCCTACCAAAGAACTGTTAATTGAAGAATCCCTGATCGGTTGGAAAGAGTTTGAAATGGAGGTAGTGCGCGACCAGGCAGACAACTGCATTATTGTCTGCTCCATCGAAAACCTTGACCCCATGGGAATTCACACCGGCGACTCTATCACCGTTGCTCCCGCACAGACGCTAACAGATAAAGAATATCAACTGATGCGTAATGCCTCCATTGCGATTTTGCGGGAAATTGGCGTGGAAACGGGTGGCTCAAACGTACAGTTTGCCGTCAATCCAAAAGACGGGCGACTCATTGTGATTGAGATGAACCCGCGCGTTTCCCGCTCTTCTGCCCTGGCTTCCAAGGCTACGGGCTTTCCCATCGCGAAAGTTGCCGCCAAACTGGCGGTAGGTTACACCCTGGATGAATTGCGTAACGAAATTACAGGAAGCGCCACCCCAGCCTCGTTTGAGCCATCCATCGATTATGTCGTTACAAAAGTCCCTCGATTTGCGTTTGAAAAATTCCCAACAGCAGATTCTCATCTGACCACTCAGATGAAGTCTGTAGGTGAAGTTATGGCGATTGGCCGTACTTTTCAGGAAAGCTTTCAAAAAGCGCTGCGTGGACTTGAGGTTGGTGTTGACGGTATGAACCAGATGACCACCGATCGCCAGCGCATTGAAGAAGAACTAGGAGAACCTGGCCCACAACGTATCTGGTATGTGGGTGATGCCTTTGCTCAAGGTTTCACTCTAGAAGAAGTCCATAACCTCACCCATATCGACCCCTGGTTTTTAGTGCAGATTAAAGAAATCATTGATCTGGAACTAGAAGTTGAGAAATGCACTCTGGCAGAAATAGATGCTCCCGCAATGCTGTATTTAAAGCGCAAAGGCTTTAGTGACCGCCGCCTTGCTTACTTGCTCGATACCTCAGAAGCTGAATTACGCAAACATCGACACCTGCTAAATATTCGCCCCGTCTACAAACGAGTAGATACCTGCGCTGCAGAATTTTCAACCAATACCGCCTATCTCTATAGCACGTATGAGCAAATTTGCGAAAGTGCACCAACAGATAAAAAGAAAATCATCGTGTTAGGAGGAGGTCCCAACCGCATTGGTCAAGGTATTGAGTTTGATTATTGCTGTGTACATGCCGCCCTGGCACTGCGGGAAGATGGTTTTGAAACCATTATGATCAACTGTAATCCGGAAACTGTTTCTACTGATTATGACACCAGTGACAGACTTTATTTTGAGCCGCTCACACTGGAAGATGTGCTAGAAATCGTTGATAAAGAAAAACCCCTAGGGGTGATTGTGCAATATGGAGGACAAACTCCACTCAGATTAGCAAAATCGCTAGAAGCCAATGGGGTTCCTATTATTGGTACCTCTCCAGAAAGTATTGATATTGCCGAAGACCGGGAACGTTTTCAAAAATTAATTCATAAGCTAGGCTTATTACAGCCTCCTAACCGGACTGCACGTACGGAAGACGAAGCCATCCGTCTAGCACAAGAAATTGCTTACCCGCTGGTCGTGCGTCCAAGCTATGTATTGGGGGGCCGGGCAATGGAAATCGTGCATGATCAGCGCGATCTTGAGCGTTATATGCATGAAGCCGTAAAAGTCAGTAACGACTCTCCCGTTTTACTGGACCGTTTTTTAAATGACGCCATTGAGGTGGATGTAGACTGTTTATGTGACGGTAAACAGGTGGTCATTGGTGGAGTGATGGAGCATATTGAACAGGCAGGCGTCCATTCAGGGGATTCGGCCTGTTCGCTGCCGCCCTATTCCCTCTCTTCTGAAACTATTGCACAAATCAAGCACCAAACAGAAATTATGGCCCGGGCGCTAAACGTACTGGGCTTAATGAATGTACAGTTCGCAGTTCAAGAGCAAGAAGGTAAACCTACTATTTTTGTTCTGGAGGTCAATCCACGCGCTTCGCGCACCGTACCGTTTGTTTCTAAAGCCATTGGAGCACCGTTGGCAAAAATTGCTGCCCGCGTAATGGCCGGTAAATCTTTAGAAGAACAAGGGTTTACCAAAGAAATTGTTCCTGGCTATTTTTCTGTCAAAGAAGCAGTATTTCCTTTTAATAAATTCCCCGGGGTCGATACTATTTTGGGACCAGAAATGAAATCGACCGGTGAAGTGATGGGCGTAGGCAGTACGTTTGGGCAAGCCTTTATTAAAAGCCAGATGGGAGCCTCAACCAAACTACCTGAATCCGGCACCGCCTTTATCAGCGTAAAAAACTTCGATAAACCCAAAGCTATAGAAGTAGCACGCGCTTTGAAAACCTTGGGCTTTAAGCTGGTAGCCACCCGCGGTACCGCAGCAGCCATAGAAGCTGCAGGTATAGCCGTTAAGGCTGTTAACAAGGTAACCGAAGGGCGGCCCAATATTACCGATATGATAAAAAACGGCGAAATTGCTCTTGTTGTTAACACCGTTGAAGAACGCCGCACGGCTATTGTAGACTCCCGCTCTATCCGCACCACTGCTTTAGCGTTGAGAGTGCCCTCTTATACCACCATAGCAGGAGCGCGGGCTGCAGTAGAAGGAATGAAAGCACTGAAGCAATTGCAAGTGTGTGACCTTCAGACTTTGCATAAACAACTGTCATGTTAATTCCAAACGTCAAGAAGGCTGTCAAAGTATTTTTTGCCAGTGCACTATGCAGCTTTTAGGGTGAGGAACTAACTGTTTAAAAGGAAAAGTTTTGTTTTACAGTTTGTATCATGCGATTGAATAGACAACACGGCCTGCGGCATCTGCGTCTGTCTGCGTCTATTAGACATTAAGTGAAGCGAATAGTGGGACATCTACTCTTCTACCAAAGCTATGATCAGGAACTTGGGGACGTCAGTGTCGGCCGTTGGCGTGAAATTCAGCGGCTTCTTCCGCCATTGCTCGACTACCTTAACAGCGCCATGCAGCTGAATTGGGATGCCGGGACGCGCCGAAATGTTACCGTTTTTAAAGGCGGTGCCGTTGTGCCGCCCGAAATTCCAGCTAACGATAAACCATGTGTCACTCCCTTTATTCTCGCGCGTTTCCTTCGGGATGAATCGGATAAGCTGAACGAGATCTATGTTGAAGATGCAGGCGAATTGTTAAGAATGTTCCATTGGTATGATTTCCTCCTAACTCGCGACGGTGCCGCACGCCTGTACTTGCCCTTAGTCGAAGCGCTTCGTTCTTGCACTGGCGGAATCGAGACCCTCGCGTCCGACAAGGACGCCTAAAAAACCGGTGCACCCGCAGCCGCGAGCACACAGGCTTTTGAAATTAACACCTTCGCCGCAGCTCGGTGAACGGTGACGTTAGGTCGCTCCAATGAAGGCTTTACACATCTTTCATGTTCTTTTCCAAATCGCTGCTAACGGTTAAGATTGCCCGGGGACTTTCCTTTTAATACCCAGGTGAGTTGATGAAAAGTTTGACTTCTCTCTCTTGGCGCTCAATGACTACAAACCGCAACCACTAAAAGGTAAAGCTCGCTTGGGATGGAAAAATCTCTTTAATTCTTTAGGTTGTTCAAGGGACACTAATGGCATTTGATATGTACGCTAAAGATCGGCATAAGGCGATCCACAACCAAGATGAGTACATCTTTTCATTCGCTTCAGAAGCGCCGCACGAATTCCCTCAATTGAATGCCCTGTGGTCAAAGTTCTATTCCGACTTCAATCTCTACCCCGAACAAGCTGCAGCCTTGGTTCATGAACTACTGGCGCTCCACGCTCGTTACAGTCCTCAGGGCGGTAAAGGCATGGCGCTTCTGGTTTTGCGCCTAGCACAATTCTTCAGCGCGGCCGCGTGCGCTAAGATTGGGGTCCGTTGCGCAGGTGACTAAGGCGCCTATAAAGCCCAGTCAACCAGACAGCCAAACTGCCCCGCAGTTTGAGTTCCCTTCACTGGCACTCCTGTGCCGACTACCTTCAACGTTAGCTGCAGAAAGATCTACTGTATGTTTACTCATTTTCGAATCGCCCGTCCGGTAACCAATATAAGCCGCACTGAAGCAATGTACCGAGAAGGTCTTGGCTTTGTTCGCCTTGGTCATTTCAATGACCATGATGGATTCGATGGTGTAATGTTAGGTGAAGCAGGCGGTGCATATCATTTCGAATTCACCTATTGTCGTTCGCATCCTGTCAAGCCAACTCCTACTCTGGACGATCTACTCGTCTTCTATGTGCCAGACCGAGAAGATTGGGTCCGTCGCTGCGAATCCATGAAAGCGGCAGGATTTAAATTAGTCATTTCGTTGAATCCCTACTGGGATCGTGACGGTTGTACATTCGAAGATCTGGATGGATATCGGGCTGTTGTTCAATGCGCTACCTGGATAAACTTGCCCGAGTCATCTAGGGCGTGAAGCCGAACGCCAACACTGCTCCTTGCCTCGAAAGGCTTGTCTCAACTAACCATTTACACATCGGGATTTTTAATGCACGAAATTACCACTGAGATAGATATTAATGCTTCCCCAAAGATCGTATGGAGCATACTGACGGACTTTGCACGTCACTCAGAGTGGAATCCGTTCGTTCGTCAACTTTCGGGGGAGGCAGTCTTAGGTCAGCGCCTTACGGTCTCAATTTGCCCGCCGGGGGGAAAAGCCATGACTTTTCGCCCGAAAGTGCTCGTTGCCAAACCAAATGCCGAACTGCGTTGGCTGGGTAGATTTTTGATGCCCGGCCTGTTTGACGGAGAGCACTATTTTGTCCTTTCACAACTTGGTGAAAACCGAACTCGTTTCGTTCACGGCGAAAGGTTCTCCGGCGTTCTGGTACCCCTCGTAAAATCCAGCCTCGAATCGGCAACGCGAGCAGGATTCGAGGCGATGAAAGTGCGTGCTGAAAGTAACTCGCCACACGCCGACGAGTTTGAATCTGTTAGACTTTAGCGCCCTCGTCACACCGAAGATTGCTTAGAACGTCATGAGTAAGTTCGCCGAGTACGCACCTGTCAGCAGCCTAACTGTTTGTTCAGGCCGACGCCTCCAAGCTCCGCTCGTGGCTGCCCTCCGTGCTTCGCACCCCGGTTACCTCAAACGTTAACCTTCATATTCACCCCATGCGCATCGCTCTCCTTTCAGACATACACGGGAATCTTGCAGCCCTTGAGGCCGTGGTGCTCGATATCCGCCGCCGGGGCGCCGATCTGATTGTTAATTTGGGAGACAGTCTTTCTGGACCCCTATTACCGCTACAGACCGCTCAGTACCTCATGGCAGAAAATTGGCTGAGCCTTGCCGGAAACCATGAGCGGCAAATACTTACGCATAGTCAAGAGCGCAGGAGCGCTTCGGATGAATACGCCTACTCACAACTTACCAGCAAAGAGCTGAGTTGGCTCAATTCACTTGAGCAAAACGCACGCCTTACGGCAGAGATCTATCTGTGCCACGGCACTCCTTTAAGCGATGTTGAGTATTTCTTAGAAACAGTAGAAAACGGCACAGTCCGAGCTGCAAAACCCAGCGAAATTCAAGCTCGTCTTGGAGCCGAGTCCTCGCCACTAATTGCATGTGGCCACACACACATCTCACGCTCTGTCCGTACCCACCAGGGCCAGCTTATTGTGAACCCAGGCAGCGTTGGCCTTCCAGCCTATGACGACACTCACCCATCTGCGCATGTGATTGAAACTGGCTCGCCTGATGCCCGCTATGCAATCGTCGACAAAGCGCGCGACGGATGGACCGTATCCTTGCTATCAGTCCCCTATAACCACAGGGCAATGGCGCATCTAGCAAAACTCCGAGGCCGCCCGGAATGGGAACATGCGCTGCTCACTGGCTACATACATAAAGAGAATTAATATTCCTTCTGGCAGATCATCCTTGCTGATTGCTAAATTCAGACTCTAAACCCCTCAAACAACCCTGATCAAGTATGAAAACCCCATACGAAGAGTTTCTTTCCCATATTGCAGAAGTTGAGCTGCTTGCGCGTCAAAACAAGAATGTATTTAAGAAAGAATACGTTTTAATGCACGAAAACCATCAGTCCTTGATTGAAAAAGGGCTGGAGCAGCACTCTTCCTCATTTCACAGCATGTGTTTTCGCTCCCTCGCGGATGGAGCGCCAATTTTCTATGATCACAAGACTGTGGATTTTGATCGTCGTGTCACGGATTTAACTAATCGGTACAACAAACATAATCTCTGGCTACTTGCTGAAGCATTCGAATATTTCGAAGATTTTGTGGAACTCATGTACGCCCACCTTGGGCACAAAGAGCCGAGCGCGTGGCCCTCAAAGGAAACCAAAGGCGAGACAGCAGCTTCCCTAGCAGAAAAGCCATTTGAGTGGTTTCTGGAGAAATCAAAATCCCATGAAAAACTGAGCGCGAAGCTCAACTGCATAAGGCAACGTTTTCCCTCTCTAGCCATCATTGAGAAATCAAACTATTTCGGCATTGACTTTCGATTTACCATTTGCCTAATAGAAATGCTCCGTCATATTATTGTGCACAATGGTGGGAGAATTATTGATTTCCAAAAATTCCTGGCCCGCGTGTTTGGGCAGGCTGGGATGTCAAATAACGGTAACTACGATCCAAAAAATTTACAACAAATCAATTACTTTGTTGAAACCGATGGAAGCAGACACCGCATTTTCATGCGGGACATTCAACAACGCGGAACATCCTTTACCGTCAGCCGCCTTGGCATGATAATAAATTGGCTTCTTGCGTATGCTGACTACATTTACAAGCAACTAATTTCACCAAGCTATTTCACTTCAGCAGCTTCCTAAAATTCTTTCCACCCTACGTTTATAAAAATACCCCAACCATCGGTTTAAGAGGGATTCCTTCCCTGGCTATGGCCCCGGGTATCTATCTTAGAGGCCCCCCCTTAAGCTGAGCGTTAGTTAGGCTGGCCAAAGCCATCCGTCGCTTTAGCAACTTGCAAGATTGATGGCTACCCATTACCATCTGCAATTCTTGCCCCGGGATAAGTCCCGGGGTTTTTATTTAATTACTAACGATTTAAAAAATCGAGATAAGAAATCATGAACACCATTGCCTTAACAGTGCACGGCGCAGAGCTTTTAAAAGCCGAGTTACAGCGGCTTAAAACGGTGGAGCGCCCCGCTGTGGTCAACGCTATTGCGGAGGCCCGTGCCCAAGGAGATTTGTCAGAGAATGCTGAATATGATGCCGCTAAAGAGCGGCAAGGCTTTATCGAAGGGCGTATTCAGGAGATTGAAGCTAAATTGTCTAATGCAAGGATCATTGATCCCAAATCCGTGGATGCCCAGGGCCGGGTGGTGTTCGGCGCAACGGTAGAGCTTGAAGAGCTGAACTCGGGCAAGCAGGTGCGCTATCAAATTGTGGGGGAAGATGAGGCGGACATTAAGCAGGGTAAGATTAGTATCAGCAGTCCGATTGCACGGGCTTTGATTGGAAAGGTCGTGGCAGATGTGGCGGTGGTGCAAGCCCCTGCCGGTGAACATGAGTATGAAATTTTGGCTGTCCGCTACGAATAAACGGAATGATCAGCTCCTGAGATCACAGCTAGATAAAATGTCTTCATCTTTCAAAAGGTGGCCGTTTGGCAGATATCGATTCTTCCGAGGCTAAAAAGGCGACTGAAGCGTCCCCTTCCAGACGCTTTGTCTGGCTGGCTGCCATTCAACGTTTGGTGTTAACCGCGTGGGTAGGAAGCACCTGGACTATAGGTTTATTGGCAGCACCCTTGGCTTTTTCAGTTATTCAACCACAATCTTTAGCAGGAACCTTTGCCAGCCATATTTTTTATTGGCAATCGGTCATCGCCCTTTTTTGCGCACCCGTCATTTTATTGTTACACCCTTATACCGAGCGTCGACTACGCTGGTTTCAGCCAATAGTACTGCTCGTCGTCCTGATTGCGGCTTTGGCAGCGCTACAACAATTTTTACTGGCCCCCATTATGGCCGGAGCACGCATTGAATTAATGAGTACCGTTAATGAGGCTACTCGTGCTGCCTTGGCCGCCCGGTTTGGGTGGTTACACAGTTTATCCTCCATTTTGTACCTAATCCAATGTTTGCTGGGGGCCGTTTTAATCGTTAAGTCCCGTTAATACCTTTGCCGGTTTTATCCAAAGAGAACTTATTAATCAGCACAGAGTGCAGTCGGCAGCAGATGTCAGTAGCAATGCTAAGGTACGATCAGCTGCGTACAAGCTCAACTGGCTTGCGCAGCAGCTTATGAGAAGCTTTTAAAAGGGAACTTCTAATAACCGTAGCGAGCGGCCCGCACCGGATGTGAGGAGCGGATGCGTATGGAGGCTACGCTGAGCACCGCAAGAGCCGATCCGGCTTGCGCAGTAGGTTATTAGAAGTTCCCAAAAGCCTCTACCCTAATCTTTATGAGCTTTTTAAAAGATTTTTTTCTTAAAAAGCCCATAAAATGGGGAACTGTCGATTTTGTGAATAAAACCCAAGGAAGTTCTAGGTGTTTTCCCGGGAAACTCTGGCAATGCTCTAGGCTAGTTCTAGCCACTACCCTACAAGCCGTTGTATTCTCACGTGCATTATAGGAGGAGAAGCTTCAATGGAACGCAAACCCCCACGGCGCACCAGGGAGCGCATTTTGTCGTTGGCTCTGCAGCTATTTAACGACTTTGGTGAACCGAACGTAACAACCAGTAATATTGCTGAAGAGATGAATATCTCTCCAGGCAATCTTTATTATCATTTTCGTAATAAAGACGACATCATCAATTGTCTTTTTTCTGACTTTGAAAAAGAAATGGACGCTATGCTCAGTGCGCCTCGGGAAGCCGCTACTGTTGAAGATGCCTGGTTTTTTCTACACACTCTTTATGAGTTAATCTGGCGTTACCGGTTTTTTTATCGCGATCTAAACAACCTGCTAGCCAACAACCGTATGGTTGAAACCCAGTTTAAGCGCATCATTACCCATGCCGTTGATGTCTCACGCAAACTTTGTGAGGATTTGCGCAGCGCAGGAGAACTGAAAGCCAGCGATCGCGAACTTGAATCGCTATGCACCAATATTGTAGTGGTAGCCACCTATTGGCTCAGCTGGGAATATGTCATGAACCCGCGGCAGTTCAATGAAAAAGAAAAAATGAGTGCAGCGTTAGGTCGTGGGGTTTATCAGACCTTTTGCCTGGTCGCCCCCTATCTAAACGGAAATTCCCGTGCGCTCTTTGAAAAACTAGCCGCTGAGTATCTGAAATAAAATTTCTACTAGCTGGCCTCTTTCTATAGCCTTCGGCTTTTTAGTCTTACCCCCAGGCAGTCTCTCATTGCCTGGGCTTTTCCTTACATCCTTAGTCCCTGTAGCGATTCAATTTCTAAATATTTATATGTTTAGGCACTCCGCTTAAGCTAGTGCTCGGCATGACAGAGCCACGTAACGCCGAGATAAATCATTTTGAAACGAAAAGGTGCAAGTAACTGCTTAAATCTCCAGCAGTGTTTCTAATACAAACTCAGCAAAAATTAAGTAATAGCAATAACAAAATTACAAAAAAGAAAAATATGAAGACTTGCTCTTCTCAACAAAAAAAGCTAGCCTGCAAAAGCATCACAAAAACCCTTCTTCTCCTTTTTGAATGACGCAACCCCTCTTCCGCCCCGAAGTCACTGCTGCTGCCTATGGTTCACATTGGGAAGGAGCTATTCGTTTAGCCCAGCCACTCTCCGGTTGGTTAAGCGCAGCTGTTGCCTTGGGGCTTGCTCTGGCACTTATTGCCTATCTTACCCTGGGCAGTATTACCAAAAAGGCCCGTATCACTGGAATCACCCTCCCCGCCAATGGAAGCATTAGTATTGCTGCGCCTAATGCAGGTCTGCTAACCCGCCGCTATGTCGATGAGGGTCAAAATGTCCAGGCGGGCCAGGCTTTGTTTGAAATCTCCAATGAGCGGCAGGGTCCGCACGGAGAGATCACCGTGCTCGTAGCCCAGCAGCTCGCCACCCGTCAACAAACATTAGAGACCGAGCAACGCTTACGCCTAGCTCAATATAAAGACAAAAAAGAAGCGCTTATCCAGAAAAGGAATAATCTGAACAGCGAAAATGATCAGCTAGAGCAAGAAATTACCCTGGCTCAGCGCCGCCACGCTCTTGCCCAGGAAAGCCTGCATAAATATCAGACCCTGCAAGCCAATGGCTTTGTCTCTGCTGCCCAAACACAGCAAAAACAAGAAGAACTGCTAGACATCGCCACCCGCTTGTCCAACCTGCAACGCAGCAAGTTACAACTCCAATCCAATTCACTGGCTTTGCAAGCCGAACAGACAGCTCTTAGCAATAGTCTAGCCACTGATCAGGCCCAGATACAGCGCGCTCTGGCCAGCTTGCAGCAAGAAATTGCCGAAAACCAAAGCCGCAAAGCCAGCCTTATCACTGCAAGCCAGGCAGGCACTCTCGCTACATTAAATATTCAACCTGGCCAGACTGTCGCCGCTGGGCAAGTACTGGCTACGCTGTTGGCAGACAGCTCTTGTGCAGAAGGTCTCCCCCCCGACCAAGCCTCTCTTGCCCAACGCGATTGCAGTCACCTGCTCAACTATGCTAACAGCCTTTCAAAGCTCAAACATCCTTTAGAAGCCCATCTTTACGCACCTAGCCGCACTGCAGGTTTTGTAGCGCCAGGTCAAACGGTCCTAATCCGCTACCAAGCCTACCCTTACCAAAAATTCGGCCTGCAAAAAGGAGTGGTCAGCGACGTCAGCAAAACTCCCTTTGCTCCCAATGAACTGCCACCCAACCTGGCCAGCACCATTTTGAGCAACGCCCAGCAAAACCTACTGGGCTTTAACAGCAGTGAGGCGCTTTATCGCATCAAGGTCAAATTGAACAAACAGCATATCGATGCTTACGGCCAAGCACAGCTCTTAAAACCTGGCATGACCCTGGAAGCAGATGTATTACAAGACAAACGGAAAATCTGGGAGTGGATTCTGGAACCAGTATTAGCCATCAGCCAAGCCAGCTAATACCCACACAAATGGGAGCAAAAATATTAAAAATTCAATCCGGCCACAGCGGTGCGCAACGCCAGGCAGGGAGAGAGCGCGGAAGGACTGACCGCATTTTCAGTCTGGTGGGATTTAACAGGATGGAGTTGTACATTATGAGAACATTATCAATCACAGAAGCAGATGCGGTTGCAGGGGGAGTGGCTGGAGGATATGGGTGGAAAGTGGTTTATCAGGCGGGAGGGCATACTCTTAGTGGGGATTACACCGTTGGGAGCTGCCGTAATGAGGTAAATAGCGTTTCAGACTGCAAAGGTGATGTGCACGCAGCAGTTTCAACCGGAGGAGCTTTTGGAGGTGTAATAGGAGCCGCCGTTGGAGGCCCTTGGGGTGCATTTCCGGGGATAGCAGTAGGAATGCTGGTTGGTTTACATTTGGGACTTACTCAGTCATCCGGATGTAAACCCAAAAGATATAATAATCTCTAAATATTTAATCCAAAGTGAATTGAAGTTTTGAAGAATTTACTACCAGCGAATTTATGCTGGTAGTAATTAGTAAATTTTTTATTTATCTTTAAGAACAATAAGATTTTTAATAAAATTTTTAATAATTTATACTTAAATAAACATTGACGAGAAAGAATATGAAAGCTCTAAATAAAATTTTAAAATATTTAAATATTTACTTTATTTTTTTCTTTTTTGCATTTGGAATTGTTTCATGGGGGACTGCACTTTTCGCAGAGATGATATTCGATAGAGACTATATTTTATCTTTTATCCCTACCATTACTTTTTTCTCATTCTTTTATTTGTTTATTTTTATAATAGCAGAAATTCATAAAACCCAGAAAAATAATAAAATTAAAAAACTTTCATAACATAGATTTTTTGATTAAAAATATTAGATATATATTTTTTTAAGTTAAAAATTAATAAATTTTAGATGGTTTGATTCTATGTTTAAATTTTTCCGTAAAAATTTATTTTTACTCCTATGTCTGTTTATATTTTCATCACATGCTACTGAAAATCATAAGAATATTTTATATGAAATCCGTAAAGAAAATAGTGTAGTTGGCCATCTTTTAGGGGTGATGCATGCCTTCCCGGTTGGGAAAGAATTTTCTTTACTACCTTCAACTATTGATGCTGTTAGCCGATCCGATGGAGTTTTTACAGAATTGGGTTTATCCCAATTTCTATTATTGGAAAAATCTGCTTTTGAAGCGACCCAAACTATACGGGGAAATCAGCGTTTATCCAGTGTTCTTCCTGCCACATTAATAAGCCAGTTAAACACCCACTTGCGACCGTTATTAGGTGATAACACTAAAGAGCTTATTGAAAATACACATCCTTGGGCTATCAGTCAAATCTTGTTTACGCAATTGTGCAAGGTGAGAATGAACCCTGTTCAAATGGAAGCAGAACTTCTTTTATTAGCCTCCCGTAAAGAAAAACCGGTTATGGCTTTAGAAAGCATACAAGATCAAGTCAACGTGCTTCCTGCGTATAACTCTCCTATCTGGCCGGAGCATTTGAATGCTATTTTAAAACTCATAGCTCGTCCCGATTGCTCAAAAAAATATACTGCAGTATTGGAGAATTTATCTGATGCCTTTATTGCCGGTAAAGTAGATTCTCTTCTACCTCTTATACAAGAGAGTTATTCTCTTATAGATACTAGTAAACTGGAGGAGGTTTCCATTTTTAGCAGGAACCCGCAATTATTTAGCCGTATTCTTAAACGTGTAGAATCAGGAAGGTTTTATTTTTTTGCTGTGGGTGCTAACCATTTAATCGGCCCTACAGGGCTCATTAGCAGTTTTGAAAAAAATGGCTATATTGTCAAAAGAATAGAGTAAATAATATGCAAAAAACCAGAGTTGTTTTTTTAGAAATAGTAGATTTTCTTGCTTACTACTGTGCACTGTTTCTTTCTTTATTTGGAGTTTTCTTTCTGGCAATTGCACTTTATGCCGAGCATTTGTTTATACTAAACTTTCTGCAAAATTTTGCAATTATTCTGGCTTGTGCAGCCCTTTTTTTTATTATAACCGCTTATTTCATAGAATTTAAAATCCCTTTTTACTTTAAAAAAACAAGTTTTCAACAAAATATGGCTTTGAGTTTTGTACAAGTTTTGAGTAGTCTCTTTTTATTGACTCTTTTTTATATTAATTCAGATTATTCTGCTCCATCAGACCTCTTTCCTACTTTTACTTTATTGAATATTTTTGTATTGATAGGGATTTTTGTTTTTTGGTTAGTGACTGGAATTTTAATGAAGCTTTATATTCAGAAAAACTACCCTGCTGATATAAAAAATATTTTTGGGTTATATACAGAAAAATAATGCTGGCTTTTTAGTTTTTTGTTTTCTTTCTTTGGATTTATATTACAGTAAGTTTGAAATTAAATTCTGTTTAAAGAAGGCATTAATAAAACTGAGGATTCATTAAAGCTGAAGACAAAACTTCAGGGGAAGTTTATGGAGAAACTAAAGATTTTTCTTTTATTTTCAGTAAATTTTTTAATTTATTGGTGTATTTTATTTTTCCAATTTTCTGGATTAATTTTTTTTATATTTTTAATTACCTCACCTGTATTTTTTGATCTGCATTTTATGATGCTCTTCGTAAAAAGTAATCTCTATATGACAGCTTTTTTTTCACTTGTTTTCCAGCTGATAAACATAAGAGAATCTTCACTATTTAAAAAGCTTAGGCCCCGCAAGCGTTTATTCTTTTTTACTGTGCAGGTTTTATTGGGAGCTGTTCTCCTGGTAGTTTTTTATAGAATCCGCCACACTCTGCCTGAACGTTCAGTAGATGAGGTTTCAGCTCAATCCCTTTTATTTTATGGTTTTACCATTTTATGGATGCTGCATGGGATGGGATTAAGGCTTTATCTTCAGAGAAAATATCCGGCTGATGTAATACCAGCTTGCGCTTAACGCTCCTGCGCTCTGCCAGTTTTTACCCATGTTGTTTTTTGCTTTTTTGTGAAACTTTATCTCCAAACGGAGTCCAGTGAATGTGGCCTGGCTTGCCTTGCAATGGTGGCTGGCCATTATGGCCACTATACCGATTTGGCTGAGCTGCGTCGCAAGTTTTCCATCAGCCTTAAAGGGGCGACGCTGGCACAACTCATGCGCCATGCCGCTTTTCTTGAGCTTTCGGCCCGGCCTTTGCGTTTAGAGCTAGAAGAATTACCTCAGCTGACTCTACCTTGCATTCTGCATTGGGATCTGAACCATTTTGTAGTACTTGAGAAAATCCACAAAGATTGGCGAGGCAAGGTCACCGTCATCTTATTAGATCCCGCGGTGGGTCGGCGTCGCCTGGGGCTGCAAGAGATTTCGCAGCATTTTACCGGTGTGGCTCTGGAATTGACGCCTAACTCTGGCTTTAAACCCGGGAATGAGCGCAAACAAATAAGCCTGAAAGACCTGACTGGTCAGATCCTTGGCCTGCGCCGCGCGCTGCTGCAAATGCTGCTGTTGGCACTGGCTCTTGAGCTTTTTGCAATCACTTCTCCCCTGTTTAACCAGTTTGTGATTGATGAGGTTATTGTCAGTGGAGACCGTGAACTCTTAACGGTGCTGGTCTTTGGTTTTGCTTTGCTAATAATCACACAGACAGCGATTGGTTTGGCCCGTAGCTGGTTTTTGATGCGCTGGAGTATGGAGATTGGCTATCAATGGGGTGGCCGGGTGTTTGCACATCTGATACGACTGCCAATCTCTTTTTTTGAAAAACGACACCTGGGAGATGTGGTGTCCCGTTTTGGCAGTATGGCTGCAATACAAAGTACGCTAACCAGCGTGTTGGTAGAAAGTTTGCTGGATGGGTTGATGGCCCTGTTAGCCTTGGGAATGATGCTGCTTTATAGTGCCAAGTTGACTGCGCTGGTTGTAGGCTCGGTGGTGGTTTATGCGTTGCTGCGCTGGTTGTTTTACCAGCCTTTTCGGGAGGCTTCGGAAGAGCGTTTGGTTTTGTCTGCTAAGGAAAACAGTCATTTTCTGGAAACTCTGCGTGCGATTACTCCGCTAAAACTGTACGGGCGGGAGCAAGAACGTTTTGCCCGCTGGCAAAACCTGAGAATGGATGTGCAAAACAGAGATATCAAGACGCAAAAGTTGTCGATCCTTTTCAAGATAAGCCATACAGCGCTATTTGGCACGCAAAGCTTGGCGCTGCTTTATATAGGGGCAAAGCTGGTAATGGAGAACACCTTGAGCGTGGGTATGCTCATGGCCTTTACCAGCTACGCGGGAACGTTTTCAAGCCGCATTTTCAGTTTGATTGATGTGTTTATCAATCTAAAAATGCTCAGTCTGCATGGAGAAAGACTAGCCGATATCGTTCTGGAAAAAACAGAGTCTGTAGCAGTTCAGGAGACTGATCTGTCCCGGCTGGAGCCGACCATAACACTAAGAAACTTAAAATTTCGCTACGCGCAAGGAGAACCATGGGTATTGAATGGGATCAATCTGACGATTCCCGCGGGCCAAAGCCTCGCATTAGTAGGCCCAAGCGGTTGCGGTAAAACCACCCTCTGCAAGATTATTCTGGGGCTGCTAGAACCTACGGAGGGGGAAGTATTAATTGACAATATCCCAATCAAACAGATCGGTCTGCAGGCTTATCGTCAAATAGTAGGAACGGTCATGCAAGATGATGTATTGCTGGCAGGTTCACTGCAGGAAAACATAAGTTTTTTTGATACAAACCCTAAACTAGAGCGAATAGTGCAGTGCGCCCAGCAAGCGGCCATGCATGATGAGATTAATGCTATGCCAATGGGGTATCAAACCCTTGTAGGGGATATGGGGAGCAGCTTGTCCGGCGGGCAAAAGCAGCGTGTGCTCTTAGCCAGAGCTTTGTATAAACAACCTAAAATTCTCGCCTTGGACGAAGCAACTAGTCATTTGGATATTGATAATGAGCATAAGGTTAATCAGGCTCTAAGCAGCCTGCAGCTAACCCGTATTATGGTGGCGCACAGACCCGAAACTATTGCCAGTGCACAACGAATTGTGAGCTTGCACGAAGGCCAGGCTCACGAGATGATCCATCCGCAGAATGTCCCGCCCGCTCTACCTGTCTTGGTTGCGTAATTCCTGAATTCTCTTTCCCGATCTTTGTAGAAAATTGAAGTTTTATAAGACAGGTAACTAAGGGCACTCTGTTTATTATTCCTTATTTTCGAGTACATTGTGTCAACGTCCATCAATACACTGCTCTGGACCAAACTCTAATGCTTCAGGTTAATGTGCAATTAATAGAGAAAAGAGGTGAGTATGCCAAAAACATGGAAAGCCTTTACTTACGAGGATAAAGCCTACGAATATAGTGCCGCTAGCCTTAAAAAAGCCTGGGGGCGGCTGCATGCGGGTGATGCTGAGCCACTACCTAAAGACACAGCGTCCTTAAATGCATGGATGGCTTTTCATGCGGGAGATTTTTCGAAAGCAGTTGATCTTGGATTAGCGGCAGGTACCAGCAGTGGTAGCAATGCTGCCAATAAGGCCCAAGTGATTTACGCTACTTATTTGGAGTCGAATGAAAAAAAACAGCTAGCTTTATATGAGGAAGTTGCCAAGCGCTGTGAGGCCTTGCAAGCCGCAGACCCCGCTAACGCCAACAGCTTTTATCTGTATGCCTACGCGATGGGTCGTTATGGGCAAGGCATAGGTGTTGTGAAAGCCGCTACCAGCGGAATTGCTGGCAAAGTCAAAAATGCTCTGGATACCACGCTTAAGCTGGCCCCAAAGCATGCGGATGCCCATATTGCATTGGGCACTTACCATGCAGAGATTATTGATAAAGTGGGAGCTATGCTAGGAGGCTTAACTTACGGCGCTTCCAAAGAAACCGGCTTAAAAATGTTTAAAAAAGCGCTTGAGCTTAACCCAGATTCTGCCATCGCCCGGATTGAATATGCCAATGGCCTCGTTATGCTAGAAGGAAAGAAAAAGATCGCCGAAGCAGAAAAACTTTATCAACAAGCTACTGAACATATGCCCATGGATGCTATGGAAAGACTGGATGTAGAACTGGCTAAGGCAGAAATGGAAGACGATTAAGCTTCACCAAATAGATCAGTGCAGCTCCGTTTATAATTAGTTCAACATTACGTTTATTAGACAGCGTAATTTCCACTAAGCCTAAACAGCCCCTTTTACTTTTCTAATGCTATGGAAATGACTCCTGAACAAGTTCATCGTATTGCTACTTTAGCCCGGCTAGGAGTATCAGACGCTGAAATTGAATCCATTAGACATAAATTAAGTTCCATCTTTACCCTTGTAGACCAAATG
>JAIBAO010000068.1 GCA_019695155.1 Burkholderiaceae bacterium | reverse complement strand
GTAACCCTTCTTCCTGCATTATTTTTGGGAGGAGCTGTTGATGGACCTGCAGCGTCATGTCTGCATCTTCTGCGCTGTATTCGGTGGCTCGCTGAACACTGACTTGGTCAAAACAAATCTGATGGGCGCCTTTACCGCAAACCTCCTCAAAAGAAATCCCTTTGCGACCCAGCCATCGCTCTGCCAAGGACTCCAGGCTGCTGGAGCGATGACTTTCCAACACGTAGCCGGAGAGCATGGTGTCATGAACTACACCGCGTAGCGTAATGCCATGGTTGGCTAGCACATGCATATCATATTTGGCATGTTGAAGAACTTTGGGTTTGTTAGCGTCTTGCAACCAGGGTTTAAGACGGGCCAGTACGGTATCAAAAGGTAATTGTTCTGGCATACCCGCATAGCGATGTGCCAATGGAATATAGCAGGCAATACCAGGTTCTACACAAAAACTCATCCCCACAAGTTGCGCCTGCATTTCATGCAGGCTGGTCGTCTCAGTGTCAAAACTGGTAAGGCTGGAAGCCTCAATGATTGAAATCCAGCGTTCAAGAGCCTCTTCAGACAAAACAGTCTCATAAGCCGCATCAGAACTACCCAATGAGGGAGCGGGATTGGTAGTCTGGATGCGTATATCGCCTTTAGGAATAGCTTTTTCATCCCCGGTTAACTCGCGCAACCACGTGCGGAATCCGTAACGTTCATAGATAGCTTTCAGGCTGGCATCATCTTCCTTGCCCAGTTGCAGGGCGTCCAGTGCAGGTAGGCTGCTAAGGTTAGTGCGTACCGTGAGTAAATCCCGGGTAAGAGGGAAGTTGGGGAGAGCTTTGCGCAGATTTTCCCCTACTACACCCTTAATGCTGGCTGCATTGGCGATGATGGCATCTAAGGAGCCAAACTCGCTTAGCCATTTAACGGCAGTTTTAGGACCACATTTTTCTACACCGGGCACATTGTCTACGGAATCACCCACCAAGGCCAAATAGTCCACAATTTTTTCAGGACTAACACCGAATTTACTAACCACCCCTTGATGGTCTAGTACTTCTGCAGTCATGGTATTGACCAGCTGAACATGATCATTGACAAGTTGCGCTAAATCTTTATCGCCGGTGGAAATAATGGTTTTTATTCCTTGAGCCGCTGCTTGCGTGCCCAGCGAGCCAATCACATCGTCGGCTTCCACCCCCTCAATGGCAATCACAGGCCAGCCTAAAGCACGCAGCGCTTCATGAATGACTGGAATCTGTTTAACCAAGTCCTCTGGCATGGAAGTACGGTTGGCTTTGTATTCTGGATACAAATCCTCGCGAAATGTTTTACCCTTGGCATCGAACACGCAGGCTAAATGACTCACAGTAGGGTAATCTGTGCGTATACGCCTGATCATGTTGATAAAGCCATAGAGTGCACCGGTGGGTTCACCCTCTTTATTGCGTAAATCCGGCATGGCGTGAAACGCTCGATACAGGTAACTTGATCCGTCGATTAAAAGTAAGGTGTTGTTCATGGAATCAGATATTAAACCTCTGAAGTATTTACCCCCTAAATTGCGGGCTATTGATGATGCTGAACGGGCTACGATGCGTAAAGCACGAGAATCTTGGCATATTTTTGGTATTGTTGCTGAATTTGTGGAAAGTGCCGAGGCTTTGTCCGAAGTGCGGCCGGCTGTTTCAATTTTTGGCAGTGCACGGACCAAACCCGATCATCCAGATTACCGCCTGACCATAAAAATTGCACGTTTGCTATCGGACGCTGGATTTACAGTGATGACCGGCGGTGGCCCTGGCATCATGGAAGCGGGCAATATCGGGGCCTATGAAGGGGCTTCCCCCTCTGTTGGACTAAATATCGAATTACCGCATGAGCAAACGGGTAACCCCCACCAGAATATTAGTTTGAAATTTAGACATTTTTTTGCTCGCAAGGTGGCATTTGTTAAATATGCGAACGCTTTTGTCATGATGCCGGGCGGGTTTGGCACACTAGATGAACTCAGTGAAGTATTAACCCTGATTCAAACCCGTACCTCACGCCGCGTTCCTCTCATTTTGGTAGGTAGCCAATTTTGGGCGGGAATGCTGGACTGGTTTAGGCAAACCCTTTTGGCACAAGGCATGATTAGTGCAGCCGATCTAGAGTTGATACAACTCATAGATGAACCAGAAAAAGTCGTCGATGCCATCTTTGCGTTTTATGAGAACCGGAGCTTTAACCCCACTCCTGCAGAGAGAGAACGTTTGCTATCTCTTTAAAAAATATATTTTATGTTCAAGTTTTTTAAAGCCAGAAAAGGTTTTTAACTATGGCTGTCTATACCCAGCTAAATGAAGCAGATTGTCGTGCATTACTGGAAAAATATGAGGTAGGTAACTATTTACGCCATGTGGGCATTGGGGCGGGTATTGAAAATACAAATTATTTTCTGGATACCGATCGTAATCGTTTTGTTTTAACCGTGTTTGAGCGTTTAACTGGCGAGCAGTTGCCTTATTATCTGGAATTAACTGCTCATCTGGCAGCGCACGATTTACCTGTGCCAGCGCCTGTTCGTGTGAGTCATGGGGCCAGTACCGGTCAGCTCTATTTAATGCTTGGGAATAAACCTGCTGCCCTAGTGCAGCGTCTTGCTGGGCAAGACATTATCTGGCCACAGCCTAGTCATTGTGTGCAGATTGGTTCAGTATTAGCCAAAATGCACCGGGCAGGTAGCAGTTTCCGCTTGGAACAGGCTAATTTGCGAGGACTAGCCTGGATACAAAGTATGTTGCCGGAGCTACAGATCCAGATGCCCGCTGTTTTGTTTGCATTATTAGCCGAGGAGACCGCTGTTCAGGCCCTTTATTCCTCAACACCTGAATATGCACAACTACCCCAGGGAGCTGTACACGCAGATCTGTTTCGGGATAATGCATTATTTGAGGCAGGGCAGCTAAGCGGTGTCATTGATTTTTATTTTGCAGCAAATACCAGCTTATTGTTTGATTTCTGTGTGACCCTGAATGATTGGTGTATTGATCAAGACAGTGGGGCTTTAGATCCCCTTCGGGCACAGGCATTTTTGCAGGCTTATGAAGCGCATCGACCCTTTACTGAGGTGGAGCAGTCTGCATTAGCAATGATGGCGCGGGCCGCCGCCTTACGTTTTTGGGTTAGTCGGCTGGCCGATTGGTATCTACCGCGTCAAGCAGCACTACTGACACCTAAAGATCCAAGGCATTTTGAACGGATTCTTAAACTACGTCGTGATCATCCCGTGGATTATCATAATCTTCATAAAGCCATACCATGAGTACAACTGTTAGCATTCGTAAACTTCCTGCTTTAGAGGGCATAAATTGGATCAGGCGTGCTTTTGAATTAATAAGAATAAACCCGTGGATGATCTCTAGCAGTTTTTTTCTCTATCTGCTCATCCTCATATTGGTACAGCAATTGCCCCTTATAGGAGCATTTCTTCCTGGGCTTTTGGTGCCTTCCTTGTTTTTTGGTGTTATGGCCGTTTTACAGACGGTGGCGCAGCGTCAGCGCCCTTCTTTAGCTATATTTTTTAGCGGCTTTTTGAATCCGATGAGTCGCACCCGATTATTAGTTTCAGGAGTTATTTACAGCATTGGTTTTACTGTTGCAATAGCGGCCTCCAGTTTGGCAGACGGTGGGCTTATGTTTCGTAACCTCGTATTGGGTCAAGCGATCGATCCTGCACAGGCTCAGCTAAGCGCTCAAACCGGAGCGCAATTACTGGCCTTAATTGCGTTTACCCCTACCGCGGCCTGTTTTTGGATTTCACCCCAATTGATAGTCTGGCATGGCATGAGCGTTTCGAAGGCTTTGTTTTTTAGCTTTTTTGCTTTTTGGCGCAATCTGGCCGCTATTGCTACTTTTTTTCTCTCTATAGGCACTCTATTAGTGGGTTTTGCCTTACTTGTGAGCGCACTAGCCTATTTATTTGCTGCCCCTACGTTGGCAATAAATATCATGTTGCCGATCAGCCTGTTTGTTTTTGTAATTATTTACTCTGGTTTTTACGCAAGTTATGAAAGTCTGGTAGAGGTTAAAACGAGTGAAAAATAATGGAGAGCCCATGCAAATACAAGAGACCAACAGAAAAATAGCCACAAGCAAGGCAAAAATATCTTGGCGGGAAAAGCTGCTTGCCCATAAGCAGTTGCCTCAAATTAAGACCATTCCTGAGAAAATGCGTAAACGTCATGGTGAGGGAACGCTAGTGATTCCTCATCCCCTGGAAGTAGACGCTGCTATAAAGTGTATTCCTGAACATCAACTCGCTACCGTTTCTCAAATCAGCGGGCATTTATCAAAGCTGCATGGCGCTACCATAGGATGTACCGTGACGACCGGAATTTTTGCCTGGATTGTGGCGCATGCTGCCCACGAGGCCGAGCTTGATGGAGAGGTTAAATTTGCACCTTACTGGCGTTTAATCAAGGCTGGTGGGGAGTTAAATCCTAAATATCCCGGCGGTATTGAGAGTCTAATTCCTAAATTAGAAGCGGAAGGTCATACGGTGATACAGAAAGGCCGTCGTTTCTTTATTAAGGATTATGAAAAAAAACTGATTGAGGCGAAGCATGTCTTTGCTTCACTGAAACCTCTGCTGGTCCCTGTAGAAGGTTAGAAAGGTATTGCTAGTTTTTATTAAAAACGAGGTGTAATTAGCTATCTTGCAAGGCTTTAATCTAGCTTGATAGCGGGATGACTAGCCATGACTGCCTGGCCAAACTGGAGTCGATATAAAGCTGCATAAAGTCCATTCTGGTTCAGTAAAGCGGCATGGTTTCCCTGCTCAACAATTTGTCCTTTGTCTAATACCAAAATGACATCAGAATTCTGGATAGTCGATAAACGATGCGCAATGACCAGCGTGGTGCGGTTTTTCATTAATTGTTCAATAGATTCCTGGACTTGCCGCTCACTTTCATTATCCAAAGCGCTGGTTGCTTCGTCCAGAATTAAAATGGGAGCATTTTTAATAAATGCGCGGGCAATGGCCAGTCTTTGCCGTTGACCCCCCGATAAGCGACTGCCTCCTTCACCGATGTGGGTATATAAATTATTCGGCAACGTTTGCACAAAACTTTTTAAATTAGCCGCTTCCAGCGCCTGCCATATCTCTTCCTCGCTGGGAGGAGTTAACGCTCCGTAGGCCACATTTGCAGCAATAGTGTCATCAAATAACACTACATCTTGGCCAACCATGGCCATTTGAGAGCGTAAACTTTCCAGGGTCAGTGTGCGAATGTCTTCTCCATCTAGCAGCACTGCGCCTCCTGTAGGCTCAATAAAACGCGGGAGCATTGAAACCAAGGTGGTTTTTCCACTTCCCGAGCGTCCAATAAACGCGGCGGTTTGTCCTGGCTGGATAATGACACTGATGGGGCCAATCGTATCAGTTGCAGAATCAGAGAAACGCAAGGAAACATTTTTAAACTCAATGTGGCCCCTAGCACGTTCAAGGCGTTGTTGACCCGTATCGGGTTCGGAAGCCTGGTCCAAAAACTGATACACATTTTCAGCAGCGGCTTGCATACGCGCCAGTGGAGCGTTCAAATTTGCTAAATGTTTCAAAGGCGCAAGCAGCTGCAGCATAGCCGTTACAAAAGAGGCAAATCCACCTACTGTCAGGCTTTGGTAGCTGCTGGTGAATTCTCCTTTTTGACCTTGCCATAAAGCTAGGGCAATAACGATGCCAAGACCTGCTGAAGCAATAATTTGAGTAATAGGAACAGTCGCTGCAAACGCAATAGTATTACGCATGGCCAAGCGGCGTAGGCGCTGGTTTACTGCGCTAAAACGTTCTTTCTCATACGTATAACCCTCATAAAGCTTTACCACGCGTTGACCCTCATTGCCTTCCAGGACGCTTTTGGTAAGCTCTACATTCATTTGCTGCGTACCGCGGGCTAAAGTGGTCAGCCGTTTAGCAAATAGTCGGGTAATCCAAGCAGCCAGGGGAACGATCACAATAGCGATCAGGGTGAGTTGCCAGTTAAGCCAGAATAGATAAGTAATGAGGCCAATAATGACCAATGAGTCGCGTACCGCAGTTGAAAAAGTTTCTGCAGCGGATTGCAAGGCGTTCTGGGCATCGACTACAAAACGGTTGAGGGTTTCGGAAGAGGGCGTAGTTTTAAAAAAGCGATCAGGTAAAGTTAATAGCTTGTCAAACATACGCTGCCGTAAATTGGCCAGTAACTGGTTGCTGATCCAGCTCAGCAGATAATTACTGGTAAAAGTAAAAATTCCGCGTACTAAAAACAA
This sequence comes from Burkholderiaceae bacterium, assembly GCA_019695155.1. Taxonomy (GTDB): domain Bacteria; phylum Pseudomonadota; class Gammaproteobacteria; order Burkholderiales; family Burkholderiaceae_C; genus Piscinibacterium. The sequence goes on along the minus strand of JAIBAO010000068.1, from coordinate 9,340 downwards.
ACTGATAATGCACACCGGAGCAAGCCAAATATAGTGGGGATACTGACTAGAAAACCCTCGATCGAGCAAAGGTTTCATGAGCGCTGGCAGCATAACCTCGGTGATGGCAACGACTACAAAACACAGGGCGATTAGCAGTAGTGCAGAGCGATATTGACTTAATTCACCAAACAGGCGCTTCAATGCGTTGGGTGCAGCTTTTAAAAAAGCGGATTTTGTTTTAGAAGGAGTTACGGTTTGGATTTCTTGCATAGCTTAAGCATTATGCTTCAGAGTAGCGCTTATTTTTTTGGATAAGGCTAATCTGTCTTGCACATGCTACGGTAGATTGAGTTCTTTCACTACTTTAATCAGCCTATATGGCCTTACTTTTTGTACGTTTACCTAATTATATTGGTGATGCCATTATGGCTTTGCCTGCATTAGAACTTTTAGCCTCAAAAGGCTTTGAGTTGCATTTGTTCGGTAAACCCTGGATTCACGAGTTATTTTCGGTTTACGGCTGGCCCTGTACAACATTGCCTAAAACGCTAAAAGAACAAGTGCGCTTGCTAAAGTCTATGCGGGGCAGGCGGTTAACGCAGGGTCTTGTGTTTACCAATTCTTTCTCGAGTGCACTAGCGTTTTGGTGGGCCGGACTAAGAACCACGGGCTTTGCTAAGGAACTGCGTAATCTTTTTTTGAACAGAGCTTTGCCTTTAAATACCCAGCAACATCAAGCGGAACAATATTTACAATTGGCTCGAGCATTAGCGGGTAGCAGTGCTGATTTACCCTCGCTAATTGCTTGGCCTATCTCTAGTCAGGATCAGCAAGCAGCAAAAAAACTTTTGCAGGCTCACAGCATTACCACTCCCTTTGTCTTGGTCTGCCCTTTTGCTGGGGGAAATTTTCAAGGCAAAGAAAAAGTTTGGCCCTTATTTGGCGCCTTTGTGAAGACCTTGATTGAGCATGATTTTTGTGTTGTTTGCTGCCCAGGCCCTGCAGAAGTACAAGCGGCTTATGCTTTGCACCCTAAGTTAAAGGTACTGCCAGAAGTCTCCTTACGGGGCTATATGGCCATTGCCAGTCAGGCAAAAATTGTAGTGAGCAATGATTCGGGTTCTGCCCATCTAGCTGCGGCAGCGCAAGCTCATGTCATCAGTATATTACGCTGGCCTGAGCAGTTAAGCACTGTGCGTCCAGTAACTCCCCATAGCACTGTGGTGATGGTAGCTGACGCCTGGCCCAGTGTAGAGCAGGTTTTTTTGCAACTGAAAGCTCAACTGGATAGAGAGTGAAAGATAAAAGAAACGGAGGAGGAGCGTCTTGTTTTTAAAATAACGAAAAACCTGATGCTCTCTTTATTTTTGTAATGCTTTTTGAGCAGCCTCCAAAGATAAAGAGATTGTTGAGATATGCTTAAACTAGAAAGAAAATAGCTGATGTTGAAAGTCTGTGGGTGTTGGAAACTGTATGCGGCAATCGCCCTACTTTGCTTGTTGCCTGCCTGTATGCACCCACCCACGCAAACAGTGGCGGCGTGGCGAGCGTACTGGCCGCCGCAAGAAATGATGCGCTGGAGACATCAGACTTTTCCAGGGAAAAACCCCGTTCAGTACAGCTTGGTCCAACATCAAGGACGAGCGGCAGTACAAGCCAAGGCCGATGCTGCCATGAGCGTGCTACGGCAGGAGATTCAACCCACACAATTGCCACCCGGCAAGCTGCATTTTGCATGGCTGGTGAGCGACTGGTTTCCCGAAGCGGACATGTCACGACGCGAAACCGAGGACTCCCCTGTACGCATAGTGCTGGCGTTTGATGGAGATAAAAAACGTTTTACAGCTAAGGAAGCGGCCCTCAACGAGTTAACGCGTACCCTCACAGGCCACGAAAAACCCTATGCCACCTTGATGTATGTGTGGTGCACCCAGTGTGAGGCAGAATCCCTCATTATCAATCCACGTACGGCCCGTATCCGAAAAATTGTGGTGCAAGCAGGGCCGCAAGGCCTGGGCAGCTGGCAAACACACCAGCGGGACGTATTGGCCGATTTTCAGAAAGCTTTTGGCGAGCCTGCTGGTCCATTGATCGGCATTGGCATTATGACCGACAGCGACAACACCCAAACCCATAAACAAGCCTGGTACGGAGATTTACGGTATGTGGAGGGGCATTCTTCCCCTTAAAAAACCCGCTTTTGTTTGCATTGCGTTTTCGTTGCAGCTCCATGCAAATAAAATTGGAGCTGGTGATGGTAAGGACCCCACCCTTGAAAAATTTGTCGACCGGCTTGCAAAGCCATGAAGATGCAAAAAAGGCTCTGTCCCCCTGTGCGTATTGTTCTTTGCTGCATAGATTCTAGTGGCGCAGCAGATGCGGTAGCACAACGGCTCCCGTAACGTGGACAACCGGCGGGTGCTGTGTGGGTGAAACTATGTATGACTGGGTGTGGCGATGAATGGTTTTGTGAGGGAGAGTGTTTTGTTAGCTACCATGGAAACTGAAATACATCGCCTTGATACGCCGCTCGGACGTTTTGATATTTTTGCTAGCTATGAGACAAATGATCAGGAGACTGGCTCACACCCTATTAAAGTTGTTCCGTTTAATCCAGACTTACCAAATGGAATGTCCGTTTCTGGCTGTTACAGTGCAGTATTATCGCTAATAGCTGAATCAAAAATTAGTAATCTGCGCTTTACAGCTCGTCTTAATGCTTTCGGGCCAACCATAACGGCCGGGCCTGCAACGGGTGAAGCGTTAGAGGCGCAAAGTTTTTCAACCTCAAGGTTTATTGCCTTGGTAGGCACCGAAGATTTTAATTATCTCTCAGCAAGGCTTTCTAAGCGTATTGTCTTAGCTAAAGATCCGTTCATTTACACCCCAGAGTCGCTTTCAATTCAAATAACAGAAGTTCCAGCCGCTATGAATCTCAGTTTGCATTTCATTGTCGCCTGGAACTCCTTACCGGAACCGAAAGATTGTTCATGCTGGTTCGCAGTGGATCAGCCACATGAGGCTTTATTGGGTAGCTAAAGGCAGCTAAAAATCTGATATTTGTCTTCTAATTTCATCTTAGAAAGGACATCAGAGGAAGTCTTGAACTAATATATCTATCCTCTTCAATCGTTAAATCTCGGTATATTTGTAAAGGTATACATCATGTTCACTCGTTCTCTGATAATCATTTGTCTTTTCATTTTTCTTTCAGGGTGTGGTCTAGGTGACGTAAAAGAAAATTTTATTCACGCAGAAGCTATTTCGAAAAAGCTTGAAAACAATGTCGGGCTTAAGCCGTCGTTTGTTGGGTTCAACTGGAGGAATGGATCGCTGAACTCGGTTAAGATTACATTTCAGGGTCTCCCTAAAAGCGCAACGCTTGCTGAAATAACCACGGCATCCAAGCAGGCGGTCCTTTTAGAGTTTACACAAGTACCTAAAGAAATCGTTGTCGCGTTTGTGGTCAAACCATAATTTATCAAAAAATCTTAAATAGTGATGTACCAACTCACGAATCGATTATTTTTGAATTCTTGCTTTGAATGGAGAGCCTAGTCTTGCATTCAAGGAAACATCTTTAACTCCATGTAATTCAAACCGGAGGTATCAATGAATATAAGTACCGTTTTGCAACGTGGAGAGTGCCAGGTTGGGTGGTTTTTTTCTTGGCGATATGCTTGGATCCTAATTATGGATCGCTTCCTGAAAGTGAGCCTTTTTGCCGGTGACTACACTTTTGTGCCCTCTGAGGTCCAGGTGATCGAGCCGATTGGTTTATCCATTTTAAGTACCGGTATTCGCATTCACCATAAAAAACCTCATTATCCAAAGAGGATCATCTTCTTTAGTAGGGATCCGGATAGCTTGTTGCTGGCTGCAGCTGCTGCTGGTTTTCCAGCCCGGCAATGAGATCTTCACTTAGAGCCAGACAATTTCAATACAAAGCCAATCGATTTATCGCACAACCACTCTTATACTATCGTCTATCATTGGAGATCCTGAAGTGAGGCCAGCAAGTTAGGTACTCCTATTTCACTAGAATTCCTAGTCTTTGACCGTAGCAAACAGGGGCAATATGAAGAAAAACCTACAAATCCGAGAAATCCAGAAGAGTGAACTTGGAAAACTTGGTCACCTGATGGTTGATGTTTACTCCAAGCTTAAAGGATTTCCACAGAGTGAACAACCTCGTTACTATGAAATGTTAGCCAACATGGGTCATTTTGCTGAGAAAAAAGACGTAAAAGTTCTTGTTGCGAGTATAGAAGGTGAACTTGCGGGTGGTGTCGTATATTTTGGAGATATGGCTGAATACGGCTCTGGTGGAAGTGCAACAAATGAAAAAAATACATCCGGGGTTCGTTTTCTCGCAGTTGACGAAAGTTTTAGAAACACGGGGGTGGGTAAGGCTTTAACTTTGTTTTGCATTGATCTTGCGCGGAATCAGAAACATAGTCAGCTTATCTTGCACACGACCCAGGCTATGCAAATCGCATGGAATCTTTATGAAAAACTTGGTTTTAAGAGGTCTAAAGACTTGGATTTCCTGCAAGAACAACTTCCAGTTTTTGGATTTAGACTCCATTTGAGCTAATGGTTTTTGAAGATTAATTAACAAATAAAATGGCATTCAACACGGTTTGATTCTCAACACTGACATTGCCGCGCTGCACGGGCAGCGCGTCTGCAATGCGCTGATATTGTTGTGAGTTAAGTTCCATGCACCCGAGTTTGTCAGGCGCTACCAATGTTGTCAATTAGTGTTAACACGCCCTAAGCAATAAGGATAGGTGGCGTGTAGCGTAGTAAAGCCACGATCTGAGCTGTTTAGTAGACAGTCGAGATGGTCAATCAATGGAGCCAAGCCGATGCTTTAGCATCCCGAGCTATAAGAAGTCAGAGCAGACACAGGGCCAAGCCCGAGGACTTCTGGCCGTCCTAGAAACAGAGTCTCTGCAGCTGTCCGATGGGTTATCTATAGCAATGGTAGTGACTGCATTCTCAACTGGTGAATGCGCTTACTTATATACGGCAGTAAGTCAGTGTGGGTGGTGCGAATAAAAATACTGATGCCTGCACCAGTCAAGCGCGGGGCGGGGCAATAGGGAACGATCTGAATAGAAAATTCAAGAGCTCAGGCTGTTGTGCGGTGTAGAATGGCGCCACCGGTTCGAGCGGGATGCTTCATCGGTCCGGCCTTTCTCGGGAATGTTATGAAGAGGAGCCAAAACTATGAGAACTCAGAAAGCAAAACCTGAGCACCAGGCTGAGGCTGGGTTCCGGGAAATTGCGCAGCTTTCTTAGGGGTGCCCTCCATATGCCTTCCATCGTCAATCGCCAGAGTGAGATTTATCGGCTAAAAGCTAATCTTGTCGAGACTGGTTTCCCCAGGCTGAAAATGCTGCTTATCGTCTGTCTTACGGGCGCTGCTGGTTTTCTTGCGTCGTTCCTCATGCTTCAATGGGGGTTTGTGAGCATGGCCTGGCGTTATCCCGTTGCAGTTGGAGTGGCCTATCTTGTGTTTTTGTTTCTGCTTTGGTTATGGCTAAGAACTTCTGCTGAGGACTACATAGATGTTCCAAATTTTTCCGGAAGTTCTAGTTCGAATAACACGAGCGTTGAGTGCCAGGGCGAAGTTCCTTCTTCCGGTGAGGTTGCACCGGTCGACGATGACAGGGGTGCACTTTCAGAGGTTGTTGGGGGTGTGGCTCAAGCAGAGGAGCTAGCTATTCCCCTTCTTGCGATAATAGCAGTTATTGCTCTTGCATGCTCATCGTTATGGATCGTTTATTCAGCACCAGCTCTTTTTGCTGAACTTCTTGTTGACGGTATTTTATCCGCAAAGCTTTATCGCCGACTGCGTGGTATTAAAACTCATCACTGGCTTGAAACAGCAGTGCGCAGAACTGTTATCCCATTCGCCATTACTGCCGTAGTCGTAAGCTTATGCGGCGTGGCAATGCATCACTATCACCCGTCGGCAAAGTCACTTGGGGAAGTTCTTCACGGTGAGCGTGTCGATGGATAAAGAATAAGGTCGCTCGAGTGCAGGATAGAAAAGCCGCGATCTGAGCTTTTTGTTAGATCAGCCGATGTCGATTAATGTAGGCCAAGCGAGTAATACAGCGAGCGTTTGGTATTTGCATCACAGCACGACCTTTCTCAGCATATATCCCTGGTAAAAAGCTAAATCATTCTTTACCACATGGATACCAACGCTTATGATAGTCAGCAAACCTCTCTTCTGTGTAAGATTCTTTTAGAAAAAAGATAAGTTGCTGCAAAACCTGCGTTTTTATTGTGGGACTAAGTTGGGTTTACCCTGATGGCGCCTTTCACTGAGGATGAGGAAACCTCTTTTATTGCTAGACGCTGCAAACTACTGGTGCGAGACAGATATGCCTGAAGTCAAGACGAAACCAACGCAACTGTCACTTACCGACTATCTAGCCCGGATCGACGATGCGAATCGCAGAGTCGACTGCGAAGTCTTGGTTGAGCTGATGCGTAAGGTCACGCAGCAAGAACCTGTCCTCTGGGGAGCAAGCATTGTCGGTTTCGGAAGTTACAAGTACAAATACGAGAGCGGGCATTCGGGCGAGTTTTGCCTCACAGGTTTTGCGGCACGCAAGACAGACATCAGTGTCTACTTGATAGAGGCTGCGCCGAATCAAGAGGAGCTCTTGCTTCGTCTTGGAAAGCACAAGATGAGTAAGTCGTGCCTTTACATCAAGCGTTTGAAGGATGTAGATCTGAATGTGCTGGAGCATTTGGTGGCAGCGTCTGTAGCGCAGGTCAAACGCCGCTATCCCTAGAGACAATTATTCCCTAGGTATTAAGCCCTATATGGCAGCTTTTATACTGGCATTGGAAAATCAAAATGAAAAGAGTGACGGGAATTGGAGGAATTTTCTTTAATGCCAAAGATCCTGTGGCATTGCGTGCCTGGTACAAAACTCATCTGGGTATTGATGTTCAGGCATGGGGTGGGGCAGCGTTTACTTGGACGGATGATCAGGGAAATCCTGTGAAGGGTACCACTATCTGGTCAATCGGCGCGGAGGAAGGGGATCCGTTTGCGCCAAGTCGCTCATCGTTCATGATTAACTACCGCGTTGAAGAACTTGGCGCTTTGCTGCGGGCCTTGCGTAAGGAAGGCTGCAAGGTGCTGGATAAAACCGATGAGTCAGAGTATGGTCGCTTTGGCTGGGTTGTGGACCCTGAGGGCAACAAGGTGGAGCTGTGGCAACCACCGCCTGGCCAGTGAAGAGCGATGCGCTGTTAGCTTGTTTAGAAACAGAATTGAATTAGAGGGAATCTTGGGTTAAGGTATAGGTCACTCTATTTTGATAGTACTGCTATTTTTTAGCGCAGTATTGTGCAAAAAGGCTCATAAGGTCTGATTGCACAAACTATCAGGCACCCAAATACAAAATGTTTGGCAAAGGACACACATTAATGAATGCTCCTGTTTCTAAGGATTTACTGGCAGCTCTCCAGAATGTTTCTCTGGATGATAAATACACCTTGCAGACTGGCCGAGCCTATATGAGCGGTACACAGGCCCTGCTGCGTTTGATGATGTTGCAGCGTGCGCGAGATCAACTGCTTGGTTTAAATACAGCTGGATTTTTAACGGGTTATCGCGGCTCTCCCTTAGGAGGGGTGGATCAGCAGGCCTGGAAAGCTAAAAAGGCTCTTCAAGCGAGTCATATTCATTTTCAGCCTGGTTTGAATGAGGATCTTGCCGCAACCAGCATCTGGGGTACGCAGCAGCTTAATATGTATCCCGGCGCTCGTTATGACGGTGTATTTGGTATGTGGTATGGCAAGGGTCCGGGCGTGGATCGCTGTGGGGATGTCTTTAAACACGCCAATGCTGCCGGAACCTCCAAACACGGAGGGGTGATTGTTCTGGCGGGGGATGATCATTCTGCAAAGTCCTCCACTTTGCCGCACCAGTCTGACCATATTCTGAAAGCCTGCATGATTCCCGTCATGTTTCCGGCCAGTGTGCAAGAATATCTTGACTTGGGTATTCACGCGTATGCCATGAGCCGTTATGCAGGAGTGTGGGTCGGTTTTAAAGTGGTGACCGATATTGTGGAAGCCAGTGCTTCGGTGATGCTCGATCCCATGCGGGTTCAGCCGCTTATCCCCAGTGACTTTGAGTTACCTGCGGGGGGCTTGAATATCCGCTGGCCTGATACCCCTTTGGAGCAAGAAGCCCGTTTGCTGGATTTCAAGGCCTATGCAGCCTTGGCTTATGCGCGTGCCAACAAGCTGAATTACACGGTATTTGATTCTGCCCATGCCCGACTGGGAATTGTTTCGGGGGGGAAAGCCTATCTGGATACCCGTCAGGCTCTAGAAGATCTAGGCTTGGATGAGCGGACCTGTGCACAAATTGGTTTACGCCTCTTTAAGGTAGGCATGGTGTGGCCGCTGGAAAGCCAAGGTATCCAGCAGTTTGCGCGCGGTTTGCAAGAAATTCTGGTGGTGGAAGAAAAGCGTCAGTTAATCGAATATCAAATCAAAGAAGAGCTCTATAACTTCCCGGATGGGCAAAGGCCACGAGTTATCGGAAAATTTGATGAAAAAGGAGAGTGGGCCATGCCGCATGGCGAGTGGTTATTGCCAGCCCATTATGAATTATCTCCTGCGCTGATTGCCAAAGCGATTGCGGCACGATTGCTTAAAGCTGAACTGGCTATTGAATTAACTGCAGAGGTGAAAGCTAGGATTCAAGCCCGTTTAGCCATTATTCAAGCAAAAGAAAAATCTCTTGCCAAACCGCGTGTTCAAACGGAACGTAAACCCTTCTTTTGCTCCGGTTGCCCTCACAACACCAGTACACGGGTGCCTGAAGGCTCGCGCGCGGTGGCGGGAATAGGCTGTCACTATATGGTGGTCTGGATGGATCGCCGTACAGAAACCTTCACCCAAATGGGAGGCGAGGGAGTACCCTGGATTGGGCAAGCACCATTTACGGATGAAAAACATATTTTCGCCAACGTTGGAGACGGGACTTATTTTCATAGCGGTTTGTTGGCGATTCGTGCCAGTATTGCTGCTGGAGTCAATATTACTTACAAGATCTTGTTCAACGATGCAGTGGCTATGACGGGTGGACAGCCGGTAGATGGGCAGCTAGACGTTTCGCGTCTTACCATGCAAATGCATGCCGAAGGGGCTAAACAGATTGTGATTGTGACAGATGAGCCAGAGAAATATCAAAGCGATATTCCTCTAGCGCCGGGGGTTACCGTGCATCACCGCGACGAATTTGAAACGATACAAAAACAGTTGCGTGAGGTACCTGGCTGCACCATTCTTATTTATGATCAAACGTGTG
>JAIBAO010000051.1 GCA_019695155.1 Burkholderiaceae bacterium | reverse complement strand
TGCACCTGCACCTGCACCTGCACCTGCACCTGCACCTGCACCTGCACCTGCACCTGCACCTGCACCTGCACCTGCACCTGCACCTGCACCTGCACCTGCACCTGCACCTGCACCTGCACCTGCACCTAAAACCGAGCTAACTCAACTTACTCTTTACTTTGCAACGGGAAGTGCTCGCCCACAAGTTGCCGCAAACGAGCGCAGTAAGCTTAAAGCAGTGCTTAAGGCTGCTCAAGCATCTGGGGGGAAAATCAATATAGAGGGGCATACTGATGCTTTGGGAAAGGCACAATACAATCAGCTTTTAAGTGAAGCGCGCGCCAACAGCGTAAAAGCTTTACTGATAAAACTAGGAGCAAATGCTGAAAGTGTTATCGTTAGTGGAGCCGGGGCCAGCAAACCCGCTGATGAAAAGCGGGCAGCTAAAAACCGCCGTGTTGAAGTCTATCTTTCTACCTAAGCTTTACTGATCAATAGCCCAATGGAATTTTCGTTTTTAAAATCTATACAGCAGCGCCGGTGTTCAAGGTTTAGCCTGTTTAGCTTAGCCGCTAGTCTTGTAGTTTTGAATGGGTGTGTGACTCCGCCCTCTCCTACTCCTGCCACAGCGCCGAGCAAAACCGTCACTCCGGCTGCGCTTCCCGCCCAGAATCCAGGGCCGATTATTGAAACGGATGCAGGTCGCCTCGTCCCTGTTGACTGGAAAGAGTTAATAGATTTTGAGACTGATCCATTAGATGATGTACTGAAAACTTTTCGACTATCCTGCAATTACTTAAGCAAACAAGAGACATGGCAAGGCACCTGTAATCAATTGCTTAACCTTTCCCCTAAAGATCAGTCGGGTTTGCGAGCTTTACTAAAAACACTACGGCCCCACCGGGTAGAGTTTAAAGACGGTAAACAGACCGGAACTATTACGGGGTATTACGAACCCGTACTGCGGGGCTCACGCACTTTCCGGAACCCCTACATTTTTCCGCTTTATAACAAGCCTATTGATTTAGTAAATACGACTGTTAAGCTCGGTTCCAACAGTTTTAGCCGTGCCCGCAAAGTAGGCGATCAGCTACTACCCTATTGGAGTCGTGCTCAAATGGCGAGTGGAGAGGGGCAGCGCTCTATGTCGGGTCGGGAAATTGTCTGGGTAGATGACCCCATGGATGTGGTGCTCATTGAAATACAAGGCTCCGGTAGAGTCATGCTTCCGAACGGCACCGGTATTCGGCTGAATTATGCAGAGCATAATGGCCATCCCTTTCGCCCTTTAGGACAGTGGTTCCGGGAAAAAGGCATAGACAACAACCCTTCGATGTTAGACATCCGCAGGTGGGCACGTAGTAACCCTCCCGCAAAAGTAAATGAAATGATTTTTAGCAACCCGCAGGTGGTATTTTTCAGATGGGAACCAATCCCGGACTTAACGGTAGGGCCTCGGGGAGCCGCAGGCCAACCGCTGGTACCTATGCGCAGTATTGCTGTAGATCCCAAATCTATTCCCTTGGCGGCTCCGGTATGGATAGACTTTAAAAGCCCGGTTTCTGATGTACAGTACAGACGGCTAGTCTTTGCACAAGATACCGGCGGTGCTATTAAGGGAGCAGTACGAGCTGATTATTTTTGGGGCTTTGGCCAACATGCTTTAGAAATGGCCGCCAAAACTAAAAATGATAACGGGCGGATGTGGGTGCTTTTACCTCCTTCCTCTTGAATCTACTTCACTGCAGCTTCATTGATTTTGCGAAAGTCTCTGCATCTTCAGCTTTCAAAACATTGCTAGGACCTACAGCAATCGTGGCCAATACCGCATCTGCTTGCCATGCAAATTGCGCATGAATTCGGCCAGGAACATTTTCTACCGTTCCGCTGGCAACCATCTCAAAAGCCCCTACAGCTCCTGGCACAACAATGGGTATGAAATGCTTTTTCGCTTCAGGCTTGGCCTGAATATTTGCAAGCATGGCTTGTGCCCACGCTCTAGCTATACTTTGCCCTTGGGTACCATTTACAGGAACATACCCTGCTGCAAACTGAGCGCCGTCTATTCTAGCCGCGGTCAAGGTCATAGGCCGCGTAGTTTCCTCTAATCTCCACTGACGGGTTACTGTTACAGGTTTAGCAGGAAAAAGCGCTCGCAGATGCCCATCGGCAGCAGGCAACTCTCGCCAGTTCAAGGCAGGTGTGCACGCCATTAGCAGGCAGCCAAATAATGCGGTTAGAAGGGTTCTCATGTTTTTTGTAACCATCGGTTTACGAGCGGATAGTAGTAACCGGCTTAAATGATATTTCCATTCTTCAGGGTCTGTTGAATTGTTAACGTTCGATCTTATTTTAATGATATGAAAGGTTCTAAATTGAGACGCCTAATCATTTTTCGCTCCCCGGCTGCGGGCGAGTTTTATATGCTGCGCGAGCATGCTCAAAAGGTGCTGAAAGCCATCGGTAAGGAAATGAGCGAGCAAGGCATTATCACCCGCGAACAAGTGCCTGCTGCGCTTGCCGCATTACAGCTCGCTATAAAAGATGCAGCTGTCCCACCCACAAAAGAAGAGCAAGACTCTCCTGCCTCTAAAACAGAAGAAGTGGTAGGTTTTGCCCAAAGAGCGTTTCCTTTATTGGATATGTTACGCGCCGCCAGCAAGAAAAAAGTTGAGGTGACATGGGGAGTTTAACTGCTATATCGCCTGCTTTAAGGCTTATCGATTCGCCAGCCGTAGTTTCTACACAAACCGGTGTTCATCCTCGCTTAGAAGAAATTGTGGCACGGCATTTTAAACATGCTTTTCTTAAACCTTTGGCACTGCATACCTGTGCCGCCTACAAAACAATGCTGGCTATCTGGAAAGGTAAGTCCCCTCTCATTCTCGATGCAGGCTGTGGTAGTGGCGACTCCACCCGCTATCTGGCGCAACAGCATACAAACTCGTTTGTTGTAGGAGTAGATCAGTCAGCCCATCGCTTAGCAAAAGCACCTAGCTTGCCTGAAAATGCCATGCTGCTCAGGGCAGATGTCACAGATCTGTGGCGTTTGCTGGCATCAGATCAGATCAAACTTTCGCAGCATACCTGGTTTTATCCTAACCCTTGGCCTAAAGCTGAGCAGGTGCAGCGGCGTTGGTATGCTCATCCTGCCTTTACGGCAGTATTAGCGCTGGGAGGGCGGCTGCAAGTACGCAGTAACTGGCAAATATTTATGCATGAACTTGCAGTGGCCTTAAAAGTAGCGGGATACCCACCGCCTCCGATTGTGCCAATTACACCAGTACAGCCCATTTCTCTACACGAACGTAAATATCAGGCCAGTCAACATCCGCTTTACCAGCTAGAAATTCATTTATGAAAGGGCTGGCATCAAAGCTTGTTTAAGCTCTGCCGGGTCTCTTGCACTACGTTGTAAATAGTCTTCAAACTGATCTTCCCCAATTTTGCCAATATTAAAATATTGAGAACGAGGGTGACTAAAGTAAAAACCGCACACACTAGCAGCGGGTGACATCGCTAGAGACTGCGTCAAGCTCATGCCAATTTCCTGAGGCCCCAAGACATCAAAAAGAGTTTTCTTGATTGTATGCTCTGGACAGGCTGGGTAACCCGGGGCAGGTCGAATTCCTTGATACTGTTCTTTGAGTAACTGTTCTGTAGTAAGCGACTCCTGAGCCGCATATCCCCATAAATCCTTGCGCACACGTTCGTGCAAATTTTCAGCAAATGCCTCTGCAAAACGGTCAGCCAAAGCTTTGAGCATAATGCTGGAATAATCATCTTGTATCTTCGCAAAGTCTTGTTCTTTTTTTTCAATTCCCAAGCCAGTAGTCAGCGCAAACATGCCAATATAGTCAGCCATACCTGTAGTTTTAGGTGCAATAAAGTCGGCCAAACACTTATTGTTCACTCCTTCGCGCTTGCTGGTCTGTTGGCGTAAGTTGCGGTAAACAAACAATACTTCGTTGCGGCTATCGTCCGTATAAACCTCAATATCATCGTCATTAATGGAGTTTGCGGGATAAAAGCCTACAACCGCGTTAGCTGTTAACCAACGACCGCTGATGATGCGCTCCAGCATCTGCTTTGCATCCTCAAAAAGCCGACGGGCTGCTGGCCCCACCACTTCATCTTGCAAAATGGCTGGAAAAGATCCATGCAAATCCCAGGTTTGAAAAAACGGCTGCCAATCAATATACGCCGCTAACTTAGCAAGATCATAATTTTTAAAATTACGGTGCCCTAAAAACTTCGGTTTCGCAGGAAGATAACCGGTCCAATCAAGTCGCAGCTTATTGGCGCGTGCCTGCAGAATTGGCAGAAGCGTCTGCGCTTTTTTATTGGCATGGGTCTGACGGACCTTTTCATATTCAGCACGCAGCTCATCCAAAAAAATCTGGGTCTGATCAGACAGCAAACTGGTACAGACTCCCACACTACGAGAAGCATCAGGTACGTAAACGACCGGACCTTCATAATGCGGCGCAATCTTTACAGCGGTATGCACCCGTGAAGTGGTTGCACCTCCAATCAACAAAGGGATCTTTTTTAGACGAAAATACTCATCACGCTGCATTTCACTAGCTACATAAGCCATTTCTTCCAAAGAAGGGGTAATAAGACCAGATAAACCTACGATATCGACTGCTTCGGCTTTAGCCCGCGCCAAAATTTCATGGCAAGGAACCATTACCCCCAAATTGATCACCTCAAAGTTATTGCATTGAAGCACAACAGTGACGATATTTTTACCAATATCATGTACATCCCCTTTAACGGTAGCGATCAGAATTTTTCCTTTGGCGCGAACTTCACCCCCGGCCGCCATTGCCTTCTTTTTTTCCTGCTCTATAAAAGGAATCAAGTGAGCAACGGCCTGTTTCATGACCCGCGCACTTTTCACCACCTGCGGTAAAAACATTTTTCCTTGCGCAAATAAATCCCCAACGGCATTCATTCCCGCCATCAAGGGCCCTTCTATGACTTCAATCGGCCTTCCTTCGCGCGCAGCAACCGCTAGCCGGGCTTCTTCCGTATCTTCTTCAATAAATTCTGTTACACCGTGTATCAAGGCATAGCTCAAACGGCCCTGTACATCCTGATTGCGCCATTGAAGGTTTTCTTCACGCTTAAGCCCGCCGGTTTTGTGGCGCTCGGCTATTTCAATCAAACGCTCTGCAGCATCGGGTCTCAAGTTAAGCACCACATCTTCGACCCGTTGACGTAGTTCAGGCTCGATATTCTCGTACACCCCTAACTGACCGGCATTGACAATTCCCATAGTCATGCCGTTTTTAATAGCGTGATACAAAAACACTGTATGAATAGCTTCGCGTACAGCATCATTACCACGAAAACTAAAACTTACGTTACTTACACCGCCACTTACTTTTGCACCTGGCAAATTTTGAGTAATCCAGCGCGTGGCTTCAATAAAATCTACCGCATAGTTATTGTGCTCTTCTATACCTGTGGCGATAGCAAAGACATTGGGATCAAAAATAATATCCTCTGGAGGAAAGTGAATAGTTTGCGTCAAGAGTTTATAAGCCCGCGCACAAATCTCAATTTTGCGCTTGCAAGTATCTGCCTGCCCTGCCTCATCAAAGGCCATCACAATCACAGCAGCGCCATAACGCTTGCACAGCTTGGCCTGGCGTAAAAACTCCACCTCCCCTTCCTTCAGACTAATGGAATTTACGATCGATTTACCCTGAACGCATTTAAGCCCTGCTTCAATGACGTCCCATTTACTGGAATCAATCATGATGGGTACCCGGGCAATATCCGGTTCCCCAGCAACCATGTTCAAAAACCGCTGCATTGCAGCCTTACTGTCTAACATGGCTTCATCCATGTTCACATCAATAATCTGCGCCCCATTTTCTACCTGCTGACGCGCCACCGCCAGGGCCTGCTCATACTGACCATTAAGAATCATTCGGGCAAAGGCTTTGGAACCGGTGACGTTAGTCCGCTCGCCCACATTTACAAACAGGGTATTTTTATCAATCCCGAGCGGTTCAAGACCAGAAAGCCGAAGAGGAGGAATCATTCCGAGTTGTTCTGTTAAGTAAATTTCTGACATGCCGCCCATCTAGTCAAATTTTGCTCAGATAAGCGTCGTTAAGAAGCATCCAGGCCTGACGAACAAAAGATAAAAAGTTCGCTGCAACACTCCTTGGAATTTGTATTCTATTGCATCTTGACTCAACCTAAAGAAAGAAGTGCATCACCCGTATTACAAAGTGGCTCACGCAGATTTTCTAATACTTGTGCTTAGCTAGGTGTATTTAAGAATTTGCAGGAGGAAAAACTCGATACCAAGCCGAATACACCCAACAGGCCGCACAAAAAGAAAACAACCATTCTGCAGTGGAAAAAATTATTAACACGATGCAAGGAACTATCCAGAGTTTGCTTCCTGCGACAAACAGAGCAAGACAAACACTACTAGCGAGAAAAAGTACTTTATTTGCAAACATTTTTGCCCCTGCATTTTCCGTTTTTCCCTGCCAGTGAAACCGGGTAAACAGCTTTTTCCATAAAATGTGTGAGGGGCAACGATAATGGCCTAGAAACCCCCGTACCGCTCCTTGCACAAGTAACAATAACATGAGCCAAGGAGTGAAAAATAACGAAAAAGCGCAGATAAGGCTTGTTAAAAATGCCTCCCAGCGGATAACGTTAGACCATACCGGTGGAATATCGAATCGCAGCATGACAGACTCCTTTCCCTTAAAACTAAAGTAAAAATCGTTGAACGCGAAACTACTTTTAAAAGCCTGATTAACCACTCCATCAAATACCTAGCAAAGCTTCTAAAATTTATAGTCTTGCAGTCTTAAAACTATTAAAGTCAAGCTGATTAACTGGCTTTTCATACAACTCGAATATTTCACAGAATTACTTCAATGTAATGCATCGCTGCACTTAAACCGCACAAACCCTACACTCGCATATTGTTGCAGCAGTTTAGGCCTCTACAATACTATTTTTTAAAAGACGGAAACAAACTGTTTTTCAATCAGGTTTTATACAAACTCTCTGCCTCTGTAAGTATCTGCTTGCCTCTACTATCAACCCTGTAGTAATCCCAGCAGCTTGGAAAGCACAGAAAGTTTAAAGAGCGGAATACTAGGCGTCATTGAGGTTCGGACTGGGTTCTGTAATGACTCGCCTCGGGCACCCAGAATAGGGCCCCTGATGTAAAAAGAGCGAGGCTGGAGGAGAAGCCCCACTCTCTAAGCCCTCGCTTTATACCCTTTAGTCCCTACTCCGTTTCAATGATATAGCCCTCTCGAACAACGTCGCCGTAGTATGTCTCAGTATCGGCGCGTGCCAGCGTTATTAGATCTATTATGTCTGGGTCGAGTGAGCAAATATGTACGTCTTGATCTTTGGCATAGATCTTGACGCACCAGTTCATACCATTAGCCCTATAAAACTGCACAGTATCGAAGGCTGCTTGCGTAGCAGGGATTTCCAAATTTTCAGAATAGCTGCTTTGAATAGACAAACAAAAGAGAATAAGAGAAGTTTTCATAAACTCCCCAAATGGAAGAAGCTTGCTCATCTTCGACGCTGGGAAAGCTTATCAAGAAAGTCCAGAGAAAGAAATTTAGCAAACAAGCGTGGTCACTCTTTTCACAACTTTCCACGTACCAACGTTCTTCTTTAGCAATAAAAATTGAGCCTCACAGTGATTCCCGGACTGCAAGATATAAAGGAGGGCCTCGTCTTTATCACGGTTAAACCCAGTTCGGGAAAAGCTTATACTCGCATTTTCATTAGTAGATTGTGGGAGCTGAGTAGTCTTACCTGCTTCTCTACTGAGACAACTCAAAACATAGCTACTGCGGTTTTTCTGCCTAAAATCAGCAACAGTTTCGGAAGAGAGGCCCTCTAATTGAGCCTGTACATAATCCGACACGGGTTCGGCTCTAGTTGTATTTTGAAAATTCGTGATTCCAACTGTATTGTAGACTTCATATTCAAGTTCTGAAATGCAGCCTGTTAATGTATCGACCTTCTGCCGAGCAAAGCAGCCAAAACCAAAAAACAAAACTAATAAGCCTGTAAGCGTCCATTTCTTCATATCTATCACCTTTTAATAAATCTTACTTTATAGACAGAAAGGTTTGGACTTTAGTATAAAACGCAGCTACAGGTCTGAGTTGAATTCGCAGCATCTGCGCAGAAACCCTCATCACGACTTCCCAAAAATATAGTAGACAGAAAGCCCGGCAGTTTGTCTTACTTGAACATCTGAATTGGAGCCTCTAGGGTAAAAGGCAGTTTTACGGAAAGACTCTAGCAAGCTTATTGTGCATCCATCGACTCATAAAAAGCATAGCACCCGACAAAACCATATCGAAATACCCATGATTTAGGGGTAGTAATACTTAATCGCTGAATTTATTCGCGACCCTCTGCCTCGACCAGCTGTGTGAGCAATTGAAGAGATTCCTGCCAACCGAGATAACAGGCCTCAGTTGGAATAAGGCTGGGAATCCCTTCTTGCAAGATCTTCAGCTCTACACCACAAGAAACCGCCTTGAGTGTAACGGTAGTTTGCATCTTGCCTGATAGGTTTGGATCCTCAAACATTGCTGTATAACACAACTTTTGATTGACCAGAAGCTCAAGATATTCGCCGCCAAACAAATGACTATGCCCCGTACTGAAATTGGTGAACGACATCCTGTACCTCCCCCCTACTTTAGGTTCCAAAAAATGAACCTTAGCGGTAAATCCATGGGGAGGCAGCCATTTGACCCATGCATCAGCATCTAAAAAAGCCCGATAGATACGCTCTGGTGTGGAACGCATAATGCGATGAAGCTGAATAGAGTTTGTAGACATAAAAGTACCCTTTATAAATGATGTCTTTCAGAATCCCTCACAAGCGATAGGAACAAACTAGACCGGTTGGCTGCAAAGACTCTTCTCTTAATATCTTGCAAAATTCCTAATGCCAACCATTTCAGTTGCTTCTTATCCATCGATCGTTAGACTCTACTAGCTGCACAATCGCTGGCCTTTTGGCGGCCGTTTGCTGAGAACCTCCCTATATCCCTTATCAAAAAGTGACGCATAACCATTAGTCACCTATTGAGTATGCCACGTAGCTAATAATAAGGAGTCTTTCTGTTTGTTGATAAGTTCATCCTAAAGTAGTGAGATCAAATTTTGAATTAGCAAAACTTGTAAAATGGACTGTAGCTAAGAGTCTAGATAGATACGTTATTCCCTCTCTTACTGTCTATAGTTAGCAAGCCTTAACTCATGTAATTTGCTGCCGCCAAGGCTAGATCATTGAACTTTTCCCTATGCTTGAGACAGACCTGTACCCATTCCTTCATGGGACGATTCTTTCCTGAGGGATCCCATAATACGCTCTCCGATAAAGAAAGTGCTTTCTTACGATAAGGTTCAGGAAGCTTAAACACGAGGCAATCTTTGAAAAGAACTATTACAGCTTTGCCATTTACCTTAAGGCATTTTTTACCAAACATCTGAGCTGATTTTCCAGCATGAGTTTGACTGATCAGTTCAAAAAGCCTTTCATATTCGATTTCTGCTGTCATGTTTTTTGGAAATGTTTAAATGTTCATTATTTACCACTGAAAACCGGCTCAAAATAATAAAAATTTTTGGTAGGTAAAGGATAAAATAAAGAAGAGATTGAAGGTTTGGATTTTTCTAGTTTAGAAAAGGTTTATTAAGGTTTAAAATTTCTGAAAAGTCGCTTCTATTCCTCTCCAGATAACCTTGCGCTTTTCTTAAAAAATATAAAAGAATAAAAGATAAAGTATGTCTTGAAATTCGCGGCTGCAGCCACATCTGGCAAGTCTTAAAGCGATTTATGTCTCCACAACCTGTTGAAAATACTGTTGCACTATGAGCAATAATTCGAACTCTTCTTTTACCTCTGCCGACCCTCATTCCACTAATTCTGCTACTACTTTGCCAGAACCCGACAAGATAGCAAAAATGGAGAAATTCTCAGAAGAGGTTTTACCAGCCCAAGAAACCCGGCCGGATAATCTAAGCACTCTACATCAGGAAATCCAAGCTTTGCAAAATAAAGTAGCTGAGCATTATGATGCGCTGCTACGCAGCAAAGCTGAACTGGAGAATGTAAGGCGTCGGGCTGCGGAAGATGTTTCAAAAGCGCATAAATTTGGGATAGAAAGTTTTGCAGAAGCTTTAATTCCGGTCAAAGACAGTTTAGAACTCGCTTTGGCGGATCAAAATAGTAGTCCTAATGCTTTACGTGAGGGAGTGGCTGCCACTTTAAAACAGTTGAACGCCGCATTTGAAAAAAATCATTTAAAAGAAATCGCCCCAGCCGCTGGAGATAAATTTGATCCGCATCTGCATCAGGGTATTTCAATGGTAGCCAGTGAATTACCCGCTCAGGCAGTGGTCAGTACTTTGCAAAAAGGTGCCATGATTGCTGAGCGTGTAATCCGGCCGGCTTTGGTAAGCGTCTCTTCTGGCGTAAAGCCTGAGTAAATTTAGTTTTGGCTTGAATTCAAGAAAATTATCCACAGTTTAAAAATAACTTAATCCTGTTTATTAGGAAAAAATCATGGGAAAAATAATTGGTATTGATCTAGGCACCACGAATAGTTGCGTTGCAGTAATGGAGGGTGGTCAGCCTAAGGTGATTGAAAACAGTGAGGGCGCACGCACAACCCCGTCGATTATCGCTTATATGGAAGACGGCGAGATTCTGGTAGGCGCCCCAGCTAAAAGGCAATCCGTCACTAACCCAAAAAACACTTTGTTTGCGGTAAAGCGCTTAATCGGACGCAAATACAGCGAGAAAGAGGTTCAAAAAGATATTGGGTTAATGCCCTACTCTATTGTGCAAGCAGATAACGGCGACGCTTGGGTAGGGGTGCGCGGTGAGAAATTTGCTCCCCCTCAAATTAGCGCTGAAGTACTGCGCAAAATGAAAAAAACCGCTGAAGACTATCTGGGTGAACCGGTTACCGAAGCGGTGATTACGGTACCCGCTTACTTTAACGACGCACAGCGCCAAGCCACTAAAGATGCGGGGCGTATTGCCGGCCTCGATGTGAAGCGGATCATTAATGAGCCTACTGCTGCGGCTTTAGCATTTGGTCTGGATAAAAATGAAAAAGGCGATCGCAAAATCGCGGTTTATGACTTAGGTGGCGGTACCTTCGATATCTCCATCATTGAAATCGCTGATGTTGAAGGCGAAAAGCAATTTGAAGTGCTCTCCACGAATGGGGATACCTTTTTAGGAGGGGAAGATTTTGACCAACGCATTATTGACTACATTATTGCGGAATTCAAAAAAGACAGAGGGGTAGACTTATCCAAAGATGTTCTGGCCTTGCAGCGCTTAAAAGAAGCCGCTGAAAAAGCCAAGATTGAACTCTCTAGCACACAACAGACAGAACTAAACCTTCCCTATATCACAATGGGAGCGGCGGGGCCTGAGCATTTAAATATGAAGATCACCCGCGCGAAGCTAGAGTCATTGGTTGAAGATCTGATTGAAAAAACGATTGAACCCTGCCGTATCGCCATCAAAGATGCAGGGGTGAAAGTGAGCGATATTCACGACATTATTTTGGTAGGTGGGATGACCCGCATGCCCAAGGTAATGGAAAAAGTGAAAGAGTTTTTTGGCAAAGATCCCCGTCGCGATGTCAATCCTGACGAAGCAGTAGCCGTCGGTGCTGCCATCCAGGGTGCCGTATTATCCGGCGAACGTAAAGACGTTTTGCTTCTTGATGTCACCCCTCTATCTCTAGGAATAGAAACCTTGGGTGGAGTGATGACTAAAATGATCAGTAAAAATACGACTATTCCTACTAAGTTTAGTCAGGTTTTTTCCACGGCAGATGACAATCAACCGGCGGTAACGATCAAAGTTTACCAAGGTGAGCGAGAAATGGCTTCTGGCAATAAATTGCTAGGGGAATTTAATTTAGAGGGCATTCCGCCAGCTCCTCGGGGTCTGCCACAGATTGAAGTGACGTTTGATATCGATGCCAATGGTATTTTGCATGTAGGGGCTAAAGACAAGGCGAGTGGAAAAGAAAACAAAATTACTATCAAAGCCAATAGTGGCCTGACCGAGGAAGAAATTCAGGCTATGGTTAAGGACGCAGAAGCCAATGCAGCTGAAGACAAACGCTTGCGTGAACTAGCCGATGCACGTAATCAAGCCGATGCTTTGGTTCATAGTACCCGTAAAGCCTTGACTGAGCATGGCGATAAACTAGAAGCTGGTGAAAAAGAAGCGATTGAAGCTGCAATCAAAGAACTTGAAGAAGCTACGCGCGGAGGTGATAAAGCTCAAATTGAAGCTAAAACCACGGCTTTAGGCACAGCTTCACAAAAACTTGGCGAGAAAATGTATGCCGATATGCAAGCGCAACAGGCAGCCTCTGGAGCAGCTGAAGGGGGACAAGCCTCTTCTACGGCTAACACCAAAAATGATGATGTTGTAGATGCTGATTTTAAGGAAGTTAAACGCAGCTGACCTTAGCAATAGCTAACTTATCGCCGGGCTGCGTAAAAATGCAGCCCGGCGTTTTCGTTTACTCAAGATTAACTGACTATTTTATTCATGGTGCGAGATGGCCAAGCGTGATTTTTACGAAATTTTAGGCGTAGCAAAAAACGCCTCTGAAGAAGAAATTAAAAAAGCATACCGCAAGCTCGCCATGAAATATCACCCGGATCGTAATCCGGATGATAAATCTGCAGAGACTAAATTCAAGGAAGCCAAAGAGGCCTACGAAATGCTCTCCGATGCTGATAAACGCGCTGCCTATGACCGTTATGGTCATGCGGGTGTAGACCCTAATCGCGGCATGGGAGGTAGCGAGGGAATGGGAGGATTTGGCGAAGCGTTCGGTGGCATATTTGATGAAATATTTGGCCAACGCAGCGGGCACCGGGGAGGGCCACAAGTTTATAAAGGTGCAGACCTTAAATACAGCATGGAAATCACCTTGGAAGAAGCGGCCTCAGGCGTTGAGAAAACGATCAAAGTTCCTGGCTGGGACGAATGTGACACCTGCCATGGTTCGGGAGCCAAACCGGGAACCAAACCCACCACCTGCCCTACTTGTGGTGGCAATGGTCAGGTGCGCATGCAGCAAGGCTTTTTTAGCATTCAGCAAACCTGCCCCCGTTGTCATGGTACGGGAAAAATCATTCCTGAGCCTTGCACTAAATGTGATGGTCTGGGCAAAATTAAACGCAGCAAAACCCTGGAAGTTAAAATTCCTGCCGGAATAGACGAAGGCATGCGTATCCGTTCTAGCGGTAATGGAGAGCCCGGCATTAATGGCGGCCCGCCAGGGGATTTGTATGTAGAAATTCACGTCAAGGAGCACAGTGTATTTCAGCGGGAAGGCGATGATTTACATTGCGAAGTACCTGTCAGCTTTACGCAAGCGGCTCTAGGTGGGGAAATTGAAGTCCCCACTATTGGTGGGAAAGCTAGTATTACTATTCCCGAGGGCACTCAGTCCAGCAAGACTTTCCGTTTACGTGGTAAAGGGATTAAAGGGGTACGTTCCGGATACGCAGGCGATCTTTACTGCCATATACAAATTGAAACCCCCGTCAAACTCACTGAGCACCAGCGTAAATTGCTAAAAGAGCTTGATGAATCTTTGAAAAAAGGAGGAGAAAAACACTCTCCTCAAGAAAAAAGCTGGGCCGATAAAGTAAAGGCGTTTTTTACCTAGGAGTCTTTTATTTGCCACCTGTGTTAGGATGCTAACCTAGCAGAGGATGGACTGCCTTTCAGTAAGGGCAAAAAGACATAGACCTTGTTAAAAAGTCAAAACTGGACTCGTGTGTTATAAATTTTTTTCCCTGCCAACAGTGTTTATCCCTATTATTTTTTATGGGAGTCGGGCATTACAAACATGCTTATTCCTACTGCTATTAAAATCACGGGCCACCAGGTTTTCAATATCTGCATTAAACTAATATTGACGTATCCTAAATTAGTCAGTAAGAAAAATATTCCTACTAGCACTAATACAATCGCTGCAAAATTTCCTCTCATCAAAAACCCTCTGCTATGTGATTTAAAATAAGCTAATAATAACCTAGCTTGTGTCGTATATCACTAAAAGAAAAATCTAATAATGCAGCGGATAACTAGGGATGAATCAACAGCGGGTTTCTTTCTAATTGGACACTGCTCATTGCGAAGACAGAGCTATCCCAGACGGGAAGTGATAAACAAATTCAAGCCTAATTTTGATAGTTCTTTTCAAGTATTTCTAGCTGAAAGCGCTGATGGATATTATGCTCAATCAAAATAATTCCTCCTCACAAACTACTGCAGTACACACTTATTTGAGCGACTTACAGGCGCGGATTGTTAGCGGCTTAGAAGCGCTGGACCCTACCACTCGCTTCATCAGAGACGCCTGGCAGCGCCCCTCGCACGAAAAGCTGCAAGGCGGCGGGGTTTCTTGTGTTTTGGAAAATGCTGCGGTTTTTGAACGTGCAGGCGTGCTTTTTTCAGATGTACGGGGGTCTGCATTACCCACTGCCGCTACACAGCATCGCCCTGACTTGGCAGGCCGACCTTTTACAGCAACGGGAGTTTCCTTAGTGATTCATCCCCGTAATCCTTATGTTCCTACCGTTCATCTAAATGTACGCTGCTTCACAGCACACTCAACCGAACCCCAGCAACAAAGTGTCAGTTGGTTTGGAGGGGGAATGGATCTGACTCCTTACTATGGTTTTGCTGAAGATGCCCGACATTTTCACCAAACTTGTAAAGATGCATTAACTCCTTTTGGAGAAGATAAATATCCGCGCTTTAAAAAATGGTGTGATGAATATTTTTATTTAAAGCACCGCCAAGAACCTCGCGGTATTGGCGGAATTTTTTATGATGATTTTTTGGAGCTAGGGTTTGAAGGCAGTTTTGCCATGACGCGCGCTGTAGGCGACGCTTTTTTAGTGGCCTATCTTCCGATTGTTCAGCGGCATATGAACGATACTTTCGGAGAAACGGAACGCAGCTTTCAAGCGTACCGTCGTGGTCGCTATGTAGAATTTAATTTAGTTTGGGATAGAGGAACGCTGTTTGGTTTGCAATCCGAAGGCCGAACAGAATCTATTTTATGCAGCATGCCACCTACTGCTAGCTGGCGCTATCAGTACACTCCTGCAGTCGGCTCACCAGAAGCACAACTTTACAGTGATTTTTTAGTCGCACGTGATTGGGTTTAATTGACTCTTATATTGCAAAAGATAGGCTTGCTAGGCGGAAGTTTTGATCCTGTTCATAATGCTCACCTGGCTTTAGCCCGCGCAGCTTATGAACAGCTTCATTTAAGTAGTGTACGCCTCATCCCAGCAGGCAATACCTGGCAGAAACGACGTAGCCTTACGCCCGCTAGACATCGGCTTGCAATGTTAAAACTAGCCTTAGAATTTCTGGGCCCCTGGGCAGAAATAGATGAGATTGAAACTCAGCGAAGTGGGCCTACTTATACTATTGAGACGCTGGATGCTTTGGAGCAGATTCACGGAAAGCAGAACTGGTTCTGGATTATGGGTACAGATCAATTAGCCAACTTTTGCAGCTGGCACCGTTGGGAAGAGTTAACGAAACGACTCACACTAGCGGTAGCTATA
>JAIBAO010000039.1 GCA_019695155.1 Burkholderiaceae bacterium | reverse complement strand
GCTATATCAGCGGGAGAGAGGAGGTGAGAATATCATAATGAAAGACCTGACCCCTTTGCTGTGTTTGTGACCCCTTTGCTGTGACCCCTTTGCTGCTCGTGTGACCCCTTTGCTGCTCGTGCGGTTCTTGGTTGGGGTAAAACAAAGGGCAGGATACTTTATCGCCCACGCGGGCAATGGGAGAACCATTTATATTTGCAAGGGAGGCTCCACTAATGACGGTCCCTCCGTGAGTTGTCGAGTCTCCTACAAGAGCAAGAGATTTAGGCATGCATATTTCTCCTGTTTAGAATTATTTTTTCGGCCATTATTTACCCGATATATTATTCATGAAAAGGTTTTAGATAAAGGTCCGGGCGCATGCAGTAGGGTGAAGAAGCCCTCAGAGCGGCTAATGGGTAGCTGCAAGCGTTAACCGCCGTTGCCGAACGCCTTGGGCCAAGGTTTCAAGAACCGTAAGGCTGTCTTCCCAATTAATACAGGCATCGGTTAAGGATTGCCCATATACCAAGGGTTTACCGGGAATAAGATCCTGCCGGCCAGCCAGCAGATGACTCTCAACCATCACTCCCATTAAACGAGAATCGCCTTTGGCTACCTGCTGGGCGACTTCGGCTGCCACTAAAATCTGGTTTTCATGTTTTTTGTTGCTGTTTGCATGGGAGCAGTCAATCATCAGACGCTGGGCCAAGCCGGCCTTTCCTATCTCTTCAGAGGCAGCCTGAACGCTGATAGCGTCATAGTTGGGGGTTTTTCCTCCTCGTAGAATCACATGGCAGTCTTCGTTACCTCGTGTGGTCACAATCGCGCTATGGCCGCCTTTTGTGACAGATAAAAAACTATGCGGGTGTTGGGCGGATTTAATGGCATCTACGGCGATTTTTATGTTTCCATCCGTACCGTTTTTAAAGCCTACCGGGCAACTTAAGCCACTGGCTAATTCTCTGTGCACTTGGCTTTCGGTAGTACGGGCCCCAATGGCACCCCAGGCTATAAAGTCGGCAGTGTATTGAGGGCTGATCATGTCTAAAAACTCTGTAGCGGCAGGCAGACCAAGCTCATTAATGTTAAGCAGTAATTCACGGGCTAGTCGTAAGCCTTTATTGATATTAAAGCTGTTGTCCAGATCGGGATCATTGATAAGCCCTTTCCAGCCCACGGTGGTACGGGGTTTTTCAAAATAGACGCGCATTACAATTTCAAGATCGGCTCCATAGCGTTGGCGCTCAACGACTAAACGCTGTGCATACTCCAGTGCGGCCTTGGGATCATGAATGGAGCAGGGGCCAATAATGACTAAAATGCGATCATCTTGCCCATGTAAAATACGATGAATAGATTGACGTGAGTGGGAAACGATCTCGGATACTTGTGCTGTAGAGGGAAATTCCCTGATCAGATGAGCGGGGGGAGAGAGTTCGTGAATTCCTGCTATTCGTAAATCATCAGTTTGTTGGGGCATTGCGGTCTCTCCTGTTTTTAAGAATTAAAGATAAAAAAACCGCCGGTGTCTTAAGGATCCCGGCGGTTTATACAGTTAGATGAGTTTGCTTTAGCGCAGACTGGCTTCTCTAACCGCCGGGCGGCTGAGATAAAAATTGCTAAAAAAATAAAAGAAGTGAGTTTTCATAACTGTTTTTAACTGTATCCAGATTTTAAAAATCCTGCAACTCATTAGCGGTTTCTTGCCTACGCGGTTCCTCCTACAGTAAGCCCTTCTATCTTTAGAGTCGGTTGTCCTACGCCTACCGGCACACTTTGTCCTTCCTTGCCGCAGACACCCACTCCCTGATCCAACTCTAGATCATTGCCAATCATGGTAATACGGCCTAAAGACTCTGGACCATTGCCAATTAAGGTAGCTCCTTTTACGGGGTAAAGTAACTTGCCATTTTCAACTTTCCACGCCTCAGTACAACTAAATACAAATTTGCCATTCGTGATGTCAACCTGACCACCTCCAAAATTACTGCAATAAATACCATCTTTTAGGCTAGCAATAATTTCAGCGGGGTCTTCTGTGCCAGCCAACATATAAGTATTGGTCATGCGGGGCATCGGTAAGTGGGCAAAACTTTCTCTTCTTGCATTTCCGGTAGTCACAGTTTTCATGAGTCTTGCATTTTGAGTGTCCTGCATAAACCCTTTAAGAATTCCGTCTTCAATCAGAATGGTGCGCTCAGTTGTATTGCCTTCGTCGTCTATGCTGAGCGAACCTCTGCGATGCGCCAGGGTGCCATCATCAATGACAGTCACTCCTTTAGCCGCTACTTTTTGACCTAGGCGTCCCGCAAAAGTGGACGAGTTTTTACGAATATGGTCCCCCTCCAAGCCGTGTCCGACGGCCTCATGCAGTAACACACCCGGCCAACCTGGACCTAGCACGACCGTCATCGGCCCGGCTGGTGCAGCTCTGGCCTCTAAATTAGTGAGCGCTGATCGCACGGCTTGTGCCGCAATATTTTTAAGAAACGGCTCGTCAAACTTGTTTATTGCGTAGCGCCCCCCAGCTCCGCAATAACCTTCCTCTCGCCGACCGTTATGTTCGGCAATTACTTGTATCCCGACGCGCACTAACGGACGTATGTCTGCGGCTATTTTTCCGTCGGTTCTGGCTACGAGAACTACGCTATATTCGGCGGAAAGTGAAGCCATGACCTGTTTGATGCGGGGATCTGCGGTTCTGGCAAATTGCTCTAGTTTTTCCAGCAAGCGTACTTTAGAGAGTGAATCTAAAGTGCTGATGGGATCGATAGCTTCATACAGTGCAGCTGGCACCCTGGTGCTTGCAGGCAGCTTTATGTTGCGTGCTTGACCTTGAGCAGCGATAGCGCGGGTAGTCTGTACGGCTTCAGCTATAGCCGCTTTGCTGATTTCATCAGAATAGGCAAAAGCGGTTTTTTCTCCTGAGACAGCTCTAATTCCTACCCCTTGGTCTATTGAAAAACTACCTGCTTTAACCTTACCTTCTTCTAAGCTCCAGCTTTCGGAACGGGTGTATTCAAAATAGGCATCACCAAAATCAATTTGGTGAGACATCAATGGCTTGATGAGGGCAAGTAGTTGTGCACTCTCTAAGCCAGCAGGCATCAGTAGTAAATTCTCTGCTGTGGATAGATGTGATAAGAAAATATCTGTTTTCATCAGAACTCACAATTCTCTTAATTTATTTGATGAATATTATGAATTTCAACACAATACCCGATGAGACAATGCGGGTAAGCTTAGGCGCACCGTCCGGATTTTTTCTAAATCTATATCGCCTATCAAGACTGCTTCTCCTTGATCTGGAGCCTGTGAAATGACTTCTCCCCAAGGGTCTACCAACATACTATGACCCCATGTACGTCGACCATTGGCATGCAATCCACCTTGTGCTGCAGCCAGAACATAGCATTGATTTTCAATTGCGCGTGCACGCAGCAATAATTCCCAGTGGGCTTTGCCTGTGGTATAGGTAAAAGCTGCAGGTACTACGATTAAATCCATGCCGCCAGGAAGGCGGGACATAAAGCGGTACAGTTCAGGAAAACGCAGGTCATAGCAGATGGATAGTCCTACCTTTAGAAGGTCGCACTCAACGATGACGGGCTGAGTTCCCGCGCTGATAGTAAGGGCTTCATTGTAGTTTTCTTTGTGACTGGAGCTTTCGGCAGAAAAGGAGAAAAGATGAATTTTGTCGTAGCGGGCAATTCGCATGCCTTGAGGATTAAAGACTAAAGTACTATTCCAGACTTTATGAGGGTCTGCGGTTTTTAATGGTACAGTCCCGCCAATTAACCAGATACCGTTTTTTTGAGCAAAACTGGCCAGGCGATCTTGAATCGGTCCTGCTCCATCAGCCTCAGCTATTAAAAGTTTGTCACTATCTTTAGCGCCCATCAAACAGAAATATTCAGGCAGTAGAACTAACTGCGCTCCACCAGCAGCAGCTTGTTCAACTAATGTTTTTGCCTGCTCCATATTCTGGGAAAGGTCCATACCAGAGACCATTTGTATTGCGGCAATTTTCACGGCATTGACTCTATTTTGTTAAGGTTGGGCTCGTTTGTACGTTCTCGTTTAATAACCTCTGGTTTAGTCCATGTACCGGTTACATCCCATTCTTGAGATAAGCCTTTAGAGAGCGAATCTCGCAAGGCAGCCTGTGCTAGCAAGGTACCAATCCCAATGGCCGGATTAATAAAAATATAGGCCAAACTTACCGCCCCTGCATTGAGTTCCGGAAGCACAACCACATGAAGTTTTTGTGTCTCCCGACTTAGGTCAACAATGCCTTCCATGACCACCGCTGCTTGAGGGCCTTTCATCTTAAAATTATTGGTGGCCAGCACCCCATTGTTTAACTTTGCATCAGCTCGAATGGTGTCAAAAGTAAACCCTTCGGCAAATACATCCCGAAAATCAAAAGTTAAACGTCGTACTAAAGACTGTAGAGACAAAATCCCCAGTAAACGTGCTACACCTGGATCTGTTTTCAAAAACTGACCTTTGTCGATCTCTAGCTGTAGCTGACCGGACAAGGTTGGAAAATCCAGAGAAAGTGGATTACCTCTCCAGTTAATTTTCCCAGTTAATTGACCTTCTCCAGCTCGCAAAATATCAACAAGACCTAAACGATTAAGCAGTTTCCCTGCATCAGTTATTTGCAAAGAGAAATTCATGGTCATTGTTCGTACTCCGCTGCCGGTGGCACGTAACCAATCTCCTGTGGCACTAAGCTTTGATTCGGCATTGGATAGCATTAGTTTTTCAAGTTGCCACGAAGTCTTTGTGTTATTAGCAACAATTTCTAGCTTCCCGAGTTTTTTGCCGGACAGTTCAAACTCATCTACGGTTAAATCAAAACCTGGCAGAGCACGCAAGCTACTGCTGTTGTCTTGCGCTTGCAATAAATTGCTAAGTTCCTCTCGTTGAGATTGGGGAATAATTAATCGTGCCAATTTGCCACTAACTCTTCCAAGCCCACTGCGTCCTCCTTGCTTCCAAGTAGCATAGCCAGAGATTTGGGTAGCATCCATATTAATTTGCCATACATCAGCTTCGCGTGTTGCTCCAGCTACTACTTTTTCCCAGCGTTTACCGCCGATTACAAGCTCATCTGCCCGAATTGCAATAAGCTTTGGGATTAAGCTGATCTCGTCGGCAGAGCTGAGTGCTGGAGTTCCTTCCAGGGAGAGTTGCAAATCATCAATTCGTTTACTCCATAGATCTACATCGAATTTTTTTACATTAATGATGGCGATAGTGCCTGATTCTGGAAGGACTGCCTCGTTGTTAATCCCGATGCCTGCGCGCAGAACAGCCATCTTTCCTTCCTTATTTTGTTGGCGTTCGATACGTACAGCAAGCGCCGGGCCCAGTGAGATGGCAAGTTCATCACGCAACGCTTGGCTAGTTGAAGCACGCTGCGGTGTTAAATTAACCTTCAACGGTAAACTTTGTGCTGCGGTTTTGCTGATAATTCCTGGGAAATCCATAGAAACGCCCACCAGGTCAGAACTTACCTTTATCTCGGACTGTCCATTTTTTATCTCTACCCCAACACTGTATTTAAAGTTCCCTTGTGCGCTACCTATTAAACGGGCTAGTGTAGGGTCTCCTACCAGTTCTTTTGTAGCAGCGACAGTCGCATTCCCTTCGCCAGAAAACGCTAAACTCCCATCGCTTTGGGTACCTCCCGAAACAGACACCGTGCCTTCATACGCCTGGGCTCGCGTAGGTCCAAGCGTAATACCTTTCTCTGAAAATTCAAACCGTCCCTGTGTGTTGCTAAAAGTGGGTAATAGAGGGTTTAAAGCCACTGTATTTCCTACTAAAACAGCAGCGCCCGAAACCTGAATCTTACGAGGCTCTAATAAAGGGATACTCAGCTTTAGGTCCAGTTTAGTTGTGCCTGAAATGCTTGCATTTTCTGTAAAGTGATTCAAGCTAACTAAAAGTGGCGAAGCATTGATAAAGGAGATCGCATCTTGAGCCGGGCCTTCTGTTTGTCCTGTGATGAGTAAAGGCTCTTGCAATTTAAGTAAATTGGGAATTTCTGCGTTTATACGGGATAAGCGGGTTTTTAGTATGGATCCTTGAGCATCTTTTACAGATAAGCGATTACGATCCATCATAAAAGTACCGCTGAGTTTTTCGATAGGTAACCAACGGGCTCCGTTAGGTAAATCAGAAGGTACGTAATTAAGGGTAGCATCTTTGATTTTGGCGGTGATTCGGAATTCACCCCTTGTTATTCCCTTCGGGTCTGCAGAGAAGGGAAAATCATGCAAGTCTCCTTTAAGCCTTACGGTTCCTTCGCTGACAGAGCCGCTCATCAGAGCATCTCGTACCCAGTGACGAGCAGGTTCTGCAATCTGCAGCGGTAAAAAACGGTGAATACTATTAACTTGAGCTTTTGAGAGTTTAGCGTCTAATTCTAAAAACCCCGGACCTTTCCCTACTGTGCGGTATTCCGCTGCCACATTAGCAGAGAGCTCTGGACTGATTAGCTGCGCATTAGTGACTTTTATCTCTACTTCTTTAGGATTCACTTTCCAGCGGGCATCAAACGCTAGTTTGTCAAACGGTAGCGTAGGTTCTTCAAATAACCCTGGAAAAGTGAGGCTAGCTTTTTCTGAACGTACGTGCAGTAAACCTCCCGTTTCCGTGGCCTCAAAGCGGCCCGTGATTTTGGAAAATCCAGGTACTCCTATTGAAGGGGTGGTTTGTACTTGTGATGGCTGGGATGCTGTAGATGTGGCGTTAAGACTCGGTGCGAGTAAACGAGTCAATGCAGTGCGATCAGCTTGTGCACGAATTTCTAGCTCAGAAAATTCACCTTTAGCTAAAAATTTTGTACTCTCACCAGAATTCTCAAGGGGAGCCTGCCATTTAATCTGGAATTGCTGGAGTTTTCCCTTTGGCTCAAATTTGGAAAGAGCCTCGCGAACCGCAAGCGCAAGAGGTAATTTTTCAGATAATTCTGATAAGACTTGTAAATCCACTGTCTGTGCAGTCAGCCCTCCTTGAGCCCCTTCTTTACGGGTAGCCGCTTCAAATCGTTCAGTAAGTGTAATAGCGGGTAGCGTTCTACCATCACTGGTTGTCAGCTGCAGATTATTGACGCTAAGCTCATGGGAGATTCGCTGGCTTTGAAACTGCCGTCCCTCCAAACGCCCGACTACTCGTTGAAACTCGAGGGGGGAAAGATCTTTTCCAATTTTTATAGAGACATCTGCCATTGCTACATCGGCAGTGAGTTTATTAATTGTCATAGCCTCAAAGGCCATCCACGCGCGCACAGCACCTTGACCGCGACGTGCATCGATTTGCTGCTGCTCTACCGTAGCAAAATCGACCCAATGCGCTAAATCTATCCGGTCTACTTGCAAAAAAATTTCACCTAGCCAATGCTTCGGATCGTCAGAAGCTTCAAATAATGGATGCGAGAAATTTGCTCTAATATCCAGCGCTGAACCGAAAGGTTCGGGTGGACTGGCTGCTAATCCGAATTTATGTGATCTACCGTAGTTTTGTAATAGGATTTTTACCGAAGACAGTGTAAGAGCAGCTGGAGTGTCTCCTTGCTTTGCTTTGGTTTCATCAGTCCATAGAAGAGTGGCGCCGGTAATTTGAATATTACGCTGTGCCAATATCCATTTCAGGCCGTTACCTTTACGGCGATTGTTCGGATCAATCAATACTCCAGCAATATTGAAGCTGCCATTTTTTAAGCGCCGCGCTTCAAGCGTTGGGGCTTGGATCTGTAAATGCTGAAAAATGATATCGGTGCGCGGTACAGAAAGCCATGAGATTGCTGAATCAACCTTAGGCAATACTAATACGGAATGCCCTGAAGCGTCTGTTAGGTTTACGTCTTCTGCCGTTAATCGTGGTGTTATTCCGTTAAGCTGTGCAGATAATTTTCCAATTTTAACCGTTAAGCCCAGCGACTGGCTCGCAGTGCTCTCTAACCAGGGTTTGTAATCATTGATCTGGGGCAAAATGAAATGTTTAAGAACTAAAATAGCCAAAAAAAACAAACTGTAGATGAGTAGCAGGAGCACCCAAATCCATTTTAGGGATCGGGCCAAGCCACCCATAAAGGCGGAAAAGCGTAAAAAGAAGGGTGTAAATTGCATTTAATCCAATGTAATGAGTCCAGAGTAATTATCGACGATTAATCTAACTTTTGTGATGATTTAAGACATACTATGAGAAGATTAATAGGCTGTTTATGGCGCGTTTGCTAGGGCTAACAAGCATCGGGGTGAAAGATATTTAGAAAATAATTGGATAGTAATGTGCAGTTATTAGTTCAGAACCTGCTCCTGAATAAGTTAGGAGGGGTGCCATCATAATGTCAAATTTAGCTCGATTAGCTTTACTATGTTTTATGTCGAGCTTGTCTTAAGGGAGTTGGGCTAGGCTTTTGGTATGAGGGTGTTTCAATATTTTTAGATTGCAGGGTTTTGCCCGTTACAGCTATCCCGCGGGACATGGAGGCCAAGCGTCCTTTGGCGCCGCTAGCAAAATAGTCGGTCTTAATGGCAAGATCAATCGTTTCGAGGGCTAGCTTCTGTTCTACTAACCATTGATGAGTCAGATCAAATAAACGTTCTAATGCAATCTGATGGGTTTTGCCGGTACATGCATATAACCAATCTGAAAAAGCCATAAAACTTGCAAACGCACTGGGCTGGTGAAGATTCTTTTCATCTGGTTTAAGGCAAAGCAGTAAGGCTAATGTTTGGCAAAACCGCCCTGAGTTAGCTACCAAATCCCAGTAACGAGCAAAGCGTTGTAGTCGCTGCATGGTTGAAAAGTCTATTGCTTGGGTAGACAAAATTTCGTAAGGTGGATCAGGGCTATAGCGCATTTCAAAGTCTTGGGTGTGCCTGTCAATAGGCGCACCGCGCAAACGTTTTAAAATACCCAATTGAATTTCATGAGGTCTTACTGCCCAAAGAGCATCAAACCCAGCGGCAAAACTACTTAAATCTTCACCGGGTAAACCGGCAATTAAATCTACATGTAGATGTGCGTGAGTGTGCTTGACCAGCCAATTGATATTAGCGAGCGCCTTTTCGTTATTTTGTCGGCGAGAAATCCTGGTTTGTACCTCTGGGTTGAGTGACTGAATACCTATTTCAAATTGCAAGGTACCCGGCGGGAACTGGAGAATGCTTTCTTTTAATGCATCAGGTAAATGATCGGGAATCAATTCAAAATGTACAAAACACGCATCTTTTGAAGAGATGCGCTCTAAAAAGAATTGAAGTATTGCCAAACTATGGGTGGTTTTTAAATTGAAAGTACGGTCTACAAATTTAAATTGTCGTGCACCGCGCTCATAGAGTTTTTTCATTTCTATGAGGAAAGAATCTAATTCAAACGGCCACGAAGTTTTATCCAGAGCGCTTAAACAAAATTCGCATTTAAAGGGACAACCACGACTAGCCTCAACATAGAGGGTTCGATACGCTATATCTTCCTCTGTGTAATGACTGTAGGGTTTTACAAGCACATCCAGGGCGGGTTGCTCGCCTACATGGATTTTCATTAAGGGGGAAGGGCCATTAAGAATTTGATGGCACAATTTCCCGAAGGTGATATCCCCCCAGCCCGTGATAATGTAATCGGCAAATTTACAGATGCGTTGCTCTTCAATTTCAAAGCTGACCTCGGGCCCACCAATTATGATTTTTATTTGAGGGGCTATGCGTTTGAGTAGGGCGATGATACGGGTGGTTTCTTCCACGTTCCATATGTAGACACCAAATCCAATAATTCGTGGATGATCTTCAAGCAGTTTTTCAACAATATCTCGTGTTTGGCTGCCGACCATAAACTCACGAACTTTGGTGTGGCTTTGTAGTTCTCCCATATTGGCGAGCAGATATCGCAAACCCAAACTGCAGTGGGTATAGCGAGCATTTAGAGTGGTTAGCACAATTGCAGTCATACAGATAGCATAACCGTTAAAAAAAGGTTACGAGGAGTTTGTAAACAAAAGCGCTATATTAAGTCACTTGGAAAAACTAAGGACTGTAGTAGAGAATTAGACAGGAATGAAAAAATGCCGCTTTCTCTGATAGAACACGCTGATGGGCAGCTGCGCTGCTCTTGGTGTGGCAATTTTACAGATTATATTCAGTATCATGATCAGCAATGGGGGGTGCCTGTGATTGATGATCGGCGTTTATTTGAGAAAATCGTTTTAGAAGGATTTCAATCAGGCTTGAGTTGGCTAACTATTTTGCGTAAACGAGAAGCTTTTCGAGAGGCTTTTGCAGGTTTTGATTTTGAAAAAATCGCATGTTTTGGTCAAACGGATGTGACACGCTTGCTGAGCAATGTAAAAATTGTTCGACATCGTGGAAAGATCAATTCTGCTATTAACAACGCAAAGCAGGCTTGTGAACTGTTAAATCAATATGGTTCTTTAGCAGCCTACTTCTGGCGTTATGAGCCCGAAAAGCAGAAAAGACCGAAAAAGATTACTCCAGAGGTATTGGCAGGGTTAACCCAAACAGCAGAATCTGTAGCCTTGTCTAAAGATTTAAAAAAACGCGGATTTAGCTTTGTGGGTCCGACTACCGTGTATGCTTTTATGCAGTCTGTAGGTATAGTCAATGACCATTTGGAGGGGTGTCATGCTGGGCAAAGAGCCCAGGCTGCACGTAGTGTATTTAAACGTCCTTTTTAAAACTCATGCTTTTAAAAGCGTTTTAATTTTTGATCAGATAACTCACTTCATTATGCAAATAGCCCTATTAATATGCCGATCGCTTTTTTTTGTTTTTTTAGTGAGCGCTGCTAATACCCAAGCTGAAACCGAGACTTATATTGCCGATCCAGAGCATACTTTTGTTTATTGGGGTGTAACTCATTTTGGAACTTCAACTGTACGTGGCCGATTTGACCGAACTTCTGGAGAGATCCGATTAGACAGGCAGGCCCGCACCGGTACCGTGCAGGTAGAAATTGATATTGCTTCCATTTCTAGTGGGATAGAGTTGTTTGATAAAAAACTTCGCTCAGAGCAATTTTTTGATGCTGAAACTTTTCCAAAAGCAAACTTTATAGGCACGCAGTTTAAATATTCTGCTGAAAAGCTAACCGAGGTAGTGGGCGAACTCACACTACGC
Organism: Burkholderiaceae bacterium; assembly: GCA_019695155.1. Lineage (GTDB taxonomy): Bacteria > Pseudomonadota > Gammaproteobacteria > Burkholderiales > Burkholderiaceae_C > Piscinibacterium. The sequence continues at coordinate 55,329 of JAIBAO010000039.1, read as the reverse complement.
GGTAAAACAAATCCTCTCACTTTAACTGCAAAAAACTTTAATTGCTATAACAGCCCCCTTGCTAAAAAAGAGGTGTGCGGCGGGGATTTTGAGGCTTCGTTCAGCCGTGGCCAGTTTGGCATTAATTACGGATGGCCCTTTGTCTCTGATACCGTAAAATTACAAATTCAAATCGAGGCATTTAAAGAGTCGCCTTAAGGGAAACAACATGCATTCGCAAATCCCTGGCTGGCTTGAAAAAGCGCTGCATCGAGCGTTTCAGCCCCCGCCTGGGCGCCGCGTGGGGTTGATGCTAGGTAATGTTCAGATTGGGAGTGTAGATTTAGCACTAGCCTATACACTTTCCCAAGCCTTGGTCGCTAGCGGAGAACTTATAGTTTCCGAATCTACGAGCACCTTACAGCTTCAACCTCCTTATGATACAAGTCTAGCCAACATTACGCATTATCTATATGACTCAGGTAATCTGAAGAGTTTGCGTAATGAATTATTAGCTGTCATGGATGAGAAGAATACTGTGCTGGCCCGCGTTGAGCGCGCAGCCGCTAGGGTACTAGGTATACGTACTCAAGCGGTTCACTTAATAGCATATGTAGACACTGATTACAGTACGCCCAAAATGTGGTTGCAGCAACGGGCAATGAATAAGGCGACCGACCCTGGTAAATGGGATACTCTGGTAGGAGGTCTTGTCACCGCTAATGAAGCTTCGCTCGAAAGCGCATTGGCCCGTGAAGCCTGGGAAGAGGCTGGGTTAAAGCTACCTATAGAAGGGACAAGCTTACAGCAGGGGCTTACTTTACGGGAATCTCGGCCTGTAGATGGAAGCAGCCATATGCTAGAAGATTTGTTGAGTTGGGACATTACATTACCAGCCGATGTGGTCCCTGTTAATCAAGATGGTGAGGTAGCCCAATTTGCGTGCTTACCCTGGGCACAGGTGCAAAATTTATTAGAGCAAGAAAGCCTGACACTGGAAGCTGCGCTTGTGATTGGTGTTAGCGCAGCACGGCGTGGGCTGCTTTACCCGGCAGCCTGGCATTTGCTGCAGCGCTATGCTCTTTACTGATGAAAATTTTCTCTTAGCGGGAATCTAGTTCAAAGTCAGGCAATTTTTTACTAACTAATTCATTTTTTAGTGTGACATAAACAGGCAAGCCGTTTTTGAACTGTGGATAATCTTCACCCTGTATCAGTGGGTAAAGGTAACGCTTGCAACGTGAGGTAATGCCAAAACCATCTTTGCTAATAAAGTTTCGCGGCATGAATCTCTCAATATTCGCGATTTTTGAGAGTGGTGCGATTCCAATTTTGTATTTGTAAGGCACATCAGAGATACGTTCGATAGTAGGCATGACAGCGTTATACCCTTTTATTGCGAGTTCAACCGCTTTAGAGCCTAGGGTATAAGCTTGTTCAACATCTGTTTTAGAGGCAATATGCCGGGCTGCTCGCTGCAAATAATCGGCTACTGCCCAATGAAATTTATAGCCTAGAGCTTGCTTGATCATATTAGCCACGATAGGTGCTGCACCGCCAAGCTGAGCGTGGCCAAAAGCATCTCGACTGCCTTGCTCTGCCAGAAATTTTCCATCAGGATAATGGCAACCTTCAGAAACCACAACGGTGCAGTAGCCATAGGTTTTAACCAGTTGATCTACCCGAGCCAAAAATTTTATTTGATTAAATTCAATTTCCGGGAACAAAATAACTACTGGGATACCTTGATCCTCAAGCAGTCCCCCTGCTGCAGCGATCCAGCCGGCATGGCGTCCCATGACTTCAAGTACAAACACTTTAGTGGATGTTTTTGCCATAGATCGTACGTCAAACGAAGCCTCCAGTGCTGAGAGGGCCACATATTTTGCTACCGATCCAAAGCCTGGACAGCAATCCGTCAAAGGCAAGTCATTATCTACCGTCTTGGGAATATGAATAGCCTGAACAGGGTACGCCAGGGCTTTAGATAATTGGCTGACTTTAAAACAGGTGTCAGCTGAGTCACCCCCACCGTTATAAAAGAAATATCCAATATTGTGGGCTTTAAATACCTCGATCAAACGTTCATACTCGCGTTTATTAGTTTCTAAAGATTTAAGTTTGAAACGGCAGGAACCAAAGGCACCTGAAGGTGTAAAGCGTAAGCCCGCGATGGAACTGGCTGATTCTTTGCTGGTATCAATTAACTCCTCTGTTAAGGCACCCATAATTCCATTGCGTCCTGCATAGACTTTCCCTATTTTGTCTTTGTGCTTACGGGCAGTTTGAATAACTCCACAGGCAGAAGCATTGATGACAGCAGTTACTCCACCGGATTGTGCATAAAAGGCGTTTTTTTTGCTCATGGTTTTAGGGTTTTAAGATCGGGTTAAAAATTCTGCTAAAAATACTGGGAGTATTTACTTTAGCGAAGAGAAATTGGCTTATCTATTCATAATGAGTAGATTAGCCTCTCATTAAGTTTTGTTTGTGTGGTGAAGTGATCTATAAAAGTTGGGTTTTATCTTTTCTGTAAAACAGTTCGATGCGTATGTATTAAGTTCCTGTCGCGTTTTCATTAATGTGCTACCGAATTTACTCTACCATGCTTTTTTGCGGAAAGCAGGAACGTTTCATTTTGAAAATTTAAACTTGCATAATATTTTTTCCGTGATTTTTCCGTGATTAAATCTATGCATGAATCAGTTGGGACATTTAAAAAAAACTGCTGATAAGCAGCGTTAGGGTACAGTGCAAGACTGATGACAGCTAAGGCAGCGATTGCAGCCAATATTCTGTGCATGCTGATTTTTTTATCCGCGCTTGAATCGATTGCATGATGAAATATTTTTGATAATTATTTTGATTTGATGATTTAGCTAGCAGTTTACTGTTTTTGCTATTTACCTTATGTTGAAGTATTTTCAGTCTTCAGAATTAATAAAAAATATTGATTATTAAGTACCTAGCAAACCGATGAGAAATCCCCTTTTTTCTAAGCTGTTGACTGATTTGCGGAAAATCGATATTGCCGCGACTTCTTTAAGAATTGAACAATTGTTCGAACATGAGCCCGATCGTATCCAGCGCATGAGTGTCCGGCTACCAGGAATATTGCTAGACATTAGTAAACAACGCCTTTCTAAAAAAGCCCATCAAGTTTTGCTAGAGATGCTTAGTAAAAGCGGTTTGCTATCTGAGCGGGCCCGAATGTTTGAGGGGGAGGTAATCAACTATACAGAACAGCGTCCAGTTTTACATGTGGCTTTACGGGCGCAAGAAGGGGATGCTGTTGCAATGCCTCAATTACTTGCTGAAGTTCTTGCACAGCGCCGACGTATGTTGGCGTTTGCGGAAGAGATAAGAAGCAGTAATAACATTAGCGATGTGATCCATGTGGGTATTGGAGGTTCGGACCTAGGTCCGAGAGTAGCGCTACAGGCCTTAAGTAGTGGCACGCCCGATGGGCCACGGGTGCATTTTTTATCAAGTATGGATGGCCATGCTCTAGCAAATGTGCTAGCAATTGCGAATCCGAAACGGACCTTATTAAGTATTGCTTCAAAATCCTTCTCGACGCTTGAAACCCGAATCAATGCAGCCAGTTTGCGACTTTGGATGCAAGAGGCTGGGCTGTCTGAACAAGAAATTAAAACTCGATGCGTTGCGCTAACAGCCAATACACAAGCCGCGTTATCTGAGGGAATTTTGCCAGAGTTTATTTTTCCCTTGTGGGAGTGGGTAGGGGGCCGCTACTCCTTATGCTCATCTATTGGCTTACCTATTGCGCTAGCCTTTGGAAGTAAAGTATTTGAACAAATGCTGGCAGGCGCTAGGGCAATGGATCAACATTTCCTCAATGCTCCTGTAGATCTTAACGGTCCTATACTGCTAGCAATGGTAGATGTGTGGAACCTGAATGTTCTGGATTTGCGTACGCATTGCATTGTGCCTTATCACGCTAATCTTGCACGTTTGCCAGCTTATTTGCAGCAACTGGAAATGGAAAGTAATGGCAAAGCCAGGGATGTAGATGGTTTACCACTGCCTTATCAAGTTGCGCCGCTCGTGTGGGGGGAGGCGGGTACAGATGCGCAGCATTCTTTTTTTCAGTGGTTGCATCAAGGCACCCAAGTTTGCCCGGTGGATTTTATTGCTGTAAAAACAGCTAGCCATTCCTATGCGGAGCATCATTCACAGCTAATTGCAAATTGTTTGGCCCAAAGCGCTGCGCTAATGAAAGGAAAATCTTTACAACAAGCGCACGCTGAGATGATGGCAGCAGGGATGTCTGCTGCACAGGCAGATGCTCTAGCTGGGCATCGCGCCTTTGAAGGTAACCGACCTAGCAGTGTGCTGCTGCTAGATAAATTAGATGCCTGGCATTTTGGGGCATTGATTGCCCTTTATGAGCATAAAACTTTTGTAGCTAGTTTATTGTGGGGTATTAATGCCTTTGATCAATGGGGAGTAGAGCTAGGTAAAAATTTAGCTGCAGACATGTATTTGCGTATTAGAGGGCAAGCGGCTCCAAAATTTGATCCTTCCACAGAGTCTTTGTTGCAAGCACTGAAGTAAAAAGCCTCTTTCTATGGATTTCTGATACAATCTGTGGACTGTGCGGCTGTAGCTCAGTTGGATAGAGTACTTGGCTACGAACCAAGGGGTCGTGGGTTCGAATCCTGCCAGCCGCGCCAATAACTTAGATTAAAACTTAAAAAGTCATGCTTAATGAGCATGACTTTTTTATTTGAATCAGCAGGTTTTGCTTCACAAAGTAGTGCCTTACCCCCAAAAGATATACCTTCTAAGTACAAATAGCCTAGGGTTTCGATCAAATTTAGTCATTTCCAGCTGCAATACCTTCGCGTCTGGGATCGGCTCCCCCCGCCCATTTTTTATCAACCGCTTGTGCGAAGGCGCCAACACTTCCATCTGCACGTTGGCCATTAAAAGTAATCCCGTGTAAGCCACTATTAATATCCACAATAGAGATAGTATGGCCTTTTGCCTTAAGGCCGTTTTCTAAACCCTCCGCAGAAGTCAGGCGTTCCAGAGAGGTTACTGCAGAGGTTTGCGCGCCAAAATTTGGCAGGTTAATGGCTTGTTGAATATTCAACTTCCAGTCGATAACTCCTACCAGAGTTTTAACAACGTATTGAATAATATTACTGCCTCCGGGTGAACCAATGATCATCTCCACCTGATTGTTTTCATTAAATACTATAGTGGGAGACATAGAGCTGCGCGGCCGTTTACCAGGTTCAAGCCGATTGGCTACTGCTTTTCCTGTGGAGTCTACCGGTTTAAAGGAAAAATCGGTTAATTGATTGTTCAGTAAAAAGCCACCGACCATCTGCAAGCTGCCAAAAACATTTTCGATACTGGTTGTCATGGAAACCGCATTTCCATCTTGATCCACTATTGAGATATGGCTAGTAGAGGGTAAGGACAAGGACTGATCTATTCCTGAAAAGACGCTTACCCCTTCGGGCACCCCAGCAACGGGAACTCCCATCGATTTTTCTGGATTAATTAAAAGCGCTCTTCTTTTTAAATATTCCGGATTTAAAAGACCTGCTACAGGTACAGAAACAAAATCGCTATCTGCCATATATAAAGCGCGATCGGCATATACCAGCCGATAGGCTTCAGAGATGAGATGGACAGATTCCACACTATTGGGTTTGAGAGCCGCTACATCGAACTGGTCCAAAATACCTAACACCATGGCGACTGACGTACCACCAGAACTGGGCATAGGTAATCCGCATATACGGAATCTGATGCGATAAATACCACAGATGGCATCGCGCACTTTAGGTTGATAATTAGCCATATCTTCCATGCTTAGATGGCCAGGATTAGTAGGGTGATTACGCACCTTCTCTACAATGGCTTGCGCTAGTGGGCCGGTATAAAAAGCTGCAGCTCCTCCTTTGGCGATTAATTCAAGACTGACTGCTAACTGAGGGTTTTTAAGTAAACTTCCCACCGGTCTAGGTACTAACTTGTTGGGATCGTTAGGGTCGGCTTGGTAAAAGTAGGCAGCGGCGGGTTGCTGGGTTCGTAGCGGAGCATTGGTTTGCAGTAGCGTGAATAAGCGGGGAGAAATAGGAAATCCCTCGCGGGAGAGTTTAATGGCGGGGGCAAACAACGTTTCCCATGCAAGCTTTCCATACTTTTTATGTGCAGCCTCAAGCATTTTGACAGCTCCGGGAGTGCCTACTGCTAAACCACCGTTAACAGCTTTCTCAAAAGAAATAGGGTTACCCTCCGGAGTTAAAAACATGTTGGGCGTAGCTTGAGCCGGCGCCGTCTCACGCCCATCAAAAACAATCAATTGATTGTTAGCATTGTCGTAATGCATCATAAATGCCCCACCACCCAGGCCAGAGGATTGTGGCTCTACTAGAGTAAGTACTGCTTGCACTGCAATTGCGGCATCTACTGCACTTCCTCCCTTTTTTAAGATTTCTACCCCTGCCTGTACAGCTAAAGGATTAGCTGCCACTACCATATCGCGGTTGGTATAGGTAATTTTCTTTTCAGTAAAGCCTGATGTACCTTCCGGTGGTAAAAAGGTATCTTCTGTTGCAGCGCTGAGGTCTTGAGAAGAGGGCGGGGCAGTTGAACCACAAGCTCCTAGAGTAAGAAAAGCGCCAACGAGTGCAGCTGAAAGAAGAATTCTCTGCTGGAGTGCTTGGAGTGAACTCATGACAGTTTCCTCAAAAAAATTTGATTATGGTTAGGTTGGTTTGATATCAGAACCACATGCTTCAGTCTTGGATTTTTGATGAAGGTTATTCTTTTGACCGTAAGCCTGTCTCTTCCAGTGATGTAGGACCTTACTCCAATAAATAAGTCGAAATGCTCATTTAGGAGGGGGTGTTATCTCTGGGACATTTTTTTGTGAGGGGGGCTTTAAAGCTAATGTGACTTAATCATGGTCCCAACACCGGAGTCTGTCAAAATTTCTAGCAGCAGCGCGTGTGTAACGCGTCCGTCGATAATGTGAACAGAGTTCACCCCGCTTTTAGCCGCGTGAAGAGCAGAAGAAATCTTGGGGAGCATCCCACCTGAAATGGTGCCATCGGCAAAGAGCTCCTCAATCTTTTGAGCACTTAGCCCTGTTAATAAATTACCTTGTTTATCAAGCACCCCGGGAGTATTCGTGAGAAGTAACAGTTTTTCCGCTTGTAATACTTCCGCTAATTTGCCTGCAACTAGATCGGCATTAATGTTGTAGCTTTCATTCTCCTGGCCAAATCCAATGGGGGAAATGACAGGGATAAATTGGTCATCCTGTAAGGCCTTTACAACGGCCGGGTCAATACTGACAATCTCACCAACTTGTCCAATGTCATGTTGTTTTTCGGGGTTATCGGTATCTGTGAGCATCATTTTGCGAGCCTGTACTAAACCTCCATCCCGACCTGTTAAACCCACCGCTTTTCCACCTGCCTGGTTAATGAATCCAACAATATCTTGCTGTACTTCTCCTCCTAGTACCCATTCAACCACATCCATGGTTTCCTTGTCGGTAACGCGCATTCCTTGAATAAACGTTCCTTTTTTCCCTAGCTTGTTCAATACATGATCAATTTGTGGTCCTCCTCCATGAACAACTACGGGATTCATGCCAACGAGCTTTAATAGCACTACGTCTTGGGCAAAGGCTGATTGAAGAGCAGGGTCAATCATGGCATTGCCTCCATATTTAACGACGATTGTCTTGCCATGAAAGCGACGAATATAGGGCATCGCTTCAATCAGGATTTTTGCTATATCAGCGGGGGTTTGAGAGGCCACCATAAAAATTACTCCGGAAATTCAGATGAATGTTTTTGTTGCAGTGTACGATTACTGGGCATCATTATGGACAGTTTTAATATCTTCCTAGACACAGTTTGCTCAAGTATTTATTCTGTAGCAAAATTTGTTAAGGCTGCAATTGCAGCCGTTTTTCTTTGTTTAATCCTCTAATAAAAGAGCAGCTTATGCCCGTCTGGCGTTTACCTGACTATGTAACCGATGTATTGCCGGCTGAAGCCCGTAAATTGGAAAAACTGCGGCGTCAAGCCTTAGATGAATTTGAAAGCTGTGGCTTTCAGCTTGTCCAGCCTCCTTTATTGGAGTATTTAGAGTCTTTACTCACAGGCACTGGAAAAGAACTTGATTTACAAACTTTTAAGTTGGTCGATCAACTCTCTGGAAAAACCCTAGGTGTACGTGCCGATATAACAGCGCAGACCGCTAGAATTGATGGGCATTTACTCAATCGTTCTGGAGTGACCCGCTTGGCTTATTGCGGCCCTGTACTACACACCCGTCCCCGTTCTGCAACGGCTACCCGTGAACCGCTGTCTTTGGGGGCAGAACTGTATGGTTATGCAGGAGTACAAGCGGATCTGGAATGTATTAGCTTGCTTCTAAGTTGTTTGCGGCGTTTGGGTATTGAAGGCTTGATACTTTCTCTCTCCCATGCCAGTGTGCTGCGAAATTTATTACTGTCGCATGGCATTGATGAGGATCTGGGGAGTCGTATTGCAGATTGCCTACATGCAAAAGATTGTAGTGCTCTGGCAGAGCTTGATTTACCTGAAGCGGCATTTTTTGATTTATCAGCCTTAATTCAGTTAAGTGGACCAGCTGATCAAGTGTTTAAACTAGCTGGGTCCATGACCACCCGTCATCCTCATTTGACCGAAACTTTTAAACAATTGCAGCTAGTAGTTAATCAATTTTCCGATGAGATACCGATTATTATAGATATCTCTGATTCGCACGGCTATCAATACCATACAGGAATAACGTTTGCTGTATTAAAGTTTGGGGTGGCGACTACGTTAGCCCGGGGGGGGCGCTATGATACGGTAGGTAAGTTATTTGGTCGCTGCCGACCTGCTACTGGTTTTTCCATGGATTTAAGAGAGTTAGCCCAATATGTTCCAGATCTTCCTAAACCCCAGGCGGTTACAACCAACTGGCATGCGAGTAAAAGCTGGCGAGAAGCCGTGGATGTGTTACGAGAAGCCGGACAGATTGTTGTCGTCCGTTTTCCTGAGGAAACCGCTTCTCTAAATGAAGAATTTCACTTTCAGTTTCAACTGATCGAAAAAGAAAATCGCTGGCAAGTGGTGGCGATCGATTAATGCAGTGTTTTTTACACCGAATGGTTTTTGCGGATGAGTAATGTAGTGGTCGTAGGCGCCCAGTGGGGTGATGAAGGTAAGGGTAAATTGGTAGATTGGCTCACCGAACAAGCGCAAGGAGTAGTGCGTTTTCAGGGAGGACATAATGCTGGACACACCCTTGTGATCAAAGGACAAAAATATGCTTTGCATGTGATGCCCTCCGGCGTAATGCGCGAGGGAGTGCGTTGCTATATCGGGAATGGAGTCGTGCTCTCACCTGCAAAGATCCTGGAAGAGATTAAAAAGTTTGAGGCTGGTGGTATTGAAATTCGCCCTCGATTACATATCAGCGATGCCTGTCCTCTTATTTTGCCTTTTCATGCTGCTCTTGATGTAGCCAGGGAGGTAAAACTTGAGCAGTCAGGTCATTCAAAAATTGGAACTACGGGCAAGGGAATAGGCCCGGCTTATGAAGACAAAATTGCTCGCAGAGCCTTACGTGTACAAGATTTGCGAACCCCCGATCTTTTTATCAAAAAAGTGGGAGAGCTTGCTGAGTACTACAACTTTATCCTAACAAAATGGCTCAATGCTTCTCCCATAGAGATTGAGCCAGTTATCGAACAGACTCTTACGCAAGCAGAAGAACTTTTGCCTATGTGTGGTGATGTAAGCGAGCTGCTCTACCAAGCTTGTGCCCGGGGTGATCGCTTATTGTTTGAAGGGGCTCAAGGGACGCTTTTAGATATAGATCATGGAACTTATCCTTATGTGACTTCCAGTAATGTGGTCGCGGGTAATGCCTCTACTGGATCAGGCATTGGCGCAGATAAATTGCACTATGTTCTGGGGATTACAAAAGCTTACTGCACCCGTGTTGGAGAAGGTCCTTTTCCTACGGAATTGGATATTTTTGCTGAGAGTAGTGTAGGGCATCATTTATCAACGGTAGGTGCCGAAAGAGGAGTGACTACAGGGCGGTTCCGCCGTTGCGGATGGTTAGATATCCCAGCGCTACGACGCTCTAATCGAATCAACGGTACTACTGGTTTATGTATTACTAAACTCGATGTTCTGGATGGACTTAAAGAATTAAAGCTTTGTGTGGCATATCGTTTAGATGGACGATTAGTTGATCTATTACCCCAGGGCGCCGATAACATCGCGCGTTGTGAACCTATATATGAAGTGATGCCTGGCTGGGTGCAGAGCACTGTTGGGGTAGTTCAATATGAGCAGCTACCCCTGAATGCTCGCAATTATTTAAAACGTATTGAAGAACTATCCGGAGTACCTATTGACATGATCTCTACTGGTCCGGACCGAGATCATACTATTCTGATTCGTCATCCCTTTGCCAAATAATAATTTAGAACAATAGGAAATTTGTATGAGTTTATCGCCCTGTAGCGATACAGATTTATGGATAAGTTGGGATACTTACCATAAGTTAATTGAGCGGCTTGCCTTGACTGTGCATCAATCAGGCTGGGAATTTGATCAGATCTTGTGCCTAGCTCGCGGAGGGTTGCGAGTCGGAGATATATTATCAAGGATTTTTCAGCTTCCTTTAGCTATTTTATCTACTAGCTCTTACCGTGAGGGGCAGGGTACGGTACAGGGCCACTTGAATATAAGCCAATATATTACGATGCCCAAAGACAAGTTTTTTGGGAGAGTACTACTAGTTGATGATCTGGTAGATTCTGGCGTAACGCTACAAGCTGTTAAAGAACATCTAGCGCAACATTACAAAGCAGTGACAGAAATAAAAACGGCTGTTCTTTGGTATAAAGCCTGCTCAAAAATTAAGCCTGATTTTTTTGTTGATTTTTTACCGCATAACCCGTGGATTCATCAACCCTTTGAGCAGTATGACACGCTAACTCCCGCACAACTAGAGCAGCGGTCAATAGTAGAGAAAAGCATGGATTCAGAAAGTCTCTCATAATGCAGCTCCCAGCAAGAGTTTTTAAAGAAAATAATCGACATGACCAAGCTTCGCCCACTGCATCCTGAGACTCTTGCTGTCCGAGCCGGTACTCAGCGTTCGGAATTTGGAGAGCATTCAGAAGCGCTCTTTTTAACTTCAAGCTTTACTTACGAGTCTGCCGCACAAGCGGCAGAGCGTTTTCAGGGGCGTGAAGCAGGCTGGGTGTATTCTCGGTTTACTAATCCTACGGTTGCCATGTTTGAGGCTCGTTTAGCGGCTATGGAAGGGGCTGAAGCTGCAGTGGCTACCGCCACAGGCATGGGCGCCATTCTTACCGTTTGTCTCGCTTTATTGGAGCAAGGCGACCATATTGTCTCCTCGCATAGTTTATTTGGTTCGACTTATCAATTATTCGGTGCCATGATGCCCCGTTTTGGTATTAAAGCGAGTTTTGTTTCTCAAAATAATTTAGAGGAGTGGGAAGCAGCGATAACCCCCAAAACCAAATTTCTCTATGTTGAAACCCCCTCCAACCCTTTAGTGGAAATAGCTGATATTGCAGCTTTACGGACTATTGCAGATTCAGTAGGGGCATTGCTGATCGTAGATAACTGTTTGTGTACTAGTGCTTTACAGCGTCCTCTTGAGCTAGGAGCTCATATTGTTGTGCATTCAGCTACTAAATTTTTGGAAGGGCAGGGGCGTGTCTTAGGCGGAGCAATTGTAGGTTCACGTACTCTTGTGGATGAAAAACTTATTCCAACACTTCGTACCGCGGGTCCTAGTTTGTCTCCTTTTAATGCCTGGGTGCTGCTAAAAAGTTTAGAGACTTTATCAGTGCGCATGGAGCGGGCCAGTAAAAATGCACTTTATATTGCTAAGGCGTTAGAAGCGCATCCCAAGATTGCTCGGGTATATTACCCAGGCTTAGCGAGCCACCCGCACCATAGACTTGCACTACGTCAGCACTGCGCAAGTGGGGAAGCTGGTGAAGAAGTAGCAGGTGGGGCGTTAATGAGTTTTGAGGTTAAAGGTGGACAAGCCGCAGCGTGGAGGGTAATTGATGCAACGGAGATTTGCTCCATTACGGGTAATTTAGGCGACGCACGCAGCACTATTACCCATCCAGCCACAACGACTCATGGTCGCTTGGCTCCGGAAGTACGTGCGGCAGCCAGGATTTCCGATAGTTTGCTGCGTTTATCCGTCGGTTTAGAAAATAAACAGGATATTTTGCAGGATTTACTGCGGGGTTTGGATTAGATGAGTAAGTTAAATATCAGAAATTTCTTGCAGAATTATTTAACAAACCCAGGAGTGGCTGTCTCTGCCCATAAGTCTAACCGGTCTGTGCATAACGCGTCCACATCCATCGAAAACATTTTCTCAGCCAATTTTCTATCGTTAACGGTGTAAACAAAAAGCCCATAACCTGATGTTTTGATTAGGCTGGCTAGATGAGGCGTCAAGGTTTTGTAATGAGTATGTAAAGCCTTACAGCCTAATTGTTGAAGCTGGAAACGCCAATCGTATGGAATGATGGTGTATAACATCGCCCTATCGAGTTCAGGTGCAACCTGCTGTGCTGCTTGCAGAGCCTCCGCACTAAAAGAGGAAAGCAGGGGGATTTTGCTGGGATCCGTTTCTCCAGAAAATAAGTCTAAGGTAGCTTGAGCAATTTTTTCTCCTGTGCGAGCAGCCACTTTTTTACAAGAGGGCTTGATCTCAATATTCATAAAAATATTGTGGTTACGGCAATATTCAACTACTTCAGAAAACAAAGGTACTTTCACATTTTCGAACTCCGGCTTTCCCATCCACATTCCTGCATTCATCTGTACAAGTTGTGCAGCATCCGTCTGCGCCACCTGGCCATTACCTGCTACCGTTCGCCCAAAAATTGGGTCATGCATTAATACGGGAACCTCATCACGACTCAGCATTACGTCGAATTCAACCGCTTTAAACCCCATTGCATAGGCTAATTCCATGCCGGCTAAGGTATTTTCTGGGGCTAATACTCCACCTCCCCGATGGGCAAAGATTCGGCTTGGGTACTGGTATCTCAAAGTAGACTCTTTTCTTTTTAAAGATGAGTAAATTAGCAGCATTCTCCTGAGGGAGGTTTTAATTCCCTTTTTCAACACTCTAGACGCTTAGACCACCAAACGCTTTATTACGGTAATGCCCAGCAGTAATGATAGAACCCTTACAAATAAAATAATAAGCTGCGGGAAGACAAGTGGTGCGTATTGCTAGTTCATTTTCCTACCTGCACTGCAGTGCCCTGATCAAGAGTCTTTAAGGGCTTTTTTCCAAGACAGAAATGAGGATAAATCTCAGCACGATTAGGATTTATAGAAAATTTCTGCAATAATGAAAAATTATTGTAAGTACGTAGTCGAAATAAAGTATGTTAAAAACGCTTTATTTGTCGACTGGCGGCTAAATTGTATAAGGAAAATATCCCATGAAATCAGGCATTCACCCTGAATACCGCGAAGTTGCCTTTGTTGATGTATCCAATGGTTTTCAGTTTATTACCCGTTCAACGGTACAAACTCGGGAAAAAGTTACTATTGATGGCAAAGAGTATCCACTGTTTAAATGCGATGTAACATCAGCAACTCATCCGTTTTATACAGGTGAGCAAAATAAAGTATTGGATACTGCTGGCCGTATAGACAAGTTTCGCCAGAAATTTGCTAAGGCTACTGGAAAATCATTTTAAGATTTTTCGTATTTTTATACCTTTAAGCGCTGCATTGTTTTTATGCTAGTGCTTAAAAACTAAAAAGGCAGCAGATTTGCTGCCTTTTTCAATTTAATAAAACCTTTTGTTACCGGGGGCTGTGCTTATTTTTTGCTTATTGGTTTGAATTAGCAAATCTCACATGTCTGATACGCGTCTTTTGCCTCCCAATCCTGCACTCTTAACAGTGCACTCCACCCGTAAATTACCTCGCGGGTGGCTATTTCTTCTATTAATGGCTTATGCATTTTCTGGGCTAATCGGCCGTGATCCCTGGCGACCAGATGACGCTATTGGTTTTGGAATTGCATGGAGTATGGCGCAAGGCAATCTTAGCGATTGGTTAATGCCTAATGTAGCAGCCATGCCTACCCCTGAAGAAGGACCTTTGCCTTTTTGGTTTGCAGCGTTGGCTATCAAGGTGTTTGCCAGTTTATTTGGAGCCCCTTTTGCTGCTCGGATACCTGTCGGTTTGGCAATAATGTTTTCTGTAGCTTGTATCTGGTATGCGACTTATATTTTAGGCCGTACCGCTAGAGCCCAGCCGGTGCAATTTATGTTCGGAGGTGCCCCTCATCCTCGGGATTATGGCAGGGCAATTGCTGATGGAGCTGCTCTTACCCTAATGGCCACTTTCGGTTTGTTACTACGCTTGCATGAACTTAGTGCGGAAGCATTTCAGTTTGCCTGGCTGTGTTTACTCTTGCTCGGGCTAGCTCGTAGTATTGAAGTTCCCCGTACAGGCGCACTCTTTTCAGGCCTTGCACTGGCCGCACTTTGCTTAACGCGTGGCTGGCAAGCAGTCTTACCGGCAGCGCTGACTATAGCTGGCTTGTTGATATGGCACCCTCCCTTAGCAGCAGCGCGTCGTTCCTTTGTTTTGATTGCTTTACCATTAGCGCTTGTGCCGTGTTTTTTGTGGGCAGTGGCACTACAAATGCAGGGCTCAGAAGGGACACAATTTTTAGCGGCTTGGTGGCGTTGGAATATTGCTAACAATCAAGGGCTGCTAGGTAGTGGGGATTTGCTATATTTTCCCCGTAATTTACTGATATTTGGGTGGCCTGCATTGCCTTTTGCGCTTATAGCCGCCTGGCGCTGGCGTTCACGCTTGGAAGCATCCCATATACAGATTCCATTAGCACTGCTTATCGCCTATTTGCTGGCCTTAGTACCCGCCAGTGATGTGCAGGAAGGCTTAATGGCATTTTTGTTACCGGGAGCCATTGTACTGGCTGCTTTTCTGTTACCCACTTTATCTCGTAGCACTATCAATGCGATAGACTGGTTTGCGGTTATGGGATTAACAATAGCGATCTTATTAATATGGCTGGGTTGGATCGCTATGGTGGGTGGTTGGCCGCCCACTATCGCTAATAATTTCATGAAACTTGCGCCAGGTTTTAAACCCTCCTTTTCTTCAGTTGCGTTCATTGTTGCGATAATAAGCAGCAGTTTTTGGTTAGTAGTCTGTTATTGGCGCATTCGATATAAACCGCAGGTGGTGTGGCGGGCCATGGTCATTTCCTGTAGCGGACTGGTCGCTGCATGGGTGTTATTAACTACCTTGTGGATGCCTTGGCTTAACCATACTAAAACCTACCGAGATATTGCTCAGCAAATTCGTAGCGCTGCCAAAGATGCTGACTGCGTTTCAGCACAACGGCTAGGGCGGCCACAGCGCGCTGCCTTTGCTTACTTTGGAGGTTTAAATTTTGAGCGTCTTTCCGTGGCACGCGTGTTAGCACATCAGCCGAGACCTGAGAAGGAAGGGGGGGAAGGAACTGATGAGCAAGTGGCTTGCCAATGGTTACTAACGCAAGACTCGCTACGGCTTATTTCTGATACCCTGGTCTATCCGGTCTTGCCTGAAGGCAAATGGACACTCGTATGGCAGGGTAGACGTTTTTCTGATAAGGATGAGCGTTTCAGGCTTTATCGTCGAGTGAACTGATATTTCAAAGGTTCGATTCCCGCTTTTTTAAGTCTTCTTTAAAAATATGAACGCATTAGCCATACAGATGACTAATTCCCTCTTTAAACCACTCGTAGCGCTATTACTCTTCGGGGCATTTTTATGACGACTATTATTAAGCAAGCAGACTTTATTGAATCCGTAGCTGCAGCACTGCAATATATTAGCTACTATCATCCTGCAGACTATATTACCCATTTAGGCCGTGCCTATAGGTATGAGCAATCCCCAGCCGCTAAAGATGCGATTGCGCAGATCTTAAGCAATAGTCGTATGTGTGCTGAAGGAAAACGGCCTATTTGTCAGGATACCGGTATGGTAAATGTATTTCTAAAAATCGGTATGAATGTCCAATGGCAAGGTTTTACGGGCAGTATTGCAGATGCAGTGAATGAAGGCGTCCGTCGTGCTTATAGTTATGTGGATAATAAACTGCGAGCGTCGATGGTGGATGATCCTCAGTTTGAACGCAAAAATACCCGAGACAACACTCCTGCTGTGGTTTATATGGAAGTGGTGCCAGGTGATACTGTAGAAGTACAGCTTGCCGCCAAAGGCGGCGGTTCAGAAAACAAGTCGAAATTTATCATGATGAATCCTTCCGATAATTTAGTGGATTGGGTTCTTAAGACCGTACCTACCATGGGAGCAGGGTGGTGTCCTCCGGGAATGATAGGGATTGGTATTGGAGGTAGTGCTGAGAAGGCCATGCTTATGGCTAAACAAAGTTTGATGGACCCGATTGATATGTATGAGTTATTACAGCGTGGGCCATCTAATAAAACGGAACAATTACGCATTGAGCTTTATCAAAAAATAAATGCTTTGGGGATTGGGGCTCAAGGATTAGGGGGATTGACGACAGTATTAGATGTAAAGATTGCCCTGTATCCTACTCACGCCGCCTCAAAACCTGTTGCAATGATTCCAAATTGTGCGGCTACGCGCCATGCTCATTTTGTGCTGGATGGCTCTGGTCCAGTGTATCTGGAGCCTCCAAAACTTGAGCTCTGGCCAGATGTGCAATGGAAGCCCGATTACAACACCTCGCGTAAGGTGGATTTAAATACCTTAAGCAAAGAGCAGGTTAATAGCTGGAAACCAGGTGAAACCTTACTTTTATCTGGAAAAATGTTGACCGGTCGTGATGCGGCGCATAAACGCATAGAAGAGATGTTGAGCCGAGGAGAGAGCTTGCCGGTGGACTTTAAAGATCGAGTCATTTACTACGTGGGTCCGGTAGATCCCGTGCGTGATGAAGTGGTGGGACCAGCCGGCCCCACTACAGCTACCCGCATGGATAAGTTTACCGAAATGATGCTAGCAAAGACTAGTCTGCTCGCCATGATAGGTAAAGCAGAGCGAGGGCCGGTAGCCATTGAATCCATAAAAACCCATAAAAGTGCTTATTTAATGGCGGTAGGAGGAGCGGCCTATCTGGTTTCCAAAGCTATTAAGCAAGCCAAAATAGTAGGGTTTGCAGATCTAGGGATGGAGGCTATCTATGAGTTTGATGTGGTAGATATGCCGGTGACAGTGGCTGTAGATGCAGCGGGCACATCAGTGCATGTGACCGGGCCCGAACAATGGAAAAATAAGGTGGTCTCTCTAGCGGGGATAAAGGCATAACCTCTTTAGGTGAAATTGAATTAGAGGAATTACTCTAGAGTCTTGCCTTATTGCACTGCAGCACGTAAAGTTTTACTCACTATGAAAACAAGTGTTTTATTTGTATGTATGGGTAATATTTGCCGTTCCCCCACGGCTGAAGGTGTCTTCCGAGCTCTGCTTAAAAATGCATCTCTTAGCTCTGATGTACATGTGGATTCTGCAGGAACCCATGCTTATCATATTGGCGAAGCACCAGATGCCCGTACTCAGACAGCGGCGCGTAAACGAGGCTACGATATCTCTAATATTTGTGCTCGGCAGATCACTTCAGAGGATTTTCGGGATTTTGACTACATTTTAGCGATGGATTGGGACAATTTAACCTTACTTCAGCAAATTTGCCCAAAGCAATATAAACATAAGCTAATGCTGCTTATGCGCTTTGCAGGGGATCATGAAGAAGCTACCGTCCCTGACCCTTATTACGGGGGGCCTGAAGGCTTTTCTAAGGTTTTAGACCTTACAGAAGATGCATGTTCTGGCTTGCTGGATGTTGTCCGCAAGCGAGCGACCATGTATGCGGCAGCCTAAATAAAGAGGATCTGTGAAAGCTCGGTAAATCCGGGCTTTTTTCTGAAATAAATCTTGACTAATTTACTCGGATTTCTTATCTTAGCAAATAAGTAATAAACAGTTTAAAAGATAGCCAGGATGAAATTAACTACCAAAGGACGTTTTGCCGTAACGGCGATGCTGGATATTGCATTGCATCAAGATAGTGATCCTGTGTCTTTAAGTGCGGTGAGTGAACGCCAAAGTATCTCGCTTTTTTATTTAGAGCAACTTTTTGGCAAACTGCGGCGTCATGGACTGGTCGAGAGTATCCGGGGTTCGACAGGAGGATATGTGCTTGCGCGGCTAGCTCAGCAGATCAGCATAGCCGACATTATTTATGCAGTAGATGAAGCCTTGGACGCTACTTATTGTGGGGGAAAGCAAAACTGTGAGAAGGGAACTAATGGCCTTGGAGGGCAATGCATGACACATGAGCTGTGGGAAACCTTAAATCATAAAATGATTGATTACCTGGCTTCCATTTCACTGGCTAATTTAGTAGAAAAAGAGCATATGCGTCGTAGGCAAAATGAAAAAAATTCAGCTTTGCCTTGTACCCTTATTCGCAATAAATCAGTTCCCTCTGTGAGCTCGACAATAGCGTTGTCAAACTCTTTAAAAAGTATTTGAGTTGTGCCTCTGAAAAGATACCGACCATGAACACTACCATTTATATGGATTACAGCTCAACTACACCAGTTGATCCGCGGGTTGCAGAAAAAATGATTCCCTATCTGACCGAACAATTTGGTAATCCTGCCTCTCGGAGTCATGTTTATGGCTGGGATGCTGAGAAGGCGGTTGAGCAGGCCCGTAGCGAAGTGGCAAAACTCGTCAATGCCGATCCCAGAGAGATTATCTGGACCTCCGGCGCAACGGAAGGTAACAATCTTGCCATCAAAGGCGCAGCCCAGTTTTACAAAGAAAAAGGCAAGCACTTAATTACCGTTAAAACGGAGCACAAAGCGGTATTAGATACTTTTCGTGAACTTGAGCGGCAAGGTTTTGAGGCTACTTATCTTTCACCACAATCCAATGGTCTGATTAGCTTGCAGCAGCTTGAGGATGCAATGCGTCCTGATACAGTGTTAGTGTCCGTGATGTTGGTGAACAACGAAATCGGTGTGATTCAAGATATTGATGCCATTGGTGAGTTATGCAGGAAAAAAGGTGTTATTTTCCATAGCGATGCAGCCCAGGCGACAGGAAAAATTGCTATCGATTTAGACAAATCCAAAGTTGACCTCATGACGTTTACGGCGCATAAAACCTATGGCCCTAAAGGTATTGGAGCACTTTATATACGGCGTAAACCTCGGGTACGCTTAGAGTCCCAAATGCATGGGGGAGGGCATGAAAGAGGGTTGCGTTCCGGGACGTTGGCCACACACCAGATTGTAGGCATGGGTGAAGCTTTCCGTCTTGCTAGGCTGGAGATGGACGCAGAAATTAAGCGCCTACGTATTTTGCGAGACCGTTTATTAAAAGGGCTGTCTGAAATTGAAGAAACTTACATTAACGGTGATCTGATACACCGCGTACCCCACAATCTGAACATGAGCTTTAATTTTGTTGAGGGTGAATCGTTGATTATGGCCGTCAAGGATATTGCAGTTTCTTCAGGCTCGGCCTGCACCTCTGCAAGTTTGGAGCCTAGTTATGTGCTGCGGGCTTTGGGCCGATCTGATGAGTTAGCGCACTCTTCGATTCGATTTACGCTTGGTCGATTTACGACGCAACAAGAGATTGACTATGCCATTCACTTGCTTAAAAGCAAAATTAAAAAATTACGCGATCTTTCTCCTTTGTGGGACATGCATAAAGAAGGCATAGACTTGAATACAGTCCAATGGGCAGCACATTAAATAATAACCTGCTAGTTAAGAACCACTAGTAAAGATTGGAGATAGATCATGGCTTACAGTGAAAAAGTAATTGATCATTATGAAAACCCTCGTAATGTAGGTTCCTTTGACAAGGCAGATGCTTCTGTGGGAACCGGAATGGTAGGAGCACCTGCCTGCGGGGATGTCATGAAGCTGCAGATTAAAGTGAATTCACAAACGGGGTTAATTGAAGATGCAAAGTTTAAAACCTATGGTTGCGGATCAGCTATCGCTTCTTCTTCCCTTGTAACTGAATGGGTAAAAGGTAAAACAGTAGATCAGGCCTTACTCATAAAAAATACCCAGATTGCGCAAGAGCTGGCCTTACCTCCTGTCAAAATCCATTGCTCGATTCTGGCGGAAGATGCGATCAAAGCTGCTGTGCAAGATTACAAGGCTAAGAAAGACATTGCTCAGCAATATCAATCTGAGCAGCAAGAAGCCGCCTAAAGGGTATTAAGATGACGGAGCAGGCTGAACTTTCTTTATCTCTTAACGCCCCTATCCGCCTGACAGAAGCGGCGGCGGCCCATGTGCTGAAATTTCTAGCCAAACGCGGTAAAGGATTGGGCTTACGATTGGGGGTACGTACCACCGGCTGTTCTGGTATGGCTTATAAGCTTGAATATGTGGATACTTTTAATGGGGAAGATAAGGTATTTACGTCTCAAGGGGTAAGCTTATTCGTTGACCCAAAAAGTCTACCTTATTTGCAGGGTATGGAACTAGATTTTGCCCGTGAAGGTTTGAATGAGGGTTTCAAGTTCAATAATCCCAATGAAAAAGACCGTTGCGGCTGCGGGGAGAGTTTCCGAGTTTAATTTTATTTAAAAAACTATAAACATTACTTAAATTAGCTTTGCTGAAAAAAGCTAAAAAGTTAACTGTAGGGGTGTTCTTAATAAAGTTGTGACTTTAAAAAACTACTTCGAACTTTTTGATCTTCCAACCCAGTACAGGATTGATACAAAAATCTTAGAGTCTGCCTATCTGTCTCTTCAGCAGCAGGTTCATCCTGATCGCTTCGCCCAGGCTACAGATACAGATCGACGCGTTTCTCTGCAATGGGCTAGCTTTGCCAATGAAGCCTATCAAAATTTGCGTTATCCCCTGAAGCGTGCCATTCATCTCCTTAATCTGCATGGGTATGATGCAAAAACTCCGTCTAGCACTTCCCTTGACAAAGAGTTTTTAGTACAGCAAATGCAATGGCGTGAATTACTGGAAGAAGCTAGTTTGGCGGGCGATGAGGCTCAACTCTTACGCCTCCAAAAGGAAGTGGGAGACACTGAAGGGCTTTATATTGAGCGCATTGCTCGATTATTAGATGATGCTCGTGATTTTGACTTAGCTAATATCGCAGTACAAGAATTAATGTTTATCGACAAATTCAAATCAGAAATTGCCGATGCAATAGATCAGTTAGTGATATAAAAATTTACTATGGCGCTTCTGCAAATTTCTGAACCGGGGGAATCCACTGCCCCACATCAACACCGCCTAGCGGTGGGGATTGATTTAGGTACCACAAATTCCTTAGTTGCTACTGTGCGCAATAGCATCCCTTGTGTGTTAGCAGATGCCGCAGGGCGTAACCTCTTGCCTTCAGTAGTGCATTACACAAGCAAAGGAGCTGATTTGGTTGGCCATGAAGCCTTGGCGCGAGCTAGTCAAGACCCCTATAACACCATTGCTTCAGTCAAACGATTCATGGGGCGCGGATTAGTTGATGCCCAGGCCGTAGCTGCGGGGCAGTATTTATTTGCAACGATGAACCAAGCTTCTTCGATAGAAAATGCTTCTGTCCAGGAGGGAGCGGTCAAAATAAAAACTGCAGCGGGAGAAAAAAGTCCTGTCGAAATTTCCGCAGAAATCTTGCGGATTTTGCGTCAACGAGCCGAAAGTTTTTTGGGCGGAGATCTGGTGGGGGCTGTCGTGACCGTTCCCGCCTATTTTGATGAGGCTCAAAGACAAGCTACCAAAGATGCTGCACGGTTAGCAGGCTTAAATGTCTTACGTTTGCTCAATGAGCCTACTGCTGCGGCTATTGCTTATGGTCTTGATAATAAGGCCGAAGGTATTTATGCCATTTATGACTTGGGAGGAGGTACTTTTGATATTTCGATTCTCAAACTCAGCAAAGGTATATTTGAAGTATTGTCTACTGGAGGTGACTCGGCTTTAGGGGGAGATGATTTTGATAAGGCTTTATATGAGTGGGTATGCGCCCAGACTGCGCTAGATCATCTGACCCCACAGTCTTTGCGGGCCCTGCTTATCTCCTGCAAAGATGCCAAGGAGAAGCTTTCTTCCCAGCAACAAGCTTTTATTCCTATTGCTAAAACTGATGGGACAACAGCTGAAATTGCCGTTGACCGTCAAACCTTTCAGACTATTACGCAATTGTTGGTTACAAAAACGATGAAACCGGTGCGTAAAGCCATGCGGGATGCCGGTCTCACCGTGGCGGATATAAAAGGTGTGGTCATGGTTGGCGGAGCCACCCGTATGCCTCATGTCCGGGAAGCAGTAGAAGCATTTTTCAAGCAGCCACCGCTGACTGATATAGATCCAGATCAGGTAGTGGCCATCGGAGCCGCTATTCAGGCTAATGCGCTGGCAGGCAATAAAAGTCATGAGCATGATTGGCTTCTTCTTGATGTGGTTGCACTGTCTTTAGGTGTAGAAACCATGGGCGGCCTCATCGAACGTATTATTAATCGCAACAGCAGTATTCCCTGTGCAATGGCGCAAGATTTCACCACTTTTCAAGATGGTCAAACTGCGATGAGCATTCATGTGGTACAGGGAGAACGAGAGTTAGCAAAAGATTGCCGATCTTTGGCTCGTTTTGAGCTACACGGTATTCCACCCATGCCTGCAGGAGCTGCACGCATTCGAATCACTTTTCAGGTTGATGCAGATGGGCTGCTTACCGTGACGGCCCTTGAACAGACGACTGGGGTACAGGCACAGGTAAACGTTAAACCTAGTTATGGCTTAAGTGATCAAGAAATCACGCGTATATTACAAGACGGCTTTGCTAGCAGCCAGACAG
This sequence comes from Burkholderiaceae bacterium, assembly GCA_019695155.1. Taxonomy (GTDB): domain Bacteria; phylum Pseudomonadota; class Gammaproteobacteria; order Burkholderiales; family Burkholderiaceae_C; genus Piscinibacterium. Next base: position 32,383 of record JAIBAO010000039.1, on the reverse strand, counting down.
ATATGGCTGCGCGTGCCTTAGCCGAACAGCAAGTAGATGCTGACAGACTTATTCAAGCCACACGTTCTGCCTTGCAGGCTGATAGTAACTTATTGTCTAAGGAAGAATTAAACAGCATTCATACGCACTTGCAGCATCTGATAGCAGTCCGACAAACTGCCGATGCCTTAGCGCTTAAGCAGGCTATTAAAACATTAGCGCAGGCTACGGAAAATTTTGCTGCTATACGCATGAATGCAGCGGTTCGGCACGCCTTGGCGGGCCGCAATGTTAATGAAATTATTTAACTATTAAAGTACATGCCGAAAATTACTGTATTACCCCATCCAGAGGTAGCCCCTGAAGGGCTTAGTATTGATGCAAAACCTGGGGTCTCTATTTGTCGTAATCTTGTGGATCAAGATGTGGATATCGAGCACGCCTGCGATATGGTGTGCGCTTGCACAACCTGTCATGTGATTGTCCGCCAAGGGTTTGACTCCTTAAGTCCCATATCTGAAAATGAAGAGGATTTACTGGATATGGCCTGGGGTTTAACCCCTTATTCCCGACTATCGTGTCAAGCTAAAGTGGGCAGCGAGGACGTGACCGTTGAGATCCCGAAATACTCTATTAATCAGGTTAAAGAAGCTTAGTTTCACCTTGTCTCGTGGAAGAGTTCCCGGCCAATCAACATTCTCCGTATCTCAGAAGTACCGGCGCCAATTTCATATAATTTTGCATCTCGCCATAAACGTCCCGTGGCGTAATCATTGATATAACCGTTACCTCCCAAGATTTGAATGGCATCGCCCGCCATTTTTGTAGCAGCCTCTGCGCAATAAAGAATAATGGCCGCACAATCTTTACGCACAGTACGAACATGGCTAAGCCCTAACTTGTCTAGATTTTTACCTACTGCATACAGATAGGCTTTGCTAGCTTGCAAGATAGTGTACATATCAGCTACTTTGCCTTGAATAAGTTGAAATTCCCCAATACTTTGGCCAAATTGTTTGCGATCATGAACATAAGGAAGAACCACATCCATACAAGCTTGCATAATTCCTACTGGTCCTGCAGCTAGCACTGCCCGCTCGTAATCTAAACCACTCATCAAAACCTTTGCGCCATTGTTTAAACCTCCGAGAATATTCTGAGCAGGCACCTCTACATCTTGAAACACAAGCTCTCCCGTATGGCTACCCCGCATACCCAGCTTGTCCAACTTTTGGGCTACTGAAAACCCTTTCATTCCTTTTTCAATTAAAAAAGCTGTAATACCGCGGGCGCCTAACTCCGGTTCAGTTTTAGCGTAAACCACTAAAGTGTGGGCATCCGGCCCGTTAGTAATCCACATTTTGCTTCCATTGAGCAGATAGTAGCCACCTTTGTCTTGGGCCTGTAGCTTCATACTTATTACATCAGAACCAGCTCCCGGTTCACTCATGGCTAAAGCACCAATGTGTTCTCCGCTGATGAGTTTGGGTAAATATTTTTTCCGTTGTACTTCACTGCCATTTCTCATAATCTGGTTGATACACAAATTACTATGGGCACCGTAACTTAAACCTACCGATGCCGATGCTCGGCTAATTTCTTCCATTGCCACCATATGGGCGAGATAACCCATGCCGGTACCTCCATATTCTTCTGGAACGGTTAGCCCATGTACTCCTAATTCCCCAAGTTTTTCCCATAGATCCATAGGAAACTGATCACTATGGTCAATTTGCGCAGCGCGAGGCGCGATCTGCTCTTGCGCAAAAATGTTTACCGCATCACGTAGAGCATCAATATCTTCCCCAAGATCAAATTCAATACCAGGTAATTGCATAGTGTTCTTTCGATGAATAAGTTCAGTGAGTTCTTATGGCAGATAAAAGAGTTTCCAATAAATAGACTTTTACAAAACGAGGATAGAGCCTTTTGTGTATTAAAACTTTTTTTAAAGGTACTAGAAAGCCTGATTAAGATAAACGAAGATTTATTGGAATATTTAAAAGTATGATCAGTAAAAAGAAAATTTTATTCCCTTTTTGAGCCAACGGCTTTTAGAATTTCATCTAGTAAAGTTAATATTTTCGGTGCTATTTTCTGTAATACAAAAGCTTCTGAATGACTCTGTTCAACAAGCCTAAGGCATAAGTTTTGATATCTTTTTTCTATAGTTTTGATCTACTTATTTCAGATCTTGATAACCCCGCTGTATTTTTAATAAAAAATGCTGCCAGAAAATTTAAAAATTCTTGAACCTGTTTTTGGGCTCGTATGCTGGACATTTCTTATGCTGCTTTTGATCGCTATTGTGCGAATTGTTGCAGTAGTCCGTAAACAGCTTAGTCTATCAGCGTTCCAGCTTGGAGAGTCCTTGCAAGTGCCTGAATTTGTCCGAATTATTAATCGGAACTATATGAATTTGCTTGAGTTACCCCTTCTTTTCTATGTAGCTTGCTTAATCGTTTTAGTTACGCATATCTACTTGCCTATCATCATTGGCTTGGCTTGGGTCTATGTGATTCTACGCATTGTTCATAGCTTGATTCATATTACCTACAATAACGTTTTACATCGGTTTACGATTTTTGCCCTTAGTAATTTTGTATTGCTTGCACTCTGGTTGATTATCGGAGCAAGTCTTTATGTACGTTCGGGGAGTCATGTTTAGATTAGCTAAGCATCGGCACGAAACTAAGGGATGGTAGTGAATCTGAGGTCTGATTTAAGATGAAAAACGACTTCTGGTCTTTTACTTTGTATAAGGTAAATAAATAAAAATGAGCGAACGAAAGGGAAGCTGCCTCTGCGGTCAAGTAAGTTACCGGATAAGCGCGGAACCACTCTTAGCCAGAATTTGCTGGTGCCGCAATTGTCAGCATATTGCGGCAAATGGAACGGTTAATGCAATTTTCCCAAGTGCTGCAATTGAAATTACAGGCAGCCTGAGTGAGTACATCAGTACGGCTGACAGTGGTCATCAAGTGCGCCGACGTTTTTGCCCCAAGTGTGGTTGCCATCTTTTCGCGGACTCAACGGGGCGACCTCAGCTAACGGTGGTGCGTGTGGGTACCCTGCATGATCCTTCATCGATCAGACCCGTCGCTAATATTTGGAGTGCCAGTGCTCCAGCTTGGGCCTGCCTTGATCAAAATCTAGAGCGTATAGAAGCCCAGCCACCCCCGCCGACGCTATTGAACCGTGAGAACTAGTTCTTTTTTAAAATACTCCGCGTCGTTCTTGTCTTAACTTAGCTTGCAAGTAAGCTCGTATTCAGCAAATACCTATCCACAAATAATTTAGAAAGATAATAAATCTTTTACTTTTTGCTGGCGGGTACGTCAGTGCGAGATATTCTCTGCGTTTCTGTTGAAAATCTTTCTGGTGTAAGGGGTAGGACTGCTTTACTTTCTGGTTTGCGAACCGATTTTTATAGGGAACTTCTAATAAGCTACTGCGCAAGCCGGATCGGCTCTTGCGGTGCTCAGTGTACCCTGCGTACGCATCCGCTCCCCAAATCCGCTGCGGGCCGCTCGCTACGGTTATTAGAAGTTCCCTATAGTGAGCGTAATGGTTTTTAATAGGCTTTTTCAAGCATAAACCTTTGAAAAACCGCATGAAATATAGGGTAAGCTACACTTTCTTCATTTAATCATCTGTCTGACTCAAGCCATGCAAGCAAATACTTTAGAACTGATTGCCCTGATACTTTTCATTGTCGCCTTAATTCATACTTTTTCCGCCAAAATATTTGAACGTTTGGCCTATCGTTATCCCAATCATGCAGGAGCATTTCACCTTTTGGGGGAGGTTGAAGCAGTATTTGGTTTTTGGTCGATGGTGCTGATTGTGGTGATGTTTTTTATGGTAGGAAAGACCGAGGCTATTAATTATCTGGACAGCCGAAATTACACCGAGCCTCTGTTTGTTTTTGTGATTATGGTAGTAGCCGCAACCAAGCCAGTCATTGTGTTTACCTCTGCCTGCGTGCGCAGTTTAGCTAAAATCTTGCCTCTTCCTTCCACAATGGCCTTTTATTTCTTGTCTTTATCTGTTGTGCCGTTAATTGGGTCACTGATTACGGAGCCTGCTGCCATGACTCTGGCCGCGCTTATGTTGCGTGATCAGGTCTATAAACAACAGATCTCTACAAAACTAATGTATGCCACAATCGGGGTCTTGTTCGTCAATATTTCCATTGGAGGAACACTAACGCCTTACGCCGCACCTCCTGTATTGATGGTTGCCGCAACCTGGGGTTGGGACTTGTCTTTTATGCTCACGCATTTTGGTTGGCGCTCTACGATCGCCGTGTTCGTGAATGCGCTTGTTATTACTCTGCTATTTTCTAATCAATTAAAAGCCCTTAAACCCCAACGCTTAGAAAATAGCATTCATATTCCTCCCAGTGTTGTTCTAGTACATCTTGCATTTTTGCTAGGTGTCGTAGTGTTTGCCCATCATCCTCCCATGTTTTTAGGCCTGTTTTTGTTTTTTATGGGCTACGTTACAGCCTACGAACATTATCAAGACCCTCTGGTATTGCGGGAGGGGTTGATGGTAGCGTTTTTTCTGGCCGGCTTGGTCGTGCTGGGCGGTATGCAGCAATGGTGGCTGGAGCCCATTATTTCAAAACTTTCTCCCACCGCTTTATATTTTGGTGCGACTGCCTTAACAGCTATTACAGATAACGCGGCTTTGACCTATCTGGGTTCGCTGGTTTCAGGTTTATCGCCAGAAGCCAAATATTATTTGGTGGCGGGTGCCGTTACCGGTGGAGGATTAACAGTGATTGCCAATGCCCCCAATCCAGCTGGCTATACCATCTTGAAAGATTATTTTCCAGATCAGGAAATAGGTCCTTTAGGTCTTTTATTAGCTGCTTTGGGCCCGACGCTTATCGCTATCATAGCTTTTATGGTTTTGCCGGGGCCGCACTAATATTGCGCAATAAATTTTAAGGTAGGTGTAAGCATTATTAATTTTAGTAAAGAGGTATATATGAAAAAAATGGTTGTGAACTGGCTTCTCGCTATTATGACAATGGTTGGAGCAATAGGGGCGAACGCCCAAGAAATCACCCTTAAAATTCATCATTTTTTACCTCTGACTTCTACAGTCCCCCGTGATTTCATCACTCCTTGGGCTGAAAAAATTACTAAAGAATCTCAAGGACGGATCAAGTTCCAGATCTATCCTTCCATGCAATTGGGAGGCACACCTCAGCAGCTTTTTGATCAGGCCAAAGATGGGGTGGCCGATATTGTTTGGACCTTACCCGGATATACCGCTGGCCGTTTCCCTATGACTGAAGTGTTTGAGCTGCCCTTTATGATGACGGATGCACAAAGTACTTCCAAAGCTTTATGGGAATATGTAAATGGCCCCGCTGCCAAAGAGTATGCGGGTGTTAAATTGCTGGCAGTGCATGTACATGGGCCGGGTGCTTTTCACATGGTAAATAAGCCCATCAAAACCCTAGCGGATTTAAAAGGCCGGAAAGTCCGCGCTTCTAATCGCCAGGTGAGCCGAGCCCTGAGCGCGCTAGGTGCAACTCCTGTGAATATGCCCGTCACCCAACTGGGAGACGCCCTGTCCAAAAACGTGGTAGATGGCGCATTGCTGCCCTTTGAGGTAGTGCCCACTATTAAGGTCAATGAATTGACCAGATTTTCTACCGATTTTGAAAAACCCTTTTATACCTCTACTTTTATTTTTGCAATGAACCAGGCCAGCTACGACAAACTGCCCGCTGATCTGAAAAAAATTATTGATAACAACAGTGGATTAGAAGCTTCAGCCCAGGCAGGGAAAGCCTCTCAAGCCGGAGACGAATCAGGATTAGCCTCGGTCAAAGCACGTCATACTCCCCTCAATACCATTGCCCGCAGTGAAATTTTAGTGTGGGAAAAAATGCTAGAACCCGTGACCAATCAGTGGATTAAAGAAGTGGGTGAGAAGGGCGCAGATGGAAGAAAATTATTAATTACGGCTAAAGAGCTGATTAAAAAACACTCGCTTAAACAGCTTTAAGCTCAATTGAATAGTTAGGATAAAAAGTATGCCAAGAACTGCAAATTCATCTTCTCTGAGCTGATTCCTTCCCGACTAAAGTCATCATTTCCACCTTAGCTTAGTACTACTTTAAACAAGGGCTTTTGGAAAAACTTATTTTTGGATAGAAGGAGAAATTATCCTAAAGTTAAACGTAGGCTTACAATACTTAAGACCCTGGATGAAACCTCTATAAGCAATGAATGACATTCTTTGTTCTGCTGTAGCCAGTCGCGGTGCGCGGATGGTGGGTAAGATCCACTATTCGCATGGGGTAAAAGCAGTGGCTGCTTTTATGCATTTGCGCAGTGCATTTCCACAGTGGAGCGAAGCGTTTTGGCATCAAGTGCTACGCAATGCTGCCTGGTTTGAGGAGCCGACGGTGGATCAAGCTGTGCAAGTACCTGAGTTAAAGGTAAGTGTGTCTTATGCTAAATCTCTGCTTAGCCGTGCTGTTGTTCCCGCTGCTTATCAGGCCATTCGGGAATGGGTGCGCCTGGCTGGCCTGGAAGCCATCGTTTTGCATTATCTGCCGCAAGCCTGTGAAGAACCTGAAAATTTAGGACACCGCCTGTCAGTACTCTTAAGCTTTCTAGATGCCTCGCCTATTTACCAAGAAGGTCCAGACAGCCTGTTATTTCTGGATCGATTCACTGAATTTCTCTTGGCTTGTAAATTTTCTCTATCTCCCTTAAACATCAGCACAGACTCAGCAAGCCTGGAGCAGGCGCTGCTAGCAGCCGCTCAGTGCCCCGGATTTTTTGCTCATCATTTGATCGTGCTGGCCTGGGCACTACGTTTTAAGAGCCTTTTGGGGGAAAGTCTCAGCGCTTCTGTTTATGCTTGGGTCGTTCAATGCAGCAAACTATCCTATGAAAATGAGGCTGATAAGGTGGAGATTAACAGTGCAGCCGCTAGCTCTGTACAGAACGATTCACTGCAACTAGCTCTAGAAGATTTGTTGCGATATGGAAAGTCCAATATTCATTTGATTACCTTAGCCGATGCATTGACTCTACTCTGGAAGGTGGCGGATAGCGAGGTCCGCAGCAATTTGTTAGCGGTCGCTTCCCACTATCGCCGCCCATAAAACCGCAAAACAAATCTGTAAAAAGTTATTCATTTACCATTGCCTCAACGTTATCCATAAGAGTAATGTTCAGTGCGCTGAGCCGCTTAAGGGTAGGGAGTCAGGATATTGCTGTCCTGTGTCAGCAGTTGCATCAGCTTGGGATGAATAAACAGTTTGTCACGGCCTACGGTTTTTTCTTGCAATACGCCTATATTTACCAATTGTTTCAGATAACGCGAAGCGGCTTGTCGCCCGGCTATTTTTTTATCCACCAGATTTTGAATTCGGCAATAAGGTAGATCAAAAATTAGATCGACCAGCTCACGACTATATATTTTTGGTGCGGCCTGTTTCACATGCTTAAGCGTCAGTGTAGCCAGGCTGCGGATTGCGGAAATCTTTGCTCCTGTCCACTGTGCCGTCTCTTCAATGCCCCGGAGTAAATAAACAATCCAGGGTTCCCAGGCATGGTCACGTGTCACCTCCAGCAAGAGACGGTAATACTCAGCCTTGTGTTTAATGATGTAACGACTCAGATAAAGAATCGGTAAGCTTAATAATTCTTCCTCAATGAGGTACAAACTATTCAATATCCGCCCGGTACGGCCATTACCGTCTATAAAAGGGTGAATCGCCTCAAATTGATAATGCCCAACTGCCAGGCGGATTAGTGGGTCAATATCATCCGTTTCATGTAGATATCGCTCCCAGTTGGCGAGTTTGGCACGCAGTAATTCTTCCCCGGCTGGTGGCGTGTAAATAATTGCACCAGTATGCTGATTGGCTAACGCTGTCCCTGGCACGCGCCGCACTTGCATTTGGGTGGCTTTGATACGGCTGCATATTTGTTCTGCAGTGCGTGTATTCAGTGGATGATGTTTTAGCGTATTAAACTCTTCTAGTAGTGCACTACTGTGGCGTAGTGCCTCACGTGTTGCCGCATCGGCATGTTCTCCAGCATGTTGAAACTGAAACAGTTGCTCCGTCGTGGTAACAATATTTTCAATTTCACAGCTCGCCTGTGCTTCCAGGAGGGGTAGAGTATTGATTAACATTCCTTGATTAGGAATGAGTTCAGCAGCTTGTTTTAATTGCGCCAATGCCGCCCGGGCCTTAATACAATGTTTAAGTACGGTTCGCGTCTCTACTTCTGTGTTTGGAGGTAAGAGTGGTAAATCATTGTAAGGATGGTCGGGGTACCAAACTGCCATGGTTTAATATCTGCATTTTTGCGACAAGTTCTTGGTTTATGTCGCACACGGGAACATATCAATGAAATATGTTGTAGTTTCTTAATTTCTGCGACATGTTCAGTCGATTCCTGTTGTTTCTTCAAATAAATTGCAAAGTTCTGCTTACTCTGCAAGATCTTCTGTACGGGTTAATGAAAATAAGACAGAACTTATTGATAGGAATCCGGAAAAGGAACCTATCGAGCTTTTCTAGACGTTAAACAAAAAATTCATTACATCTCCATCTTTCACCACATAATCCTTACCTTCAGCACGCATCTTTCCGGCTTCCTTAGCCCCATTTTCACCTTTAAAGTGAAGAAAATCTTCAAAAGCAATGGTTTGTGCGCGGATAAAACCGCGTTCAAAGTCGCCATGGATGACGCCGGCTGCCTGGGGGGCAGTGTCTCCAGTATGAATAGTCCAGGCCCGCACTTCTTTAACTCCCGCTGTGAAATAGGTCTGCAGACCTAGCAGCTTGAAAGCCGCGCGTATCAAGCGGTCTAGGCCAGGCTCTGTCATGCCCATATCGGCTAGAAAGACGGCTTTGTCTTCTTCAGATAACTCGGAAATCTCTGCTTCAATGGCGGCGCAAATAGCCACTACAGGTGCGTTTTGTGCAGCAGCGTATTGGCTGAGCTTATCCAGTAGGGTATTGTTCGTAAAACCGTGTTCGCTAACATTCGCAACATACATGGCTGGTTTGGCTGTGATCAGGCACAGGGGTTTGAGCAGCAGTAATTCATCTTTTGATAAACCCAGGCTGCGGATGGGTTTAGCTTCATTTAGGGCGGGGATAATTTTTTCCAACACCGCTACCATTTTGACGGCTTCTTTATCACCGGCACGGGCAGTTTTTTGATGACGCTGCAAAGCTTTTTCAGCAGACGCAAGGTCAGCCAAAGCCAGTTCGGTGTTGATAACTTCAATATCTGCAATAGGGTCCACCCGCCCAGCGACATGAATAATATTGTCGTCCTCAAAGCAGCGTACTACATTGACAATCGCATCGGTTTCGCGAATATGGGCAAGAAACTGGTTACCCAAGCCTTCGCCTTTGCTGGCTCCTGCTACCAGGCCAGCAATATCCACGAATTCCGTGACTGCGGGAATAATCCGTTCCGGTTTAACAATCGCGGCTAGTTGTTTGAGACGAGGGTCGGGAACCTCGACAATGCCTACATTAGGTTCAATGGTGCAGAAAGGATAATTTTCTGCTGCAATACCGGCTTTCGTTAAGGCGTTAAAAAGAGTGGATTTGCCCACGTTGGGCAGCCCTACAATGCCGCATTTTAAAGACATAGTAACTTTCTATATTCGCTGGATAAATAGATGGGGGACAGGATGAGATTGTACGAGTGTTAAGTTTTAAGATGGAATTTTCATAAGCGTATATTTTATGGGTTTTTTCAAATAAAAAATGCCCAAGAACCGCAAAAAGATTAGGGTAGGGCCGTTGGGAACTTCTGATAACCTACTGCGCAAGCCGGATCGGCTCTTGCGGTGCTGAGCGTACCCTGCGTACGCATCCGCTCCTCAAATCCGCTGCGGGCCGCTCGCTACGGTTATTAGAAGTTCCCCGTTAAACATTGCTTTCAGTTGATTCTGAAATAGACCGCGGCTTTTCTAAAAGGCCCGCATCCCGTACAGCATGCATACGCTGGGCGAGCCACACCAGCAACAGTACGGGCAAACCCATGAGGGCCGTCCCTATAAAAAAGTTGCTATAACCAACGGTATCGACAGCCAGACCTGAGAACCCTGCAATCCATTTAGGTAGCAAAGCCATTAAAGATGAGAATAAGGCGTACTGGGTGGCCGTATAACCCGCGCTGGTCAGGCTAGACATGTAAGCAATAAAGGCGGCGGAGGCAATACCACTAGACAAATTATCAGCAGAAATTACGGCAATCAAACCGGTTAAATCATGCCCTCGGGTCGATAACCAGCTAAATAACAAATTGCTGGAAGCAGACAAAAAGCCCCCAATAAACATCACCCGCATAATACCGATACGCAGGCTCATTACGCCACCAAGAGCCGCACCCAGCAAGGTCATGATGACCCCATAAATTTTACTGACGCTGGCGACTTCTTCTTTGGAGTAGCCCATATCTACATAAAAAGGGTTGGCCATGATACCCATCACTACATCAGAAATACGATAGGTGGCCAGCAAGGCCAAAATAAGCAGAGCATGCCAGCCAAAGCGCAGCAAGAACTCTTTGAAAGGGGCTATGACGGCTCCGTGTAGCCAGGCAGCCGCCCGTGCCATGCGTGGAGTAAGAGCTTGTTCTGTTTGGAGGCGCTGTGCTAGGGCGGTTTCAGACTCATCTGCTTGCTTAGAAGAAACATGAGCAGGCTCTGGCGAAAAAAACACGGTCATCATCCCCACCAGCATGCTGCTAGCCATGACCAGATAAGCTACTGTCCAGGCGGAATACAGATACCCTGTTACTTCTCCTTGGGTGCGCGCTGCAATCCATAACACTCCTGCGCCGGCCCAAATCATGGCAAGCCGGTAGCCAGTCTGATAGGCGGCGGCCAGCGCTGCTTGCAGCTTTTCCTCTGCAGATTCAATACGGTAAGCATCCAGCACAATATCTTGGGTGGCCGAAGAAAAGGCCGTCAAAATCGCGCAGCATACTAAAGTAAAAAGTGCTGTTTTAGGGTCCGATAAAGCCATGCCGATTAAACCTGCTATCACCCCTGCTTGCGCTAGCAATAACCAGCTACGGCGCCGGCCTAAGAGTCCGGTCAGAACGGGGATAGCTAGCCGGTCCACGAGGGGTGCCCAAAGCCATTTAAATCCGTAAGCCAGCCCAATCCAGCTCAGAAAGCCGATGGATTGGCGGTCAATACCGGCTTCCCGTAACCAGAAACTTAAGGTGCCTAGCACTAAGAGTAAGGGTAAACCTGCCGAGAACCCCAGCAGTAGCATTCGTCTAACCGGAGCTTGCGCATAGACTTTCCAGCTACGCAACCACTCCATGAGCGGAACACTTTTGGATGAAGAAGGGGCCGAAGGCTTGAAAAATCTGCTCATGAAACGAAATTACCTGGATAAGAGTCCTATAAAATAGCTGTTATTGTCCTTGAAACTGACTCTTTTGCGTGTAAAGAGGTATAAATGAAGCGTACAACACTGTTAAGTGCTGTTTTTTTGACGCTCTCGCTTGCAGTGAGCCATGGGGTATTGGGGCAGCAGATTGAAACTTCCGCAGCATCTTCTGCCGAAGAAGAGGGTATCAAAGGGGTTGGTAAGCGTTCAAAATTTACCAAATTAGTCAGTGCAGAGCAGCTGGAGCGAGCAGGTGCCCAGCAATTTAATGAGATGAAACGGCAAGCGGCCCGCAAGCAGGCACTGGCACCTGCTACCCATCCCCAAGTCATAAGATTGCGCACTATTGCACAGAAAATCATTCCCTTTACCTATCGTTGGAATGAACGCGCCAAAGTATGGCAATGGGAAGTAAACATGTTTGCCAGCTCCCAGGTGAACGCCTTTTGCCTGCCGGGTGGAAAAATTGTGTTTTTCATGGGGATTTTAGAGAAACTCAAACTCACCGATGATGAAGCCGCGATGATTATGGGCCATGAGATAGCGCATGCCCTGCGGGAGCATGCCCGCGAACGCATGGGCAAACAAATGGCAACCCAGTTAGGTGCTGAGGCTATCTCCAGTTTTTTTGGTTTGGGTAATTTAGGTCGGACCGGGGTTAACATAGGTGCTAATCTCATTAGTCTTAAATTTGGTCGGGAAGATGAGTCCGAAGCTGATCTAGTAGGGCTGGATTTGGCCGCTCGTGCCGGTTATGACCCGCGTGCAGGGATTACGCTCTGGCAAAAGATGGCACAAGTCAATGGAGGCGCTCCTCCAGAATGGTTATCCACGCATCCGGCCGGTAGTAACCGTATAGCGGAAATAACTAAGCGGCTTTCTGAAGTGATGCCCTTATATGCACGCACCCAAGGTAAAACGGTGGATCAACTTCCACCCTTTAAAACCAATATGGAAACGATTAAGCCCGTTAATTAAGCTCTTTGCAAAATACTTACAAAACTTGTATTGTTGGAAAGCCAAAGCATTTTGTGAACATGAGAGAAAGACAGCATGAAATTTTCCAACCTTTTTGTGAGTTTAGTGCCAGCAATAGCCATCTCATTAAGTCTGGCTGCTTGTGCGACTGATACCAATACGCAGCAAGCGGGAATGGATGATTCAAAATATTTTGTAACGGGAAGCAATATTCCACAACGCGATCGTTCACAAATACGTACCATGTCAAAAGAAGACGCAGAGACTGCGATTAGAAATTCTTATAAGTCTCCCATGAAGCCCGGCGGGGGTTAGTTATTTTTTGGGCTACATCTGCTTAAACAAATGCAGATAAGATCGGCTAACCTCCAGTTTTTCGGGGTGTCCGAGTATCGAAATAATTTTGTGACCGCGCTCATCATTGCTGACACCGGCGATTTTATTGATGTTGACTAGGGTGGAGCGGTGAATTTGCCAGAATACCTCTGGATCCAAGTTTTCCACGAGTTCGCGGATAGGCTTGCGAATAAGCGCTTCAAGTTTTTCCGTTTGAACACGGGTGTATTTTTCATCAGAAATAAAAAATAACACTTCTGTTACCGGAATCATGCGTAGCTGGGCGCCAACTTGTGCCTGAATCCAGCGCATATATTGTTTTTTGTTATCCCCCAGAGCATGACGAATTTCACTCAACAGGCTATCCAGGGCGGGAGTTACGGGGGTATGGGTAGCCAAACGCGATTTAATGCGTTCTACGGTTATTTTTAGACGGGCATTCTCAGCGGGTTTTAACACATAGTCGATTGCACCGCGTTCAAAAGCACTGATGGCGTATTCGTCATAAGCGGTCACAAATACCAGGTGAGGGGGGTTGGGCAAATTTGTGATATGTCCCGCAGCTTCAATACCGGTCATACCCGGCATGCGAATATCTAAAAAAGCAACCTGGGGTGTATGCTGAGCAATCAGATCGACTGCTTCAGCCCCATTTTTAGCTTCTGCCACAATTTTTAATTCTGGCCATACTTCATTTAAGCGTAATTGGATTTGCTCGCGCATCAGACGTTCATCATCAGCGATCAGCGCAGTGACGGTTTGGTTCATCAGGGTAAGTCTCAGAAAAAATTATGATTAGAAAGCCTGCAATATTAAGGGTTAACTGTACTGGAGGTAGGGTTAACTGTCGAGGAAAGGATCGGTGGTGGTGAGTCAGCAGGCGGAGGCCTGGAGTGCTTGCTTTTGCGGCCTAGTATCCAAATAAATAGAGCAATGGGTAGCGCCAAAGGTAAAAATAATAATACTCCTGCAAGGATGAGGCTGGCGCCCGTCAGAGCAAGCGTAAACGTAATGATCAAGCTGCTCAGAATTAAAACCAACCAGAGCGCTAGCCAGGCAATGAGCCATATGCTGGCTGTGGATCCCGCTTCTGGCCAATGGATAGGGTGATCTCCCATCAGGATGATGGAGGGTTGCAGATCTGGAATCCATGCTGCGCTTAATAAAAGCAGCGCAGAAGTTACCTGGCAGCCCGTTGATTAAGACGCCGAGAAAATAATCCAGATTGCGATTAAAAAAAGTAGCGCAGAAGTTACCCCAGTCAATACCAACCCTACAAGAAATACCTTGCAACTAGTTTTTAAAATCTGTTTCATGCGAGCTGCCCTTCTGTGGTGCTAGGAATGGTTGTGAGTTTGTAGGGAATTTCAATTACAGCTACTGTGCCGCTAGCTTGGTTTGCTGTAATCGTAAACTGTGCGGCACTGCCGTATAACATGGCCAGACGTTCGCGGATATTGCTTAAACCGATACCTGTACCGCTTGTTGCCGCTTTCCCGCTACTCAAACCCAAACCGGTATCGGCCACGGAAACCCGCAGCTTGCCGTGAACAATTTGAGCTTTTACATCAATCCGGCCGCCTTCAGGTCTGGGCTCCAGTCCGTGTTTGATGGCGTTTTCTACAAGGCTGAGTAACATCATGGGGGGAATGTCCGCAGTGTAAAGACCTTCCGGAATATCAACAGAAAACTCCAGTCGTTCTTCCATGCGAAATTGCAGGATTTTTAAATAGCTGGTTACTAACTGTGCCTCACGTCCCATAGTGCTGGCTGTTTCGCGCATATGAGGCATAGCAGCCCGTAGATATTGAATCAGGTTTTTTTGCATTTGGCTGGCGCGTTGTGGGTCGACTTCGATTAAATGATCCACACTGGCCAAGGTATTGAACAAGAAATGGGGTTCCACTTGCGCTTGCATGGTGGTGAATTTAGCTTCAACCAGTTGCCGCTGTAAGGCTTCGCGTTCAGTGGCTTCTTCAGCGGCGGCTACTTTTGCTTGTGCCTTGCGTTGCGTGTTGAGAACAACCTTCATCATAATTAGCCCCAAGATTGCAATCATTAGCAGTTGCATAAGAGAGTCTGTATTGACTCTTCTGCTTGTTCGGCTTTGAGGTTCAGTAAGCAGTAATTCAGTATTTTTTTCAGCAGTACTTTTGGTGATATTGCTTTTAATTTCCTCAATTAATTGATTTAACTCTTCAGAAAGATCACCTCTTTTAAACAGGCGGACCTCAACATTATTTTTCTGCACAAGCAGTTCGCCTAAGTCTTGTGGATCTTCGGGAGGCTCAGGAGGCTGCGGAGGCTCTGGAGGAGGAGGGGGATTTTCGGATGGAGTGTGAGAAGATTTTTCCAAATCTTGCTCATCCTGAATCAGCGTTTCTTTCTTTTTTTTGGGCGCTGGTGAGGTGCTATTTTCAGTATTAATGGAGCGGACCTGAACACCATTAGCATCTGCTTCAATGATGATTTTAGTGAAGGGTTTATCTTTTTCAACAAAAACAAGAGGTTTAGCGGGTCTATCATTGAGCAAATCTTCCAATAAGCTGCCGCTCATTCCTCCTACTATCATTAAAAGCAGGCAAAAAACGAAAAATCGTTTCCAGGTTACTCGAGTAAGCCAATCGCTTAAGCGGTTATAAGCTCGGCCAAAAAGTGTAAATTGTCGGGTATCCGCACTACGCCAGCGAAGCAAAAATGCGCGCAGAAAGAGTTGAAGTTTTTCAAGAGGTTTCATTATGCGTACCGTAAAAAAAGTTAAGGTATTTTCTCTCTAAAGTATGAAAATGCATCTCAGCTGCGACAAACTGCAGTTTGTAAGGAACACACCGCAGTTAAGCTGCTGTTTTAAAATAATCAGTAAAAATTTATTTTTATAAGATGCGCTTGAATTTTTTTGCTCGCTTAAATTATTTCTTTTTAATCCTCAGTCTATTGAATGGATGCAGCACTGCCCCTCGCCAGTCAGTCAGAGATGGCCCTGGCTCAGCGGTGCCGCCGGATATTGCAAGTATTCCAGATGCGGTACCTAAGTTTGAGCCTTTGATTCCTGGCCCAAACAAGCCTTATACCGCGCTAGGTCAAAGTTATGTGCCCGATATTTCCGATCGTCCGTTTAGTCAGCGTGGCATTGCAAGCTGGTATGGGCGCAAATTTCATGGCAATCGAACTGCCTCCGGAGAGATTTATGATATGTATGGGATGTCAGCAGCCCATACCATTTTGCCTATCCCAAGTTATGCTCGCGTTACTTTGCTCTCGACAGGTAAAAGTGTGGTAGTAAGAATTAATGACCGTGGCCCTTTTGTAAGCGGTCGGGTGATTGATCTAAGCTATACCGCTGCTGCAAAGCTTGGTTTGCTGGGGCAAGGCTCTGGAGAAGTACGGGTGGAGCGGGTTTTCCCTACAGAGCCGGGGAAGGTGTGGCAGGTACAATCTTCAAGTCCGGAAGTGATGGTGCAAACTCCTGCCAAAGAACCCGTGCAGCCTGGGATATCGAATTCCAGGGTTGAGGTTTCTTTTAAAGACACTTCCCCAACGGCGCTATTGCTGCAAGCCGGAGCATTTTCGCAAATAACTAATGCCAATAATCTGGCTGAAAAGATTCGCCTCTTGTTACCGGAGTTCGCAGAATTAGTTCAAATTCGGCAAACGCAACAACTATGGCGTATTGTGATAGGCCCCTTTGATTTCGAGCAAGCCCGCGCTGCTGCCGCGCAAAAAATTGAAACGACGATTGGAGCGCGCGTTAGCAATGCCAAACCTTAAGCACCTATTTTCTTGACCTACTCAACAGAAAGATCAATTGTTGTCCTAATTTATGAGTCAACACTATCTTTTTATATTGACGCATCCTAAACCGGCTAATGCTGCCTATTTTTTGGCTTTAATAGCCGCTGCTTTTTTACCTGCAGGAGTAAAACAGACCTGGTTGTCTGTTGAAGAGAGTAGTGAAAAACAACTGCTTGAGCATACTCTTTTAGCTTCGGATGTGGTGCTGGTAAGTAGTCTTGCGGTTCAGCATGGCTATCAGCAATATTTTGAACAGTGGTCAAGATGGGAAGCGCGGTCCGATATTCCTTATCGGATGTGGATGCAAGGTAAGGTTTTGTGGGCAGTGTTAACGGGAGGAGAAAATCGTGCTGCAGCAAAAGGTTTGCTTGATGAATTCTCGAGTCTGGCCTTGAGCTATGCAATGCAATGGGGGGGTAGCCTATGGTCAGCAGTGAAAGATCCTCAAGCGATTGTGGCCGATATTCCAGCAAATCTACTAGCCCAAGGTTTATTTAAAAGACCAGTTTGTTCAAGTCATTTATCTTTTTCCCCTAAAACTGTGCCTCGTCAATATTCTTTTGCTTGTCAGTGCGACAATTAACACGATGAATGCTCTCACTGAAGTGACCCTCTCTGAACTGGAAGCTGCTATCAATTGGTGGAGAGCGCGTCATCCGGCGCAAGGCGATGCCATGAAACTGGCACCACAGGTATCAGCTTTAGCCACCGCCTATGCTTTATTGATCTGGCAACGCAAACAAAGTCTTGCTCTCTCAGAGTTAAACGAATTAGCTAGTCAGGCGTTCTTGACTTTTCAGGAGGCTATTAAAAACTCGCCTCGATAAGCAGATTTTTCTTATTTACTCTTATCATTTTTTCCATAGAATTCATCATGACTAATCATGTATTGACAGCTGTAAATCAAGAGAGCGCCACTATTACGCTTAATCGTCCTGAAGCACTGAATAGTCTTTCTTTGGCAATGATACGCACTATACGCAGCGCACTGGATGACTGGGCTAGTGATAAGCACGTGAAGGGAGTAGTCCTGCACTCCAGTACAGAAAAAGCTCTTTGTGCAGGAGGAGATATTCGTTTTTTTTATCAAGCGGCTCAAGCTAACTCTTGTGAGGGAAGTGCTTTACTAGAAGATTTTTTTACTGAGGAATATGCGCTCGTTCATACCATTGCTAGCTATCCAAAACCTTATATCTCCATTATGCAGGGTGTAGTGATGGGCGGAGGCATGGGGATTGCAGAACCAGCCCGTTTGCGTATTGCCACTCAGAGCAGCAAAATTGCCATGCCGGAAGTCAATATTGGCTTATTTCCCGATGTGGGCGGAACCCGCTTTTTGTCCCATCTGCCTGGTCAGTTAGGGATTTATTTGGGAGTGACGGGACAAACGATCACCGCTGCTGATGCTCTTTATTGCGGTATGGCGGATCTAGCGTTAGAAGACCGTGCAGTAGAAAAGTTTAAAAAAATTATCCCTAATATTTATGCGCCTTCTAGGGAAGAAATGCTTCAAAAAGCCCATGAAATATACGGGCAGGAAAACGGTTTAATGAATATTGATTTGCAGCAAAGTTTGCTTGCCCGCATGCGTCCTTGTATTGATGAGGCTTTTGCACAGGAGCATATTAGCGAGATTATGGAGGCTTTAAATAAAGAGTCTCGCCCAGAATTCAAAGAGTTTGCAACTTCCACCTTGGCGACGATGCGCAAACGCAGTCCCTTGTTAATGCAGGTCAGTTTGAAAGCCATACGCCGTGCCAAAAACATGACACTTGCGCAGGCCCTGCGTATGGAGCGTAATCTCGTGCGCCGTACTTTTGAGCATGGGGAAGTGATTGAAGGGGTGCGTGCACTCGTGATAGATAAAGACCATGCTCCACGGTGGAGGCCCGCACAGATCGATCAAGTTAGCGATGCCATGGTTGAGCACTTTTTTTCTCCTTGCTGGCCTGCATCCCTGCATCCTTTAAGAGATCTATAGCTTTTATTGGTCTGTGGGTGGTTTTAGTTGTCGTGTGAGGGCCCAGGCGATCGCTCCCAGGGCCAGGACCCCGCCGATAAGCACTCCCCACAAAACAAGTGAGCGAGTCGAGGGTACGGATAAACTGTTTTTTATCACAGTGGCGGCAGTTTTAGTTTGGGGCAAAGCTTTGCTGAGTTCTATCCGCGGCAGTTTTTCTTCTGCACCAGGGGTATAGCCAGGAATAAGACTGGCAATAGGTAAAGCTACGTTTTCCGCGCCTGCTCGCCCCACTGCCAGAGTAAAAGGAGATTGCCCCGTGGCAACAAAAACAATTTCTACAGGTGCCACTAGCGCTGTTACTTGAGGTAAAGGACCGGCTAGTCCGCTGCTAGTTTGTTCTGCCTCAATTTTTAATTCCCGCACCGAGTGGCCCGGCAACTCAATAGCTGGGCTGTAGGCCTCTTTATTTCCCTCGCTAAGCCGATACATTACGCCTGAAGCTAGTAAACGCCAGGGTTCACCCCGCTGAGTGCGACCGGATATACGCAGAGGAACTAAAACATTGGACGTTTGTGCGCGCAACTCTAGTGCGAGAATGGGGCTTGCAAAAGGCAGGGAAAAAATTAGCTCTGTAGTATTTTGAGAAATTAACTCAGTTACCGGCAGACCTATGCGCGGTAAAGCTTGCACACTCGCTGCTTGTGTGAGTGTGACCCCTTGTAGGTTGAAACTTGCATTTGCTGGCCAAGTAATGCGCAAATATTCTTTGTCTACCTGGGCATTATTTAAAGGAACACGCAAGCTGCCGGGGGCGTTGCTATTGGCCTTAAGCTCTCCAAACCGAAAAACAGGTACTTCTTGTGCCAAAACGCGCCATGTTTTCAGGTCATGACTAGCAGATACACTTAAGGGTACAGGTTGCCCAGGCGCAAGCTGTGCATCCACGTTCAATTCAGCCAGAGTAGCTTTAAGAGCTTTCGTATCGACCAGTACGCCAATCTGGCGAGAATTGCTTCCAGCAGAAACTACAGTGTTGCTGGAAGGAGTGTCAACTTGCACGATTCTTTGACCAGCAGATTCTGTAATCCGTAACTGCATTCCTGTGGAGTTACCTTCTTCAGGAACACGGCTCATGATAGGATAAATGGGCCAACTTATGGGCTCGCTCACCGATACTGCAGGGCGTGCGGGCACTAAAGCAACCGGAACGGTTTGCCCAGCACCGTTAAATATGCGTAGATCAGAGGCGTTAGCGGTCTGCAAGGCTGCAAGGGCTTCAGAGGGTAAGGCTAATCGCTGCAAACCTGCACCCGAAAGAGATTTTAATTCAAAGCGTAGAGCGTAGTCCTGGGCCTGGTGCTGTGCAAATGCGGCAGGTACAAGAATGCCTGCTTTACAAATAAACAGAGCAATGACCAGCCTTAAAATTGGAATTCGTTTCATTCGGTGCTCTCGGATTCATTTCGTTCGGAGGATTTCGCTGAAGATTGCTTCGGTGGTAAGGGCGCTAGATAGCCTACGATCAGCATCAGTACCCCCACTCCAATAAACGCCACAATCCGCGCAGAGCCGCCAGTATTGGATAGATCAATCAAAAATAGTTTAGCCACGGTTAACCCCAACAGTCCTGCCCCTGTCATCCATAATATGCGCAGCTGCTTGCGGTTTGCTACTACCATTAGCACCACGGCTAGCACTGTCCATAAAATGGCATAGCCTGTTTGTACGAGGAATGAGTGAAAGAGTGCAGAGGCATCCCAGGCAACCCCCCCAAAATGATGCGCTATTCTTAACCATGCCGTATTAAGTGCAATAAAGCCAGCAATGGATAAGACGACTTTTGGAGCAGGACCAAAAGCGTGCACACCGATACTAAGGGTACTTCTTGAGAGTTTGGCTAACCAAAAGGCAATCGCTCCCAGGCCGAGCGCTACAGAAAGATCGGTAGGGTTCAGCACAGGTAAATAAGGCAGAGGCTCAGCATTCCCACGGGAATGGATGGCGACAAAAAGGGCTCCAAACAATACAATCACTGCCAGCGGTACAGCAGCCAGCCAGGTGTAACTGCGAACAAAGCGTGTTTCTTCCATGAACGGCCAGCGGCCTTGAAATCTCTTAGAAAGAGGCAAGCTTGCCAGTAACAAGAGCACTACTGTTCCTGCACTTAGCAGGACCACGGAGGCCCAAGCCGTGTGCCATAAATCTGCCTGGTTAATGGCATACCTCAAAATATTAATCAGCAGGATGAGTAGTACCCAAACGCCCATGGCATGCATCGTCGAAAACCACCCTGCAGCATTCCGTCTATCCAGTCGGTACAACAGCAGCCCATGTGTAGTAAGTCCTAGCAGCCAAAACGCCCAGCTTAAAGGGCCCATCAAGAGGTGATCGTTGGCTACATTGGCCAGAGCTGCTAGCAACAGAACAGGTGTCGTAAGATAAGCAGGCCAGCAGGCAACGGGCCAGTTCTTGTGGTGTGCTATGCGCTCGGCAACAAAGGCACTTAAGACGAAATTGAGCATGAACAAATCTGCATGAAATTTTGGATCGATGGCTGGGTATATCCCGTTACCCGCCGGAACGAGTCTCTGAATTTCAAATGCAAACGCACTTAACCACCAAAAAAACCCTATCAGAAATGCAGGGTTTGAAATGGCTTTTTCCAAGGAGGCATAGTTATTTGCCCAGGTGCTGCCATTATGTGCTAAAGCTTGACGTGTCCAAAAGGCAATTGCAAAGGCAGGAAAAGCCAGCATTAAGGCGCCAATAAATGCTGGATTGGCAAAGGGTAAGGAGGCTAAGGAGCCTTGTTCCATGGTAGAGATAAAAGATATGGCCGCCATCCCCTGCAGTGCCAAACCGAAAGCACGGGGAACCCAACGCCCTTGCCGCATCCCAACCCAAAATACTCCTGCGCCTTCTACGGCCCAAACAGCGGTGGTCCAGCGTGCATCTAGCGCTAAAGGTACGGCTAGTGTTGCAAAGCCTGCTCCAAGAGCTAAAAAGCATTCACATAAAAGTTTAAGAGAATCTTTTTGACGCTTGAACAATACCAGTGCTAGCAACAAATAAAAGGCGCCCAAAACCAGGGCCGAAAATGCCATTGCAAATTCTATATGTTGCACCATGCCTGCTTGCAGTCCGAAGGCAAGCAGTGGAGTTGCAAATACCAGTGTGCCATCTACTGCAGATGGAAAAGACCGCTTAATTTGAGTTGTATTTCGCAAGGCGTATAGCACAGCAGTCAACACATAAATTAAAAAGAATCCTATTAAAAATGGTTGGGTACTTGCCCAAAGTTCTGTTTTGTAACGCAGCACTCCCCAAAAAGTGGCAATAACAAAGGTGAAGAAAAAACCTGTCAGGTTCAAGATGCGCCATGAGCGGCGCAAGGCAATGAACAAAATTGCTACATTGAGCAGGGTGTAATAAGAAAATAAAACAATATGATTACCTTGACCTGTAGACGTTAAAACAGGAGCTAAAAAACCGCCTGCAAACCCAATAACGGCTAGGGATTTTGCGTTTTGCAGCAAAGCAATAGTTGTAGAGAGGGTGCAGATAGCTATCATCAGCACAAAAACCAGGCCTGGCTCAAGCAGGGCATAAAGACGCAAGGAGGCAAAAGCCGTCAAATACAGGGTTGCAACACCTGCTCCTTGTAAGCTCATGGCGTAGCCCTGGCGTTTGTTTCGTAAGCGAAAACCTATTCCCAGCAATACAATTCCTGCAACTCCTATAAGTGCTAAACGCAATTCAATTGGAAACATGTGGTTGTCCGCCGCGTATTTCGCTAAAAAGGACAAGCCAAAAAACAGTACTACTATCCCGATGCGAACTACGGTATTGCCGCCTGTCAACCAATTAAAAATGGTAGAGAAAAACTGTCCGATAGGATCGGGTGGTGGCAGAGTGCTGGCGGGTAAGCTATTTGGGGGTAGCGTTTCTATTGGATTTTTGGAAAAATTAAGAGGCGGGGCAGGTGGGGGAATGCTTGCAGGGGCAACAGGCTCTATATAGTTTGCAGAAGGTGGTTTTACAGAGGAAAAAGAAGAATTTTCCTTAGAAATAGCAGCAGAGGGTGGGGGCGCTGTTTTAGCTGAAGCTGCTTGGGTAGTCTGCTGTTCTTGCTCAGTGTCGTTTATAGTGACTTCTGTTGTTTCGAAGGCCTTTTGAATTTCGCTTCGGATAGCCTTGCGTAAAGTCAGCCCCGCAATAGCTCCTAAGAGGGCACCTAGTATCCAGGCATTTTTATGAAAACATAAGCTAAGTAAGGTACCCCAAACTATTCCCCAAATAATCATGATTATCTCTTTTAAAGGCGATGATTATCATTATCTTGCAGATTATCCGCAGAAAAGTGCTTACTGCGATAGTTGCATAGTCTGGCACTTTAGGGCGCATGTTAATGCACTTTTAAACAAAAATGTGCGCATTTCACAGAGTTTTCACTCAGGCTTCAAATAGTGTCTATCTGAAGGTTTCATAATCCTCTATCAGGTTTATCTTCAATCAAGCGGGAGCGATTATGAAAGTCTTTATTGCCAAGGCTGGCGTTTATCTGGGTGTTATGTTGCTGTTATGGTCAGGGGTGGGAATGGTGTCTGAGGTGGTTCGAGACCGGCTTAATTACAAGCATGAGGCTGAGCAATCCATTGGACAAAGTCATGCCGGTGCACAATTACTGGTAGGGCCTAGCCTTCTGATTGAAACTACAGAAAAATGGCGAGAGTCCCAATGGGTAGGTGAAGGTGAAAAGCGTAAATTGGAAACCTTTGATAATACTGAAACTATTCGCCATGTAGTTTTACCTGAATCTTTGCAGATCATAGGTGATGTACAGATTGAACCGAAACGTCGTGGAATTTTTAGTGTCAATACCTACACAGCCAACGTAACCTTAAAAGGGATGTGGCGCATTCCCACTGAAGCTTCTATGCCTGTGGTCCATGCAGGCCGCTTGACGATGAAAAATATCGCACAAACCCTCATCAGTGTTTCGGAAGCTCGCGGTTTAAGAGCAGTGAGCTTAGAGGTAGACGGGCAGAAGCTTGAAATTGCATCTGAGACTGATCGCGTAGGTGGCCTGCCCAGTGCGCGCGCTAGCTTAGATATTCGATCACTAGCTGGAAAAGAAGTACCTTTTGTTGCCACTATTCAATTAGTGGGTACTGAAGCTATTGCTTTTTTACCTTTAGGCAAACAAAACACAGCACAATTAAAATCCAACTGGCCTGACCCTGCATTTGAAGGAGCGACTCTACCTATAGAAAAAAAGATAGATGAACAAGGTTTTTCAGCCAAATGGCAGGTTTCTTCCTTGGCCTCAGAAGCACGCCAGGTTTGGGCTCGGGAAATTGGAGGGGAAGTTTCTGCTAGCAACACGACTGACGCTATAGAGCCCATCCGCAGGAAAGAAAGAGCGGCCGCTGAGCACAGAACAATTGAACAACAAGCGCTTTCCATACGGATGGTAGATAGGCAGGATATTTACACTTATACCAATCGTGCTACCAAATATGGTTTGCTGTTTATTGCTTTGACGTTGGCAGGATATGCTTTGTTTGAAGTTTTTAAACAAGTGCGGATTCATCCGCTGCAAACCTTGCTCGTAGGCGCCGCCTTAGTTTTGTTCTTTTTACTGTTACTGAGTTTATCCGAACAAATCGGTTTCGCTCTTGCTTATTTAAGCGCATCTTTTGCCTGTGTGGGATTGATCGGTTTTTACAGTGGATATGTATTAGGAGGGTTTAGCCGTAGTGTGCCTCTCACCCTTGGATTAGCCGGTTTGTATGGCGCACTCTATATGCTTTTGAATTCAAAAGATAATGCGCTATTGCTAGGTAGCGTGTTGTTATTTGCCCTGCTTGCTGCGGTCATGGTTGCAACTCGCAAGGTTAACTGGTACGTCTTATTTGAACGGATGCCCGCAAAAGCTGTGAAGGATAATTCCTTATTTGATCCCATGCAATCTTCGCAAAAATCACCTAAAACTGCTTTTTCGCCAAACGAAGTAGGGTAATTAAAAAATACTGAAAAGCACAGGGGGCATTCCTTTTGGAAAAGAATGCCCTTGTTTCTTTAGCGGCTTTATTTTTTTGTTTTACTGGATGATTTAGATCAATTGCTCAAAAACTCGGGGAAAACTTCTCTACTGACAATAGCCTGGCAGTAAGTCAGGTTACGATTGGGTGCAAAACTCTTCAAAAAGACGGAAGATTATTATGTCAGAGCAGGATTCTCGTTATCTGGGTACCGCCGTCCGCCAGTTTGCCGGCAAGCATATTGCTATTCGGGGTGCGCGACAAAACAACTTAAAAAACTTGTCGCTCGATATTCCTCTTAATCAGATTGTGGTGGTGACGGGAGTTTCTGGTTCAGGGAAATCGTCCCTGGTATTTGATACCTTATATGCGGAAGGTCAGCGCCGTTATGTGGAAACCTTTAGTCCTTATGCCAGACAGTTTCTGGACCGTATGGATCGGCCGCAAGTGGAGAAGATCGAAGGTGTTCCTCCAGCTATAGCTATTGATCAAACTAATCCGGTACGAACCAGCCGCAGCACGGTGGGGACGATGACGGAGATTAATGATCATCTCAAACTGCTGTTCGCGCGTTTTGCTAGCTTGTTTGATCCTGTAAGCGGCAAACCCATCAAGAGGGATACTCCCGCAAGCGTGCTACGCGAGCTGCGCAGACGGGCTCAGACAGAGCGTGTGGCCGTAACTTTTAAAGTGACTATTCCTGCAAACTTTACAGAGGAAGAAATTGAACAATATTTGTCCGCCCAGGGATATAGCAAAGTGTTTGCGCGGCAGATAAGCGAAAATATTGCAACTTTACTGGTTTTACAGGACCGTTTTAAGCTTTCCAGCGTTGAAGATACACGCATATTGGAAGCAGTAGAAGCCGCGCTACGCCTGGGGCATCATCGGGCTCAAGTGCATATTTTATCGGAAGAAGATAGTAGTACCTCGGTTAAAACCTTGCACTATTGTGAAAAATTAGAATCTGAAGAAGGTGTGGAATATGCTTTGCCTAATCCTTCCAGTTTTTCTTTTAATTCGCCTTTAGGGGCTTGTGAAACATGTAAAGGATTCGGTCGGGTTATAGGGTTAGACCTCGATCTCGTGATTCCTGATAAAAATAAAACTCTTGCTCAAGGAGCTATCAAACCTTGGCAAACTGCAGCTTGGAAAGAATGTCAAGATGAGTTAATGCGCCATGCTCCCGCTTTTGGGGTGCCGGTAGATGTACCCTGGAAATTTTTAACGCCAGAACATAAAGAGTGGGTGATCAACGGGCAAGAAAAATTCAAAAAGTGGGAACAAGACTGGTTTGGTATTCGCCGCTTTTTTGATTATCTAGAAAGCAAGGCTTACAAGATGCATATTCGTGTCTTGTTGTCTAAATATCGAGCCTACACCCCCTGCATGACTTGCGGCGGGGAGCGTCTGAAAGGTGAAGCATTATTATGGCGTGTGGGGCGTTTTGAAGACGCTAAGCGAGCGCTGCACAGTGAGGGAAAGCCTTCCGAAAAAAAATCTTACCGAAAATATCGGCCGCGTATCGTCAAATTTAGTGATGAGATTTTGCAAGCCTTGCCGGGGCTTACTATTCATGACTTAATGCTATTGCCTATCGAGAGAGTTAAAGCCTTTTTTGAGGATTTGCATTTTGAAGGCGGCTTGGATGAGGCAGGCACGCTGGTTTTGCAAGAACTACGGGCGCGCCTGGAATATCTATGTGAAGTAGGCTTAGCTTACCTGACCTTGGATCGGCAAAGCCGCACTCTCTCGGGAGGAGAGGTCCAGAGAATTAATCTGTGCACTGCCTTGGGAACTTCACTGACTAATACTCTCTTTGTGTTAGATGAACCCAGCATTGGTCTGCATCCGCGGGATATGAACCGTATTATTCAAGTGATGCAACGCTTACGTCATGCTGGAAACTCACTTGTTGTAGTGGAACATGATCCTTTAGTTATGCAGGCTGCCGACCAACTGCTGGATATTGGTCCAGGCCCGGGTGAGCGCGGTGGAAATATTGTTTATTACGGAGCTGCTAACCAAGCACGCTTTTCCGATACTCTTACCGCCCAATATTTAAGCGGAAAAAAACGTGCCGATGCACTGATTACTCCTCGTTTTCCGCGACTTACGGAGCAGGGAGGGCTTACCGGGCCAAAACTGCGGATTGAAAATGCTACAGAACACAATCTTAAAGGGATTTCGGTGGAGTTTCCTTTACAGCATTTTGTAGTGGTGACCGGAGTATCGGGTTCGGGAAAATCCACCTTGATGGATGAGGTTTTATATCGGTCTTTGTTACGTATAAAAGGTAAACCTACAGAAACCCCAGGAAAATGCGATGCTGTGTATGGGGCTGAGTTAGTAGATGATATTGTGTTTGTAGATCAAACACCGATTGGAAAAACCACACGTTCTAACCCCGTTAGCTATATCGGGGCATGGGATATGGTGCGCAGCCGGTTTGCTGCTTTACCTGAAGCGAAACAGCGGGGCTATACAGCCGGAACCTTCAGTTTTAATTCTGGTGATGGCCGCTGTCCCAGTTGTAGTGGAAGCGGGTTTGAACATATTGAGATGCAGTTTTTAAGCGATGTTTACCTACGCTGTCCTGATTGTGATGGCAGCCGTTTTCGTACAGAAGTACGGGAGCTAAAGTTACCCACCTTAAGTGGAGAATTTTCGGTCTCAGATGTATTGGAACTGACGGTATCCCAAGCTTTAAGTGCCTTTGCGAGTGATCAGGATCTCTGTCGGGTATTGCAGCCTTTAAGCGATGTGGGGCTGGAATATGTCAAGTTAGGTCAGGCGGTTCCTACTTTATCGGGGGGAGAAGCACAGCGTTTAAAACTGGCTGGTTTTCTGGCAGAAGCGGCCCATATCAAAACCCCTAGGATTCGTGGGACCCTCTATCTGTTTGATGAACCTACCACCGGTTTGCATTTTGACGATATTGCCCGTTTGCTAGGCGCTTTTCGCAAGCTGATTGCTGCCGGGCATTCTCTCATTGTTATTGAACATAATCTTGATGTGATGCGTGCTGCCGATTGGATCATCGATTTGGGCCCAGAGGGAGGAGAGGGGGGTGGAAAAATCGTTTGTGCCGGCACCCCTGTTGAGGTAGCAGCACATCTTAACTCTGCTACAGGGGCTGCGCTACGGGAGTATGAGGCTTTTTATGTTGCTGCAGGGCTGCATATACAAGAGCCAAATCATCCGTATGTGATTTCGAATAGCCAAGAGGCTGCTTTAAGCCCTCCCGATGAGGCAATCCCTTTGCAAATTCAGATCCGAAAAGCCCGTGAGCATAATCTTAAAAATATGGATGTAGATATTCCGCTGGATCGCTTCACCGTAATCACAGGACCCTCCGGCTCTGGAAAAT
This sequence comes from Burkholderiaceae bacterium, assembly GCA_019695155.1. GTDB lineage: Bacteria > Pseudomonadota > Gammaproteobacteria > Burkholderiales > Burkholderiaceae_C > Piscinibacterium. Next base: position 4,505 of record JAIBAO010000039.1, on the reverse strand, counting down.
CCACTCTGGCGTTTGATATTGTGTTCAATGAAGGTCAGCGCCGCTATCTGGAAAGTTTAAACGCTTATGCACGCAGCATTGTGCAACCGGCCGGTAAGCCCGATGTAGACGCTATTTTCGGGATTCCCCCTACAGTTGCCATAGAGCAGCGTACCAGTCGCGGCGGCCGTAAAAGCACGGTAGCGACGGTGACCGAGTTACACCATTTTTTGCGCTTACTATACGTCAAACTAGGTGTGCAATATTGTCCCAACGATGGGACGCCTATTGTGCCGCAATCCTTAGAAGCCATCACTGCGCAAATTCTTAAGGATTATTCGGGGCAACATATTGGAGTATTAGCTCCGCTTGTCTTGCAGCGCAAAGGGTATTACACCGATCTGGCTAAATGGGCTCATGCAAAAGGGCATACGCATCTGCGAGTGGATGTAAGCTTTCTGCCCACCGCCCGCTGGCCGCGGCTGGACCGCTTTAAAGAACATACGATTGAACTGCCGATTGCTGATTTAATCGTCAATCAAACAAGCGAACGTCAGTTGCGAGATGCCTTGGCGAAAGCCTTGGAATATGGAAAAGGGGTAGTACATCTGCTTGCACCGCTTGAAAGACTAAAGGCAGCGCTTGATCGAGGAGACGTCTTAGGTACGAGTGCCCAGCTAGAAGCCAGGGTGTTTAGTGTTAAACGTGCCTGTCCCACGTGTGGTAGCAGTTTTCCAGAGTTGGACCCCCGCATGTTTAGCTACAACTCTAAATTGGGGTGGTGTACAGCTTGCCAGGGTACGGGGTTACTAACGACGCAATTAGTGGCTGATGAAGACCGCCCAGAAGTTAAGGAAGGGCGCGAGCAAAAACTGGAACAAGAGGCTCAGGAAGCCTCTGAGGTGGATCATACGCAGCCCTGTAATGCTTGCCAGGGACAGCGTCTGAATCCAACTTCGTTATCTGTGCGATTGCAGAGCCACTCGATTGCTGACATTGGAGCGATGAGCGTTGGTCAGGCACAGACCTTCTTTGATACGTTGAAATTGAACGCCCGGGACACTGAAGTTTCCCGAGATGCTTTGCTTGAGATCAAAGGGCGTTTAGAATTTTTGCAGGAAGTAGGCCTAGCCTATCTCACCCTGGATCGGGCCGCCCCTACCTTGTCCGGGGGAGAAGCACAACGGATTCGCCTGGCTGCCCAGCTGGGTAGCAACCTGCAAGGGGTCTGTTATGTGCTAGATGAGCCCACCATTGGCCTGCACCCGCGGGATAATCGTATTCTGCTAGATGCCTTATCTCGGCTTGAAAAGAAAGGCAATACGCTGATCGTGGTGGAGCATGACGAAGATACTATTGCCCGCGCCCAGCATGTCATTGATATTGGGCCGGGGGCCGGTGTACGGGGTGGGCGCATTATGGCACAAGGAAGCGTGACTGAGCTGAAAGCTAACCCGGATTCTCTTACGGGCCGCTATCTAGCGCATCCCTTGCGGCATCCGCTACAAGCATCCCGCAAAATAGATTTGCAGCGCACACTTAAGGTAGAAGGCGCCCATCTGCATAATTTGCAAAGCGTCAATGGAATCATTCCTTTAGGCACATTAACCGTTGTGACAGGAGTCTCTGGCTCTGGAAAATCTACTTTTGCTCGTGATGTGATGTTAACTAATCTTAAAAGCGCAATTGCACAAGCTTCTGCAGGTACGGAGCCAAGTTGGATTGGGTGCACGCGTCTTGAGGGCTTTGCACAGATTAGCCGTGTGTTAGAAGTAGATCAAACACCCATCGGTAAAACTCCTCGCAGTTGCCCTGCTACCTATATTGGTTTTTGGGACAATATCCGCAAATTATTTGCAGATACCTTTGATGCGAGGTCCAGAGGCTTTGAGGCCGGACGCTTTAGCTTTAATGCCGGTAAAGGTCGCTGTGAAAGCTGCGAAGGGCAGGGCATGCGTACCATTGAAATGAGTTTTTTGCCGAATGTAAAAGTCATCTGTGAAGCCTGCGGTGGAAAGCGTTTTAATAGCGCTACGCTAGAAGTATTAATGCGCGGAAAATCTATTGGGGATGTGCTCAATATGGATGTAGATACCGCTGTGGAATATTTTGCAAACGCTCCTTCTATTGCACATCCCCTTAAATTGATGCAAGAGGTAGGCTTGGGGTATTTAACATTGGGTCAGCCCTCTCCCACCTTGTCAGGAGGAGAAGCCCAGCGCATCAAACTTGTGACTGAACTGGCCAAAGCCAGAACGGATAAAACCGGTTTTCTTAAAGCCGTACAACATACCTTCTATGTGCTAGATGAACCTACCGTTGGTTTACATATGGCTGATGTTGAAAAACTTATCCGGGTGATTCATCGCTTAATAGATGCAGGAAATACGGTGCTTGTTATCGAGCATAATTTAGATGTTATGGCCGAGGCTGATTGGATAATTGATTTAGGGCCAGAAGGAGGCGCTCAAGGAGGACAAATTGTCGCGCAAGGCCCCTTGCTTGAGGTACTTAAAAATAAGACCTCTCATACAGCGCGTATTTTGAAAGAATTTTTGGCGAGGGAAGAATAATTTCAACCCCGAAATTATTCACACAAGCACGCACAAGTCAGCTCATTCCTCTTGTGCTAGTGCTGTCCTGATGAATGGAAGACTGTAATGAATGAACCGATCGGCTGGCGGCTTACGAACCAGAAGAAGTATCTGACTGGGGTGAGCTTAACACGGCGTCAATGGTACAGCCCACGCCCGGATTGGGATCACGATCATTGTGAATTTTGTTGGGCACGGTTTGGCTTAGGTAAAGAGCCTGGAAGTCTCACAGAAGGATATTGCACAGAAGACGGATATTACTGGGTATGTGTCCCCTGTTTTAATGATTTCTACACTCGTTTCCAATGACAGTAACTCTCAATCAGGAGGCCGCTACTTCAATAGTTTTTTAAAAGAAACGGTGCTTAAAGAGAAAACCTTAGGTTTGTGTAGCATCAGTTTGGCAGCAGAAGAGCTTGCACTATCGATAGTGGCTTTTTGTACATTTTCATTTTTCCAGGGTCAATATCAAACTTCCAGCTGGGAACTTCTAATAACCGTAGCGAGTGGCCCGCAGCGGATTTGAGGAGCGGATGCGTACGCAGGGTACGCTGAGCACCGCAAGAGCCGATCCGGGTAGCGCAGTAGGTTATTAGAAGTTCCCAACTCTTTCACCCTAATTTTTATAAGCTTTTTCAAGCACTTTCTTCTTGAAAACCGCATCGATAGTACGTTGAGAATACTTAATTATTTTTTAATCGAGATTTATCTCTCTGCTTAAGCTCGAAAGCGATATTGCCCTTCTTAGCCTGCTTTTTTTGTGAGCTAGACTTTTGGATTTTTGCAGGATCGTAACGCTTAAGCCAGGCAAAGAATTCCTCATACCAGATTTTTGCGTTACGTGGTTTGAGTATCCAGTGATTTTCATCTGGATACCACACTAATCTTGCCTCAATATTTTGCGCTTTAAGGGTGCTGTAATAAGCCAGACCTTGTGCATCTGGCACACGATAGTCCAGCTGGCCGTGGATCACCAGGGTAGGGGTTGAAAAATATTTAGCATAGGCATGGGGACTTTGTGCCTGCACCTTAGCCATATCCTCCCAGTACCATACGCCTAGCTCACGTTTAAACCACTCGGCTGCATCACTTGCAAACATGCTGACCCAGTCATAGCAGCCGGCGTGGCAGACATAGGCTTTGTAGCGATTCTTTTTTACATGACCGTTCATCCAGGCCACCATATAACCGCCATAGCTGCCTCCACTGGCAAAAACCCTTTCTTTGTCAATATAGGGTTTTTTAATCATCAGTTCGGTAGCGGCTTCAATATCCTGTAGTTCCAGCGTGCCCCATTGATGAGTAATGCTGTCTTTAAATTTAAATCCAAAACTTGTGGAACCATGATAGTTGACACATATCACGACATAATCTTGAGTGCCATTACCTGTAGCGAATACTTGATTATTCCAGCGGTAATGCCAGGTATCGCCAGAGGCCGTGTGGGGGCCGCCGTGAATGCTGTGCAGCAAAGGATATTTCTTTTTGGGATCAAAACCAGGCGGGTAAATGACCCACATTTGCGTTTGTTCTTTATTAGCCCCCACATAATTTACGCTTTCGCTTTCGCCCAGCTCAAACGCAGCCAGCATTCGGTCATTGAACTGTTCAATGCGCTGCGGTGTTTGACCCGCACGCATGACGCTGATCTGGGCGGGATGCTTCATGCTGTCCGCTGCAAAGACAATACTATCAGCCGCATGATCAAAGTGGTGGATCCAGCCACCTGTTGCAATTTTCTGAATTTCTCTGGAGTTCACATTACACTGCCATAGATGACAGCGACCTTGATCTTCCCCCGTAAACAGAACGGTGTTTTCGTCGGAGGCCCAATGAGGGGGAGAGGCAAGTTCTCGATCCCATTGATTAGAAATTTGCTGCCATTTGCTGTTAGCTAAGTCCATAATTGCTAACTCTGAAGGAGCGGTGTGG
>JAIBAO010000058.1 GCA_019695155.1 Burkholderiaceae bacterium | reverse complement strand
CATGGTTTTGGCTGCATTCGCGACTGATATGCCAAAGGAATAATTTTGACCAATAAGATAAACATTTTTTATGTCTTGTTGATTAGTCATCCAGGTGGTTAGGGCTTCCATTTTCTGATCAGAGTTCGCATCGAACCGGAAATGCCAAAAACTGCATTTGCTATTGGTTAAATCGGGATCAACGGCTGAATTATTCAGAAAAATGATTTCTTTGCCAGGGTTGCGTTCATTGTGTTTGCTAATCGCGTCAGAAAGAGCATATGCAACCGCAGAGCTATTGCCCTGTGCTACATAGCGAATGCCTTGATCCACAACAGCTTTTAATTGGGTGAGTGCTTCTTGTGGGCTGTTTTTGGTATCAAAGGCCACAATTTCAAACTTGTTACCCTTAGACCATCCTTCCTTATTAGCTTTTTCCATAATCAGCTCGTAAGACTTCATAATGTTTTGTCCAATAGGACCAAAGGGACCTGACATCCCCTCAACAAATGCGATTTTGATGGTCTCTGCACAGGCTGCGCCTGCAATCCCCAACAGTGCTGTTGCCATAGCGGTCCGGATAAACATTGAGGTTTTCATGAGTTTTAATTCTCCTTAAATAAATTTTTACGTGTACGAAAGGTTAGGGGAGCCAGCAACAGCTGTAAACCCTAATTCTCTTCAGCGGGATTAGTGTTTTCCCCAAGGCTATCGGGCATTGAATGTTTCAGGCAATTTGTAATCAGCAAATTGTTCGCGTAGTTTGGTTTTCAGAATTTTTCCCGTGGCTCCTAGGGGAATAGTGTCAACAAACACAATATCGTCCGGCATCCACCATTTTGCGATTTTTCCTTGGAAGTGCGCTAGCAGTTGTTCTTTGGAGACTGTTTCCCCAGAACGCTGCATGACAATCAGCAAAGGGCGTTCATCCCACTTGGGATGAGGCACTGCAATACAGGCCGCCATTTGTACTGAGGGATGGCTCATTGCAAGATTTTCAAGATCAATGGAGCTGATCCATTCGCCGCCCGATTTAATCACGTCTTTGCTGCGGTCAGTAATCTGCATGTAACCATCAGCATCAATGGTGGCAACATCTCCTGTAGGGAACCAGCCATCAGGTAATAAAGGGTTGCCTCCTTCTTCTTTGAAATATTCACGCACAATCCATGGGCCTTTTACTTGAAGATGGCCGGAGCGCTGCCCATCCCATGGCAGAGTTTGCCCCTCATCATCAACAATGCGCATTTGTACGCCATAGACGGCTCGGCCTTGTTTGCATTTGATAGCAAGCTGTGTTTCGCGGTCTAAGGCCGCATGTTTGTGTTTTAAAGTACAGGAAGTTCCTAAAGGACTCATTTCTGTCATGCCCCAGGCATGTAAAACCTGTACACCATAGTCTATTTCGAAGGTTTTCAGCATGGCGGGAGGTACGCTTGATCCACCGATGACGGTACGATGCATGGTAGAAAACTTTAGCTGGTTTTGCTTTACATAAGCCAATAATCCTAACCATACGGTGGGAACCCCTGCAGATAAGGTCACCTGTTCTTGTTCAAATAATTCATAGAGGGACTTGCCATCTAATCCAGGCCCTGGCAATACCAGTTTGCAACCCGTGAGAGCCGCTGCATAAGGCAAGCCCCAGGCATTAACATGGAACATGGGCACTACAGGCAAAATGCAGTCGCGGGCAGATATATTGAGAGTATCCGGCATACAGATGGCGTAGGTGTGCAGCAAGGTGGAACGATGACTATACAAAACGCCTTTTGGATTGCCTGTAGTGCCGCTGGTATAGCATAAGGTTGCCGCAGTGCGTTCCTCTAGGATCGGCCAATCAAACTGATCAGAAGCAGCCTGGATAAGTGTTTCATAGCACAGCAGATTAGGCACTTTACTAGCGCTGGGCATATGTGCCGCGTCTGTCATCAAAATGTAGTGCTTAATGGTTTTACAATGAGGCGCGATCGCTTCAATCAAAGGCAAAAAAGTCAGGTCAAAACAGAGTATCTGATCTTCAGCGTGGTTAGTAATCCATGCGATTTGCTCTGGATGCAGACGGGGGTTGATGGTATGCAGGATTAAACCTGAACCCGATACACCAAAATACAGTTCCAGGTGCCGGTCTGTATTCCATGCCAAAGTAGCAATACGGTCTGATGGCTGAAGGCCTAGTGACCTTAGGGCATTGGCACATTGCATGGAACGTCGATGCAAGTCGCTGTAAGTGTAGCGCCGAATTTCCCCTTCGGTCCCCCGCGTAACAATTTGCGTATCCGGGTGGTTTTGTTTTGCATGTTCAATTAAAGACCAAATTAGTAAAGGGGTGTCCATCATTAAGCCATACATCTCGCCTGCCTCCTGCTTGTTTATTTAAAATATGCTAAAGGTACTCTAAATGACACTTTCACTTCAATCTATTCCAGAGATTGCCACGCCTCCTCTGAAAAACCGTTTCGCTTCCTTGGGGGAGGGGTTTTTTACCCGGTGGATGCCTGATTCTTTAAATCTCCCAAAATTAGTCGCCTGGTCTGAAAGCACCGCTGCCTTACTCGGTATGGATAATACAGCGCAAACTCTTCAGACGTGGACTGAAATTTTAAGTGGCCAAGCAATTCCTTCAGGAAGTGATCCTCTTGCAACAGTTTATTCAGGCCATCAGTTTGGTGTATGGGCGGGCCAGTTAGGAGATGGTCGGGCTCTGCTTTTAGGTGGTATTGAGCATGAGGGTCAATATTTTGAGTTGCAGCTTAAAGGTAGCGGTAAAACACCCTATTCCCGCATGGGAGATGGCCGAGCTGTTTTGCGATCTTCCATCCGGGAGTTTTTATGTTCTGAGGCGATGGCGGCTTTAGGGATTCCGACTACTCGAGCTTTAGCCGTCGTCAGCACCCAAGATCCTGTGATTCGCGAAACTGTTGAAACCGCTGCAGTCGTGTTAAGGGTGGCTCCCAGTTTTATACGCTTCGGACACTTTGAGCATTTTGCTTCCCATCGAGATATAGCCCGGTTAAAAGCCCTGGCAGATTTTGTGATTCACTATCATTTTCCTGCCTGTAAAAATGCTTCCAACCCTTATGCAGCCTTGCTTGAAGAGGTAGCCCATGCGACTGCAGAAACGATTGCACAATGGCAATGTGTAGGATTCATGCACGGGGTAATGAATACAGACAATATGAGCATTTT
>JAIBAO010000016.1 GCA_019695155.1 Burkholderiaceae bacterium | reverse complement strand
CGCTGACTGATTTGCGGTTCAAACTCTACAAGCAGAGCTGCTCCCGATGGTTTGTAGGTAAACCCATACCGCGTCATTTGGTTAATAATTAATTGCTCATATGTTTTTGTCTCCAGACTAGGCTCTGAAGAAGGCTTGTGTTTAAACGAAAAGCTTTTGTCTTCCAACTGTTGTGGCCACTCATGAAAAGTAGTGACATCGCTACGCATCATAGGAAGAGAGCTGGCGCATCCACTCAGCACTATTGCAAAAAAGCTTAAAGCTAAAAAAGGTATCTTCATGATATTTTGCTCCATCAGACATTCAGACCCCTGAGGCGTTCTTCGGTTCCTCTGCGTCTTTACTGTCAGAAGTTTTGAATCTCTTTACAATTTAGAAATTAATTTTAAAGGCTAAATCTCTTTTAACCGTTTCATCATAGGTAAGCCAATGCGTACTGAACAAGCTATTACTGTTTTCCGAAAAGACTATACCCCTCCGGGATTTTGGGTAGAACATGTCAACATAGGCTTTGATCTTGATTTGAAGACCACTCTTGTTGCGGCTGAGTTCACGGTAAAACGCAATTTGGCTTCTCCCCAGCGTTTTCTTCGATTATTTGGTCGGGAATGTCCGCTCGTGTGGATAGCTGTGGATGGACGGCGCTTAAATAAGGTAGATTATCGCATTGAAGAGGAAGTGTTGACTATAGAAGATATGCCGGACAGTGCTACTGTGCAGGTGGTCACTGAACTTAAACCCTCTAAAAATACTTCCATGATGGGTTTATACGCTTCACGGGGTAATTTTTTTACGCAGTGTGAGGCACAAGGCTTCAGACGGATTACCTGGTTTCCGGATCACCCTGATGTAATGGCTACTTACACCGTAATGTTGCGGGCTAATCGCAAGGATTTTCCGGTGCTTCTTGGCAACGGAAACTTGATAGAAGAAGGAAAACTGCCGGATGGTCGACATTATGCTAAGTGGAATGATCCTTTCAGAAAACCCTCTTATTTGTTTGCATTGGTAGCGGGAAAACTGGCGTGTCTGGAAGAGACCATTAAGATCGGTTCTGGGGAGAAGAAACTGCTCCAAGTTTATGTTGAAAAGCATGATCTTAAAAAAGCGGCGTGGGCAATGCAATGCTTAAAAAATGCTATCGACTGGGATGAGGCACGTTTTGGCTTAGCGCTTGATCTGGAGCGCTTCATGATCGTGGCTGTCAGCGATTTCAATATGGGGGCGATGGAAAATAAAGGTTTGAATATATTTAATACGAGCGCGGTTTTGGCGCATCGCCATACGCAGACAGATGATGATTTTGCCCGGGTAGAGGCGGTGGTGGGTCATGAATACTTTCATAACTGGACGGGCAATCGGGTTACCTGTCGCGATTGGTTTCAACTCACCCTAAAAGAAGGTTTAACCGTTTTCAGGGATCAGGAATTTTCTGCTGATATGGCTGCAAGAGGCTTGCCTGTGCTAGCGGCCTGCAGTGCTCGGGCAGTACAAAGAATCGCTAACGTACGCAATTTGCGCAGCGTACAGTTTTCGGAAGATGCAGGACCCATGGCTCATCCTATCCGTCCTGAAAGTTTCCAGGATATTTCCAATTTTTATACTGCGACTGTGTATGAAAAAGGTGCAGAAGTCATCCGTATGCAGCATACCCTCTTAGGTGAGTCAGGTTTTCGCAAAGGAATGGATTTGTATTTTCAGCGGCATGATGGCTCGGCTGTGACCTGTGATGATTTTGTGCAAGCCTTAGAAGATGCCAGTGGTGTAGATTTATCTCAAATGCGGCGTTGGTATTCCCAGGCGGGCACTCCTTTAGTAAAAGCACAAACGGTTTACGATGAAAAATTAAAAACTTTCACCTTAACGTTAAGCCAAAGTTGTCCGAAAATAGGAGTGGAAACTCTAGCAAATACTCCAGAAAAACAAGCTTTTCATATTCCCTTTAAGATAGGGCTGTTAGGCTCCGATGGAAAGGATTTGCCCTTATCTCTTAAGGAAGCGAAGGCTTCGGTTTCTGATGTACTTGTGGAAAAAAACAGCAGCCTGATATTAGATTTTAAGCAGACCTCCCAAACTTTCGTCTTTACTGATGTGCCAGAAGAACCTGTACCTAGCCTACTGCGTGGGTATTGTGCCCCGGTTAATCTGGAATGGGATGCCACAGACCGGCAGCTCGCCTTTTTGCTGGCTAATGATAGTGATGCATTTAACCGTTGGGAAGCAGGCCAGCAATTGGCAATGCGCCGCTTGGTCGCGCTAACTCAAGCGGTGATGCAGCACCAGCCATTAACACTGGATAATGCAGTGATCGACGCCTTTTCATCTGTCTTGGCTAATGAGGCGCTGGACGCTGCATTTAAACGAGAAGTACTTATGCTGCCCAGTGAGGCTGCGATTGGCTCAAAAATGAGCATCCTTGATCCTTCGGCCATTCGAGTTGCACGTATTTTTATGAGTAAGCAAATCGCACAAGTGTTGAAAGAGCAGTGGGTAAAATGTTTTTGGGCCCATCAATCTTCGGAAAAATATTCTCCTGATCCTCTTTCTATGGGAAAACGCGCACTGAAGAATCTGGCTTTGGCTTATTGGCTGGAAACAGGAGATTTAGAGGCTATCAAAGCAGCCAAACGTCAGTATAAAAAAGCCGATAATATGACAGATCGGTTTTTTGCACTGAGTGCCCTTGTTAACCTGGAACCCGAACATTCTGCTAAAGCTTTAAATGACTTTTATAAACGCTTTGAAAAAGAAGCTTTAGTAATTGATAAATGGTTCCGCTTGCAGGCAGGTGCACGCTGGGCTGACGCCAGGCTGATTCGTTCCTTATCCAAGCATAAAGCCTACACTTTAGAAAACCCCAACCGTATGCGATCCCTTCTGTTTACTTACATGCTGGCGAATGATGCTTCTTTTCATGCCTTAGATGGTTCTGGTTATGACTTATGGACCCACTTTTTACCTAAAGTAGATAAACTTAATCCCGAAGTAGCCGCCCGTCTTGCGCGAGCCTTGGATCGGTGGCGCAAGCTGACACCGCAGTTGCAAAGCCAGGCGCGTGCAGCGCTTGAGCAAATCAGTCGACGTTCTTTATCCAAACCTACTTCAGAAGTGCTCAATAAGGCATTGCTGCTTTAAAGTTGGCAAAATATTGTTTTGGTAAAGCGTAAAACAATAAGCAGATGCCCCCGTAGCTCAGTGGATAGAGCGATCCCCTCCTAAGGGATAGGTCACACGTTCGATTCGTGTCGGGGGTACCAAAGTGAGCTTCTTTTCTCATAGGCCGGCATCACGGCAGTTTCAATTTGTTGTGCCCAAATGTTTGGCTGGAGCGCTCTTCACACAAAATTGAAAAGTGAAACTCCCATTTCATTTATTGAGTATTCTAATTTTGGGCTAACTTTTTCCTTTGGGTAGCAGGCAGAGGCAAGCCCACTGAAGAAGAGAAGTGAATTTTTAAATAGAAATGATTCGCGTTTACTGTTATCATCAAAACTCATCGATAAATTCTATGTTTTTTGAAATATAAGAGATGCAATTTTTATTTAAAGAAAGAAGTGTTATGGCTTACTCCTGCTCATCGCGATTTAGAGTTTCCTTACTCGCTATATTGATAATGTTCAGTTTCTCTTCAAATGCGCAAGAAAAAGTACTCAATCTCTATTCAGCGCGCCATTACCAAACAGATGAAGCCTTATATGCTAACTTTACTAAGACCACTGGAATAAAAATTAATCGCATCGAATTAGGAGATGAACCTCTTTTGGAGCGTTTGCGGGCAGAAGGGAATAAAAGTCCTGCCGATGTGATTTTGCTGGTGGATGCTGCACGATTGTGGAAAGCCCAGGCAGAAGGCCTGTTCTTGCCGGTGCAATCTAAAATTTTGACAGATCGCATTCCTGCTGAGTTGCGGGCCAGCGATAATAGCTGGTTTGGTTTTTCCAGCCGGGCTCGTGTGATCGTTTATAACAAAGCTACAGTTAAACCGGAAGATGCAGATACTTATGAGGAGCTAGCAGATCCAAAAAACAAAGCTAAGGTCTGTACCCGTTCTGGCAGTCATCCTTACAACCTATCTTTATTTGGAGGAATGCTTGAGCGTGTAGGCGAAGCGAAGACAGAAGCTTGGCTAAAAGGTTTGGTTGAGAACCAGGCCCGTAGCCCAAAAGGAGGGGATACCGATCAGATTAGGGCCGTAGCCAGTGGAGAATGCGGTATTGCGCTCACGAATAGTTATTATTGGGTGCGTTTACTTAAATCCAGTAAACCTGAAGATCGCGAAGTGGTAGCGAAAGTAGGCCTGATTATGCCTAATCAAAATAGCTATGGAACACATATGAATTTATCGGGAGGGGCAGTAGCTCGCTATGCTCCTAACCGCGAAGCAGCTGTGCAGTTTTTAGAATATCTTGCCAGTGATGAAGCCCAAGGTTATTTTGCCAATGGAAATAATGAGTGGCCAGTGATCAAGGCGGCAGCTCAGCGTAATCCTGAACTTGAGAGCTTAGGCAATTTCAAACAGGACAGACTTTCTGCTGCTGTGATTGGCTCCCGTTCTGCACAAGCCCAAAAGTTGCTGGATAAAGTAGGCTTCAAATAGAGTTAATTATTGGCCTTAAACGCAACCAGATGATCGGCATCCAATCGGATGCCGATGGACTCCCCCGGGTGATGGTTATGATGGCTAGGTACCAAAGCCAACACCTCTCGGCCGGAAGGTAATTGAAGCGTATATAAAAAGTCGGCTCCCCTGAAAGCTTTACGCAATACCAAGGCTTGAAGCGGCGCAGAGTCATCATGTAGAACATCATCAGGCCGTAGCAGCACATCAAATGGACTATTTCCTTCGGGTAATGGGCGGCTACTGGCTAAAACTTGAGCAGGAATACTCCCCACTTCTGTCTCGACATGGGCTGTTTCACCTTTGCCGCGTAAATAACCGGGCACAAACACACCTTCTCCCACAAAGTTTGCCACATAGCGTGTCGCAGGACGGTGGTAGAGGTTATAGGCCGTATCCCATTGCTCGATCTGCCCCTCACGCATGACTCCTACCGTGTCACTTATTGAAAAAGCTTCCTGTTGATCATGCGTGACGACAATTGCTGTGGTGTGACAGGTTTTTAAAATCCTACGCAACTCGTGAGAAAGTTTTTCCCGCAGGGATGCATCCAAGCTAGAAAATGGTTCATCTAAAAGCAGGAGTGTGGGTTGAGGGGCCAAGGCTCGGGCTAGAGCTACCCGTTGTTGCTGTCCACCGGATAACTCATGCGGGTAGCATTGCGCCTCTGCTTCTAAGCCCACTAATTCCAGCATTTCTTTAACTCTTGCTGCAGATTGCGCTGCCGTATGGGTGCCTAAACCAAAAGCAATATTTTTTGCCACGTTTAGATGAGGAAAGAGTGCAAAATCCTGAAATACCATCCCCACTTGGCGCTTTTCTGTAGGAAGATTAATTAGGGAATGCTGGGATGTTTCATCAATACAAACAATACAACGACCAGCCAAATCCATACGTCCGCTGCTAGGCAAAACGAATCCTGCAATAGCGCGGAGGACCGTTGTTTTCCCGCAGCCGGAGGGGCCCAGAAGACAGCTGATCTCCCCAGCTTGAAGCTCTAAATTAATTCTCTTAACGACTGGAACCTTTCTTTGTGGGTATCCAATCGTTAAATCCTGCACTGATAAATAAGCCATCAATAATAGCCTGCCATTTTTCTAATCATGTTTCCAAGAGATTATCCGCTATAGAGGTTGCTGATAGTTGCTGGGTCCAGGCGGTCACTGCAAGAGATCATTTTTTAACTCTTTCACACTCATTGTGTTAATTGTTTTATTCCTCACGCAGCTTAAAACTGCCTTGCCTTCGTATTCTTAAATATTTTAAGAGGGTCTGTTGAACAGTCACAGTTCAATATAATTTATAGATGATTCAAAACGGCAGCTCTACTAATAATTTTTATAGTTTTTTTTTGCACTGCTGGTATACAGCAAAAAGCAAAGTATTCCATTATTCACAGCTTAGTAAATGGATATTATTGCTGATAGGCATACTGATGCTTGTGCCACTGTTGGCGTTGATCATTGCAGCATTTAAAAGCTTTGATGAAGAGTTAATAACACATCTTGTGCAGACGGTTTTATGGGAAACTGTTCAAACCTCTGCTTTACTGGCGATAGGAACCCTGGTAGGGACAGTAGTTTTGGGTGTGGGCTGTGCCTGGTGTGTTGAACGCTATGAGTTTACAGGACGCCGCCTTTTAGCGTGGTTGCTCGTGCTTCCACTAGCTATGCCCACTTATGTAATTGCTTTTGCTTACACAGATTTATTACAGTTTAGCGGGCCTTTACAGCGTTGGCTGCGCCATTCTATAGGCTTTAATGGCTATCTGCCCGACATACGCTCGCTTGGGGGTGCGATAGTATTGTTTAGCGTGGTCTTGTATCCGTATGTTTATTTGTTCACAAGAGCAGCGCTAGGAGAACTTTCTAGCTCCGCTATAGAAGCTGCGCGCTCTTTAGGTTTATCAAGCCGAGCCGTTTTTCTGCGCGTCGTTATCCCTCTTGTTTTTCCGGCGCTTGCTGCTAGTGCTATGTTGGTGTTAATGGAAACGCTGGCGGATGTAGGAGCGACTTATTATTTTGGATTATCTACTTTTTCAGCCAATATTTATCGTACCTGGTATGCACAGAACAGTCGCGAAACAGCACTGCTATTGGCTTTGATTTTACTGTTACTAGTAGCAGTAATTTTTTGGATTGAACGGCGGGCGCGGGGAAAAGCGCAGCAAATCACCTCTCGTACTCACAGACCCTGGGTAAAAACTCCTTTATCTGGACCGACTGGCGCAGCTATAGTCGGCTTATTATTGCTCCCTATATTGCTGGGTTTTGTATTGCCCGTTGTCGCGTTATTGTGGCAACTCATACGTGAACCGGAACTAGCAGTGGATTTACCACGGTTTTGGCAATGGTTAAGCAATACGTTTACTTTGGGAGTGGGCGGCGCAACGTTTACCGTTTTTCTTGCGCTGGGTTTTGCTTATGGGGTGCGCTTTTCTCACTCTACGTCCCAAAAGTTATTAAATCGTATGCGCAGCATGTTGCGCTTTGGCTATGCAGTGCCCGGGGCGGTGATTGCATTAACAATCTTGTGGCCAATGGTGTGGTTGAATCAAATGATTACTCAGATAACAGGTTCTACTATTTTCTTGCTTACCGGAAGTATTCTTGCATTAATCTACGCATATAGTTTGCGATTCTTTGCCGTGGCCGATGGCGGCGTAGCGTCTGGAATAGAACGTATTACGCCTAATTTAGATGCGGCTGCCCGTACTTTAGGAGCTAATAGTCTTCAAGTGTTTTGGCGTGTGCATCGACCACTGATGATGCGCTCCGTGGGGGTTGCATGGATTTTGGTATTGATTGATGTAATGAAAGAACTACCGGCCACTTTGTTACTGCGTCCCTTTAATTTTGATACCTTGGCTGTGATAACGAGTCAGTTGGCTCAGGATGAGCGTTTAGCCCAAGCGGCCTTACCTGCATTAGCAATTGTTGTAATTGGTTTAATTCCTGTACTCATTGTTTCAAAATTACTCAATAAGCCTTTTCACTAAGAAAAGATAGCTTTTTTCTGATGAGTTCTCTCTAAAATTTTTTCTCATTTAGAGGCGGCGTACAAGGATAGAGAGGCAGTTTTCATGCTCAAAAGCGCCAGCTCCAAGCTATTGTAAAGCAGCGAAAATTTTCTAAGGATCATGCATAATAAAACTCATTCTTTATGAAGCCTGAAAAAATTCTATCTTTACTGCCATCACTGTATTTTGATTTATTTTCGAGTCACCAAGTTTTACTTAAAACGTCTTAAATCTAACAGAATTTATTTCTGATCCCGCTACCATGAATAATTTACCTTTGTGGGCACACATTAGCCTGCTTGTACTACTTTTAATATGTTCGGCGTTTTTCTCAATTTCAGAGACTGCCATGATGGCGCAAAACCGGTCGCGCCTGAAATTTGATGCTAAACAAGGCTCTACATCAGCCAGACTTACTCAGAGCTTACTAGAACGTGTAGATAGATTGCTCTCTACTATTCTGATAGGTAATAACCTCATTAATACGGGATTAACGACCTTAGTGACAGCGTTAGCTATTAGTTCTTTTGGAAATGACGATAAAGTGCTAACAATAGCTACTTTGCTGGTAGGTACACTCATTATTGTTTTTGCGGAAATTCTCCCTAAAGTTGTTGGGGCTAGTTATGCCGACCGCATCGCCCGGATAGTGGCTTATCCTTTGGTGGGTCTTCAGATATTGCTTGCACCTTTGGTCTTTTTTGTGAACGGCTTTGTCAGCCGTCTTCTTTCTATACTGGGTATTAAAACGGGAACTGATGATGCTAGCCAACGGCTGACTCCCCAGGAATTACGACAGATCGTTCTGGAATCGCACAACTACATTCCAGCCAAGCCTCGTACCATATTACTGAACTTGTTGAATTTGGAAGATTTGCGAGTAGATGAAGTGATGACCCCTCGCTCCCATATCGAAGTGTTAGACCTGGTGCGTGGTGAGGAAGGAGTACGGGAGCAGCTGGCGACTTGCTACCACAATAAGCTACCGGTAATTGAGGCGGATCTTAGTAAAGTTATCGGTATTTTGCATGTGCGCAGGGCGCTAGCGGCGAGCTTCGAAGGACCTTTATCTGTTCAGGTGGTGCGTGATTTGGTAGAAACTCCCGTCTTTGTTCCCTCGGGAACAGTAGTTCTACAACAACTTCAACAGTTTCAAGATACAGCCACACGTGTGGGCCTTGTGGTTGATGAGTATGGAGAAGTTTTAGGTTTGGTAACGTTAGAAGATATTCTGGAAGAAATAGTAGGTGAATACACAACGGCCAGTCCCCGGGCACAATCAGGAGCCGGACAGATTGCAAAACTGGATGAGGATGGAGCCCTTATTGTAGATGCTTCAACACCCATTAGATTACTGAATCGACGTCTAAAACTGGGTCTACCTGAAGAAGGGCCCATCACTCTAAATGGTTTGATCATAGAGCACTTAGAAGACTTACCGGATGCTGAAGTCGCTTTACGCATAGGGAAGGTAGTGTTAGAAACTATGCAGGTAGAAGCGCATTCGATAAAAACTGTAAAAATTCGCAGGATGCACACATAAAAAAGTATTCCTGAGTCTTGAGAATGCGAGCTCTCAACGTTCTATAGTCAAGTCTTTTATCAGTACTGTGCTACACAATTATTTGTTTTTCTAATTTGCTAATTTTATCTTTTCCATTATTTTTATGAAGAAGAGGTAAACGCTGTAAAGTACGTAAAGCACGTTTATTTAAAAGCGTAATATTGCGCTGCTCCACTTTAATAAGTGCAGCTTGAGCCAATGCGGTCAGGCAACGACTAACCGTTTCAATGGTCATTCCTAAATAACTGCCGATTTCTTGACGAGTCATACGTAAGATATAGCACGTGCTTGAAAAACCTAAGGCTTCATAACGTTCAGATAAAAGTATCAAAAAGCGCGCTAGGCGAGCTTCAGCAGATAAAAGATTCATAAGAGTTTTAGAGGATTGTTCTCGCACCAGGCTGCGGCTGATAGCCCTGTAAAGATACTCTTCAAAGGTAGGGGTTTCTTGCAAGGCACAAACTACCTTGCGAAACGGGATAACAATCAGATTGCACTCTGTTAATGCAACAGCCTGGAGGTGATAATGTTGCTCGCATATCCCATCTATGCCCAGCAAGTCGGACTTCATCGGAAAATCGGTAATGCGTTCATTGCCTTCCGCATCAATATTAGATAGTTTTAAAAACCCCGAAAAAACAAGGTACAGATTTTCAAAGGACTCGCCACTACTATATAAAGTTTTTCCCGTAACGATACGGCGATGTTCAAATTCAATTGAATTGTTTTCAGTCACGGAAGGCTTTTGTTTTCCTAGTAGAACAAGGAGTTGTTCTAATGAAGTTTTTGTTAAGGAATTTTCTACTGAATGAGGTGCAAGGCTGGCTGTCATCAATAAACTCCAAGGTGATTTTTAAAAGTTTTAAAAAATGAAAAACGGGTTTTCAACAGAAAGAAAAAATCAAGGACTAGAGGTTATGCGCACAAGTGCGATAACACGATTGCCTGTAAGAAATCCTTGTAGATCTACCTTAAGAGCTATAAAAATTTGAAGCGCTAGGAATTTCATTTTTTGCAGTTTCCCTTCAGAATTTATGCCAGTATCGGCAAGCACGAAAGTTGTAAGTATCAGTCCAAGCTGATCTAATAGAGGCGTAATGACCTATTTTTTTGTAGGAAAATTCTGGGGCTTTACTAATTGCAAGAATGGCACTTGTCAAGAAAGGGTTTATTAATTGAGTGAATTAAAGCCATAAGAGATGAAGAGTGCCATTTTTTCTTCGCAACGTGTTAGACTATCGGTCGTTCGGGGTGTAGCGCAGCCTGGTAGCGCACTTGCATGGGGTGCAAGGGGTCGCGAGTTCGAATCCCGCCACCCCGACCAAAAAATAAAAAGTTGAGAGAAGCGTGCTCTCAACTTTTTTTATTTATAGGCTTGTAAAAAGTTTTCTAGTTAGGCTTACATGCAAGGTAAAAAACTTTGAAAATATCAATTGGACCTTAAGCTATAAAGCCATACCAAAGATATCTTCCTGACGCAAATCGTACTTCCTTAAAGGATTTTTATGGTGCAACCAGACCAAACTGCTTTGCTTAGGCAGCTTATGCAAAAACGCATTCTGATTCTGGATGGGGCAATGGGCACCATGATTCAGCAGTACCGTTTATCTGAAGCGGATTTTCGTGGTAGTCGTTTTGCAAATCATCCTAAAGAACTAAAAGGCGATAATGAGCTGCTTTCGCTAGTGAGGCCCGATGTCATTACCGAAATCCATGAACAGTACTTGGCTGCAGGGGCCGATATCATTGAGACCAATACCTTTGGAGCCACGGACATCGCGCAAGCTGATTATGATTTGCCCACACATTACCCTGGCATTAGCTATGAACTGAATTTTGTTTCCGCCACACTAGCGCGTGCTGCCTGCGATAAATACAGTACATCTGAAAAGCCCCGCTTTGTAGCGGGGGCTTTAGGACCTCAACCCAAGACCGCGAGTATTAGTCCCGATGTTAACGACCCGGCAGCAAGAAACATTAGTTTTGATCAATTAAGAGCAGCCTATTACGAACAGATTGATGGCTTAGTACAAGGTAATTGCGATATTTTGCTAGTTGAAACTATCTTTGACACCCTCAATGCAAAAGCAGCTATTTTCGCGATTGATCAATATTTTGAAGATAAAAGGATGAAACTGCCCGTTATGATTAGTGGTACGGTAACGGATGCATCGGGCCGCATTTTATCAGGCCAGACCGTCGAAGCGTTTTGGAATAGTGTGCGTCATATCAATCCTATCAGCATTGGCCTTAATTGTGCCTTAGGCGCAGCATTAATGCGCCCTTACATTGAAGAGCTCAGTAAAAAAGCAGCCGATACCCCCATTAGTTGCTATCCCAATGCAGGGCTACCTAATCCTATGAGCACTACGGGATTTGATGAGACACCGGCTGATACTTCTGCCTTTCTGGCCGATTTTGCGGCTAGTAGTTTTTTAAATATTGCAGGAGGCTGTTGTGGTACTACTCCTAGCCATATTGCTGCGATTGGAAGATCTTTAAGTCAACACCGTCCTCGCCTCTGGGGAAAACATTATCGAGAAGCCGCTTGAGTGAGAAAAGCTTACAAGCATTTTTCTCCTTACTTAGTCGAGTGAATAAAGATGGTTTCTTTATCCCCTATAAATTGGTTTATGGCCTCTGCCTGATATCCCATAAAAGTTAACCATTGCTAGCATCGGTATCTAACTGTGCGCTATGGGTGGCCAATACAATCGTGGTATTACCATCCTAAACTGTGGTCTGAATATGAGTTTTCTTTTTCAAGACACACCGCGACCCTCTTGGTTCAAGTACAAAGTTATTTATAAACAGGAAACTTTGCTGTTAATTCATGTACCTGCGCTTTAATCGCATTGATATTATTACTATCATTAGGATTATCTAATACCTTAGCTACTAGATGAGCCACTTGTGCAGCTTCAGCCTCTTGAAAACCTCGGGTTGTAATAGCAGGTGAACCTATGCGAATCCCAGAAGTAATAAAAGGACTTTGCGGATCATTGGGAATTGCATTTTTATTGACAGTAATATGAGCTTGCCCAAGGGCCATATCGGCAGCTTTACCTGTCATATTTTTCGCTTGAAGATCTACCAAAAATACATGGCTTTCCGTACGACCCGAAACAATCCGCAAGCCGCGTTCAGCCAAGGTTGTTGCCATTACTGTCGCATTTTTTAACACTTGCTGTTGATAGGTTTTAAATTCAGGTTCCAGCGCCTCTTTAAAAGCAACGGCTTTAGCGGCAATTACATGCATAAGTGGCCCACCTTGCAGGCTGGGAAAAACACTGCTGTTAAGCATTTTTTCATGTTCTGCTTTAGCCAAAATGATTCCCCCACGAGGGCCTCGCAAAGTTTTATGCGTAGTAGAGGTTACAAAGTCTGCATGGGGTACAGGGTTAGGATAAACGCCTGCTGCGATTAGGCCGGCATAATGAGCCATATCTACCATGAAATAGGCCCCGCATTTTTTTGCAATATGGGCCATCCGTTCGAAATCAAAACGCAAGGAATAGGCTGATGCTCCTCCTATAAGCAACTTAGGTTTTTTTTCTAGAGCGATACGTTCCATTGCGTCATAATCGATCTGCTCTTTTTCGTTAAGACCATAGGCAACAATGTTAAACAGCTTTCCTGAGAGATTGGCGGGAGATCCATGGGTCAAATGCCCTCCATGGCCCAGATTCATGCCCATTACAGTATCGCCAGGTTTTAATACCGCAAAATAGACAGCCTGATTGGCTTGACTACCCGAGTGGGGTTGTACGTTGGCATACTCTGCCTCGAATAGCTGTTTTACTCGATCAATCGCCAATTGTTCGATCCTGTCCACATATTCGCAGCCACCATAAAACCGTTTGCCGGGATAACCTTCGGCGTATTTGTTAGTCAGTTGGCTTCCCTGAGCGGCCATGACCGCTGGCGAGGTATAGTTTTCCGAAGCGATGAGTTCAATATGTTGTTCTTGACGGAGATTTTCTTGCTCGATGGCGGACCATAATACGGGATCGAGTTCAGATAGGGGGAGGTTTTGGTAAAACATGGATTTCCTTTGTTTGCAATCGTTAGGGATGCAGATCAAGTATGTGTTCTTGCATCAAAAACCATCGACTGCCCAGGCACTCGGCTCTCTGCTGAGAATTTCTAGAAAAAACCCAACAAAAACCCTGTGTTTCCTGATGTTCATTCATCAGTAAGCAGTTTTTATGAGCTTCTAACCACTTACGCGCGCCAGTTGCACAGGGGTGATGGCAGGAATTATTTTAACCCGCTTTGTACAATGCAGTTGGGGGAAAGCCTGGGGGAAATAAGGCATGCCTAAAAACTAAATCTAAAATGGCAGCTGATCGCTCCCTTATTCCCCAGAGACCTATGTTTTTACGGTTTGGGAGAAGCTGCTGCTGTGTATACATATTCCTTATAGCCTTGAGTGTGTACGTACCGTCCACGGGCATTGCCGACTACTGTAGAAGCACGGTAGGAGCTGTGTGTATCTATCCTCTATTACCTTAAGCTTGTTCAATTGCTGTTGATAGGGTTAAGCATGCCGCTTCTCAAAATCTTCAAGATAATGTACCAAGCTTTGCACGCCTGCTAAGGGCATAGCGTTGTAAAGACTAGCGCGCATTCCTCCCACCGATTTATGGCCTTTGAGTTGTAATAGCCCAGCCTCGCGGGCTCCCGAAAGAAAAGCTTCATTTCGGGAGGGGTCCTTCAGAAAAAAAGGAATATTCATACGAGAACGGCACTGTGGATCAACCGGGTTATGGTAAAAACTGCTTTTATCTAATGCCGCATATAAAAGATTTGCCTTGCTAAGGTTAGTTTGCTCGATTGCCCTCAGACCTCCGCAAGATTTAATCCAATCAAATACGAGTCCGGCAATATAAATGGCGTAAGTGGGAGGGGTGTTAAACATACTGTTATTGTCGGCCACAATCTTGTAATCGAACGCACTAGGACACACCGGCAAAGCATGACCGATTAAATCTTCGCGCACTATGACTATAGTCAGACCGGCAGGCCCAATATTTTTCTGAGCTCCTGCAAAAATCAAACCAAAACGAGATACATCGAGAGGGCGGGACAAGATATGGCTGGAAGCATCTACTACTAAAGGGATTTGTTCAGGTAAACAAGGCCACTCAAAAAATTCTATTCCATCAATCGTTTCATTCCCACAAATATGCAAATAGGCGGCGTCCTGGCGTATTTTCCAGGTTTCTTGCGAGGGAAGCCAGGTTCTCGGTTTGTAGTGCCCATGAGAAGAACTATTACTGGCAGCTTCATGCACATCACCATATTTTCTGGCTTCATTTAAAGATTTTGCTGACCAGCTACCGGTAATGATAAAGTCAGCCTTTCCCGTACGATGGATTAGATTTAGCGGCACAATCGCATTTTCTGCCAGGCCCCCTCCTTGCATAAATAAAATCTTGTAGTGCCCTGGGACTGCTAAAAGCTCTCGCAAGGTTTGCTCTGCATGTTCGTAAATAGAGCTAAATTCTTTACTGCGATGGCTCATTTCCATCACGCTCATACCACTGCCTTGCCAATCTAGCATTTCATCTGCAGCTTGTTGCAAGACGGCTTGTGGCAAGGTGGCGGGGCCTGCGGAAAAATTGTAAGGACGCATGAAATAAAGTTTAATTTATAAAGGAGTTTGAACGCTGGATGGAAAGCAAAAAAATCCGTTTGCTTAGCAGCTGACTTAATGAAAAATTAGTTTGAGACAACTTCAAATAAAAAACCCGGCATTGAGCCGGGTTTTAGAGGGTCAAATTACATTACCTTTTAATTTGACGGGTACCTACGACCTCAATCTCAACACGACGGTTTTTGGCGCGTCCGTCTTTGGTCTTATTATCGGCTACAGGTTGCTTTTCACCTTTGCCTTCGGTGTAAACCCGGTTGGCTTCGACTCCTTTACTGACCAAGTAAGCCTTAACGGCTTCTGCCCGGCGAATAGAGAGTTTTTGGTTGTAAGCATCAGTACCAATACTATCGGTATGACCTACAGCAATAATCACTTCTAAGGCAATATCCTTCAGCTTGGAGCTTAAGTCATCCAGTTTTGCTTTGCCTTCAGGTTTTAAGACAGATTTGTCAAAATCAAAGAAGGCATCTGCTGCAAAGGTTACCTTTTCAGTCGTGGGGCCTGCGGGAGCTGGGGCAGGAGCAGGTCCGGGTCTAGGAGCAGGTCCGGGGGCAGGAGCAGGTCCGGGGGCAGGAGCGGGTTTTGCTACCAGGTCTGGATCACACTCCGCAATAGCCATTGCTGGAGTGAAATAGCCTGTGCGCCAGCACAGGCCAAAGGGGTCGACTACGACGTTGCCCCGTAGGTCAACTACATAGCCGCTAGTGGGGGACGAACCCTTAATATCCTTGGACTGAGCAATCGCGGCCGTTGAAGACACTGCGAGCGCAGAAGCAAGGACGAGGGACAGTTTGGAAACTTTATTCATATTTCTCCTCTCAACGTGTGAGACGCCAATCGCAGGTCTCCTGCGCGCTTTTAGGACAAAGCAGCAACGCCAGCGTAGATTATAGCATTGTAGCTTAAACAACCGGGGGCAGTACTGGTCGCTTGCTGACTAGAAAACCACATCTGGCGATATAAGTGCAAAGCTTTATACACCAGCCGCTGCATGGTATTTAAAGCCAAGCGAATTTTCTTTACCAACAGAATTTTGCCATAGGCTTAAGGTTGCTTGATTGTAGCTTTAACTTCTATTGCATAAGCGTGCGATTTTGTTGGGTTTCCACAACAAAAATCTTCTTCTGAAAGTGTTTTCCTACGGTCTTGTCATCCTTTAAGAGCCAGGCATTAAACCTAAATGAGGGTTTTCCTAACGGTACAATGAGGTCTATGGAATAAATGCCGTACTTTTTGCTCAAACGGGATCTCCCCCATTCATCTTTAGTGATGATGTTGAGCAACAACATCCTTCAAGGCACCGACTTTTATGAATCAATTTGCCAAAGAAACTCTGCCCATTTCTTTAGAAACAGAAATGAAGCGCAGTTACCTAGATTACGCCATGAGCGTGATTGTAGGCCGCGCTTTACCAGATGTCCGTGACGGGCTCAAACCTGTGCATAGACGAGTGCTTTTTTCCATGGATGAAGTCGGAAACCATTGGAACCGGGCCTATAAAAAGTCTGCCCGTATTGTGGGCGATGTGATGGGTAAATATCATCCTCATGGGGATGCTTCGATTTACGACACGGTGGTGCGCATGGCCCAGAATTTTTCTCTGCGCTATATGCTTGTAGATGGACAGGGAAATTTTGGCTCTATCGACGGCGATAATGCAGCGGCCATGCGTTATACCGAAGTGCGGCTTGCAAAAATCGCTTCTGAGTTACTGGCAGATATTGATAAAGAAACTGTTGATTTTGGCCCTAATTATGACGGGAATGAAAAAGAACCTTTAGTCCTTCCATCCAAAATTCCCAATCTATTAATCAATGGTTCATCCGGGATTGCCGTGGGAATGGCAACAAATATTCCCCCGCATAATTTATCGGATGTGGTTACAGCCTGTCTGCATTCTTTGCGTAATCCGCAATGCTCAGTCGATGAGCTCATTGAAATTGTTCAAGCTCCCGATTTTCCTACTGCAGGAGTGATCTACGGTTTGACAGGGGTGCGTGAAGGATACCGTACCGGGCGGGGGCGCGTTGTTATGCGTGCTAAAACCCATTTTGAAGAGTTAGACAAAGGTAATCGACAAGCCATTATTGTGGATGAGATTCCTTATCAAGTGAATAAGAAGACTCTAATCGAAAAAATTGCTGAATTAGTTAATGATAAAAAAATTGAAGGTATAAGCGATTTGCGTGATGAGTCGGACAAATCGGGTATGCGGATAGTGATAGAACTAAAGCGGGGAGAAGTCCCAGAGATAGTTCTAAATAATTTGTATAAACAAACTCAATTGCAAGACACCTTTGGCATGAATATGGTGGCTCTGGTCGAGGGTCAGCCGCGTCTGCTTAATCTTAAGCAGATGATCGATTACTTTTTGTTTCATCGCCGTGAGGTGGTGACCCGCAGAACGCTTTTTGAACTGAGAAAAGCTCGCGAGCGTGGTCATATCCTTGAAGGCCTAGCTGTTGCGCTGGCCAATATTGATGAATTTATTGCCATTATTAAGGCAGCACCAACCCCTCCTATTGCAAAAGTCGAACTCACTCTTAAAAGCTGGGATTCATCTTTGGTGCGAGAAATGCTTACGCGAAGCGCCGAAGATGGCAGTATTTTAAATGCAAACGATTATCGGCCAGCACATCTGGATATATCGCTGGGTTTACAAAAAGATGGTTTATATAGGCTCTCTGAGGAACAGGCTGATCAGATTTTGCAGATGCGTTTGCAACGTTTAACCGGCTTAGAGCAAGACAAAATTGTTAATGAATATAAAGAGGTTATGTCTGAAATTGCAGATTTACTGGATATTCTCGCTACCCCCAGCCGGATTACTGGCATTATCGGTGTAGAGTTGGATGCCATTAAAGCTGAGTTTGGCGATGCTCGCCGCACCTCGATTGAGCGTAATGCCGTAGAAATGGAAACCGAGGATCTTATTACTCCTCAGGATGTGGTGGTCACTCTTTCACATTCGGGTTATATCAAGAGCCAGCCTTTGTCTGAGTACCGCGCGCAAAAACGGGGTGGACGCGGTAAACAAGCTGCAGCCACGAAGGAAGATGACTGGATTGATCAGTTGTTTATCGCTAATACCCATGATGTGATTCTTGCCTTCAGTGATCGAGGTCGTCTGTATTGGCTCAAAGTATGGGAAGTTCCTCAGGGTAGCCGCAGCTCACGAGGTCGGCCCATCGTTAATATGTTCCCTCTACAGGAAAAAGAAAAAATTACCGTTGTGTTGCCGCTGACGGGAGAGCTGCGTAAATATCCTGCAGCAAATTATGTATTTATGGCTACCAATTTAGGAACGGTGAAAAAAACTTCTCTTGAAGAGTTTTCTAATCCCCGTAAAGCCGGAGTTATTGCTGTGGATCTTGATGAGGGGGATTATTTAATAGGCGCAGCTGTTACGGATGGTAAGCATGACATCATGCTCTTTAGTGATGCGGGTAAAGCCGTTCGTTTTGATGAAAATGATGTACGACCCATGGGACGGCAGGCCCGTGGGGTGCGAGGAATGAATTTAGAAGCAGGGCAACAAGTTATTGCTTTACTGGTGGCAGAAGATGAACAACAATCGGTATTAACCGCCACTGAAAACGGCTTTGGCAAACGCACGCCCATTTCTGAATACACCCGTCATGGCCGTGGAACCAAAGGAATGATTGCGATTCAAACCAGTGAGCGCAACGGCAGGGTGGTGGGTGCCATTTTGGTACATCCGGACGATGAAATCATGTTAATTACTACCGCAGGTGTGCTGGTGCGCACACGCGTAGCCGAAATTCGCGAGATGGGGCGTGCAACCCAAGGAGTCACACTCATTAATGTGGATCAGGGAAGCACGCTCTCAGGTCTGCAAAGAATTGTTGAAAATGATGCTGGTGAAGACAACGATGAGGTCGTTAGCTCCTCCTCTGAGTAGAACTTCGCCTATAAGTGATTGCTCTGATGAAGATAAACCGCAAAAGACCATGAAGCATTTTTTTAAGAGTGTTCTGGTTTATTTCAGTCTTTGCTTTGGCCTTCTACATTTAACATGGGCTAGTGAGTTAGAAAAACTCCAGCCAAGTGTGCAGCAAGAATTAAAGGCTTTATCGATCATAGGAGGTCTGCCGACACCGGCTTTTACTTGGACGCTTGAAAAGCAACGTACCTCTAAAGGAAAGCGTAAATTAGTAGAGCAATTTTTGAGCTCTGCTAATGGTTTACCGGTGATGATTACTACGGAAATCCGAGATTCAAGAGAAATAGTCAAGCAACGTTTATCGGTGCGTGGCTTAATGGATGTGGACAGTAAAGATACCACTTTAGGCTTGAAGTTAATTGACTTGGTGCTTCCTTTAAAGTCTGGTGCTAAATTTAGTTTTGAGTTGACCCGCGATCATCGCACGGTAACTAAACAATGCCTGGCCAGTGAGCGGCAAGAGGCAAGTAGCCTGCATCCTTTGATGAGTGGTCTGATAATACCTATTACTTGTATAGGTAGCGCTACTTACCATGGCCTGAATATTAAAAGCACGTCGGAGCTTGTATGGATTGAATCATTGAATTTATTTTTGGCTCTCTCTGAAGTGGCTGAAACTCCTTTGGGTATATTTGCTGAATCTACTCGTGTCTTGAGTTTTGAATTTCGCTAATTTTTTGAAAGTTTCTGATGACTTCTATTTTTCGCTCCACCCGGTTTTTTTCTAATCTCGCATTATTCATGATGGGTTTAGGTTTTTCTATCGTATTTGCTCAAACCCCAGTGCCTAAACCCGCTGAAGCTCCACCTATCTCAGGTAATGAGACTGTAAAGGAGACGCTAGCCAAGAAAATTATTGATAGTTCTGATTTTGATAAGGTAGCCGATCGGATGAAACTAAATTTGCTAGCTCAAGTAGAAGGAATGTTTGTGCAGCAAACGGGCGCGGTAATGAGTGGAGCGCTGGATAATCTGCTTAAAGGCAAAAAACTAAGTGCTGAAAAGCATAAGCAAGCTACTAAAAACATGCCAAAACTTGCCGAAGCATTTCTTAAGCAAGAGGTACCCAAAGTAATGGAGTCCATGAAAAAGGCAATAGATGAAGTCGATATTAAATCTGCACTGTATGAAGGTGCAGTGCCGTTTTATAGGGCCAATTTTTCGCAGGATGAGCTAGAGAAGATATTGGCCTTTCAGTCTTCTCCCGTAGGGCAGAAAGTATTGGCTCAAACGCCGCGATTGATTGAATCCATGTTTCCTGTCATCCAGAAAAAACTGACAGCTGCCATTGAACCCATGCTTAAAAGCGCAAGTAGCTCCCAGTCAATGGAAAATTATTTAATCACTGCGATCAAATAAATGCTGGGTTCTGGTGCAGAGTAAAGAGGCGCATCAAAAAGCAGCATTAAGCCTAGAGGGGCTCTTAATTGATTTATGGGTTAAGCATGACCTTATGCGATACCCTCTGCGGTTGCCGACAGGAAGTAGAGGGTCTTGCTGTGTTCCCCGTATTTTCGCCAATAAGCTCGATTTTAGAAATTTTTTCAGAGCTAGCTTAGAAATTGCAGTTCACTTTAAGCCCGCAACCAGGGCCTGGGCCCACCCATAATATGCATATGCAAATGATTGACCTCTTGCCCGCCATCCTCTCCGTTATTGATCACCACGCGAAATCCTCCTTGTGGTCCGGGACGGCAGCCCGCCTTAAGCGCTAAGGTATTGGCAAGAACCATCATTTTGCCTAATAGGTTTTGATGGCTTAGGTCGGTTTGTTGTAAAGACACGATATGTAGCTTAGGCACAATTAGAAAATGTATGGGTGCAGCCGGGCGAATGTCTTCAAAAGCAATCAAATCTTCATCTTCGAAAAGCTTTTTGCTAGGGATTTCATTGCGAATAATTTTGCAGAAAATACAGTTTGGATCGGAAGCCATAAGATTGCACTCAGCTTAGTGTAAGAGGTCTAGCAGACAGAGTTTTCAAGAATTTAGTGGAAGTCCTAATTTTTATAAGGTCATGGGTTTACCGTCATTGAGATTGATCCATCCCTTCACTAAACGGTAAATAACCCACACTACATTCACAAACAGTATTGCAAACCCAACCAGAATAACCGCCAGTACACAGCCCACAATAGACCACAGCAAACTCCACCAAAAGGTACGTATCTGCCAAATAAAGTGAGATTCTAAAAATGTACCTCTTACGTCATCTCGTTTAACATAATTCATGACAATTGCGACGATCCAGGTAATACCCGTCAGAAAACCTGCGGCGTACAAAGCATAAATAATATGGGTTAAGCGAATATTGTTTTCCAGCGATTCATTGACGGGGACGAGATCACTCATCTTCAGGACTCCTTGCGCTTAAGTTTTTCGGTAATGCCAGAAACCCCTTCGCGGCGCTCTAGCTCATGTAATACATCATCAATCTTTAACTCGTGATATGCAAGGGCAACCATCAGATGAAACAGTAGGTCTGTCGCTTCAGCTACTATTTTGTCCTTTGTTCCGTCAATACGGGAGTCTTTGCAGGCCATGACAAACTCAGTGGCTTCTTCAGCTATTTTTTTTAGAACTGTATCCTGGCCTTTAGTTAAGAGCTCGGCGACATAAGAGGTCTTGGCAGAAGCATGTTTGCGTTCCTGAATAACCGCAGTAAGTTTATAAAGAATATTACTCATTTGTAGATAGTTTCTGGGTCTTTTAGAACAGGCTCGATAGTCTTCCATTCAGGGGTGCAAGTGCTGCTTTCTAAGCGTTTAAAAAAGCAGGATTCGCGTCCTGTGTGGCAGGCAATCCCTCCTACTTGAGTCACTGTGAGCAAAATGGCATCTGCATCGCAGTCTAGTCGAATAGCTTTAACCTGCTGTATATGGCCAGATTCTTCTCCTTTACGCCACAAGCGTTGACGCGATCGACTCCAGTAAACGGCTTGGCCGCTTGCGGCAGTTTGGGCTAAGGCCTCGCGATTCATCCACGCCATCATCAGGATTTTGTTGGTGAACACTTCTTGGGCAATGGCAGGGACAAGACCATCCTCGTTCCAGTTAATTTCATCAAGCCAGTTCATACAATCACTATAAATGCTCATTGCATTTTTACATCAGGGGTGCGTTGTATCATTTTTCAAGGCCAGCCTATTTTCTTGGGTCTTTTGTCTAGACTCTAATGATATGTAGAAATGGAAGAAGTATTATTGCCGCACCTCAATGCCTTGGGCGGCCATTAAAGCCTTTGCCTCGCCTATAGTATGCTGACCAAAATGAAAAATGCTCGCAGCCAGTACGGCATCGGCTTTACCTTTAATAATGCCATCAGCCAAATCTTGCAAAGAGCCTACGCCACCAGAGGCAATGACGGGGATGCCCACGGCCTCGCTGACTGTTTGGGTCAAGGCTAAGTCAAAACCGCTTTTGGTCCCATCCCGGTCCATGCTGGTCAGCAAGATTTCACCGGCTCCTAGTTGTTCCATTTTGCGCGCCCATTCAATGACATCTAAACCGGTTGCTGTTCGGCCTCCATGGGTATAAACCTCCCATGTGTGATTGCCTGAACGCTTAGCATCAATTGCCACAACAATACATTGGCTTCCATACGTGTCTGAACAATCTTTTACCAACGCTGGATTCAGAACAGCAGAGGTATTGATAGAAATCTTGTCTGCTCCCGCATTCAGTAAACGCCTTATATCCGATACCTGCCGAATGCCTCCACCGACGGTCAAGGGAATAAAAACTTGACTAGCTACTGCTTCAATGACATGCAGAATCAGGTCGCGATTTTCAGCGGTAGCGGTAATGTCTAGAAAGGCCAATTCATCTGCTCCCTGCTCGTCATAGCGTCGGGCAATTTCAACCGGATCACCTGCATCGCGAAGCTGCAAGAAATTTACTCCTTTGACAACTCGGCCATCCGTGACGTCTAAACAAGGGATAATGCGTTTAGCAAGCATACAAGGAACAGTGGAAGTGGTTAAAGAAGCAATGAAGCAAGGATTTATAGTAGTTAATAAAGGCAATTTTATAATTTTACGCCTTTAACTATTTTTATGGGGCTTTCATTCGAGTAATAATGCATCAATACCTGTTATTTCAGAATTTTTCTGAGGAATCTTTATTGTAAGTTTTTAAATGAGCTTACCGTATATTTTATGCGCTTTTTCGGCCCTTTCTTATTGAAAAGGCTCATGAAATAAAGGGATAAATATTTTGAACATAGACTCCGGCATTGAATCCATTCTTCATCAAATTCAGGCCGCTCGCCAGTCGCATACCCCGTTGCGTATTCGCGCAGGGGGAAGTAAAGATTTTTATGGGCAAAGCTTGCAGGGTGAGATTCTTGATGTGTCTGGGTACCGTGGCATTATTAGTTACGAGCCTGCTGAGCTTGTCATTCGAGCACGTGCAGGCACCCCTCTGAGTGAAATTGAAGCCGCATTGGCCGAGCATCATCAATTTTTGGGATTTGAACCTCCTCATTTTAAGAATGCCACGATAGGAGGGGTTGTGGCCACAGGTTTAGCAGGTCCAAGGCGTGCTAGCGTTGGGGGAGTGCGAGATTTCGTTTTAGGAGCGCGTTTGATAGATGGTCGCAGCCAACATCTGGCTTTTGGTGGAAGCGTGATGAAAAATGTGGCGGGCTATGATGTTAGCCGTCTATTGGTGGGTTCATTAGGCATATTGGGAGTGATTACAGAGGTTTCTCTCAAAGTGTTACCGCGCTCAATTGAAGAGCGGACCTTGCAGTTTGAAATGAATGAGCAGCAAGCAATTGTTGCTTTGAATGATTGGGGCGGCCTTGCACTGCCTCTTTCCGCCTCCGTGTGGTACGACAATGTGTTAAGTGTGCGTTTATCGGGAGTACCCGTTGCGATTGAGGTGGCTTGTCTTCGCTTGGGAGGCCTTGTTCTGAATGCAGGGGTAGGCCGTCAGTTATGGGAATCTGTGCGCGAGCAGACGCATGATTTTTTTACGCAACGTGAATCTGAACAAGCCTTGATGCGTTTATCGGTTCCTTCCATTACTCCTGCCTTAGCACTTCCTGGCCCCTGTCTAGTGGAATGGGGCGGGGCTCAGCGTTGGTTCATCGCCAAAAATATTGAAGAAATACATCTTGCTCAGGCACTCGCCCTTCAGGCAGGAGGGTATGCGACTCGTTTTTACGGTACTGCCGGGGAGTTTATGAGCCCCCTTCCTCCTGTGAAGGAACAAATTCATCGCCAACTCAAAAAAGAGTTTGATCCGCAGCATCTTTTTAATCGTGGGCGTATGTTTACCTCTCTTTAAGCGGCATGTTTTATGCAAACTAATATTATTGAAGCGTATCAGCAGACCATGCAGGGTCAACAGGCCCAAGCGATATTACGACAATGTGTGCATTGTGGTTTTTGTCAGGCTACTTGCCCTACTTATCAAGTCTTGGGAGATGAATTAGACAGCCCTAGAGGCCGGATTTACCTGATAAAGAATCTGCTAGAGGGTAAAGATATTACTGAAAAAAGCCGTACTCATTTAGATCGCTGTCTGAGTTGCCGCAATTGTGAAACTACCTGCCCCAGCGGGGTTCAATATGGTCATTTACTCGATATAGGCCGCAATATTATTGAAGAAAAAATAAACCGCAGTGCTTTTCAAATGACTGTACGTTTTTTATTGAAGAAAGGCCTACCTCATAAACTCTTTAAACCGCTTGTGGCGATGGGGCGCATCCTTAAACCTCTCTTAGCTGGCAAGCTGCAAAAAAAGATTATCCCTAGGCGGCCTGTGGGAGTGATTCCAAGGCGGGAGCAAACTCGAAAAGTATTTCTCTTAGCGGGATGTGTGCAGCCTGCACTTTTGCCCTCTATTGATGCGGCTACGATACGTGTTCTGGATGCCGTGGGTGTCCAAGCGCTGATTGCGCCTAATTCAGCTTGCTGTGGTGCCCTGAGGTTTCATTTGGATGATCAGCCAGCAGCGCTTAGGGATATGCGCCGTAATATAGATGCCTGGTGGCCTATGGTTGAAAGTGGGCAGGTACAAGCGCTAGTCATGAATGCATCGGGTTGTGGCGCAATGGTAAGAGAATATGGCTATTATTTGCAGCACGACGCTTTATATGCTGATAAGGCTAGACGCATTAGTGCTCTGAGCTGCGATTTGGCCGAATATCTGAGTAATTTTTCGGAGGCGCTGGCCGCCAAACTTAAGCCAGCTGCTCCTTTGAAAGCAGTGTTCCATCCCCCTTGTACTTTGCAGCACTGGCAACAGCTAAGAGGTGTTACAGAAAAACTCTTGACTCAATGTGGAGTTGAATGCTTGCCCTTTAATGAAACCCATTTGTGCTGTGGGGCTGCGGGAACCTATTCCTTGTTGCAGCCAGCCATTGCCGATGTTTTACGTGAGCGCAAGCTAAGCCATCTGACAGCTGCGCAACCTCAAATGATCTTGTCGGCCAACATCGGTTGCTTAATTCATTTGCAAGAGGGAACAACGATTCCTGTTTTGCACTGGATTGAATGGCTCGATGAGCGTTTGAATCCGAAAATCTAAACTAGGG
This sequence comes from Burkholderiaceae bacterium, assembly GCA_019695155.1. GTDB lineage: Bacteria > Pseudomonadota > Gammaproteobacteria > Burkholderiales > Burkholderiaceae_C > Piscinibacterium. The sequence continues at coordinate 43,002 of JAIBAO010000016.1, read as the reverse complement.
ATGAAAACTCTGCGAGGTCGATTCATCTTGCAGCTTTCCTGACAGTAGGCTGTCAGCAAGCCAAGCCATACTTTCCTTGCATGCGCTCTGCATGGAAAACAAGGAGAAAATGATGAGTTCCCATAGTATTACCTGGTTTGAAATTGCTGTTACTGATTTAGATCGTGCACAAAAATTTTATGAAACTGTTTTAGCTATCACCTTACGGCGTGAACAGATGTATGGTGCTCAAATGGCTGTATTTCCTGGAGATGAAACGTCTGTAACAGGCTGTTTGCAACAGGGTCCTATGAACCAGCCCGCTAATGTGGGTACAACAATTTATCTCAGTGCTGGGCAGCAATTGGATGAAGCGTTAGCTCGGGTTCCGAATGCGGGTGGCCGCGTGAGTCTTGCAAAAACCGCTCTTCCTCCAGGAATGGGTTATTTTGCTCATATTGTTGATACCGAGGGTAACCGGGTGGGTTTGCACGGCATTTAAAAAATGGCGAGCGACTGTTTAAAAGAAATAGGAGGGAGCTTGCCTCCTATTTTTGAGTTTTTACAAATCTTAAAAGTAAACACCCACTAACAAAATTTTACCCGAGATGCCTGCTTTTATACTAAGAATGTAAAAATCCCAACCCCTTATAGACTTGTAGCGGGCAGATAACTGCGGCTGTTCCCTGATTCTTCCTAGATTGGGTGTGCGTCAAAAAAGTCATGTGCTGTCTTGCCAAGTTTTTCTAGGGATCAGCCCTACCGGGGTCTTCCAAGTTGTGCATGCTTTTTTGGCCGCTACCCGCAGCCAAGAGAGTGCATACTGTGCTATTGGGCATTGTTCGCCTAGCAACACCCTGGCCCAGCCTTGCTGTCACCATGTGCTGTGAGTGCTGCGGTTTGTAGTTTGTATACTGTTTGCAGGGTAAAAATGGGATGAACAAGCCCTAGATATACCCTGAATCAGTCAAAGATATCTTCAATGAATTCGTTTATGATGGAGTTCAATAAAGTTTTGGAGAGTTTCTTGCCCTAAAATCCGGTAGTAATGTTTCTGGAAAATTACTTTGCCTACTTCATTGAGGGGAAAGATTCCAGTGAGAGATTGGCCCTCACCATCATTTGGAGGTTAAACTGAACCTCGAATGATTTAAATATGTCTCATCGATGTTTATAAGCAGACAGGAAGGTCAGTAGAAGTGATTTTTTCGTTATTTAAAAAAACCCCACCCAAAGAAACTGAGGCACCGATTTCAGTGAAAGGGCCCTCTTCTAACCCTGCTCTTCCCTCATCCAAAGAGTTGGCCGATATCGCTGCCTGGCCTGAAGATCTGACACAGCCGCTACCCAAAACCCCTCGTAGTCCAGATTCAGCGTTTGCTACACGGCAGAATGCGCCTATTGGAGTAGATCCAAAAGCGCTGGCGCGCGCCGCTGTGGCAAAAATTGATGCGATTGAATCAGAAATGTCTTTGGATTTTGTGGGGAGAAAAGGTGCCAGTGTTTTAGCCCCCAAAGTAGAGGGCGGACAAAAAGTATTAGGTGGCTTACCGGCTGAAGCGCTCAGACCTGTTGAGAAAAAAACTTCCACTCGGGCTGAATACCCATCAGATGCCCCCGATTGGGATACGCCTACTAAAACCTTGTTAGGTGACTCGGTCCTTTCTAGTGCGATAGGGATTACTGAAGGCACTACGGCGCCTGCTGTCGAAGAAGCGGCTGTACTTTATGCAAATCAGCTGGTAGGACCGGCTACCGAGGTATTAAAGGCAGCCATTGCCGAAGAGACTTTAGGTCGCTCGGAATACAATGCGTATCAGATGCTGTTTGACCTGTTGCATTTGCAAGGAGCCAAGGACGATTATGAAAAATATGCCTTGGACTTTGTGGTCAAGTTCGAACAAAGCGCTCCTGCCTGGAAAGAGCGCAAACCCGCTTCTCCAGCGTCCTCTACCGCCTCTTTTGCCCCTTTGGTGCATTTCCGTGATGCGCTGGATGCCTCAATTGTGCCGCAACTAGAGCGCATTAAACAATTAGCGACCAAGCATCCGAAGCTGCGTCTGGAATTCTCAACCATTAAATCTGCCGATGTAGTAGGTTGTGAGTTGATGTTGCGGGTATTGTCTGCCTTTTCCTTAGCTAATCATGAAATTGAAATGAATGGCACAGAACCCCTGATCAATGCTGTTAAAAGTTTAGTGGAAGTAGGACGTAAAGACGCCTCACCTGCGGCATGGGATTTACTCCTTAAGCTTTATCAGATCACCGGGCAGCAAAAGCCATTTGAAGATGTGGCAGTGGACTATTGTGTTACTTATGAAGTCTCGCCTCCTTCCTGGGAGGCTCCTCCTAAAAATATGCATGTAGTGCATTCTTCTTCTAAAGAGTTTGCTAACAGCATCATTGAAGGGGGCTTACCTGATGAAATTCCTCTAGTTGGTGAAATTAAAGGCAATGCCGAGTTGTTAATTAAAACCATAGAATCTGCGTTTATGACGCGTAACACTGTGATTCTTAACTGCAAAGCATTAGATCGGGTTGAGTTTTCAGCAGCAGGTAGTTTGCTGATTCCTTTAACTCAATGGAGTAATTCTGGCAAACAAGTGGAGTTTCGGGAGTTGAACCATTTAATTGCCGGTTTGTTTATTACATTGGGCATTCATCAACTAGCGACGGTGCAACGCCGAAAATAAATTTGGAGAGTTTTACGATTTAGAGCTATCTATCTTAAAAAATCATCGAGCCACACCTTGATTTATAAGCGGTAGCCATCACCTCGTGGGGATATTATTGAAAGTCCCTTATGTTTTCTACTGTTAGTTCTAGTTCATCTGCAGCTGCCTCACAAATGCACGGCACTACTATTATCACCGTTCGTCGTGATGATAGCGTTGCTATTGGCGGCGATGGCCAGGTCACCCTCGGAAATGTTGTGATGAAAGGCACGGCACAAAAAGTTAGACGCTTGCATCATGGCAAAATCCTTGCAGGCTTTGCCGGTTCAACGGCCGATGCTTTTAGCCTCCTGGACCGATTTGAGGCAAAGCTTGAAAAGCATCAAGGTCATCTAACCCGGGCTGCGGTTGAACTGGCTAAAGACTGGAGAACTGACCGGATTTTGCGTCGCCTTGAAGCGATGTTGTTGGTTGCAGACGAAGGGCATACCTACATTATTACGGGAAATGGAGATGTCCTGGAGCCTGAAAGTGGTGTTGCAGCTATTGGTTCAGGGGGAAATTTCGCCCATAGTGCTGCAGTTGCGTTGCTGGACAACACAACACTTTCTGCTGCGGAGATTGTAAAAAAATCTTTAAAGATTGCAGCTGATTTATGTATCTACACCAATCAGAATCATATTATCGAAACTCTAGAAAACCCCGACAACAGGGATAAATTAAGCGTTTAAACAAAAATCCTGTTTCACTTATTTTATTGTTTAAACCCCTTTCGATTTTGGTTCAATATTCCCATGTCTAAACATATGACTCCTTCTCAAATTGTTAGTGAACTCGATAAATTTATTATCGGGCAGAAAAAGGCAAAACGTGCTGTAGCCATAGCCTTGCGCAATCGCTGGCGCCGCCAGCAGATTGCTGAGCCGTTGAAAAGTGAGATTACCCCCAAAAACATTTTGATGATTGGGCCTACAGGTGTAGGTAAAACGGAAATTGCACGCCGCCTAGCAAAATTAGCCAATGCCCCTTTTATTAAGGTGGAGGCCACCAAATTCACGGAAGTTGGCTACGTAGGGCGTGATGTGGATACTATTATTCGGGACTTGGCTGAGGTTGCTGTTAAACAAGGCCGCGAGACTGAAATGAAACGGGTTCGCAGCTTAGCCGAAGAGGCAGCCGAAGAGCGTATTCTGGATGTATTGGTACCCCCTGCTCGCGATATGGGGTTTTCAACTGAGGCCAAGGCTGAAAGTAATACACGGCAGGTTTTTCGGAAACGTCTGCGCGAGGGTCAGTTAGATGATCAAGAAATCGAGATTGAAATTGCGGCTATCCCTACGACCATGGAAATTATGGGACCGGCAGGCATGGAGGATATGACCAAACAACTGCAGGAAATGTTTGGAAATTTGGCACGGTCTCAAAAAAAATCTCGCAAAGTAAAGATTAAAGAAGCTTTCAAACAAATTATCGAAGAAGAAGCGGTTCGTCGCATTAATGAAGAAGAAATCCGTAAGACTGCATTGAAAAATGTTGAGCAAAATGGCATTGTTTTCTTGGACGAAATAGACAAGATTGCCTCTCGGCAAGAGTATGGTGGTGCAGATGTTTCACGCCAAGGAGTGCAGCGGGATTTACTACCTTTAGTAGAGGGCACAACCGTATCTACCAAATTCGGCATGATAAAAACAGATCATATTTTGTTTATTGCCTCTGGCGCTTTTCATATGGCTAAGCCCAGTGATCTGGTTCCCGAGCTGCAGGGGCGTTTTCCTATTCGGGTTGAGCTAGAGTCACTGACTGCTAAGGATTTCCAACAAATTTTGACCCAAACAGATAGTGCATTAACGAAGCAATATCAGGCTTTGATAGCTACCGAAAACGTACAGCTTGTGTTTACTGATGATGGGGTCGCGCGCTTAGCCGAAATAGCGTTTGATGTTAATGAACGGGTTGAAAATATTGGTGCGCGCCGTCTTTATACAGTCATGGAAAAATTATTAGAAGAATTAGGGTTTGAAGCTACCGAATATCAAGGAAAAACCATCCACATCAATGCTGCTTATGTGAATGAGCGTTTGGAAGAGCTTTCGCAAAATGAAGATATTACCCGTTACGTCCTTTGATCGGTTTAGATAAAGAAGCTTCTCAGGCTGCGTTTCTAAATCTTTTAGCTTAAGGCGCTAAAGCCAGCAGCAGTACTCCGCCGGGCAAAGCAGAAAGGACGCGACTGATGAACGGATTATTTAGTGTTTAGTGCTGCTAATAGTTTTTCATGTACTCCTCCAAAATCACCATTACTCATTACTAAAATATGGTCTTCCGCTCTGGCGAGGCTGGCTACCTCGTGTATCAATGTGGGAAGCTCGTTAAAAGTTTTCACGATTTTTCCTGTTGCGCTTAAAGGATGAAGCGTTGCAGCCAGATCCCATCCAAGAGAATGCTTACCTTGTGTGGCAGCATATGCAAATACAAGATCAGCCTGCGCCAAGCTTTGAGGTAACGCAGCTTTAATCGCCCCAGCTTTCATAGTGTTAGAGCGTGGTTCTAGCACCGCAAGAATACGGCGGTTGCCCACTTTTTGGCGTAAGCCTTCAATGGTAGCGGCAATTGCTGTGGGATGATGCGCAAAATCATCATAAACCGTAATATCATCTACTACCCCTCGAATTTCCATTCGGCGTTTCACGTTTTTAAAGCTGGCCAGGGCCTTAATACTTATAGAAGGAGGCACGCCGACATGGCGGGCTGCAGCAATGGCCGCCAGCATGTTATCTCGATTATGTGCGCCGGTTAAATTATTACTTACCCAGCCTTGATGTTTGCCGTGGAACAAGATTTCAAAACGGTTTTCATTTTGAAGAGCCCCAATTTGCCATTGTCCATTGGCGGTAAACCGTTCTTGCTCACTCCAGCATCCCCGTGCCAGAACACGGTCCAGACTGAGCTGGCTTGCGTTGATAATAAGGCGGCCAGAGGCTGGGACAGTACGTACTAAATGGTGAAACTGGGTTTCGATCGCGGTGATATCGCTAAAAATATCAGCATGATCAAATTCAAGATTATTGAGTATTGCAGTACGCGGACGGTAGTGTACAAATTTGCTGCGTTTGTCAAAAAAAGCAGTGTCATATTCGTCAGCCTCAATAACAAAAAAGGCAGAGGCTCCCAAGCGTGCGGATATGCCAAAATTCATCGGCATTCCACCAATTAAAAAGCCTGGTTCCATACCGGCATATTCTAGAATCCATGCCAATAAAGCACTGGTCGTTGTTTTACCGTGAGTACCTGCCACTGCCAAGACCCAGCGATTGAGCAATATATGCTCGGCAAGCCATTGTGGACCGCTCGTGTATGAGGCTCCTTTCTCTAAAATCGCTTCAATTAATGGATTGCCACGGGAAAGTGCATTTCCAATTACAAAAATATCTGGGTTTAAATCCAGTTGTGCAGAGTCGAAACCCTCGATTAAGCTTATTCCTTGCTCTGCCAGCATGGTACTCATAGGTGGGTAAACATTGGCATCACAGCCTGTAACCTTATGTCCTGCTGCACGGGCTAGTAAAGCGAGGCCTCCCATGAAGGTTCCGCAAATTCCAAGAATATGTAGATGCATGTATGCCTTTAAAATAAATTTGCGCTAATTTTAAAGCCTGGGATCAACAGGCCCTGCTCTTAATAGAACGGATAAATGTCTACCCTAACATTAATAGATGAAATTGCTGCTTGCGCGGCTTGTTTAATTGCTGAGGAAGGCCTGGATTATGTCGCGGCTAAAAAAAAGGCCGTTAAGCAGATGGGGTTAGCGAAAAAACGTGTTAGTTTGCCCGATAATGATCTGATTGAGCAATATCTTCGGGAATACCAAGCCCAATATCAGTCTGATACCCAGCCACAGGAGCTATTGCGCTTGCGGCATTTGGCTGTAGTATGGATGGAGCGCTTGGCAGCTTACCATCCTCACATTACAGGTGCTGTATGGAATGGTACAGGTTCAGAACATTCTGCCGTGTATTTAATCCTACTGACAGATGATGAAAAAATGCTGGAAATAGAACTTTTGAATCGAGGGGTAAATTTTTCTATTACTGAAACTCCGCATCTAGATGGCAAGGGTTTTATCCCGGCCTTAGTGGTAGAAGAACAGGATGTTCCTGTCGTTTTGGCACTTTACCCCAGAAGAAAACCCCCTGTACGGATTCGCAATGGGCAGCTGCGTTATGGTAATACTGCAGCTTTGTCTGCTTTGCTGACATCACGCGTATGAGGAAAGTGAAGAAGCTACATGAAACCTACTAGTGTTTTCCTGGCTGCATTGACTGCAATGATGGCTGGAGTTGCGCTTGCCGTATGGCAATTCACCCCTAACCCTGCCAAGCCTGAAGGGACTACTCAGTTTTATGCCATCAAACTGAAAAACAGCAAGGGTGAAGATCTCAGTTTTCATACCTTGAGGGGGAAAAAAGTAGTCATTAATTTTTGGGCAAGCTGGTGTGCTCCTTGTATTGAAGAAATGCCGGAGTTGGACCAGGTTTCTCAATTGGTAAAAACTAAAAATACGGAATTTCTTGGAATAGCCTTGGATTCTGAGGCAAATGTGAAACAATTTGCCCTAAAACATCCGGTGAGTTATACCTTGGTAGCAGCAGGGTTTGCAGGAGCCGAGATTGCCCATACTTTCGGAAATACTGCTGGGGTGCTGCCTTTTACGGTATTAATAGATGAGTCAGGCACAGTTCTGCATTCGAAAATTGGGAAGATTAACCAGGCGGAACTTAAATCCTGGTTGAATTTTTAGATTTATAAAAACTTAGGGGCTGTACTAGATAATGTTAAAGATTGGCCCAAAACTTAAATTAAGAGAATTCCAAGTTAAAATTCATTAAAAATACTTAATTTGCAGTTAAAATACTGCTTTTCCGCGTACAGATGAGCAGCTACTTATTAATATTTTTTTAGCCCGATGAAGCCGAAAATTCTTTTTCTCAACGGACCAAACTTAAATTTACTGGGGAAGCGTGAACCCCATCTTTATGGGTCGACTACTTTACCCGAACTTGTTCAGCGGCTTGAACAACTCGCGCATAATGCGGGAGTAGACATTTTTCATTTGCAATCCAATCATGAAGGAGTTTTGATCGACCGCATTCATGAGGCAAAACTGCAGAATATAGATTTTATTATTATAAACCCGGGAGGGCTTACCCATACTTCAGTGGCGCTGCGCGATGCTTTACTTGGGGTAAACCTCCCTTTTATTGAAGTTCATCTGTCCAATATTTATGCCCGAGAGTCCTTTCGTCAGCATTCTTACCTTTCTAGTATTGCGGCAGGGGTTATTTCGGGGATGGGAATATTGGGGTATGAGCTGGCTCTGCAGTATGCCCTGTCTTCAATTCAAAAATCCTCTTCCAATTTTGCTGAAGATTAATTAAAAGTTTGGAAGATGACTTCTTTTTACATTAAGTGCTATGATCCGCCTTCAAAATTCGCATTAGGGGTAGTACCCTTCCAGGGGATTTTAAGCGATCCTTTTCTCTGAACAGACTATAAAGCGGACAGTATGGATTTACGTAAAGTTAAAACTTTGATTGATCTGGTTGCAGAGTCTTCTATTACCGAGCTTGAGATTACGGAAGGCGAGGGGAAAGTACGTATTGTCAAGGCAGGAGTGGCTCCTCCTACTAGTGCGATAGCTTCCTTATCCTCTCCCTCAGCTGCACCGGGGACGGTTTCTGTAGCTGCTGCCCCCTCTGCCGTTGTAGTTCCGTCTACTCCTCTAGCTGAGGCTACAGGCCATGTTGTGAAGTCTCCGATGGTAGGTACTTATTATTCGGCAAGTGCCCCAGGAAAGCCTCCTTTTGTAGAGGTTGGCTCCAAAGTGAGTGCGAGCGATACCGTTTGCATTATTGAAGCGATGAAACTTCTCAACGAGATTGAAGCTGGTTTTGATGGCGAGATCAAAAAGATCCTAGTTCAGAATGGGCAGCCTGTAGAGTACGGCCAAGCCTTGTTCATTATTGAGTAGCGCTTCTCGCAAATAGCGAAAATACAAAACCGCAGTGGGATGCTCCTTACTACTTGATGCTGGCTAACTCACCCTATGTTTGAAAAAATATTAATCGCCAATCGAGGCGAAATCGCTTTGAGAATTCAACGTGCTTGCCGGGAAATGGGGATACGCACTGTTGTTGTCCATTCCGAGGCTGATGCAGAGGCCAAATATGTCAAATTGGCAGATGAGTCTGTTTGTATTGGGCCTGCTGCTTCCCGAGAAAGCTACTTAAATATACCGGCCATTATTGCGGCGGCTGAAGTGACCGATGCGCAAGCGATTCACCCGGGTTATGGTTTTTTATCTGAGAACGCTGATTTTGCCGAGCGAGTTGAAAAAAGTGGTTTTGTTTTTATTGGACCTAAGGCTGAATCTATTCGGCTAATGGGAGATAAGGTTAGTGCAAAAGACGCCATGAAAAAGGCCGGCGTTCCCACGGTACCTGGCTCTGAAGGGGCCCTACCGGAGGAAAACAAAGAAATTTTTCGTATGGCTAGACAAATTGGCTATCCGGTGATTATTAAGGCGGCCGGCGGCGGAGGTGGGCGGGGAATGCGCGTGGTTCATACCGAGGCAGCTCTCTTAAACGCTGTCCAAATGACCCGCAGTGAGGCGGGGGCGGCGTTTAATAACCCTGCGGTTTACATGGAAAAATATCTGGAAAATCCGCGCCATATTGAAATTCAAGTCTTGGCAGATCAGCATAAAAACGCTGTGTGGTTGGGGGAGCGAGACTGTTCGATGCAAAGACGTCACCAAAAAATTATCGAAGAAGCCCCTGCTCCGGGCATTAACCGCCGTTTAATCGAACGTATTGGAGATCGCTGCGCCGAAGCTTGCCGCAAGATTGGCTACCGTGGGGCAGGAACCTTTGAATTTTTATATGAAGACGGTGAATTCTTCTTTATCGAAATGAACACCCGTGTCCAGGTTGAGCATCCGGTCTCTGAATTAATCACCGGTATTGATATTGTCCAAGAGCAAATTCGCATTGCTGCGGGCGAACGCCTCCGTTTTAAACAGCGCGATATTGTGCTTAAGGGGCATGCTATCGAATGCAGAATCAACGCAGAAGATCCGTATAAATTTACGCCTAGCCCTGGCCGAATTACTACCTGGCATGCTCCAGGAGGTCCAGGTATTCGGGTAGATTCCCATGTGTATTCGGGCTACTTTGTTCCGCCTTATTATGACTCTATGGTGGCTAAAGTGATTGCGCATGGAGACACCAGAGAGCAGGCCATTGCCCGGATGCGAATTGCCTTATCGGAAACTGTGATTGAAGGTATTTTGACGAATGTTCCCTTGCATCGTGAATTGATGGTGGATACTAAATTTATGCAAGGTAGCACCAATATCCACTATCTTGAGAATAAACTGGCGTTACGTAAGTGAGAGCCAGTAAAAGATCATGCTGTATGCATTGACGGTCATTGTGCCGGGCTCTGAGGCCGAGACATTATTTAAAGCTTTAGATGAAGCAGACTCTTGTGGTTTGCTTCTTGAAGATGCAGACGAGGGCCAGGAAAATGAGTCTCCAATTTTTGGGGAACCTTCGCAGTTGCCTGCAGATGAGCCGCGTTATTGGGCTCGTAATAAAATTAAAGCCTACTTTGATGTTGCGCTGACTCCGCAGCATCCCGCCATGCAACTGGTCCAGCACTTGCCCCATACAGTCGAAGCGGTTCAGCAGGAAGATTGGGTCAGTAAAACCCAGGCCCAGTTTGACCCTATAGAGATCACACCGCGTTTATGGATTGTTCCCTCATGGCACCGGGAGCAGCTGCATAAAACCTTGCGCAAGGATGCGGTTTCTATTCAATTGGATCCTGGTTTAGCTTTTGGAACAGGTAGTCACCCCACAACAAAAATGTGTCTACAGTGGCTTGCCTCCCATATGCCTGCTGGTGCTACTGTACTAGACTATGGCTGCGGTTCTGGGATTTTGGCAATCACAGCTCAAAAATTAGGTGCTAGCCAGGTTACTGGGATAGATATTGACCCGCAGGCTGTTACTGCAGCCCGGCAGAATGCCCTGATCAATGATTGCCCTCAAATTTACTTTGGTTTGCCTGAAATGTTTGCCCAACAAACTCAGACATTTGAAGTCGTTGTAGCAAATATTTTAGCCAGCCCCTTAAAAGTTTTGGCTTCTTTATTAGCAGCGCGTACAACAGGTGCACTTATCTTATCGGGGATTTTGGAAAGGCAAGTTGAGGAGCTGACCACAGCATATGCTCCTTACATAGCATTAAAAGTCTGGGCGCAAGACCAAGGATGGGCTTGTATGGTAGGGCAGCGGTCTGAAAACCCTTAGCGAGCGTATTTTTTAGGATGGATTAATGAGTCTGATTGCCACCTGTCCTGGCTGTGACACCATGTTTCGTGTGGTGGCGGATCAGCTTAAATTGCATAACGGTAAAGTACGTTGTGGTGTTTGTGGCCACGTCTTCAATGCTGCAGAATGCATTGCTTTTGTACCTGATGAGGCCATCACTACTCGTCAAATCTCGGCGCCTGCTGTTTCCCTTGCTGTAACACCTCCCTCTTTAGAGATAGAGCCGACGGCAGTTCCTCCTGCAGAGGGCAGTTTTTCACAGGCAGATCAACTGGTGAAAGACTCAGTTTCTACTGATGAGGAGAAAGCAAAGCAAGCTTTAATTTCCGAGAAAGCCCTAGAGCCTGAAAGTCCTGTGACCACTCTAACAGAGCCTAGCCAACCGCCCTTGCTGGCAGAAGCCTTCTTGGCACGAGAGTCGGATAAAACGGATGCCACGCGCCGGATGATTCGTTTGGCATTTTATGGCTCTGTTCTTGCGCTATTAGGTTTTCTCCTACAGGCAAGCTTTTGGTGGCGTAATGAGTTGGCGGTGGCTGTACCTCTGAGTCGCCCTTGGTTGGAGGCAGGCTGCCAATTCTTGGGTTGTAAGCTAGAACTTCCTGCTCACGGCGAACAACTGATGCTGGAAATGCTTCAAATGACTGAGCTGCAGCAAAAAAAACTTTTTCAGGTGCGAGCCACCGTACGCAATCTTTCGCAATTACCTCAGCGTGCTCCTCATCTTGAGCTTACCTTAACCTCGGCTAACGGAGTGCCCGTCATTCGGCGGCTGCTGGCGCCAAAAGAATGGTTGCCCGCTTCTACTGTTGCTAAAGGATTGTCCCCTCTTTCTGATCTGCCGGTTGAATTTACCTTGGCAGTGGAGTTACCTTTCACAGGTTTTACGGGCCGCCTATTGTTTGCCCCTTCCGTAGTCTTGGATTCACAAAATATTTCTTCCGTGGCTTCTGCCGCTATCTCTCATTAATACGCTTCTTTTTTATGACTTGGAAACACCAGTATGACCATATGTGTTAGCGGTTCTTTGGCTTTTGATACCATCATGCAGTTTGAAGGTCGCTTTGCAGATCACATTTTGCCCGATAAGGTGCATATGTTAAACGTCTCCTTTTTTGTGCCAGGTATGCGGCGCGAATACGGGGGATGTGCCGGCAATATTGCTTACGGCATTCGTTTGTTAGGAGGAGACCCGCGTCCTTTAGGGACCATTGGCAGTGATGGTTTGCCCTATTTAGACCGCTTTGCCACTTTGGGCATTAATACCTGTGGAATCAAGGTTTTGCCAGATACCTATACTGCCCAGTGTTTTATTACAACGGATCAAGCGAACAATCAAATTACTGCCTTTCATCCCGGTGCAATGGCTTTATCGCATCAGGCATTGTTAACCGATACAGCTGACTCGACCGCATCCTTAGTGTTAGGCATCGTAGCGCCAGATGGAAAAGAAGGTATGGTGCAGCATGCCCAAGAGTTGGCCGCTAAGGGCATCCCTTTTATATGGGATCCAGGCCAGGCTTTACCCCTTTTTTCTGGGGATGAATTGCTGAGAATAATGGAACAAGCGACTTATCTAACAGTCAACGATTATGAAGGTCATCTGGTAGAGCAAAAAACCTCATGCAGCTTACTCTCCCTTTCCCATCAGTTAAAAGGGATCATTGTTACTAAAGGGGCGGAGGGTGCCGATATTTTGGAGCAGGGTTCCATAAGGAATATTAGTGCCGTCCCAGCTGCGCAGATTGTGGATCCTACCGGTTGTGGTGATGCGTTTCGTGCTGGTCTGTTGCAGGGCTTGTCCTTGCAGCGTTCTCTATTAGTCAGCGTTCAGATGGGCTGTGTGATGGGAGCAAGGAAAATCGCTAGTACGGGAGGTCAAAATTATCAGATTACTTTAGAGGAACTTGAAGAGTCCGTTACAAAGTATTACGGTAATAAAAACGAAGGGTCTTTTTAAGTCAGTAAATGAATAATAATGCGAGTTAGAGCTAGCAGTTCGAAACCGAGGAGTTATCTTATGCAAAAGAATAAATTAAGTCAGCGTGTAATCTCTCTTTTTGCCTTGACACTAGGCTTATTTTTGACGGGATGCGCCACTCATGAAAAATCAGCTTCTACCTATTCTGCCCATCAGGCGCAACGGGAACAAACTGTCCGATTTGCAGTAGTAGAGGGGGTGCGCGAAGTCACAATTGACCGGGGGAGTCATGGTACAGGTACCGCGGCAGGCGCGGTTGTAGGCGGTGTAGCCGGATCAACAGTGGGAGGCCGTCGCGAAGGAATTGTAGGTGCAGTGCTGGGCGCCGTCGCAGGAGGCATTGTGGGGCAGGCGATTGAAAATTCCGCTAACAAAAAAGCCGCGCTGGAAATTACCTTGCGTTACGACAATGGAGACTTAAGAGCCATCGTGCAGGAAATTGATGAGCAGCGTTTTGTTCCCGGGGAACGGGTGCGCGTTTTACAGTCTGGGGGCATTACTCGCGTTGTTAAAGGTTAGGATGCGTTACCCTATCTTTTAGCAGTACGGATAGGGTTCAGAGCCTGTGGCGTTTCGTATTCCACTCCTAGGAAAAGCAGTCATAGCGTTACCCCTGGTATACGGCTTTATGGCGGCGCTTGGCAGCTTTTCCTTGGGGTAGCTGGCAAAAAAGTTACCCGTCGCGTTACCCAGCCTTTCCAGTGGCTAACCCACGTACTGTTTCGCACCTATGGATGGCTTTTTTCATGTGCAAGATGTTAAAAAATAGAGGGCACAGGCCCTCGTGATTAAGCTGTTTTCGTAGCAGAACTTTAGCTTACAGGCTCAGCCCCGGCCCTCTTGGTGCGGGCCGCTTATTCTCAAGCCAGCTAGATAAATGCATCTGCACAATATCTGTTAATGCCTCTATCCATTTAGCGTCATCATTTAAGCAAGGGATATAATCCATTTTTGCGCCCCCCGCAGCCATAAAAGCGTGGCGAACTTCCTGATTGATTTCTTCTAGCGTCTCTAAGCAATCGCTTATGAAGGCTGGGCACATCACTGCAATATGGCGGATGCCATTATGCGCAAGGTCCACTAAAGTATTCTGTGTATAAGGTTCTAACCATTGAGCCTTTCCAAAACGCGATTGGAACGTTACCTTAAGCCGATCTATCGGCCAGCCTAAACGCTCAGCTACTAGCCTTGCGGTTTTTTGACATTCACAATAGTAAGGATCTCCTAGCAGGAGATTACGTTTGGGCATGCCGTGAAAGCTCATGACCAATACTTCTGGTTCTCCATTCAGAGCCATATGGGTCCTTACACTTTCGGCTAAGGCTTTAATATAGCCTGAGTGATCATGCCAATGCTTAATGAAACGCAATTCTGGAACATTGCGTGTGGACTTTAGGGCATCCATTACTGCATCATAAACACTAGCAGTAGTGGTAGCTGAGTATTGTGGATAGAGGGGAACCACCAGAAGACGATCCACTCTTTTTTCAGCTAATTGCGCCATTACTGTAGAAATGCTCGGGGTGCCATAACGCATAGCCAAGGCGACTTCTACATCGATACCCCGCTTTCCTAAATATCCGCGCAGAAGCTTGGTTTGTTTTTCGCTGTAAAGGCGTAAAGGGCTACCTTGTTCCAGACCGGAATTAACCCAGATCGAAGCATATTTTTTAGCAGTTTTAGCCGGACGGATACGCAAAATAATCCCATGCAGAATAGGCATCCACAATAAGCGGGGAATTTCAATTACCCGCGGATCAGACAAAAACTGCTTTAGATAGCGACGTACCGCCTGGCTGGTAGGGGCTTGTGGCGTACCTAATTGGACCAGCATTACGCCGATGCGAGCAGGCTTGCCGTGTTCGAATGGAATAGCTTGTTTAAACACTTAGGCTTGAGAAAGGTTTTGTGAAGAACTTAAGGCATTTGAAACAAGACGGGCAGTGATATCCACAATGGGAATAACGCGTTCATAAGCCATGCGTGTAGGGCCCACAACGCCCAAGGTACCTACAATCTGCCCATTGACGGAGTAAGGCGCTGTGACTACTGCCATTTCCTCTACTGGCAAAAACTGTGACTCTCCTCCAATAAAAATTTGAACCCCTTCTGCCTGAGAACCTGCATCTAGTAAGCGCATCAGTCCGGTTTTAGATTCAAACATATTAAATAATTGACGCAAACGCTCCATATTCCCCGTAAAATCCTGTACATCTAACAGCTTGCGTTCTCCGGAAATCACGACCTGATCCTGTTCACCGCTTACTGCTTGTGTACCTGCGTTGACAGCGGTTTGCATCAGCACTTGCACATCCTCGCGCAGTTGCGCAAGTTCGGTTTTTAACTGCTCTTGCACGGTCTCAAAACTGCGGCCAGCAAAATGTGTGTTGAGATAATTGGTTGCTTCAGTTAATTGCGCGCTGCTGTAATCTTCTTGGGTAAAAAGAATGCGGTTTTGTACATCTCCTTCCGGAGTGACAATAATGAGTAAAATGCGCCGCTCGGATAGCTTCATGAATTCAATATGTTTAAATGCCTGCGAGCGACGAGGTGTCATAACGACCCCTGCAAATTTTGACAAACTGGACAATAGTGAAGCCGCAGAGGCAATGACCCGCTGTGGCTCATCTGGTTGAATTTGCACACCGATTTCTTCTTGCTGATGGGTCTCTAGCGGTTGCACCGTTAATAAGGTATCCACAAAAAGCCGGTAGCCTCGAGGAGTCGGGATGCGCCCAGCTGAGGTATGAGGGCTGGTAATTAAGCCCGCCTGCTCCAGGTCACTCATCACATTGCGAATCGTCGCGGCAGACAACTCCAAACCCGACCATCGGGATAAGGAGCGCGACCCTACGGGTTGCCCATCGCAGATGTAGCGTTCGATTAAGGTTTTAAGCAGAAGTTGAGCGCGCGCGTCTAGCATATGAATGGAAATTGTATGAAATCGCTAACAGCTATGAAAGTTTGGTGCAAACTTGCAACAAATTAGCTTAAACCTAGAAGCCAAGTTAATAGAGATAGTCATTCCTTGTTTTATTGTACTCAGCTCTGTATAGAATCGGCCCATGCTAAACCATTTTCATCATCTGGCCTTAATCGGCCGTTTTAACACCCCTGGCTTAGGCGCTACGTTGACGCAAATTGCACATTGGTTAATCGCTCGGGGCCCTCAGGTCTATGTGGAATCTGAAACTGCTGCCAACCTGGAAATAACCGGGCTTTCAACACTGCCCTTACATCAAATGGAGGGAAAGATTGATGCGGCGATAGTTCTGGGCGGTGACGGCACTTTATTAGGTGCCGCGCGGATCCTGGCTCCTTTCGGTATTCCTCTGATTGGAATCAACTATGGCCGCTTAGGGTTTATGACCGATGTACCCTTGACGCAATGGGAATCGGCCCTCTCTCATCTGCTAGCGGGGCAATGCATGACTGAAAAACGCACCCTGCTTAATGCTTGTGTGACACGAGGCAGTACTATAGTCTTTGAAGCGGCTGCACTCAATGATGTAGTCGTTTCTCGCGGAGCGATAGGAGGAATGATTGAATTCGTTTTGCGCATTGATGGTCAGCTCATGTATCAACAAAGGGCCGATGGAGTAATTATCGCTACTCCCACAGGCTCTACTGCTTACGCACTATCGGCCAATGGTCCAATCTTGTACCCCTCTTTATCTGCGCTAACCTTGGTTCCGGTGGCTCCTCAAACCTTATCTAATCGGCCGATAGTTATTCCCGATCATGTTAGGCTTGAAATTCAACTGGTTTCCAGCCGTACTGAGGGCGCCGCACTAGGAGTCGTACATTCCGATATGCAGAGTTTCTCTGAACTTGCACCTGAGGATGTAGTACAGGTTCAGAAAAGTCCCCATTGTCTTACCTTGCTGCATCCGCCAGCGTATGATTATTTTGCTACCTTGCGCAAAAAGCTGCATTGGAACCTCATGCCCGGTCATTAAGCCTTGTTTTCTAAATTCTTATGCTACGTACTTTGCAACTTAACGATTTTGTTTTAATTCAGCAAGCCGAGTTAGACTTTTCCTCGGGCTTTACCGTACTTACCGGAGAGACGGGGGCAGGAAAATCCATTTTGATTGATGCACTTAACCTGGTGCTGGGAGGGCGTGCCGATACAGACTGCATACGGTCTGGCGCCTCTAAAACCAGTATTATTGCCACTTTTGAGTGTACTCCCACCCAGAAAGCCTGGTTACAGGAATATGAAATAGAAGCAGAAGATACTTTGCTATTGCGTCGGGTAATAGATACGCAGGGTAAATCCAAGGCTTTCATTAACGGAAT
The DNA here is from genome assembly GCA_019695155.1 of Burkholderiaceae bacterium. Classification (GTDB taxonomy): domain Bacteria; phylum Pseudomonadota; class Gammaproteobacteria; order Burkholderiales; family Burkholderiaceae_C; genus Piscinibacterium. The sequence continues at coordinate 25,672 of JAIBAO010000016.1, read as the reverse complement.
CGCCATCCCCGTTGCACAGCTGCGAGAGCTGGGTGAGATGCTAGTGGACATACACGGCCAGCATGCCCATCAGCAACTGCTCAAACCTGCCGCACAGCGTGCTTTGCTGGATAGTTTTGGCAATCATGAGCTAAGGGATATTGCTGCTGCTTTTGAGGCATGGAAGCAGGCGAATGAAGCGGTTACATTGGCTCGGCAGGGCAACGAAAAACTACAGATGGAGCGCGAACGCCTGGCCTGGCAGGCCGATGAGCTGGAACGCTTAAATCCTTATCCCGGCGAATGGGAGCAGATAGAGGCAGAGCATAAACGTTTATCCCATAGCGTAAGTCTTACGGCAGTGACTGCGGCCGCAGTTACCGTGTTGTCAGATCCAGAAGGTCAGCGGGATAGTAGAACGGGCTCTCTAATTGCTGAGCTTAGTGCTTTGGAGCATAAGCTGGCTGCGGTGCTGATGCATGATGATCGCCTCACAGACGCAGTGCAAGCTTTGCAAAGTGCAGTCATTCATGCCACGGAAGCGGCGGATCAGCTGTCCACTTATCTAAAACATATGGATTCAGAACCCGAAAGCTTAGAGCAGCTGGAGTCGCGCCTGTCTGCCTTGCATTCAGCCGCCCGTAAGCTACGTATTACACCGGAGGCCTTGTACAGCACCTGGCAGACCACAAAAGAGCGATTGGCTGAGCTGGATGCTCAAACGGATATAGAAAGCTTAATGGCTGCGCAAACTAAAGCGCTCGATCACTACCAGCAAGTGGCCAAGACACTGTCGCTTGCCCGTGCTAATACCGCAAAGAAATTGTCCACAGAGGTCACAAAAGCCATGCAAACCTTAGCGATGAAAGGGGCTCAGTTTCTTGTTTCACTGCAAACAACGGCTACCCCTTCCGTCCACGGAAACGATAGCGTGGAATTTAGAGTAGCTGCCAATACAGGCACTGAGCCTAAGCTTCTTGCCAAGGTAGCCAGTGGCGGTGAGCTATCCCGTATTTCCCTCGCTATTGCAGTGATTGCTAGTAGTGCTAACGCTACTCCCACCTTGATTTTTGATGAAGTAGATTCGGGGGTAGGCGGAGCGGTAGCAGAAGTGGTAGGGCAACTCATGCGTCGTCTAGGGCGCAGTCGCCAGGTTTTGGCGGTCACTCATTTACCTCAAGTAGCTGCCCAAGCCCATGGGCAGTTTCAGGTAGAAAAACGCAGTAGTAGTGAGGGGGCAATGACCAGTATTCGACTGTTGTCAGATGCCGAGCGTATTGATGAACTGGCGCGTATGCTGGGAGGCAAAAAACTCACAGAAACCACCCGCCAACATGCCAACGAAATGTTAGCGAATGCGGCGGCATCTTAAATTAATGGGCTGAAGCAACAGTTTCGGCTTCAGCTGTATGACACACTGCCTCAATATTGTTGCCATCCAGATCCAGTACAAAAGCACCGTAATAATTTGGATGATAATGCGCCCGCAAGCCCGGGGCTCCATTGCAACGGCCTCCCGCTGCAAGCGCAGCCTTGTAGAAGGCATCTACCTGGCTTGTGCTGTCGGCACGCCAGCATAAATGGCAAGCGGTTGTTACCGGCTCTTTTTGATTCACCAACCAAGTATCAATTTTCAAACCTTCAGCCGTCTGCACACCAAACCCCAGCACTCTTTGCCCATCATGCACGCCGTCATAAGCAAGGCGGTAACCTAAAGGAGAAAGTGCCTGTTCATAAAGTGTCTTGCTAGCGGCTATATCACTGACGCGGAAAGTCATATGGTCTAGCATGGATTTCGTCCTGTTTTACTGTTTTTAAAAATGGGAGATTTTCTTTGAGCTAATATTCATGCGCCTTTTAGGCAAAAAATACCTGAAAATTCTTATCAATACTACGGTAAAGAACCCTGTTCTCAAAGCATAAAATTAATAGTGATTGACTTCTTGATATGATCCCATCAAGTTACCTTCTTCGTACAGCACGGCTTGGGATGCGGCAATATACCTTGGCTGATGTTGAGCAATTACGTGAAATCTTTGCGACCCCTATGCAGCTCAGTTTTATCCCGCCCTGCAAGAAACTGAAGCGTTGGAGCGCTGGATTAAATGGAGTATGAATAATTACCAAACCTATGGTTTTGGGCTGTGGGCATTGGAGCTTCTGGATACGGGGCGTTTCATTGGAGACGCAGGTGTCACTTACCAAATGGTTGAAGAAAAAAGGTTACTTGAGATTGGATACCATATTCATCCCTTATGTCGCGGTTTAGGATATGCTACTGAAGCTGCGCATGCCTGTATGGAATACTGTTTAGTGAACTTGGATGCCGATTTTGTTTGCTCTATTGTCCATCCAGCCAATATAGCTTCTATAAAAGTAGCTTCGCGGATCCATGCGTGTAGACGAGATTTTCAGGGGAAAAATGGCCGTATGCTTTTATTCAACACAACGGCAGAGCAATACAAAACATCTCGACGGCTCTAAAGCTGAATGAATGACTCATAAAGAGTAAACCGCTAGGGGGGAGGGTGAAAGTAGTTAAGGAATATTGTGTCTAGTAGTAGGAACGTCGATATCGCTCTCGCCGAACAATTGACCCAGCCAACCCTGTACATAATCGTAGATGAGTTTTCCATTTACGGTGACGCTATAGCTTGGATAGCCATCATGACTGCCGTTGACAAGAATGTGAGTTGGGCTGACAAAAAAACCAAACTTGTAATTAATGTTTGGCATAAACCCAACTCCAGAAGCTGTTTGCCCACCCGCTTTAAATAAAACGCCTTTTAAAAAAAATTTTATATCTCCTATGTTGAATCCATCTCGGATGCTATTAACAGACCAACCCAGAATTTCTGTATGCCCTGTTTTATAGGAAGACTCGATTTTCTGATTGGTTAAATCCACTAATATAGTATGAAGAGATTTTTGCCCTGCCTGGAAGGAACCCCAGGATAAATCCCGAATAGCGGTTTCAATCTCAATTTTTACAATGCTCATAATGCTTAAGTTTTTCGAAAAAACAGTTGCACAGTTTTTGTCTGAGGATGCTTACTCTCATGCCCTAGCCAATGGATGAACTCTTTCCCCAGATTCAAGATAGCCCTTTTATGGTGTACCGGATTGGAAATAAATCCGTAACAGCAAACTTCCATAATACCTACTATTTTTTTGAGTGTGTATTGTTTTAAGGAGTAGCTACTTCTTTATAAAGTGCTATTTTTATAACAAAGAAAAATACGGCGAATAGGCCCTGGCTACTTGTTGATCAAACTTTCATTCCTGCTGGCTGCAAAGTATGAGTACGCCTCTTAACCTCACGATCCGAACGGGTCAATTGCAAGACGCCAGACAGCTAGCTGTCTTGCTCACTCAAGTCTGGTTGCACACCTATGCTAACAATGGCATTACGGAAGATATCGCCGGGTATGTGCTTTCTGAATTCACTCCTGAGAAATGCTTGATATGGTTCAATGACGTAGCTACTCAGATGTTTGTAGCGCAGCAAGAAGAGGCGCTTGTGGGGGTAGCCATTTTAAGATGCGGTGTTTCCTGTCCCGCACAAAAAGGTTTGATGACTGAACTTCAAATGCTTTACGTTCAAGAGCATTTCATCGGTAAGGGTATAGGAAAGCGACTTCTACAAGCCGCAGAAAACAAAGCCCAATCACTTGCGAACGCCGGGCTGTGGTTAACAGTCAAGGCAAACAATTTGCGAGCTATCGAGTTTTATGCGCATCAAGGCTATTCAAAGCTAGGCACTATCTACTTTATGTTGGGATAGGCGCGCCACGAAAACCATATTCTTGTTGGTGGCAAGGCCTAATTCTTTTAGAAGAGCGCCGCTCAAACTCCTTTCTGATCGACGCGTGTTTAATGGCTGAAGATAACGCTAGAATTTAATGAAACTTCCTTTTAAACGAGGAAAGGGACGATGTTTCGCGATTCTAAATCCCATCTGCTTACCGCTGCTATTGGCGATGAGCTTCTTCCCGTTTGGTCAGGTATAGATGGTTGTTAATTGGAGTCAATAGGTAGACTATCTGCAAAAGATAGAACTCTGGTGTTCTAGGAAGGAATCATTCTTTTTTATTTCTCTTCTTGCTTTTTTTTTGAAAGCTCTATTTCCTAAGTTTGTATTGCTGCAAGAAAAAGTTGCTAATGGTTCTCTGCGGCCTTATCCAGTTTATTAAACGCAACGAGATAAAATTACCAGGGGATGCTAGTTACTGTTTTGTGTAGGCTTTCTGACTGTTGTGCCACCCATGATAATGAACGGTTTTTTTAATAAATCTTTTAACGTTGCAGTTCTTGATTGAAGACTAGCTGATTACTTTCTTACCAGTGTTGTTAAGGCCTTCCCTTCTTAAAACCATAGCGCCCTCTATAAATGATTGAAATTAAACGGCTCACCCAATTTGATGCGGCTGACGCTCAGCGTCTTATTTCGGGATATGTTTCAAATGCTAAACACCGGGTAGAGAAAACTGAAACCTTGCATCAGATCATCATAAAACTTGAGTTAACCTCTCTGTCTCGCCCGTATGTCAAACAATATGAGTCTCTTGATAGCGAAACTTTTGGCAAGTATTGCGAGCTGCTTGGTTATGGATTTTCATTTGGCGCTTATGAAGATAACCGATGTGTCGGGTTTGCTTTATCGGAGCCGCAGCGCTGGAACAATACTTTATGGGTATGAGAATTGCATATTGCACAGGAATACCGTTTGCAAGGAATTGGACAGCAACTGATGAGCCGGGTTATTGATGATGCTCGATTAGCTGGCTTAAGAAGTGTTATCTGCGAAACTCAAAACACAAACGTACCTGCGATTAGTTTCTACCAAAAGATGGGTTTTAACCTAGCCGGAATTGATCTGTCGTACTACAGTAACCACGATTACCCTGATGGCGAAATAGCGGTATTTATGAAAAAAGAACTTTCAATATAACCCTTGGTGTCTTTGAGATTGCACATCTTTATCTGGCTCTGTGCCTATTAAAAACACCCACCTCTATCTGGATGATCGATTTCACATCATCTTTGCTTCTAGGAGCGCTCCACTAAAGCAAAGTCCATGCACCCTCATTTTCTAGCGAGTCTTTAGTAAAGTATTTACAAGCGTATTCTAAGAACTGCCTTTCCCAAGGCGCCAGCCCTGAGTGCTTCAGTGCCGGGCTACCTATGCTATGAACTTCAGCGCTGGATTAAGCGCGAAAATGAAAACATCTTTTTGGTGCGCCGGCAATCTTAAAAGATCATGAAGTGGGGTTTCGTCAATCCTGAATATCAACAGTGGCTGTAGTTGCTTCACCATTTTTATGAGCCTTTTGCAGGAGTCTCTGGACATTGGCTTTTATTCCAGTATATTGACCAGACATTGGCGAAACTGCTATACAAACATAGATATAAATTTTTAGGTGCTAAATGGAGGAATTGGAAGTAATAAATATTCAGTTGCAGTCAGCTTTGTGGGAGTGTTGCAGTCCGCAATTCGCAAAAAAAATTTCCGGTAGTTCAATACTAAAGAATACTGCTAAAAAAATACTCAATGATGCAATCGCTTTTTCTGCGAAAGATCCCGCTGCGTCCAATAACATATTACGGGTACTCAATAGCTACACTTCCTTTAAGGCAGTTTTACACTATCGATTGGCTCATGCACTTCTTAATAAAGAAGGGGCTTGCTGGAATGGAAAGGGAGAAGCTGCTTTTCTTGAGATTGCCTCTTACGCAGATCTGATCTCCAGCAGAGGCAAGTTGTTATCTGGTGCGGAAATTCACAATAAAAGCCTTATCGGGCAGCGATTCGTATTAGATCATGGAGTTGGTACAGTTATTGGTGAGACGACAATTATTGGAAATGACTGCTACATTTTAGGCGGGGTAACGTTGGGCGCAGTAGGCATCGCTGGCAATCAAAATTGTAAACGCCACCCCATTATTGGTAATAAAGTTCAAATTGGTGCTTTTGCGCGTATTTTTGGCTGCGTTCATATCGGTGAGGGATCATTTATTGGCCCGCACTGCATTGTTACTCAAGATATTCCTGCCTATAGTGTTGTTACTGTGCGGGCGAAATTGCAAGTCACTCGTTTGTGTAGAACATAAACCACAGAATTTTTCTGCACTTTTTTAGAAAGAAATTACATGAAGTTTCATCGTCAAACTGAAAAGGTTTATTACAAGAATCCTTATTTATCTTGCTGTACAGCGGAAATCGTAAAAATCGATGGAGAGTGGATTGAGTTAAATTCAACGGTGGCTTATCCAGAAGGTGGCGGTCAAGATGCTGACCACGGAGAGATAGTATTACCAAATGGAAAATCACTTCGATTTATAGATGTGAAGAAGATGTATGGACACTCTGCTGGATTAGCAGATTTTCCTGATATTCAAGTAGACGGTATTATTTTGCATCTTATTCATCCAGAAGATCAATATTTGTTGGCCGCTCTATTGATCGGAACCAAGGTCACCGTGTCAATTGATATTCAGCGTAGAGCGGCTCTTTCCCTCAGTCACACCGCATCGCATTTATTGTATCTTGCTGTTGGCATACATCGCCCTGATGCAGTTGTAAATACTTTGGGTTGTCATATCAAAATAGAAAGCGCTCGATTTGACTTTGCAGTAAAAACCCGTATCTCTAGCGATGACCTAGAACGAATTCAAGCAACTGCTAATGGATTTATAGAGAGAAATTTATCTATTACAGTAGATTCACATCCAGAAATACCAGATGCACGGACTTGGAGGTGTGAGGATTACAAAATACCTTGCGGAGGTACACACCTGGATGCTACTGGAGCAGTAGGGAAATTATTAATAAAGCGCAAAAGTTTAGGGGCTGGTAAAGAACGCCTATCCTGTGAATTTCCTGAGGCTAAATTGGAGTTAATACGATTTCATGACTAAAAAAGTGAGTGCCTCATCAATAATGAGCATACGATTGCCGTGGGGAGTTTATCTACTCTCATTAGCACAGGCAGTTAATCTCACAGCCGCAGTGATTTCCGTTACGGTTGCAGCATTGGTAGGCACTCAACTGGCAAATACACCAGTAATGGCTACAGTACCTTATGGTGCCCAGTTTGCTGCGGTTATGCTATTTACTTATCCAACTTCAATGCTAATGCGTCGATTAGGGAGGCGCCCGGTATTTTATTTTGGCGCTTTGCTGCTAATAGTTTCTGGTGTTGCTGGATATGTTGCGATAAACAAAGCTAATTTTAATTTACTAGTCGTAAGCCATATACTTTTAGGTAGTTACATTGCTTGCGCTAATTTTTACCGTTTTGCAGCAGTTGATTCACTACCCGAAGTCATCAAAGCACGGGGAGTTTCCTTAGTGGTAGCTGGCGGTGTATTGGCAGCAATTATTGGTCCTGCATTAGCCAATGGATTGCGTCATGTAGAGGGTCATATCGATTTTTCCCTATGTTATGCCGCACTATCTATACTTGGATTGCTAACGTTAGCAGTTATTTTTTTATGGCGTGAAAATGCACCAGTCAACAATTCTCAGCAAATTGAACAAGTTATTAATTATTCGGAAAGATTAGACTCGCTTATTGTGGTAGCAATTGTAAGTTCTGCATGGGGTTATTTAGCAATGAATTTATTAATGGTGCAGGCATCATTGGTAATGAAAGATTTTTGTACTTTTGATGCTTCATCCCGAGCTATCCAAGCCCATGTTCTAGCTATGTTTTTACCTTCATTTTTCACGGGTAGGTTGATCAACCGTTTTGGATTGCGTCAGGTTTTATTTTTAGGCTACATACTACTGATGGGTGCGGGGTCGTTTGGTGCAATTCCTAGTAATTACTCTAGTGTTTTAGCTAATCTGATACTTTTAGGGGTTGGTTGGAATTTTACTTATGTAGGGGGAGGAGTTCTGCTGGCTCAGCGCTTAGCAGAGAATAAACGTCATCGCTGGCAGGGGTTGAATGATACTGTTATTGCGGCTTGTGCCACGATAGGTGCTTTTCTCCCGGCCCCACTGTCTGCTTTAATTGGCTGGAATATGACAAATGGGTTAGTAATTTTATTGACAACTTTGAATGCAGCTCTTTGCTGGCAGGTATTTAGAGACAAAAGAAAAGTCTTGACAGGGGTTGAATAAAATGCAAACTAAAGCGTTTACCCCTCTTTTAGAAGTATTGCCAGGTTTACTAGCTAAATTCGAATGCGACAATCCTGGAGGTAGTCATAAAGTACGAGCAGCACGACATATTGTCAATAAAGCTCTAGAGCGGGGAGAAATAATTCCAGGTCGTACTACAGTAATTGAAAAGACAGGAGGTAATTTTGGTTTTGGATTAGCAGTAGCTTGCCATAAATTCAATATTCCAGTAGAGCTCGCTGTTGGTTTAAGTTTTAGCCCAGTTAAGAGACAGTGCCTTGAGTTATTTGGCGCTAAATTGATAGGTGTTGATATGCTGAATGAGGGCCTGGCACCACGTGAGGTGATAGAGTGGCATTTAGCACATGCAGAAGAGCTTGGGAAGCATTATTACTATACTGATCAATTTAATAATCCAGATAGCCTTGCTGCGCATGAATTTGAAACAGGCCCAGAAATTGTTGAACAATTGAAAGCATGGCCGCATATCAAATCTTTAACATTGGTAAAGTGTGCAGGAACTGGTGCTAGCTTAACAGGTATTGCTCGCAGCTTAATAGCTGCTGGGTATTTGATTCGTGTAGTGTTGGTAGAACCCGTTGGTTGCGACAGTCAATCCGGGGTGTTTACCGATCATAAATTTGAAGGTATGGCTGTAGGTGTAAAGCCACCGTTTGTCGATTGGCAATTGATATCTGAAGTAAAGCGTGTGGATTATGAGCGCATGCTTATTTGTCAAAAAGAGTTTGCTCGAGCAAATGGTTATTTTGTAGGTAATACAACGGCAGCTTGTTTGCTAATTGCTCAAGAATTAGCTGCGAAAACAGACGAAGCACACAAAATCTTGACCCTCTTGTACGATCATGGCCTATGGTATTTAAAAATGCGCTAAATGTGATTTTTGAGTAGTTTATAGACTGTAATGATTCAGTTTGGATGAAGTTTCTGGCACGATTCATTCTTCTAAGATGCAAGCAAATTGATGCAGTCTTTAATTGTCGGGTGATGAATAATTTGGTATTAAGTTTGTGTTTGATGAGGTGATTAAAGAAGTGATGCCAATTTTTTCTTGCGTTGGTCCTATCTGACTCTAGAAGTTGCCCCACTGTATATCCCTCCTGGTCCAGCAGAGGAATTTGAAACTGCTTTTTCCAAGGCGCAAGGCTTGATTGCCCCTATGCCTGACTATCTATCCCCTGAACTTCAGCGCTCTATCGAGCGCGAAAATGAATATCTTTTTGGTGCGCTGGCAACCTTAAAAGATCATGAAGTGGGGTTTCGTTAGTCCCTTAATATCAACAACAGTTGCGGCATCTGCTCCACCATTTTTATGAGCCTTTTGCAGTAGTCTCGCACTCTGAATCTGTTTTTGGCTCCGCTAAGGTAGAGCAACAGTGCAACTGTATAACATTTAGAAAATAAATCTTTCTTAAGGAGAAAGGCTTAAGAAAATATTCTCTTGAAAACTTCTTTCCCTTTATTTCTGGACTTTTCCAGGCTTTTTTTCTTTAAAAGTCGCATAAATACTAGGGGAAAAGCTTTTACTTTCCTTCTAGTAAAAGTTGAATATCTTGAGCCAATTGCTGGGCCGTGAGCGAATCCCGTACTGCTAGGCGCAGTTGCCCATTGGGGTCAAAAACATAGCTTAAGGCGGTATGGTCGATGGTGTAGCCAATGGCTGAATCTTTCAGCGCAACCTTTTCGTAAAACACCTTAAAGTTACTGGCTTGTGTTTTGGTGTCTTCTACGCTGGTTCTTAAGCCAATAAAACTAGGGTCAAATCCTTTGACATAGGCTTTGATAATAGCTGGAGTATCACGCTCAGGGTCCAGCGTAGCGAACAACACTTGCAGATTTTTAGCTTTTTTACCTAATAACTGATGGACCGCTGCAGCTCGGGCAAGAGCTGTAGGGCATACATCAGGGCATTGGGTAAAACCAAAAAACAGCAGCACCGTTTTACCGCGATAATCTGCCAGCATGCGCCATTGGCCTTCGGTGTCCTGGAAGCGAAAATCTTTGCCGTAGGGCGCGCCACTGATGTCGATGCTATTAAATTGAGGAGTGTTTTCCAGTTTTTCACAGGCTGTTAGCGACAGCAGTACACTGGTAAACAGCAGACTGCTGCTTTGAATAAACCAACGTCGTGTCTGGTGTGCAGGCATGGGGTTTAAGGTTGCTTTTGAGGAGCTGCCTGGCCTGTGGCATCCACGATAAATTCTACCGGGACATCGCCGGCTTTTTCGAAGTGAAGGGTGACGGTAAAACGCTCGCTCTGTGCAAGCGGTTTTTTCAAGCGAATAAACATCAGATGTAAACCTTGTGGTTTGAGCTCAACCACTTCTTTGGCGGGGAGGGCAATGCTATCAATCTTGCGCATGCGCATCACGCCGTTGTCGTGAACATGTTGATGCAATTCCAAGGCTTCACTCACCTGAGAAGATGCAGATAAGAGCCGGTCGGCTTTCCCCTGATTTTCTAGCTTCATATACCCTGCCATCATGCTCGCTCCACCCCGGGCCCAGGGCTGATGAATAGTAATATCACCCACTTTGAAGTTGCTGGCTTCAGCAGAAAAGCAAATGGATAAAGCTAAGCTTAAGAAGAAGTTTTTGAGCATGGTGTATTCCAGAATATTTATGGCCTAAGTTACTGGCAAGAACTACTTATTCTTATGCCACTTCAGCTTCCTGACGTTTGAAGTCCGAAAACCGAAATCCCATCAATCCTAACACGGCAAAGTAGCTGGCCGCTCCAAGAGCCACGAGTCCCAAGATTTTACTGATTCGCCACCAACAGACACTTTGCAAGGCAGCCCAATCTGTCCCGTGTTCGGCCCACTTCAGTGTTACAGCCATAACAGACAACGCGATGATTAATTTTAAAAGAAACACAGGCCAGCCAGGCTGTGCAGAGTATTGTTTGGTTTTGCGTAAGCCCCACAACAAGAGAGCGGCATTCAATAAAGCGCCCAGACTAATGGTGAGTGCTAGTGCAACATGCTGCAAATAAGGCACGAGAAAAAAATTACCGATTTGCGTAAAAATTAGGACGAGCACAGCTATTTTTACGGGAGAGCGCAAATTTTGTTGAGCGTAAAAACCGGGTGCCAGAATCTTAACCAGAGTAAAACCTAATACTCCCAATGCATAGGCTTGCACGGCCAATGCGGTTTGCGATAAGTCTAGCGTAGAAAACTTTCCATGGTGGTATAACACTGCAGTTAAGCCCTCAGCCAGCAAAAACATTCCTACCGCAGCGGGCATAGCTAGCAATAAGGTCAAGCGTAGACCCCAGTCGAGCAGGCCTGAAAACTCTGCATGGTTGTTGCTAGATACTGCCCGAGTAAGGCTGGGGGTAAGGACTACCCCGAGTGCTACTCCCAGCAGAGCGTTTGGAAACTCTAGCAAGCGGTCGGCTGCAGTGATCCAGCTCACCCGACCCTCTCCCAGATAGCTTGCGATCTGTGAATTGATGACTAAACTGAGTTGTGCCACTGAAACCCCAAGAAGGGCCGGTACCATTTGAGATAACACTCGTCTAACGCCTGCATAGCTAAACGCTGTGTGGGGATTTTTAAAAAGCGCCGGACGTTTTCCCAAACGGACCAGTCCCCACCAGACTGCACCCAATTGCAACACTCCTCCTACCATTACTCCCACAGCAACTCCGTAAATACGTTGCTGAGGCGCTAGTAAATAAGGGGCCAGCAAAATACTGATAATCATGCATACGTTTAATAAAACAGGCGTGACTGCAGCAATAGAAAAGCGTTTCCAGGTGTTTAATATCGCAGCAGCAAAGGCAACCAAAGACATGCAAGCAATATAGGGAAACATAATCCGTGTCATGACGGTAGCTTCTTCAAAGCCGCGGTTTTTTAAGCCCGCTCCAATGGCCCAGACGAGTAGGGGGGCACCAATGACGCCCAGTAAACTGACCAATCCCACGGCCCAGAGCAGAGCAGCGGCAACATGATCAATTAATAGCTTGGCTGCGGTATCTCCCTGTCGTGCTCGCACATCTCCTAAAATGGGAACGAAAGCTTGAGAGAAGGCACCCTCTGCAAACAAGCGGCGCAGCATATTGGGCAAGCGAAAGGCAATATTGAAAGCATCGGTTTCGGCTCCAGCCCCAAAAGCCCGCAGCAGTAGCGTTTCGCGCAACACACCGGTGATGCGAGACAGAAACGTCCAGGAACTCACGGAAAACGCAGCTTTTAGAAGGTTCACTCGGTGCAATATTTCAAAAAATTGGCAGTGTGGAGGGTTAAGCGCTTGGAAAGGTTTGCCAAAAACCTGAAAAACTTTTATAGTTTAAAGCTTGCTAAGTTTTTAATATTATCGCAATTTAAAAACTATCTCTGAAAATTTCATCCCTAAATTAAAGATGATTTTCAGACGCAACGGCAGGAAAACAAAAAATTAAACCCATTTAACCAGGCTAATCACTATATAGCCTTTCTGTTTTTAGAAGTAGGAACACAGCTTTATGGCAAACACAGCACAAGCACGCAAACGCGCACGTCAATCTGTAAAGAACAATGCTCACAATTCTGCATTGCGTTCGATGATGCGTACTGCGGTCAAGGCTGTTCGCAAAGCAGTAGCTTCTGGTGATAAAAAAGTTGCGCTTGAAACCTTAAATAAATCCATGTCAATTATTGACCGGGTTGCAGATAAGAAAATTGTGCATAAAAACAAGGCTGCTCGAGATAAAAGCCGCCTGGCCGCAGCCATTAAATCTATGGGTGCCTAAGCACTGACTTTAAATTTCGGTGCACAAAGGGCGCTCAAATGAGCGCCCTTTTTGTTTTTTGAATATTTTTTAGTGCTTGAAAAGTAGCCAAGAGGATGATTTTACTTAGGGTCTGGTAATGCGCATGCTTCGGATACTTGAAGATCATTATCTTTGGCAAAGGAGAGCACAAAGTTATAGGCTAAAGGTTCGGTCTCTCGCAAAGCTTCATCCAGTACGACGCATTTCATGTCCCCAATCATGATCGGTCGCACATAGCGAGAGTAAGCTAAATGAGAGTGAGCAGTGCCAGTTTCGGAGGGGCCAAAGCAACGCATTACCCCACAAAGACGTTCACTCCAGTCGCTGGGGCGAAATACCTTGCCCTTGTTAGTAAGACCCAAAATAAAAAGTTGTTTGCTCATGCAGTGGCAGTAGTGGAAAGCTTCAGTGCAAAAAAGATGATTGACGTTCGTTAAAACAAATTACTGCACTGCAAAAAATTGTATCTTAAATAAAAATAACGATCGTGAAACACATTTTAAAACTTCCCTTATTAGTACTTCCTGAATTATTGCGTGAACGCTCTTTCAGGATTGTATGGCTGGTCGAGGTGATAGCCATTTCGGGTGGACATATCTCTAACCTGGCTTTGCCTATTATTGCTACCACCTTGCTACATGCCAGTCCCTACCAGATGGGTCTGCTAATTGCATGTCAGGCACTGCCGTTTGCCTTGCTGTCTCTGCCTTCAGGAGTATGGGTAGACCGTATGAGCAAGGTGCGTTTGCTGATCTGGACCTTTCTAGCGCTAATTGTGGCACTGGCCAGTTTGCCTGTGGCCTATTGGCTAGGTAAATTGTCTATGCCTCTTATCTATGTCGTTGGATTTGCAATTGGTTGTGTGATGACGGTTTTCGGTACAGCCCATCAGGTTTTGGTTACTCATCTCGTAGGTCGTCCCCGGCTAGTAGACGCTTACCGGATTATTCAAACTTCTGAGTCCGTTATCCGCCTGGCTGCACCCGGCGTAGCTGGGGTATTAATTGAATGGCTGGGGGCACCCCGGGCGGTCACGATCGAAGTGATGATTCTGGTCTTTGCCTGCGCATTATTTTCGCAGATTCATGAGCCCGCCTCTGCAAAAGGCACTGCTGCTGGGACTACAGGTTTATCCATGCTAAGCCAAATTAAAGAGGGTCTCCGTTATTGCTGGCAAGACCCCGCTTTACGGGCGATGGCTGTTGTGGCAGCGGCCTGGCAAATTTTATTTCATGGTTTTTTGGCTATGCAGGTATTGTTTGCTACACGCATTTTGCATATGGGTGCCGGCCAAATTGGTTTGGCGCATATAGCCGGCGGTATTGGTGCTTTGGTGGCAGCGGTGCTTGTGAAACATTTGAACCATCGCCTGGGTCCAGGCAGTGTGATGGTAGCGGGCCTGATGCTCACTACCCTGGTATGGATTGCTTTTGCAGTGATTCCCACACCCTATCCCTACAATATGTTAGGGATGGGTGCTGCACTGTTTTTCTTTGATTTGGGAGCAGTGGTCTTTTTTATTAATTACATCAGTATGCGTCAGATCATGACTCCGGATGCCTTATTAGGGAGAGTGACAGCTACCATGCGCTGGGCTGCGGTTTCCCTTGCTCCATTAGGCGCCATTTTGACCGGTTTGTTAGCTGAACTTGTAGGGCTACGTCTGACGCTGGCAATTTTGGGGGTTCTGGGGGTAGGGGCAACGCTAGGATTGGCACTATACAAACCTTTTCGACAGGCCTCCAGTACGGCCCTAAGCACAAAGGTTTCTCCTGCGGTAGCTGCCAGTGAAGTAAATTCCGAACAAGCAACGGGTGCTGTCTAGTTATTTTGGCTTATGTAATGCTTTCTAAAAGGAGGACTACCTCATGTCTCATGTCATGAATACTTATGCCAGGCAAAATTTTGCGCTTTCTCACGGAGAGGGTGCATGGCTATGGGACACTGAAGGAAAGCGCTATCTGGATGCTTTATCTGGCATTGCCGTCAATACCTTGGGACATCAGCATCCTCGGCTAGTACGGGCTTTAGAAGATCAAGTCCGCAAGCTGATCCACAGCAGCAATCTGTATAAAGTTCCGCTGCAAGAAGAGCTTGCCGATAAGCTGAGCGCTTTATCCGGTATGGATACCGTATTTTTTTGCAATAGTGGTTTGGAAGCCAACGAGGCTGCTTTAAAAATTGCCCGCAAATATGGGCATGAGCGTGGCATTCAAAGGCCGGAAGTGATTGTCTATGAAAAAGCCTTTCATGGCCGATCGATCGCCACCCTGTCAGCCACCGGTAACGAAAAAGTACAAAAAGGGTTTGAACCCCTGGTGGAAGGTTTTGTACGGGTACCTCTTAATGACATTCACTTGATTGAGTACCTTAGCCGAACACATCCCAATATCAGCGCAGTGTTTCTCGAAGCGATTCAGGGGGAAGGAGGCATCCATCCTGCACAGATTGAATATTTGCAGGCTTTGCGCAAAATATGCGATGAAAAAGGCTGGCTATTGATGATAGATGAAGTGCAGTGTGGCATTGGTCGCACGGGTAAATGGTTTGCACATCAGTGGGCCGAAATTATTCCAGATGTGATGCCTCTGGCCAAAGGCTTGGGAGGAGGCGTACCGATTGGGGCGGTGGTGGCCAAAGGCGCAGCAGCCACTGTGCTGGGGCCGGGTAATCACGGCTCCACGTTTGGAGGCAACCCCCTAGCCATGCGTGCAGCACTAGAGGTATTGGCCGTAATGCAAGAAGATAATTTACTGGACAATGCGCGCGAATGTGGAGACATCATTTGCAAAGGACTTTCTCAAGCCTTGGCTGGAGTAAACGGGCTTGTGCAGATCCGTGGTCGAGGGCTAATGATAGGTATCGAGCTTGACCGACCCTGTGGTGCCTTAGTAGAGATGGCACGCCAAGCAGGGCTTCTGATTAATGTGACGGGAGAAAAAGTGCTGCGCTTGCTACCCCCCTTGATTTTTACTTCATCACAGGCACAACAGTTGGTCCAGATCCTCTCGCCGCTGATTATTCGGTTTTTAACCGCTTCTTCTGGAGTCAACGCAGCATGAACAATTTGCAAAAAAACACTGGTCTGCGGCATTTTCTTCAGTTCAAGGATTTTGATCGGGCAGAACACGAATATTTGCTTGCGCGCGCGGCCGATATTAAAGCAAAGTTTAAACGCTATGAACGCTATCAACCTTTAGCGGATCGCACGTTAGCCATGATTTTTGAAAAAGCCAGTACCCGCACCAGGGTAAGTTTTGAGGCGGGCATGTATCAAATGGGAGGGGTTGTGGTTAATCTCACCAGTGGCGACTCTCAGTTAGGGCGTGCTGAGCCGATCGAAGATACTGCACGGGTTATTAGTCGAATGGTGGACATTGTGATGATCCGCACCTATGAGCAAACCAAGCTGGAGCGCTTTGCTTCCTACTCTCGGGTGCCTGTGATCAACGGGTTGACCAATGAATTTCACCCTTGCCAGATTATGGCCGATATTTTTACTTTTATTGAGCAGCGAGGCAGTATTACCGGAAAAACGGTCGCCTGGGTAGGAGATGGCAATAATATGGCTAACACCTGGCTACAAGCTGCTGAAATTCTGGACTTTAAGCTGCATGTTTCCACTCCGAGGGGATATGAAGTGAATTCCTCGGTCGTGGGTCTGCAGGGAAAAGATCATTTTTCAGTATTCCAGGATCCTATAGAGGCGTGTAAAGACGCTGATTTAGTCACTACCGATGTGTGGACCAGCATGGGCTATGAGGCCGAAAATGATCAGCGCCGTGCTGCTTTTGCTAACTGGTGCGTAGATACCAAGATGATGCGTGTAGCCAAGCCTGATGCGCTTTTCATGCATTGCTTGCCAGCCCATCGGGGTGAAGAGGTAAGCGCTGAGGTGATTGATGGCCCGCAATCCGTAGTTTGGGACGAAGCCGAAAACCGTATGCATGTCCAAAAGGCTTTACTGGAATATTTGCTGCTGGGAAAAATAAGCTAAATATCTGAAGCTGACTTTCTTGAAGCAACCTAGGTGGGGTTAGCGATTTTAAAAAATTCCCGTAATTTTTATAAGCTTTTCCAAGGAAAAATGGCTGGAAAAGCTTATAAACATTGCCGCAGCTCTCTGCAAATTCAAAAATAATTTGGGCTAGTTTGAGACTAAAACCTTAATCTCCCCCCATCCCCAGATGCTCCACCACCTTGCGGGCATAAATCCAAAGCAATATCCCTGCAGCGATGACCAAGCTGCCGATGATTACTTTTTTCACGAATAACTGAGCAATACCCGCCATCAAAACAGCGGCTGCGATCACGCGCACTAAAGCAATGAATTTATTTTCCATAAGATTGGCTATGCTTGTTTCAGTAAAAGCAAGATGGGTTAACGCTCTAGAGATTTTAATATTCGTTTTCTTCTCTTTTTGCACAGAGGGCACCGCTGATCATGCAAACTGAGCAGCCCGTCTATTTTTGGACTTTCATCAAACTCAAGATAGAAAGACACTGGTTTTTTATAAAAATGCCTCTGTACCTTTTTAAAAGTATGCAAACTAAAACAGAGCAAGCTTTCCTCTCTTAAGAGGCCCCTCTATAAAAAAGCTGCAAAAGTGCTGAAAACAAAGAAAAAAGTTGCTTCCAGCCGCTTTAGTAAAACTTATAGCACTTCAAACACCCCGGCTGCTCCCATGCCGCCGCCTATACACATGGTGACCGCTACGCGCTTGGAGCCCCGGCGTTTTCCTTCAATCAGCGCATGCGCGGTTAAGCGTTGCCCGCTCACCCCATAAGGGTGGCCAACAGCAATGGCGCCTCCGTTTACATTAAGGCGATCATGGGGAATGCCAAGCTTATCGCGGCAATAAATCACCTGTACCGCAAAAGCTTCGTTAAGCTCCCACAAATCAATATCACTTACTTTTAAGCCAAGGCGTGCTAATACTTTCGGAACCGCAAACACAGGCCCAATGCCCATTTCAGCGGGTTCGCAGCCTGCGACCGCAAAACCCAAAAAGCGGCCTAAAGGTTGAAGCTTTTTCTTCTCAGCAAGTTTTTCGCTCATTAGTACACAGGCCCCGGCACCATCAGAAAACTGGCTGGCATTACCTGCGGCAATCAGCCCACCGGGCAGGGCGGGACGAATACCGCTAATGACCTCTTTGGTGGTACCTTCGCGGATACCTTCATCTTTGCTCACGGTCACTTCGGTAGTGCGAATGCCACGTACCGGGTCAGCTACCCCTGCCTGCACCGTGATGGGGGCAATTTCGGCTGTAAATAAACCTGCGGCTAACGCTGCACTGGCGCGTTGTTGGCTGCTTGCGCCGTACTCATCCATTTGATCGCGAGTAATGCCATAACGTTTGGCTACTTCCTCAGCAGTTTGGAGCATAGTCCAGTAAATTTCTGGTTTGTTTTGCACAAGCCAGGGGTCAGCCAGCATATGGGTATTCATTTCTTTTTGAACGCAGGAAATGTTTTCTACCCCGCCGGCGACAAAAATATCGGCTTCATTAGCAATGATGCGCTGCGCAGCTATAGCGATGGCTTGTAGTCCAGAAGAGCAAAAACGATTGATAGTGATGCCCGAGACAGTAATGGGGCATCCCGCGCGCAAAGCGGCCTGGCGGGCAATATTATTACCAGTGGCACCCTCAGGAAAGGCGCAACCTAAAATAACATCCTCTACTTGTGCAGCCTCAATACCCGCACGGGTGAGGGCATGTTCAACCACATGTCCAGCTAGGGTGGCGCCATGGGTCATATTAAATGCGCCTTTCCAGCTTTTGGTCAGCGGTGTGCGAGCGGTAGAAACAATTACGGCATTAGTCATGTTGAAATTTCCATAAAGCAAAATAGGGTAGGGAGCAGATACCAACGCTTTCAGGTCAAAGTTTTTCCTTCGTCCGCTAACTTGAGTAATAAAGGAGCGGGCTCCCAAAAACTGGCATCATCCAGCGGATTTTTTTGAAATTTTTTCATGCGCTGAATTACATTAAATAAACCCACGGTATCGGCATAACACATGGGGCCCCCTCGCCACAGGGGAAAGCCGTAGCCGGTTAAATACACCATATCAATATCACTGGCTTTACTGGCAATGCCTTCCTGCAAAATATGGGCTCCTTCATTCACTAGGGAATACACCAGACGATCGACAATTTCCTCATCGCTAATCTTACGCGGTGTAAGTCCTTTATTTTTTCGATGTTGCTCGATCATATCGGTAACAATTTTGGAGGGAATCGCATCCCGTTTTCCCGGTAAATAGTCGTACCAGCCTGCAGCTGTTTTTTGTCCAAATCGCCCCATTTCGCATAGTAAATCTGCCGTTTTAGAGTACCGCATGTTAGCGCGCTCTGTGGCGCGGCGTTTGCGAATCGCCCAGCCGATATCATTCCCGGCTAAATCTCCCATCCGGAACGGCCCCATCGCAAAACCAAACTTTTCTACGGCTTGATCTACTTGCGCTGGGGTACAACCCTCGTCTAGCAAGAAGCCAGCTTGCCGACTGTATTGTTCGATCATACGGTTACCGATGAAGCCATCACATACGCCGGAAACCACTGCCGTTTTTTTAATTTTTTTGGCAATAGCCATCACAGTGGCCAGCACGTCCTTAGCCGTTTGTTTGCCACGCACTACTTCCAGAAGTTTCATTACATTGGCGGGGCTGAAAAAATGGGTACCTACAACATCCTGCGGCCGCTTGGTAAAGCTGGCAATTTTGTCTACATCCAAGGTTGAAGTATTAGTGGCTAGAATTGCTCCAGGCTTCATGACCGCATCCAGTTTGGTGAATACGGCTTGCTTTACGTTGAGCTCTTCAAATACAGCTTCTATCGCCATATCGGCCTCTTTAAGATCTTCGTAGTTCAGCGTGCTGCTTAGCAAGGCCATGCGCTGCTCATATTTTTCTTGACTTAGCTTGCCGCGTTTAACTTGAGATTCATAGTTTTTGCGGATGGTAGCAATACCACGGTCCAGCGCCTCTTGGCTGGTTTCCAAGATAATGACAGGGATGCCTGCATTAAGAAAATTCATGGAGATGCCGCCCCCCATGGTCCCGGCACCGATCACAGCGAGCTTTTTAACTTCTCGGACAGGAGTGCTTTCTGGTACATCAGGAATTTTACTGGCTGCACGTTCGCCAAAAAATGCGTGCCGCAAGGCTTTAGACTCAGGGGTCATCAAAAGCGCGATAAATTGTTCACGCTCAAAATCCATCCCTTCCTTGAATTTTTTTTGTACGGCAGCTTCAATGCAATCAATACATTTGAGGGGAGCAGGAAAATGTTTTGACATGGCCGTCACGGTATTGCGAGCAAAAGCAAAATAGCCGTCTGCATTAGGATGGCTTGCTTTTAAGTGACGGATTAGCGGTAAAGGCCGAATGGTGGCCACATGGCTAGCGAAAGTTAGAGCCTCCTCCATAAGAGTTTCCGGTGAGGAAGCTATTCGGTCAAAGAGTTTCTGGTCGCTGAGTTTTGCGAGCATTTCACTTTTAACCGGCTCGCCAGAAACAATCATGTTCAGGGCATTCTCTACGCCAATGGCCCGGGGCAACCTTTGAGTACCTCCTGCCCCGGGTAAGAGCCCGAGTTTAACTTCTGGAAGTGCTATTTGCGCTCCAGGCGCAGCA
Organism: Burkholderiaceae bacterium; assembly: GCA_019695155.1. GTDB lineage: Bacteria > Pseudomonadota > Gammaproteobacteria > Burkholderiales > Burkholderiaceae_C > Piscinibacterium. The sequence continues at coordinate 5,147 of JAIBAO010000016.1, read as the reverse complement.
ATGCGGTAGTGACACCCCAAAGCCAGCTCCAGTCCCCCTCCCATGCAGACGGTATGAATGGCCGCAATTACAGGTTTTTCGAAGGACTCAACCGCGTTAATGACAGAATGTAAAGAAGGTTCTTGCGACATTTTTGGAGTATTAAACTCCTTGATGTCCGCCCCACCAGAAAAGGCTTTTCCCGCGCCCGTAATCACTACAGCAGCAACGGTATCATCATTCGCTGCTTGATCCAGACTGGCGCAGATTTGCTTGCGAGTCTCATAATTCATTCCATTGACAGGAGGGTTGTTGAGGGTAATCACAGCAATATTGCTATGGACTTTATATTCAACTGTCATAAAGAGACTCCGCAAATTCCAGGGTTATTAAAAGAAATAATTGGGGAAAAATGAAATTAATTTTTTGTTTTTATAAAAGTATTCTAAAAATAGAACGATTGTGTTTTTTTAGAAAATGATTTTCCTGTTTTTCTTGTCACTATATTTTTAAACTTCCAGCCACTCTTTACGAATCTGGGCGTTTTGTTTTAAGTCTGCTGCCGTACCCTCGAAAACAATATTACCGTGACCCATCACGTAAACTCGATTGGAAATTTCCAGCGCAATGGCCAGTTTTTGTTCAATCAGCACTACTGCCAAACCGCGCCGCTTAAGCTCTTGCAAATATTGGGCTACAAGCTCAACAATCTTTGGAGCCAAGCCTTCCGTGGGTTCATCAATAATGATTAATTGTGGATCTCCCATAAGGGTGCGACATAAGGTGAGCATTTGTTGCTCGCCCCCTGATAAAACTCCAGCCTGGGTATGCTGCCGCTCTTTTAGCCGCGGAAACATTTTGTACATATCCTCAAAGGACCATTGTCCAGTTGATTTAGCTTTTAAGCCTAATATAAGATTTTGTTCTACCGTTAGCGTCGGAAAAATATCGCGGTTTTCCGGAACATAGCCAATACCTTGCAGAGCAATCTCATAGGTTTTACGCCCAATCATTTCTTTATTGTTGAACTTAACCGAGCCTGTTGCATCAACCAAACCCATGATAGCTTTGGCGGTAGTGCTGCGACCCACCCCATTACGGCCCAACAGGCTAACAATTTCGCCTTTTTTTACTTGTAGATCAACCCCATGTAGCACATGACTTTTGCCGTAGTAAGCGTGCAGGTTTTTAACTTCAAGCATGAGTCGGCGCTCCTAAATAGGCTTCCTGCACCTTCGTGTTTTCCCGGATGCGCTGAGGAGTATCGCTGGCAATGACTTGCCCATAAACCAACACACTGATTTTGTCTGCTAGGCCAAACACCACATTCATATCATGTTCCACCATCACTAAGGATTTGTTTTTAGTGACTTCACGAATCAGATTTACTGCATGATCTGATTCGCTACGACTCATTCCTGCTGTGGGTTCATCGAGCAGAATTACTTGTGCATCACCGGCAATGGTCAAGCCAATTTCTAGTGCACGCTGTTCTGCATAGGTTAATAACCCGGCTTTAGTATCTCGCCTGCGAGCCAAACCAATACGCTCCATAACGCTTTCTGCTTTTTCTCGGGCGTTTTTTAAAGCTTCCAGCCTATGCCAAAAAGAATATTTGTAGCCTTCAGACCAAAGCACTGCACAACGTAAATTTTCAAACACGCTCAGATTTACAAAAAGATTATTAATTTGAAAACTGCGCGATAAGCCCATCCGGTTAATCTCAAAGGGTTTTTTTCCAGAAATTTCTTTCCCGTTTAATTGAATAGAGCCTGCAGATACACCAAAGCGGCCGCTAATGAGATTAAATAAAGTAGATTTTCCGGCGCCGTTAGGTCCAATAATGGCATGGCGTTCTCCTTCAGGAATCTCTAACTCTACTCCGCGAATAATTTCGGTTTTTCCAAACGATTTTTTAACATCGATTAGCTTGAGCGCTGGTGTGCTGGAGTGCATAGTTACACCATCAGTTTTTTAGTTTGTTCCACTTCAATTTCTTCCTGAATCGTGTTCCATACTTGCATAAAGCGTCTACGCATTGGTTCAAACACGAGTAGCCCCGCTGTTAGCAGTGAAGTAGCGATGATCCAGGCTGTGGAACCTGCAGTATCAAAGGAGAAACCAAAAATCTTGCGCACTGTGCCGTTGCTGGCATCCAGCGTGAGGTGATAGGTCATTTCAATGACCATCATAATTCCTAGGCTAAGCAGTAATGCTCCGATAAAAACACCTAAATAAGGGTCCAGCAAACGCTTGAATTTTGCAAAACGGATTACGCGTAAATTCATCAAAATTAGACTGGAAATCCCTCCAGGAGCATACAGAACCATCAGCACAAAGAAAATCCCAAGGTATAGCTGCCAGGCTTTGGTGAATTCCGATAATGCGACGGAGAAAAATACAAACACGATAGCACCGATAATGGGGCCAAAAAAGAATAAGGCACCTCCGATAAAAGTGGCCAGTAAAACGCCGCCTGAGCGGATTGCAGAGACATTTTCTGCACTTACGATTTCAAAATTTAGGGCTGTTAAGCCGCCGGCAATCCCTGCAAAAAAGCTTGAGATAATTAATACATACCAGCGCACTCTTTGAGTGTTGTAGCCGATGAACTCAACCCGTTCCGGGTTATCCCTGACTGCATTAGCCATTCGCCCTAAAGGAGTGTGAGTAAAGGCATACATGGCTACGATGCAGAAAAAACACCAACCAGCAATCAGGTAATAAACCTGTATAGCTGGGCCGTAACTAATGCCTAGAAAAGGCTCTCCAACCACCCGGTTGCCTGTAATTCCACCTTCTCCGCCGAAAAATCCCGGAAACATTAATGAAGAGGCAAAAACCATTTCACCAATGCCCAGGGTAATCATTGCAAAAGGGGTTCCTGATTTTTTGGTAGTAACGTAGCCAAACAAGATGCCAAAAAATGCGCCCGCCAAACCACCAATTAAAGGCAAAAAAGTAACGGGAAACCAAAATTTGCCCGCACTAACCGCATTAAGCGCATGCATGGTGAAAAAAGCCCCCAAGCCTGAATACACGGCATGGCCAAAACTGAGCATGCCGGTTTGACCCAGAAGCATATTAAAAGAGAGCGCAAAGATGATGCTGGTTCCCATCTGAGAAAGCAGGGTAATGGAAAAACCTTGATTAAAAATCAGCGGTGTAGCCAAGAAGAGAAGAGCAGTCATCCCCCATATAAACCAACGGCCAACATTTATTGGCTTAAATTTCAGCGTAGAATTCGGCATTTTTATCCCTCCCGGGTTCCCATGAGGCCACGGGGACGAAAAATAAGAATGAGTACCAAAAGTAGATAAGGCAGGACTGGTGCGATTTGGGAAACAGTGAGCTTCCACACATCAAAAAAAGGAGTTTTTTCTGTCAGTACCACCCCCAGCGTTTTAAACAGATCTAAAAGAGAAAGGTCTATTTTCACGGCAAAGGTTTGAATAAGACCAATCAAAACAGAGGCGATAAAGGCCCCCGCTAAAGACCCCATTCCCCCTACGACGGTAACAACAAAAATAATGGATCCTAAGGTAGCTGCCATTGCCGGCTCGGTGACAAAAGCAGGGCCTCCAATAACACCTGCTAAGCCTGCCAGGGCGCATCCCCCGCCAAATACCAACATGAAAACACGAGGGACATTATGGCCCAGGCTTTCTACCGCATCGGGATGAGTAAGCGCGGCTTGGATCACCAAGCCTATCCGGGTACGGGTTAACATGAGCCAGATCAACAGCAGCATCACTAAGGCAACAATCATCATGAAACCGCGATAAAGAGAAAACGTGAGTCCAAAATTTTTCAAAAATTCAATAGGCCCATCCAGGATGGGAGGGACACGATAGCCGACAGCAGCCCGCCCCCAAATGACTTGTACTAGTTCAACAATAATGAAGGACAAACCAAAGGTGAACAAAAGTTCAGGCACATGACCGAATTTATGTACTTTGCGCAAGCCATACTTTTCTACCATGGCTCCAATTAAACCGACGGCTAAGGGAGCAATAATCAGAGCAATCCAAAAACCAGCATTTTCTCCGGCCATACTAGTCGTCCACACGCCTATTTGATAGGCAAAATAGGCGCCGATCATATAGAAACTGGCGTGGGCAAAGTTCAGTACGCCCATCATCGAAAAAATCAGCGTGAGCCCTGAAGAGAGCATGAATAAAAGCAAACCGTAGGATAGTCCGTTAAGTAATGAAATCAGAAAAATATCCATAGGAGTCCCTGTGCGTCGACTCTTTATATAAAAAGAACGAGCGTTCGTTTATTAAGCAAAAAATTACCCGTTCGTTTTTTGACCCGAACGGGTATGAGTACTTTTAAGCTGATCAGTCTGAAAGTACCTTAGGTTTTTTCGTCCTCAGATCTTCCCGGGGCGTTTCATCATGCAGGAAGAAGGTTGAACGCCAACATAGGTAGGTTGAACAGATTGGCTCTTCCAGCCATAGCCTTGTTTTTCCTGGTCAAATTTTACGGTTTTTCCATCTACTTTTGTCCATGTACTGATGACAAGAGGTTGCTGTAACTGATGGTCTAGACCCCGCATATGGACTTCACCATTTAAAGATTTGAATTTCAGATCTTCCATGGCGAAGGCAACTTTTACCGGATCGATAGACTTGGCTTTATTAGTTGCTTCCGATAAAGCCTTGACGACTGAATAGGTGGCCATCACGTAATAGTCATCGTTATAGCGCTTTAAAAAATCGGTTGCGATATCTTTGCCTGCCATCGTGGGTTCATTCACATTCCAATAGCCTACATAATGAACCTTACCTTCTCCGGAAGACCCTAATGCAGTGGGTACGCCCGTAGTGCCAGCGTAAAAAGTAAAGAAATTGGCTTTAAAGTCTGCATCTTTGGCTGCTTTAATTAATAATGAAAGATCAATACCCCAGTTTCCGGTAATCACCGTATCAGCACCCGCCGCTTTCATTTTCGCAATATAAGGGGAAAAATCCTTTACTTGCATGATGGGATGGAGATCTTCACCAACAATCTTGATATCCGGGCGTTTGCGGGCCAGCATGGTTTTGGCTGCATTCGCGACTGATATGCCAAAGGAATAATTTTGACCAATAAGATAAACATTTTTTATGTCTTGTTGATTAGTCATCCAGGTGGTTAGGGCTTCCATTTTCTGATCAGAGTTC
>JAIBAO010000019.1 GCA_019695155.1 Burkholderiaceae bacterium | reverse complement strand
TGCTATGGAAATGACTCCTGAACAAGTTCATCGTATTGCTACTTTAGCCCGGCTAGGAGTATCAGACGCTGAAATTGAATCCATTAGACATAAATTAAGTTCCATCTTTACCCTTGTAGACCAAATGCAGTCGCAGGATACGGTAGGAGTTGCCCCCTTAGCGCATCCTACAGCGTTTGTAAACGAAGTCTGTCTACGACTAAGGGAGGATAAAGTCACAGAACCCTGCGATATCCTCACCCGCGAGCAGAATATGGCTAATTCTCCAGTTCCCCCTCAACAAGGGATGTTTATTGTGCCGCGGGTGATTGAATGAGTTCGGCTGTAAAAACTTTAAAACAACTTTCGGCACAGCTTCAATCCAGACAGGTCAGTGCAGTAGAGCTGGCAAAAGAAGCACTGACTCATATTGAAAACAAACGGCATCTGAATGCATTTCTGGATGTACAAGCCGACCTCACTTTAGCCCAAGCCCGTACTGCAGATGCGGCCATTTCTGCAGGTAGTGCAAGTGCGCTGTGTGGAATTCCCATAGCGCACAAAGATATTTTTGTGACGCAGGGCTGGAAAAGCACCGCAGGCAGCAAAATTCTGCAAAATTATGTTTCTCCTTTTAATGCCACGGTAGTAGAAAAACTACAAACAGCTGGCATGGTTTGTGTAGGCAAAACCAATTGTGATGAATTTGCCATGGGCGGATCAGGAGAAAACTCTGCTTACGGCCCAACACTTAACCCCAAAGATGAAACCGCTGTTCCCGGAGGCTCCACCAGTGGCTCCGCAGCCGCCATTGCAGCAGGCATCGTCCCAGCGGCGACTGGAACAGACACCGGCGGTTCCATTCGCCAGCCCGCCAGTTTTTGCGGACTAACAGGCATCAAACCCACTTATGGACGCGTGTCCCGGTATGGAATGATCGCATTTGCCTCTTCACTGGACCAGGCCGGCCCCATGGCACATACCGCAGAAGATTGTGCCCTGTTGCTCAACATAATGGCAGGGTTTGATCCGCGAGACTCCACTTCTTTAGAACGTTCTGCTGAAGACTTTACGCGCTTAATGCCCCAAGCTTTTTCAGAACTGAAGGGCTTGCGCATTGGGGTGCCTGTTGAATTCATGGATGAAGGCGTCGCTACTGAGGTACGAGAGGTGGTGGAAGCTGCTATCCAACAACTGGAAGGCTTGGGGGCAAAACGCGTAGAAGTACACCTACCGCGCAACTCTCTGTCTATTCCCGCCTATTATGTTATTGCACCAGCCGAAGCTTCCAGCAATCTGTCCCGCTTTGATGGGGTACGCTATGGTCACCGCTGCGAAAACCCAAAAGATTTGCTCGACCTGTATATGCGTAGCCGTGCTGAAGGCTTTGGGCCTGAAGTAAAACGTCGGATCTTGGTGGGTACTTATGTGTTGTCTCATGGTTTTTATGATGCCTATTACAAACAAGCTCAAAAATTGCGCCGCTTGATTGCCCAGGATTTTAAAAACGCATTTGAACAATGTGATTTGATTTTAGGCCCTGTAGCGCCCACTACGGCTTGGAATCTGGGTGATAAAGCCGATGATCCCGTGGCTAATTATCTGGCCGATATTTTTACCCTTGGCCCCTCTTTGGCAGGGCTTCCGGCAATGAGCGTGCCGGCAGGCATCGGCGCTCAGAGCCGTCGACCGGTGGGCCTACAAATTATTGGCAACTATTTTGATGAAGCCCGGATGCTGGCGGTAGCAGATGCATTCCAAAAAGCGCATCAATAATGAATCCTTCGCTACGAAACATTACACTCTTAAGTTTAAATGTAGTGCTGCTAAGCGCTTGTGCTCTGCCTCGGCTCTGGCCTACCCCTACTCCGATTGCTGACCGCTCCATTCATTTAGTAGGCTACTGCAAACAATCGGAAGAGGATGGTTTCCGCGAACAAGCCACGCTGATAGTTTATAACAATCAAGTACAAGATTTAGATTGGCAATTATGGGTTGGCAAAAAAGGCGGATGTAATTTTAAATTATCGCAATTCACGCAGATTAAACATAGGCCTCATATTGAACTGGTTTCGCGAGAAAACAGTGCTTGCAAACTCCTCATTTGGCAGGAGCCGCGACGCGTGACTTTAGCCCATAGTGAGTGTGCTCAATATTGCAGCCCAGGTATTTATGATGAGGCTTGGCCAGTCATGTTTGATCCTCAGACCGGTCAGTGCGCACCTCATGACAAGTAATAAATGACAGAATTAATTACACAGCACAATTAGGTGAAATCAGCTTAGCAAGCAGACCCCAACTTTTTGAGAAATGCATATAAGTTTGGTTTACTGCTAAACAAAAGACAGGATGAAACACATGGCTTGGGAAGTAGTTATTGGCCTGGAAACACATGTACAGCTTTTGACGGTGTCAAAGATTTTTTCAGGTAGCGCAACGCAATATGGAGCTGTGCCCAACACACAGGCTAATGCAGTGGACATGGCACTTCCCGGAGTACTACCTGTCCTGAACCAAGCTGCGGTTGAATGTGCTATCAAGTTAGGGCTCGCCCTGGGCGCCAAGATAGCCCCCTGTTCTCAGTTTGAGCGTAAAAACTATTTTTATCCTGACCTGCCAAAAGCTTATCAGATCACACAACAGGAAATACCTGTTGTGCAAGGAGGTAGCGTCACCATACTGACTGAAAACGGAGAAAAAACCATTCGGCTGGTACGCGCGCATCTGGAAGAAGACGCTGGAAAATCTGTCCATGAGGGACTGCAAAGCGCCGATGGTAGCCCTGTCAGCGGTATTGATTTAAACCGTGCGGGCACTCCCTTGCTTGAGGTTGTAACAGAGCCTGATATGCGCAGCGCCAAAGAGGCTGTAGCTTATGCAAAGCAATTGCACGCGCTGGTGCAATGGATCGGCGTATGCGACGGCAATATGCAAGAAGGCAGTTTTCGTTGTGATGCCAACGTTTCGGTACGTCGACCTGGAGAGCCGCTAGGTACGCGCTGCGAGATCAAGAACCTGAACAGTTTCCGCTTTATGGAAGAGGCCATCAATTATGAGATACAGCGCCAAATTGAGTTGATTGAAGAAGGCGGAAAAGTAGTGCAAGAAACCCGCCTTTATGACCCAGACAAAGGACAGACGCGCGGTATGCGCAGCAAAGAAGATGCGCATGACTATCGTTATTTTCCTGATCCTGATTTACCGCCTTTAATAATCACCTCGCAATGGATTGAACGGGTAAAAGCCTCTCTACCAGA
>JAIBAO010000065.1 GCA_019695155.1 Burkholderiaceae bacterium | reverse complement strand
CCACCAGGGTTGCCCCCGTGCTGCCGTTCGACTTGCATGTGTAAGGCATGCCGCCAGCGTTCAATCTGAGCCAGGATCAAACTCTATGGTTTAATCACTGCTGGTGCCCTTGCGGGCATTCGCTATTGCTAGCGATCGCATCACTCAAATAAACGAGGCTATGTTTCCATAAACCTTATTTATATTTTGTGAGCGCTCAATATTTTGTTTACTGATCAGTATAAATACTTTCAGTAAGCCACTTTATCAGGCGCCCACACTTATCGGCTGTTATTTGTTAAAGATCAGGCTACTTTTTTAAGCACAATTTCAATTTGTGTTTCAGCAGCAGAGAAGCGAGATTATGAACTATCTTTTTTACGCTGTCAACTCAGCTTTTTATTTTGACTCTACCCTAGCTCTATAAAGCCTTCAGCTGCATTATATTTTTAAACCAGCTTTACCTTATTTTGCTATCTTACTGAGACTATGAGTCAGTAAGCCAGTCTTTCGCAGTCAAGACCATAGGCTGCATACCTATTAACAATTTGTAAGCTTACTGTAGTGATACGTTATAACTCAGGGACTCTGATGCAATGAAAATTCGTTCACATCAAGATTTTTGGACAGGCCTGCTATTTGCAGCGACAGGGACTTTTTTTGCTGGTTTTGCTAGCAGCTACAGCATGGGGACAGCAGCTAAAATGGGACCGGGCTACTTTCCCTTCTGGATAGGTTTACTGCAAATAATTCTGGGTGCAGTCGTCATTATCAGTTCCATGCGCAACTCTACTGCAGAAGAACGAATTGCTCGATTTGATTTGAAATCTATGGCTTTAGTCCTAGGAGCCGTCGTACTGTTTGGATTGTTGCTTAAACCTTTGGGTTTGGCTCTCACTTTATTCATCCTCATTGCTGTCTCGAGTCTAGCTAGTCATGAATTCAGCTGGAAAGCGACTGTAGCTAACTCCGTGGTTTTAATTTCATTATGTTTTGCCGTTTTTGTGTGGGGACTAAAGCTGCAATTTCCTTTATGGCCCTCATTTTTCCAAATTTAACCTGAGCTGAACCGTCTTATGGAATTACTGAATAATCTGCAGTTAGGCTTTGCCACGGCTTTGACCTTGCAAAATTTATTGTATGCATTTCTGGGTTGTTTGATTGGCACCCTTATTGGTGTACTTCCTGGGCTGGGGCCCATTGCAACAATAGCCATGTTATTGCCAGCCACTTATGCCTTACCTCCTACTGCCGCCCTAATTATGTTGGCTGGCATTTATTATGGCGCTCAATATGGAGGCTCTACGACAGCAATTTTGGTCAATATTCCAGGAGAAACCTCATCAGTTATCACCTGCCTAGATGGTTATCAAATGGCCAGAAGGGGTAGAGCTGGGGTAGCCTTAAGCACCGCTGGCCTAGCTTCCTTTTTTGCCGGCTGTGTAGCCACCCTTATTCTGGCAGCATTTGCACCACCTCTAGCGGAGATAGCTTTTAAATTCGGTCCTGCCGAGTATTTCAGCCTCATGGTACTGGGCTTGATTGGGGCCGTAGTACTTGCCTCGGGGAACTTAATCAAGGCAGTGGGCATGATTCTTTTAGGGTTGCTACTCGGGTTAGTAGGTACAGATATTAACTCCGGCGTAGCCCGCTACTCTTTTGATATTCCTGAACTGTCTGATGGGATAGGTTTTGTCGTAATTGCTATGGGAGTTTTTGGTTTTGCTGAGGTTTTAATTAATGTTGAGCAAAAGCAAGCCCGTGAGGTCTTTACCAATAAGCTCAGCTCTTTGTTTCCTGACAAAGCTGATTTCAAACGGATGCTTGCGCCTGTTCTTCGCGGAACAACGTTGGGTTCTGCACTAGGAATTTTGCCTGGAGGAGGAGCCGCCTTAGCTTCTTTTGGCGCCTACACTTTAGAAAAAAAACTTAGTAAATACAAAGCTGAATTTGGCAAAGGCGCTATCGAAGGGGTGGCCGCGCCGGAATCGGCCAATAATGCAGCAGCTCAAACCAGCTTTATTCCCCTGTTAACTCTAGGAATTCCTCCCAACGCCGTAATGGCCTTAATGATTGGTGCCATGACCATTCACAATATTCAACCCGGCCCCCAGGTTATGAGCAGTAATCCCGCCTTATTTTGGGGCTTGATTGCGTCGATGTGGATAGGCAACCTCATGCTCATTATTCTTAATTTGCCCCTCATCGGTATTTGGGTGAAATTACTTGCTGTGCCCTATCGTTATTTGTATCCGGCCATACTCGTATTTTGCTGCATTGGTGTGTATACCGTTAACAACAACACGTTTGATGTCTTGATGACTGCGGCATTTGGTGTACTGGGCTATATATTTATTAAACTTAAATGTGAACCTGCCCCTTTATTGTTGGGGGTTGTACTTGGCCCCATGATGGAAGAAAATTTTCGGCGTGCCTTATTGTTATCACGTGGAGATTTCAGCATTTTTTTCACCAGGGGTTTATCTTTAACTCTGCTATTGATGGCGCTGGCTCTAGTAATTATTGTTGCCTTACCCGCTATTAAAAACAAACGCGCAGAAGCATTCCAGGAAGAGTAGTCATAAGAGATGAGAGGTTTTGAGCCTCGTCAATCTGCGTAGGAAAACAGAGCATTCTATTCAAGTAGCGCTAAGCATTTTCAAGCACGATACCCTCAATGATATTGGCTACATCTTCACATTTATCGGTAATAGTTTCGAGCAACTCATAAATCGCTTTGAGTTTAATAAGCTGACGGGTATCCGGCTCATCCCGAAAAAGTTTTGCCATAGCTGCACGCATCACATGATCTGCATTGGACTCGAGACGATCAATTTCATTGGCAATTTTAAGAATAGCGTCTGCATTTTCCATATTACCGAGCATGGCTACGGCGTTTTTAACGCGCTCAGCACACGACACACAAATATCTGCCAACTGTTTAGCTTCTGGCGTGACCTGCTTGATATCGTAAAGATAGATTGTCTGGGCCACATCTTCTGCTAAATCCAAAATATCATCCATATGGCTAATCAGCTTATGAATATCATCTCTATCTAAAGGGGTAATAAAGGTTTTATGTAGCAAATCAATCGTCTGATGGGTAATCTTATCGGCTGCCTTTTCTGCAGACTCGATATTGCGGGCATGCTCCTCCATTCCCGCAGACAAGTTTGCCATCATCAGCACCAGTTCATGACATCCTTGCACTATTTGCTGCGCATGCTGGTTGAATAAGTCAAAAAATTTACCTTCTTGGGGCATAAAGCGACCAAACATCCCTTACCTCTTAATAGTTATCTGCAGACACGAAATTGGTGAACTTAGTCTGCTCTTTCAAGAAAGTCATCCGAACCGTACCAATTGGACCGTTACGCTGTTTGCCAATAATAATCTCGGCTGTACCTTTATCTTGAGTATCGGGATTGTAGACTTCATCCCTATAAATGAAGAGAATCACATCCGCGTCTTGCTCAATAGCACCTGATTCCCGTAAATCACTCATGATTGGGCGCTTGTTAGGCCGCTGCTCCAAAGAGCGATTCAGCTGAGACAACGCAATCACGGGACAATGCAACTCCTTGGCCAGGGCTTTCAGGCCCCGTGAGATTTCAGAAATTTCAGTTGCCCGGTTTTCCCCTACTGAATTAGCGGCCATTAACTGAATATAGTCGATCACAATCAATCCCAGCTTTCCGCACTGGCGCGCCAGTCGACGAGCCCGAGCGCGTAGTTCCAAAGAATTGAGTGCGGGAGTTTCATCAATAAATAACTGCGCATCCTGCATACGCTGGATGGCCGCCGTCAATTTCGGCCAATCTTCATTTTGTAACCGACCCGTGCGCAATCTTTGTTGATCCAGCTTACCTACTGAAGATAATAAACGAAGGGCTAATTGATTAGCCCCCATTTCCATGGAAAAAACAGCCACAGGCAAACCCTGCTCAATGGCTACATGCTCACCAATATTAAGGGAAAAGGCGGTTTTACCCATGGAAGGACGGCCTGCCACTACAATCAGATCACCTGGCTGCAGCCCACTGGTCATATTATCCATATCAGTAAAGCCGGTCGGTACCCCTGTCACATCAGAGTGATCTGCACGATGATATAGCTCATCAATTCGAGTCACTACCTCACTTAAAACTACCGGTAGATTCTGAAAACCACTCCCTCCCCGAGCACCCTCTTCAGCAATGGAAAATATCTTAGACTCCGCCTCGTCTAATAATTGTTTTGTATCCTTACCTTGAGGGTTATAGGCATTACCAGAAATTTCATCAGCGACTGTTACTAATTTTCGCAGTACCGCACGGTCTCGCACAATCTCGGCATAACGCCTCACATTCGCTGCAGAGGGAACCGAACTAGCCAGTGCATTTAAATAAGGTAGCCCCCCCACTTCTTGGGCCTTACCCCCCAACTGCAGAGATTCAAAAACAGTAATCACATCGGCAGGGTGCGACTTTCCAATTAAGCGCTGAATATGGTGATAGATGATCCGATGGTCATAACGATAAAAATCATCTTCATGAATCAAATCCCCAATTTTGTCCCATGCACCATTTTCAAGCAGTAAACCACCCAGCACGGACTGCTCGGCCTCAATCGAATGTGGCGGAGTTTTTAAAGCATTTAGTTGGGGATCCGTAAAACGAGGATCGAGTGAAGAATTCATTCTAGGACGCTTCCTTTTTTCCTTAGCAAGCCAGGTCAAGGGCAGTGTCTGCTCACACTCCGCACAAGGCCCGTAAACCAATTCCTTCAACTAAAGAAAGTAATTGCTAGAAAACATTTATAGACTTAGTGTAAGGCAACACCCAGATTTGCTTTTGAAAAATATCTACGAAATGCTCTAAGTGTAAGGAAATTAGATCAAAGCTGGTTTTAAAATGAAACGGGCCAGAGTTTATACTCCAGCCCTATTGATTTAAGTTCTCTTCCAGACGCTAATTAGCCGCTTCTCCGACAACAGAAACGGTTATCGGAACCACAACATCTGTGTGCAAAGCCACATCCACAGTACTGTCCCCTACCGTTTTAAGAGGCCCCATGGGCATCCGTACATTGCTCTTATGAACAGAAAAACCTTGTTTCGTAAGGGCTTCAGCAATATCAAAATTGGTCACTGAACCAAACAGACGGTTATCTACCCCAGCCTTTGCCTTAATTACAAAGGTTAAACCTTTGAGTTTTTCACCTTGCGCTTGAGCAGCAGCCAACACTGCAGCGGCCGCTTTTTCAAGCTCAGCCCGCTTAGCTTCAAACTCTTTGATGGCTACATCCGTAGCACGCTTGGCTTTTTTCTGAGGGATTAAAAAATTGCGAGCAAAACCGTCCTTGACTCGAACAACTTCACCCAGATTTCCCAGGTTAGCTACTTTTTCTAAAAGAATAATTTGCATGATATGAGTTCCCTTCCCCTTGCTGGGTTAATGATTATCACTGTAAGGAATAAGGGCTAAAAAACGCGCGCGCTTGATAGCAACGCCCACCTGGCGCTGATAAAAAGCTTTGGTTCCAGTCAACCGCGCTGGAATAATCTTGCCCTGCTCAGTAATAAAATCTTTTAAGGTTTCAATATCTTTGTAATCCACTTCCTTGGCCCCTGCCAAAGTAAAACGGCAAACTTTTTTGCGCTTGAATAAAGGATTTTGTGCTGGTTTTTTTTGTGCAAGTTTTCCAAACTTGCCTTTACCACGAGTAAAAGCCATGATGATTTACCTTTTAAATATCGATTTGAATCGAGTAAACATTAAACAATATCGCACTCTTGGAAGTTAACAATTTCTGTTACGTGTAGCCTGAACGTTTTGGCACCTTTACGGCTAGGAGCCAAAAAGCCTTTAAAGCGGTAAGCTTTTCCGAGTATTAAGTGGCTTAACCGCTCTGCTAAAGCACCCAAACAAATACATTGCATTTCAAACTGCACTATTCTTTGACCCGCAGCTTCCATCTGCAAGGAAGAGTGTTGGACCACAAAATTTATTGCCGCAATACCTGCAGGCGTGCTACGCAATGCCTGAATTTCTGTGAGTCTGGCATCAAGCTGAAATTGCTGTGTATTTTCCGCCACGAATAATTAGAATCTTCCTTAATTAAACGTCAGCTTTCCAAGCCTACCTCTTCATAGGGAGCGTTGGCTGGAGCTGTGGCTTCTTGAGCGGTTTTACGGGATTCTTCACGTTCAACCTGACGCATCATCACAGAAGGCTCTACTTCAGCAGCATCCCGCTGAATAGTTAAATGACGAAGCACAGCGTCATTAAACTTAAAACCATGTTCCAATTCATCCAGAGTAGCCTGATTACACTCAATATTCAGGCATAGATAGTGGGCTTTCGCTAATTTTTGGATACTGTAGGCTAGTTGACGACGGCCCCAATCTTCAAAACGATGGACTTTACCACTTGCTGCTTCAATCAAGCTTTTATAACGTTCAACCATTGCCGGCACTTGCTCGCTTTGGTCTGGATGAACAATTAATACAATTTCATAATGACGCATTTGTACTCCTTAAGGATGCTGGCCTTTAAAATTTGAAAAGCCAAGGTTGCAGCCGCCCGTTGCGCCAACATCGGTACGGCAAGGATGGTTTTATAAAGCTTTATATTATCTCACAAAATGGGATACTTTGCTTTTTAGGCTTACTAAAGTCTTATATCGGGTTATAAAAATAGAAAAATCACTCAAAATCTCTGCGCGTGCTTAAAAAGAAGACATAAAGTAATGACTGCCTTTTCTGCCTGGCGATTAACCGTTGCCCCCATGATGGACTGGACAGATCGACACTGTCGTTACTTTCATCGCCTTATTTCTCCACAGGCCAGGTTGTATACCGAGATGGTCACCACCGGCGCTTTGTTGCATGGAAATGTGCCGAGGCATTTAGACTTTAACGCAAGGGAAAAGCCGGTCGCTTTACAGCTGGGAGGTAGCGAAGCTGGCGAGCTTGCCCGCTGCGCGCAGTTGGGTGAGCAGTGGGGATACAACGAAATTAACTTGAACTGCGGTTGCCCCAGCGAGCGGGTACAACGTGGAGCTTTTGGCGCGTGTTTGATGGCTGAACCTACCCTGGTACGGGATTGCGTGAAGGCAATGATAGATGCAGTACGCATCCCGGTAACGGTTAAACACCGGATTGGGATTGACCAAAATGAAAATTATGCCTTCGTGCGAGATTTTGTGGGGACGGTAGCCAGTGGGGGTTGTGCGGTGTTTATTGTTCATGCACGCAATGCATGGCTTAAAGGTTTAAGCCCTAAAGAAAACCGTGAGATTCCCCCTTTACGCTTGGATTTTGTAGGGCGTCTTAAACAGGATTTTCCGATGCTTACCTTTGTTGCAAACGGTGCCATCAAGACCTCGAGTCAAGCCATAGCCTTACTAAAACCTAAAGAAAGCGCATGTGCAATAGACGAGGCCATTGCGCATGGGGTAATGATTGGGCGAGAAGCCTATCATAACCCCTGGGTACTGCGAGAAATGCAAGCCAAGCTGTTTGACACTGAAGTAGATATTTCTTTAAAAGCCCGCACTCAAGTCTGGGCCCAGATACTGAAATATGCAGTAGAAGAGCGCAAGAACAAAGGAACCCATCCGTTTGCCATCTTGCGGCATGTGCTTGGCTTGTTTCAGGGCCTCTCAGGGGCTCGGAGCTGGCGGCGTATGCTATCAGACCCCCGAAACCTGGGAACACTCACAGAAAACGAACTATTAAACCTGCCTGCTCCACGGGTTACACAGGCGATGAGTCCTGCAGAGGCTTAATAACACCCCTTACTCATGAAGCTACGGTTTTCCACAATCGGCCTCATAAGCTTCCCCCAAAAACACAGCGTGTTGTTTTTTAGTATGCGCTGCTTTGCCAATCGCTTCATCAGCCCTTCTTTCTGCTTGCCTCCAACTATTTAATTTGCGAGCACAAGCCGCTTTTTTTGTAGCTGCTGCTTTTTCTGCTAGGGCTTTGGCTATTCTGTTGGCTTTATCCTCTTTTTCTTGAGCTAGCTGTAGCTTTTTTAACTCATCGGATTGCTCTTTGGCCCGCGCTTGAGCTGCTTGTTGCTCACTCGGGTTTGGCGTAGGAGCAGAATGAACCTGCCGAGTCGCTTGAGTGCCAGGCGGACAGCTGTCATTTACATAGATAACTTTTCCTGCCATGTCTTCGCAACGCAGCATACCTTGTGAAAAGACTTGACTTGTATAGGTCAGGAAACCCAATAACAGTATTTGTCTATATTTCATCCTTAGCATCCCCTTATAAAAATAAACTACAGCATTTTTCCCGGATTCATAATTCCCTGAGGATCCAGAGCGTTTTTAATGGTCTGAAGTAGCCGCATTTCTACAGCAGACTTATAACGTGGCAGCTCTTCACGTTTGAGTTGCCCTATTCCATGTTCGGCACTAATGCTGCCACCGAAGCGATGTACCTGATCATGCACAAGCTGGTAGATAGCGGATTGCTGGAGAAGTAATTTTTCTTCAGTCTTACTGCTTATTTCATGCGCAGTTTGAGCGATTTTTGCCTCAGAAGGCTGATTAATACTGGGGTCGAAGGGGGGCTGTAAGGTTTCTGCTAAAGCAGCAGAAACGTTGTAATGCAAGTTACCATCCCCTAAGTGCCCAAAAGTCACCATCCTGACATGAGGAAACTGCTGCTGTAACAAGGCATCCGTTTGGCTAACAAACTCACTAATGCAAGAGATTGGAACACTAATATCATGTTTAATATTTTTACCCTCAGCCGCCTGTGCCTCGGAAATATTTTCACGTAGCGCCCATAATTGTTGGGCTTGTTTGGTATTTTGCGCAAGCACAGCATCAGCCACTAATTCCTCTTCAAAAGCAGCCTCTAGCAGCCTTTCCATTAAAAGCCGTGTCTGCTCTTCTGGCTCATGATTACTTAACTCAAGTAGAACATACTGCGGGTATCTTTGCTCGAAGGGAGATTTTTGGGTGGGAAAATGCTTTTCCACTAACAAAAGAGAGAGTTCA
This sequence comes from Burkholderiaceae bacterium, assembly GCA_019695155.1. Classification (GTDB taxonomy): domain Bacteria; phylum Pseudomonadota; class Gammaproteobacteria; order Burkholderiales; family Burkholderiaceae_C; genus Piscinibacterium. The sequence continues at coordinate 60,351 of JAIBAO010000065.1, read as the reverse complement.
TTGAACAGTTCAAAACCTGTAAGCGTAGGGCCCGCAATACGCTGGGAAAGCTCCAAAAGCCGCAACGCCTGGGAGACGGAATGTAACGCAATCAAAGCAGTGCCCGAGGAGGAGGGTAGCGGATACAACTTCATGCAAGCTGCAGTGATAATCCCCAGCGTTCCTTCGGCTCCAATAAAAATATCACGTAAATCATAACCCGTATTATTCTTGCGCAAACCCGTTAAGCCATTCCAAATTTCCCCTTCAGGCGTCACGACCTCCAAACCCAGACATAAGTCTCGCGCATTTCCATAACGCAACACCTGCGTACCTCCAGCGTTCGTAGATAGATTACCCCCAATAGTCGCACTTCCCTGCGCTGCCAAGGAAAGGGGAAATAGCCTCCCAACCTCACGGGCTCGTTCCTGCAAAGTTTGCAGCACTACCCCTGCTTCTACAATTGCGGTGTTATTTAAGACATCTATGCTACGGATATGATTTAGCCGGGTTAGACTCATCACAAGAGCCTGCCCTGCTCTATCGGGAGTAGCTCCTCCTACCAAGCCCGTATTGCCACCTTGAGGAACAATAGGGGTGCGGGTTTGAGCACACAGGCGGACTACGGCAGCTACCTCCTCCACATTAGCGGGACGTACTACGGCTTGCGCATGCCCTATAAAACGTTTACGCCAATCAGTTAGATAAGCAGTAGCCTCCTCTCCTGTCAATACCTGCTGAGTACCTACAATAGCGCGTAAACGGTCAAGCATCTGTCCTATTCCTTAAGTGACTATCCCTATTTTGTCTAGCAGCAGTAGGCTCCATTGAATCGACCAGTGCTAGATTTTGCCTAGCCTTTGCAAGCTTGGCTGCTTTTTTCAAAGGGCGCATGTGCATCATCAAACCAAAAAACGCTGCCCAGGCGAAGACAAATTCTATCCAGCCTAACAGTTGAACAGCTCCCTCACTAGCCATACCGTGCATGCAACCTTCAGCCATATAAAGCAACACCAGCATGCTGGCCCACTGCATGGTATAGCTACTGGCCCGCACAATGCCGGGTAAAGCCACGAGCAACGGAAAGAGCTTTACTGCAAGCAAAAGATGGGCCAATGGTCCCTCGCTGCTTATGAAGTGCAAAATTAAAATCAGCACCAATAAATGCAGCCAGCTGAGTAACGCAAGTAAATGACCAGAGGACCGTATGAGAGAATTCATGATTTCAACTTAAGCGCCATCTGGGCCAGACGCTTGCCTTGTGCAATAGCAATCCGTATTTCGCCTGCGGTCAAACTTCGTGCACCATCTACTCCTGCTAAGGTACTAGCTCCATAAGGCGTTCCCCCGGCCTCAGTACTCAATAAATCGTCTTCAGTATAAGGAACTCCTACAAGCACCATGCCATGATGCAATAAAGGCAGCATCATGGAAAGCAAAGTCGTTTCTTGCCCTCCATGTAGACTACCGGTAGAGGTAAATACGCAGGCTGGTTTTCCTGCCAGTGCGCCACTCAGCCATTGCGCAGTGGTTTGGTCCAAAAAATATTTCAGGGCAGCGGCCATGTTTCCAAAACGGGTAGGACTGCCCATTGCTAGGCCAATGCATTGCTCAAGATCAGCAGGTTCTGCATAGGGTGCACCTTCTAAAGGCACTGGCGGCTGGGCAACTTTTGTAACCGTGGCTATGGGCGCTACAGTACGAAGGCGTGCAGAAACACCACGGATAGCCTCTACCCCCTCAGCAAGGTATTGTGCTAAAGCCTGGGTATGACCATTGCGGGAGTAGTACAAAATTAAAATTTCATCCATGTCCAATATGATACGGGCTATGCAGCCACGACTTTTTATGTTTATCGAAAATTTTTACGCTTTTCTGCAACGCATCATTGAGCGCATGAAACAGGAGCGCTTGAATCAGGCCGCAGCAAGTCTTACCTTCACGACTGTGTTAGCCCTCGTACCCCTGGCTACCGTTGCACTAGCGATTTTTACCGCCTTTCCCATCTTTCAAAATTTTCGCACCGCCTTGCAGGATTATTTTCTTGAAGCGCTCATGCCAGCCGCTATTAGCGAACAGGTGATGGGGTTCATCAATAGTTTTGCCGGTAAAGCGCGAGGTTTAACTTTGATGGGAATATTGTTCTTAATAGTCAGTGCCTTAGCCATGATGCTAACCATGGAAGGAGCCTTAAACCAAATCTGGCAAACTCGCCGCCGCAGCCCACTACTGAAGCGACTGCTGAATTATTGGGGGGCTTTAACCTTGGGGCCGGTTTTAGTGGGGATTAGTCTGTACTTAACAGGATTAGCGGCTGCAAGCGTTGCCAGCATCAGAAGTTTGTCACCTGCCTCTTCATTGCTTCTTTGGCTAGTACCTGTCCTACTTTCCATGCTAGGCTGGGCCTTGGTGTATAAAACGGTGCCGCACGCTAAAGTAAGCTGGCAACATGCCCTGACAGGTGCCTTTGTCACGGCTGTGCTATTTGAGTTCATCAAACGCGGTTTTGCTATCTATTTGACCCGTTTTGCTAATTTTGGACAGCTTTACGGGGCATTTGCAACCGTTCCAATATTTCTGATTTGGCTTTATTTGTGCTGGATGATTACGCTAGTGGGTGCCGTGGTCACGGCTATTGCCCCTAGCTGGGGAGAAAAACGTCGAAAACAACTGCCGTTAGCAGGAGATAGCTTAGCCAATGCCTTTGAGATACTTAAAATTCTGAACTACAGCCGGATCAAACCCCCGTTTTCCGTAGAATTTGAAGCTTTTATCGAAACAACCGACCTATCCCGCAGTGCAGTGCAAACCGCCCTGGAAACACTGCAAACCTTAGGCTGGGTTAATCAAATCGTGGATGAAGAATCTATTAAACTGCGCTATACCCTGCTGATCGAACCCAGTGCAGTACCGCTAAAAGCTTTGCTAGATGCTACTGTTCTAAACACGGATCATCCAAAACTTGGATTTTTGTCAAAATATTTAGCACATCTGAAAAATATGTCTATAGCAGAAGTGCTAAATTGCTCTGTTGCTACCTCATTGCTATCGAGACAAGAAGTCCCAGATCCTCCTCTGAGACAACAAAATCCACCCTCCACCACTGGAAGAAAATGATTGAGCGCGGAATTAGGTGAGCTTGGCCATAAGACTGCTAAAATAAGCCCAGCTTGTGGATCTTCCCTATGCTTTTTTACCCATTTCACGTTTTTACTGAAGCTCCATGCAGCACATTCGTAACTTTTCTATCATTGCTCATATTGACCACGGTAAGTCCACACTGGCTGACCGGCTGATTCAACGCTGCGGCGGCCTCTCCGACCGAGAAATGGAAGCACAAGTTCTGGATTCTATGGACCTAGAACGAGAACGAGGTATTACCATTAAAGCCCAGACAGCTGCTCTGCTTTACAAAGCCAAGGATGGAATCACTTACAACCTTAATTTAATTGATACCCCTGGCCATGTAGATTTCTCTTATGAGGTAAGTCGTTCTCTTTCAGCCTGCGAAGGGGCCTTATTGGTCGTAGATGCCAGTCAAGGGGTAGAGGCCCAAACAGTTGCCAACTGCTACACCGCGATAGAATTAGGTGTTGAGGTTTTACCTGTCTTAAACAAAATGGATCTGGCCTCAGCAAACCCAGAAGGTGCCATCAAAGAAATTGAAGATGTAATCGGTATTGAGGCCAGCGATGCTCTACCCATTAGCGCCAAAACCGGAATGGGAATTGAGGAGGTATTAGAGCGGATTGTCTTACGTGTGCCTCCACCAAAAGGCTCATTAAATGAGCCTTTGCAGGCCCTATTGATTGATTCATGGTTTGATAATTATGTAGGCGTAGTGATGTTGGTGCGGGTAGTCAACGGTACCGTCAAGCCCAAAGACAAAATTCTGCTCATGGCAACCAACACCTCTTACCTGGTGGAACAAGTAGGTGTGTTTACGCCTAAAAGCTCTGCGCGTGAGTCTCTAAGTGCTGGACAAGTGGGGTTTATTATTGCCGGCATTAAAGAGCTGAAGGCCGCAAAGGTAGGGGATACCCTCACCTTAGTAAACAAACCCGCCAAAAACGCTTTACCCGGCTTTAAGGAAATTAAACCCCAAGTGTTTGCTGGCTTGTATCCGGTGGAATCGAATCAATACGAGCAATTACGCGAAAGTTTGGAAAAATTGCAACTTAATGACGCGTCTTTGCAATTTGAACCAGAGGTTTCTCAAGCACTCGGATTTGGCTTTCGCTGCGGTTTCTTGGGGCTGTTGCATATGGAAATCGTGCAAGAGCGACTAGAAAGGGAATTCGATCAGGAATTAATCACCACAGCCCCTACGGTGGTGTATGAAGTATTACTGCGAGACGGTACCCTGATCGTAGTGGATAACCCATCCAAAATGCCGGATCCGGCTAAGATTGAAGAAGTTCGGGAACCCATTGTAGAGGTAACGGTCTTTACCCCACAAGAATACGTGGGAGCAGTCATCACCCTTTGTACAAGTAAAAGAGGTCAGCAAACTGAGCTGTCTTATCATGGCCGCCAGGTTGTGCTTAAGTACGAAATGCCTATGGCCGAAATTGTTTTAGACTTTTTTGATCGGCTTAAATCAACTTCTCGCGGCTATGCGAGTATGGATTATGAATTTAAAGAGTATCGGGCTGCAGATGTAGTAAAAGTGGATATTTTGGTCAATGGAGATCGGGTAGATGCTCTTTCAATTATTGTGCATCGCAGCAACAGCGTACACCGGGGCAGAGAAGTGACTTCAAAAATGCGAGAATTAATCCCTCGACAAATGTATGACGTCGCTATCCAGGCGGCGATTGGGGCAAAATTTATTGCGCGTGAAGATGTCAAGGCATTACGCAAAAATGTGCTGGCAAAATGCTACGGTGGTGATATTACACGCAAGAAAAAACTTCTTGAAAAACAAAAAGCGGGCAAAAAACGCATGAAACAAGTCGGTACCGTTGAAATTCCGCAGGAAGCTTTTCTGGCGATTCTGCAAGTGGAGAGCTAATGCTAGATAATTTAGGTGCACTCAATTTTGCTTTGATTCTGTTTTGGCTTACTTTGCTGACAGGAATCATGTACGGCCTGGATCTGATCGTTTTTAAGAAAAAACGAATAGCGGCAGCTTCAGAAGCACTCACCCAGTTTGATGCTTCAAGTGCCTTGTCGATCCGCGCAGCAGAAGGCGAAAAAGCGGCTGTTCAAGCCCGGAAAAAATTGCAAGAGAAACTTCTTAGGCAACCGTGGTGGTTGGAATATACCGCCAGCTTTTTTCCAGTAATAGCCACCGTTTTCTTTCTGCGTAGTTTTATCGCAGAGCCTTTTCGAATACCTTCCGGATCCATGATCCCTACTCTTTTGGTAGGCGATTTAATTTTGGTGAATAAATTTACTTACGGCATACGCTTACCAGTAATCAACAAGAAAATAATAGACATCGGTAGTCCCCAGCGCGGGGATGTCATGGTATTCAAACCCCCTCACGAACCGGAAAAAGACTATATCAAACGGGTTATTGGACTGCCGGGGGATGTAGTGGAATACAGCAACAAGCGCTTGAAAATTAACGGGCAGGAGATTCCCATTCGCGAAATGCCTGACTTTTTGGATCCGGATCGCCATTTGGTCTCAAAGCAATTAGCTGAAAAATTAGGAGCTACCGAGCATCTGATCTTGAACAACGACGATGCTCCCAGCATTAACGTCGCTTTATCCCATTTACCTGCTAATGCAGATTGCGAAATATCTGCAGATAGAATGCTATGTAAAGTGCCTCCTGGTCATTATTTCATGATGGGTGATAATAGAGACAACAGCATCGATAGCCGCTACTGGGGTTTTGCGGCGGATACGAATGTAGTAGGTAAAGCATTTTTCATCTGGATGAACTTCAGTAATATAAACCGCATCGGCTCATTTAAATAACGTTGCCTCATTATTTTTAAGGATTTACTCCTATGCAAAACCGCCAATCTGGACTAACACTCATCGGATTAATACTGTGGTTAATTGTATTGGGTATGGTGTTTCTTATTGGAATGAAAGTCGTACCCAGTTATGTTGAATTCCTGGATATTAAAAAAGGACTTGTCAGGGCAAAAGAGTCAGCCACTACCGTAGCGGCAGCCCGATCCGCGTTTGATACTTTTGCCTCTGCAGGCTATATCACTTCTGTTAGTGGCAAAGATCTTACGGTGACAAAAACCGGTGAAAAAGTAGTAGTCTCAGTCGCTTATGAAAAGAAAATTGAACTGCTAAAGCCTGTCAGCTTACTCATCGAATACGAAGCCAGTAGCGATTAAGTCAAGATGGAAGCCGCAGTTCTGGAAGATCGTCTGGGATATAAATTTTTACAGCCAGTGTTGCTCACTCAGGCACTTACTCACCGTAGCTATTCCAACCATCATAATGAACGCTTAGAATTTCTGGGCGATTCTGTGCTGAATCTTGCTGTTGCTCATCTGCTCTACGATAAGTTTGGAAAAATTGATGAAGGCGATCTTTCCCGATTAAGATCCAACCTGGTCAAACAACAAGCTTTATTTGAAATTGCCCAGCGTTTATCGTTAGCTCAATATCTGCTTTTAGGAGAAGGAGAGCTAAAAAGCGGAGGGTTTCGCAGACCATCCATTCTTGCCGATGCGCTCGAAGGTATATTTGGTGCGATTTTTCTGGACTCTGGTTTTGATGCAGCTGCAAAAGTAATCCGCGGCTTGTATTTGCCTTTACTGACGCATATCGATCCGAAAACTTTAGGTAAAGATGCTAAAACACTGCTGCAAGAACATTTGCAGGGGCGCAAAATTCCTCTTCCCACTTACAATGTGGTCGCTACCCATGGAGCTGCTCATAATCAAGAGTTTGAAGTCGAATGCCTAGTGCCTAAGCTGGATATTCGGGTCGTAGGTGCAGGAGGTAGTCGCCGCGCAGCAGAGCAGTCTGCCGCTCAACAAGCTCTAGACTCCTTAGGAAAAGTGGTGGCAGGAGCTGTAAGACGAACCCGAAAAACCACTCCTAAAGCAGCACAGTTAACTCTACCCGTCGCCATCGAACAAAGCCCTGACATTAAAACAAAATCTACCTAGATTATTTTGTTTTTTTTAGCTTTAAATATTCTCTGTTTTAAATGCTTTGCGTCTTGCTTACCCGATTTTTTAAAAATTCCTTCAAGGAATGTAATTGAGCCAAGGAATAACCCCAGTTTGTGTAGACCGCTGTGGTACGGTCGCAATTATCGGACGCCCCAATGTAGGCAAGTCCACTTTATTAAACGCATTGATTGGAGAGCACCTGTCGATTACCTCCCATCATCCACAAACCACCCGCCATCGGATTTTGGGAGTATTAACCCGACCAACGGTGCAAATGGCGTTTGTAGATACTCCCGGTTATCAAACCCAGCACAGCGGCGTCATGCCTCGCATGATGAACCGGGCTGTAACGCAAGCTGTTACCGGGGTAGATGTGGTGGTGCTGGTCATTGAAGCGCTAAAGTTTTCTGATAGCGATAAAAAAGTACTCAAGCTTGTGCCAGAAGAGCTTCCGCTGGTACTGGTCCTGAACAAAGTAGACTTAATTCAAGACAAACCCCAGCTATTGCCTTTTGTAGAAAAAGTCCAAGCTGAGCGAGATTTCGCTGCTATTGTTCCGGTATCAGCAGAATCGGGTTTTCAGATCGAAGCATTGATCGACACTCTGACTCCTCTACTACCTCAAGCCCCGGCTTTATATGAGGAAGATACCCTAACAGACCGCAGTGAACGATTTATTGCTGCAGAACGGATAAGGGAAAAACTCTTCAGGTTAACGGGTGATGAGATTCCCTTTGCAACAACAGTCGAAATTGAACGTTGGGAAGAAACCGCACATGCAAAAAGAATTGCAGCGGCAATTTTAGTAAGCCGAGACTCTCATAAAAAAATTGTAATCGGTGCAAAAGGAACACGGATCAAACGGATTGGACAGGAGGCACGCCTGGATTTAGCCCGTTTCTTTGGGGTGCCGGTCCATTTAGAGCTATGGGTAAAAGTACGTTCTGGCTGGGCTAATTCTGAGGCAAGCTTGCGTAGCCTGGGGCATGAGTAAATGATGCAAAAGCTTACTGAAGGAGTCTCTCCTTTGCCCTCAGCAATGCCTAATTTTGATAGCGTATTTGCTCTTCCTAGCCATTTTTCCGCTGCTTTTGTTTTGCATAGCTGGCCATGGAAAGAAAGTAGTCTGATTGTTGAATTTTTATCGGCGTCTCATGGACGAATTACAGCCATAGCCAAAGGGGCTCGCCGACCCCATTCTCCAGTAAGGGGGTTGCTGCAGCCTTTTTTACCTTTAGCAATAAAACTCTCGGGGAAATCAGAAATTAAAACCGTGGGAAAAGTTCAAGTCCTTCCCCCTTTTTTAGAACTTCCCGATCAGTATCTGGCTGCGGGTTTGTATGCCAATGAACTTACCCTGGCGTTAGTACCCCGTGCTAATCCAGATGATGCAATTTTTTCGGCTTACAAAAACTGTATGCAGGAATTAACACATAATCCCCCAGCAGAAGGAGCCATAAGACGTTTGGAAAAACGTTTACTCATTGCCTCGGGGTTTTCTCCTCCATTTAATCACGCCAGCGAAGGAATGATTAAGCCCGAAGAAACCTACACTTTAGTAGAGGGAAGAGGTTGGGTCAGGACAGAAAAAAGCGTCAGCAAGCATCATTCTCTCTATTCTCTAAGCGAAGGCAAAGCCGAAGTATTGTCAGTGAAAGGTAGCATCTTGCTGGCGATCGCAAACGAGCAATTTACTCCCAACAACTTAGCTTCGGGAACAGAACGTAGTGCCATTAAGCAAGTTCTGCATTATTTGTTGCGTAGTATTGCGCCGCAAGTGGGAAAGAAATCTCGTCAATCCTGGCAGGAACTATCTGCATTAGCTAAGGATTTTTCCAATAGAAATCAACATCAGGGTTTAAATCCCTTTATAAAGGAAATAAATCCATGATTTTTGGAATTGGAACCGATGTGCTGCAAGTCTCTCGTATCGCAAGCAGTCTTAAACGTCAGCCAAAATTACCTGATCGAATCTTGGGCCCGCAAGAACTAGCTATTTATGAAAACCGTTCTAGCCGAAATACTGTACGAGGTCTGAATTTCCTGGCAATGCGTTTGGCTGCAAAAGAAGCCTTTTCCAAAGCCTGCGGGCTGGGTATGCACACACCCATGAGCTGGAAAGCTATTCAAATCATTAACAAAGCTAGTGGACAACCTGAAATTATTGCCAATAATCTCATGGCACAATGGCTTGCTGAGCGACAATTAAATACTCATATTTCGATAAGTGATGAGATCGATTACGTAGTCGCTTTTGTCATACTAGAACAAAAAACTTAAGAAAAGACAGCCTGTGAAAGCTTTAACTTCTCCCCGTGGTCCCCTAATAGTCGATATTCAGGGCTTTTCCCTAAGCGCTGCTGAGCAAATGCGCTTGGCTCATCCTGATGTAGGCGGAGTTATTTTATTTGCACGTAATTTTCAGTCTCGTCAGCAACTGACAACGCTATGTAAACAAATTCATCAAATCAGAAACCCGGCGTTGCTAATTGCAGTGGATCATGAAGGGGGACGTGTCCAACGTTTTAAAACCGATGGATTTACCCGCCTACCTTCTATGCAAACCTTGGGTAACTTGTGGATGCAAGACCCATTAGAAGCCACGCAGTTAGCTACACAAGTGGGCTATGTGCTGGCAGCGGAGTTACGTGCTTGCGGGGTAGATTTAAGCTTTACGCCTGTACTTGACCTTGACTATGGTCAAAGCAGTGTAATCGGGGATCGTTCATTTCATTCCGATCCCCGAGTAGTCACCCTTTTAGCTAAAAGTCTTATGCATGGTCTGTTAATGGCAGGAATGCAAGCCTGCGGTAAACATTTTCCAGGCCATGGGTTTGTACAGGCAGACTCTCACCATGAGATTCCCGTCGATAACCGCAGCTTAGATCAAATTATGCAAGCGGATATTTTCCCCTATCGTTATCTGGGGGAATCACTAGCCTCCGTTATGCCTGCACATATCATTTATCCGGCAGTGGATAAGCAAGCCGCGGGGTTTTCAAAAAAATGGTTACAGTCGATCTTGCGTAAAAAACTTAATTTTGATGGCGTCATTTTTTCAGATGATCTGTCGATGCAGGGCGCTGCCGTGGCAGGGGATATCCATGCACGTGCCAAAGCAGCCCTTTGGGCAGGCTGCGATATGGTATTGGTCTGTAATGCACCTGATAGTGCTGATGCGCTTATAAAACGTGGAGTACCCTCTATTTCTGAACTAAGCCGTAAGCGAATTGAACGCCTGATGCCATCAAGCCCTACGACGGATTGGGACACTCTGCAATTAGACAGCCGTTATCGCAGCGCTATTAAGGCAATCCAGCAAGTTTTATAAAGCATGTCTGAACCTGTCTTTGACCTCAAAACATTTCTTGCAGGACTACCCCATCTGCCGGGTGTGTACAGGCATATTGATGCTGAAGATAGAGTGATATATGTAGGCAAAGCCCGGGATTTAAAAAAACGAGTTTCTAGCTATTTTCAAAAAACTCAAAGCAGTCCCAGACTAGCTCGTATGGTCAGCATGATTGCTCGCATTGAAATTACTGTTACGCGTTCAGAAGCAGAAGCGCTCATTCTTGAAAATAATCTTATTAAGTCTTTAGCACCGCGCTACAACATTTTGTTTCGGGATGATAAGTCTTATCCTTTTTTAAAAATTACAGCCCACGATTATCCACGCGTTGCTTATTTTCGAGGAAATACAACAGATAACCGTGCCCAGTATTTTGGGCCCTACCCTTCTGCATGGGCGGTTAAGGACACTATAGGCATCGTACAAAAAGTATTTAGACTTCGTACCTGTCAGGATACGGTGTTTCGTAATCGTTCTCGCCCTTGTTTACTGCATCCCATAGGCCGTTGCTCAGCTCCATGCGTAGGGCTTATTAGCCAGACAGACTACGCCAGCGACGTTGCCAGAACCTCGCATTTTCTGAAAGGAGAAACTCAACAACTCTTAGATGAAATGCAAATCCGTATGCATACATTCGCAGATAATCTTCAATTTGAACAAGCTGCAATAGTGCGTAATCAAATCGGTGCGCTTTCTAAGGTGTTGCATCAACAGTCCATGGAATCTCTCAAAGAAGAAGATGTCGATGTAATTGCTGCAGTCGTAAGTGCAGGACGAGCCTGCGTGAATCTTGCCATGATTCGCGCAGGCCGCCATTTAGGAGATAAAGCGGTTTTTCCTCATCATATTGATGCGGAAACTACCGCTACCGAAGTGCTAGAAGCCTTTATTTCGCAACATTATCTTGAACAAGCCATTCCCTCTACCATCGTCGTGAACCTACCGGTCGATGAGACCTTTGAACTACTTTTATCGCAACAAGCAGGCAAAACCATCAAGCTGTTGCGTAAACCGCAAGAACTACGCCGTCAGTGGCTCGTGCAAGCCGAGAAAAATGCACAACTTGCCCTGGGCCGTTTGCTGGCAGAACGTGGTACCGCCGTAGACAGAACGATAGCCTTAGCTACTGTCCTAGGACTCAATCTAGAAGAAACAGATCAGCTTAGAATCGAATGTTTTGATATTAGCCATACGATGGGCGAAGCCACGCAAGCTTCTTGTGTCGTTTATCAGCACCATACCATGCAGAGTAAAGAATATCGTCGCTACAACATCACTAATATTACAGGAGGAGACGATTACGCAGCCATGCGTCAAGTATTAACCCGTCGTTATGAAAAACTCGCCAACAACCCAGGTACTTTCTGGCCAGATGTAGTGCTCATTGATGGCGGTAAAGGCCAGCTAGAGCAAGCCCGGCAGGTTTTTGCAGATTTAGGGGTAGAAGATGTCTTATTAATTGGCGTTGCCAAAGGAGAGGGGCGGAAGGTAGGTTTGGAAACTCTCTTTTTTTGTGATGGGCGAGATCCGCTTGAACTAGGAGCTAGCTCAGCAGCCCTTATGCTGATAGCACAAATCCGAGATGAAGCCCACCGCTTTGCAATTACCGGGATGCGTGCCAAACGCGCAAAAGCACGAGAACACTCCACTCTAGATGAAATTGAAGGTATTGGTCCAAAAAAACGGAAACGGTTGCTAGCACGCTTTGGTGGCATCAAACAACTGGCTAACGCCTCAATTGATGATATTGTGCAGGTCGAAGGAATATCCCGTACATTGGCAGAGAGCATCTATCACAGCCTGCATCGATAATAAACTATCCGTTTTGCGAGAAAAATGTGACAACCCTCCCCACCTTGCTAACCTGGTTGCGAATCTTAGTAATCCCCGTTCTTGTAGTGTTGTACAACGTACCAGAAACTACGCTTTCATCTTATACCCGGGATATCACTGCAACCGTCTTATTTATTGCGGCTGCAGTCACCGATTGGTTTGACGGCTGGCTAGCCCGCAAGACTGGGCAAACTTCATCATTTGGGGCCTTTCTGGATCCTGTAGCAGACAAGTTACTTGTCTGTGCAGCGCTGCTATTGCTTCTTGAACTAGGTCGAGTAGGCGGATTAGTGGCACTTATTATTATCGGGCGCGAGATCACTATTTCAGCCCTGCGCGAATGGATGGCTAATTTGGGAAAACATGCCAATATTGCCGTAAATTGGTTAGGCAAACTCAAAACTACTGTGCAGCTGATTGCCATCCCATTTCTTCTTTATCACGAAACGCTTTTTGGTTTATTTCACACAGCCGCACCAGGCAGACTCCTCATCATTCTTGCTGCCTTTTTAACAGTATGGTCAATGGCTTATTATCTGTGGCTGGCACGGCATCAATTTTTTGATAAAGCCTAATTTTCCAATACCTAAGAAAAGAGGCTTTCCGGGCTTGTAGGGTTTTAAGGACGAGTACATTTGCTAGGTTTTCACAGATTTGTTATAGTTCACATCTCTTGCGGGAGTAGCTCAGTTGGTAGAGCGCAACCTTGCCAAGGTTGAGGTCGAGAGTTCGAGACTCTTCTCCCGCTCCAAGAATGCCTGAGGGAAGCGCCGCTTCCCTTTATTTTTTGGTTTTAATTTCTATGCAAGAACTTATATTCTTGCAGTTTAAAATAAAGGCGCGGTAGCAAAGCGGTTATGCACCGGATTGCAAATCCGTGTAGGTCGGTTCGACTCCGGCCCGCGCCTCCAAAAACACATCTTTTAAGCCCATAATCCTTACTATAGGCCGCTGCTCAAGCCTCCTGCTTGTACAATATTTTATGCCTCAACCCTTAAATATTGTTACTCTCAGCAATGTATCGCTGAACAGACAGCCTACCTTTAAACTCCTTACATCGACCAATAATCGGTAATATGCTCAGGTTGCTTTACAAGCAAAGCACTTAGGTCGTACATTCGGAAAGATATATTCCGGGTAACATCAAAACATTTTCTAAAACGGCTCTGAAACTGATATGTCTGCTGTTGCTACCAATACTACCCCTCTGACTGGTTTAGCCCGCGCTTTAGTTCAATTTAATCTGCTGTCACAAGTTGAAGCAGAACGTTTGACGCGCAAAGCGGCTGAAGCTGAGACCGAATTTATTGATGAATTGCTAGCGGCCAAGTTGCCTGATCTAAATGCAGCGTCTTTAGCAAAAAGAATTAGTGAATCTTTTGGTCATCCTCTCATCGACATTAGTGCAGTGGATTTAGATGCTGTGCCTAGCGACCTCATTGATAAAAAATTGATTCAAAGCAATGTGGTATGGCCACTAAAAAAGCGCGGCAATCGTTTGTTTATAGCCACATCCGACCCTACGAACCAGCAAGCACTCAGTCAAATTCAATTTCAAACCCAATTGCAATTGGATATAGTGGTTGCTGAGCATGACAAGCTGCGTGCCATCGTTGATAAAACTAAAAATGCAGCTTCCTCTGCCATTTCCGATCTGATTGGCAGTGATGAGCTTGGCTTTGATCTGGTCGACGAGGATGCCGCTCGTATTGATGAAGCTTCTGATGCAGATGAGGCACCTGTTGTAAAGTTTTTGCAAAAAATCATGCTGGACGCCATTGACCAAGGCGCCTCTGACTTACATTTTGAGCCTTATGAAAAAATATTCCGCATTCGTTTTAGGGTGGATGGCGCGCTTAAAGAAGTAGCACAACCGCCTATCGCGCTACGCGAAAGGATTGCAGCACGCTTAAAAATTATTTCCAAGCTAGACATCTCAGAAAAACGTATTCCCCAAGACGGCCGGGTAAAAATTGCGGTAGGTCCGAAAAAAGTGATTGATTTGCGGGTTTCCACCTGCCCAACACTATGGGGTGAAAAAATCGTAATGCGTATTTTGGATCCGGCTCAAGCCAAAATGGGTATTGACGCACTGGGCTATGATCCTATCGAAAAAGAACGCTTGCTTAGCTCTATCCGCAGGCCCTATGGAATGGTGCTGGTCACAGGGCCCACCGGTTCTGGTAAAACGGTTTCTTTGTATACCTGCTTAAATTTGCTCAATGAGCCAGGCGTCAATATTGCGACTGCAGAAGACCCTTGCGAAATTACCCTCGTGGGTATTAATCAAGTCAATGTCAACGATAAAGCGGGTTTAACTTTTGCCGCTGCACTCAAATCGTTTTTACGCCAAGATCCAGACATTATTATGGTGGGTGAGATTCGCGATCTTGAAACAGCCGATATCGCTATTAAAGCGGCCCAAACGGGTCATATGGTATTTTCCACACTTCATACCAACGATGCTCCTACAACACTAACGCGTTTAATGAATATGGGCGTAGCCCCTTTTAATATTGCCTCTAGTGTCATCCTGATTACTGCACAACGCCTGGCTCGGCGCTTATGCACGCATTGCAAACAGCCCTTTGATATTCCTTACGACGCACTGCTAGAGGCTGGCTATAAAGAGGAGGAACTAGATGATGAGTGGAAACCCTATAAACCCGTGGGCTGTGATAAATGCAATGGCACTGGCTATAAGGGACGTGTGGGGATTTATCAAGTCATGCCTATTAGTGAAGAAATCCAAAAGATTATTTTGACCGATGGAAATGCCATGAGTATTGCCGCACAGGCAAAAAGAGAAGGGGTTAAAACACTACGCGAATCGGGACTAGTCAAGGTTCGAATGGGTCTTACTTCTCTGGAAGAAGTCATGGCAGTCACCAATGAGTAAGGCTTCACACCGCACTTAAGTATTATCTCTGAAAAGGGTAAAGGATATTAAAACAATGGCGACCAACGTAGCATCTAAAAAACCTGTTAGCCGCGATGCTTTATTCATTTGGGAAGGTAAGGACAAAGCCGGACGCATGGTACGCGGGGAAATGCGGGCAAGCGGCATAGCAAGCGTACAATCATCGCTGCGTCGGCGCGGGGTTTTGCCTGTCAAGGTAAAAAAACAGCGCTTATCCGGTGGCAAGAAAATTACCGAAAAAGATTTATCCATTTTTACTCGGCAATTAGCCACCATGCTAAGAGCCGGGGTTCCTATGCTTCAATCTTTTGATATTGTCAGCCGAGGACATTCCAATCCAGCCGTATCACGGCTACTGAACGATATTCGAACCGATGTAGAAACAGGTTCGAACCTAGCTACCGCATTCAGGAAGTTTCCTCAATACTTTGATGCCTTGTTTTGCAATCTTGTGGCTGCAGGTGAGCAGGCTGGTATTTTAGATGCACTCCTTGAGAGACTTGCCGTGTATAAAGAAAAATCGCTGGCCTTAAAGGGGAAAATAAAATCTGCTATGTTTTATCCGGTAGCAGTGATCGTAGTAGCTTTTATAGTAACCGCCGTCATCATGATTTTTGTTATTCCTTCTTTTAAAGAGATTTTTCGAAGCTTTGGTGCCGAGCTTCCTGCTCCCACCCTTATTGTGATGAACATTTCGGATGTCTTTGTGAAATATTGGTACATTATTTTTGGGACGATCTTTGGCAGTCTGTACTTTTTCTTTCAAGCCTGGAAACGATCCCCTAAAGTACAATTTTTCATGGACCGATTGTTTTTAAAGCTTCCTCTTTTTGGACCGCTCGTCGAAAAAGCTTCTATTGCCAGATGGACACGTACTCTTTCTACGATGTTTGCAGCCGGGGTTCCCTTGGTAGAAGCATTGGACTCCGTCGGAGGGGCTTCTGGCAATCAAGTCTATTTACAAGCCACCAAACAAATTCAAAATGAAGTTAGCACCGGAACTGCTTTAGCCGTTTCCATGGAAAATGCCAAAGTGTTCCCTAATATGGCGATACAAATGACCTCTATCGGTGAGGAATCGGGTGCTCTGGATGATATGCTCGCAAAAGTAGCGGATTTTTATGAACGTGAAGTAGATGATGCAGTGGATGCCTTATCCAGCTTGATGGAACCCCTCATCATGGTAGTCTTGGGTACCTTGATTGGCGGCATTGTAATTTCCATGTATCTGCCTATCTTTAAACTGGGTGCAGTCGTTTGAAATCTCTATCCCTTGCAACAATGGGATGTAAAGCCTAATGGCTGCGTGGTTTGAACTACCCGCCCTCTGGGCTGCATCCATTGCGTTTTTATTCGGTTTACTGATTGGCAGTTTTCTAAATGTGCTTGTGTTTAGGCTGCCCAAAGCTATGCACATTTACTGGGAGGCTCAGGCCAAGCGCGGGCAGGAGGATCTTTCCCCTCCTCCCCACTGGCTCCGGGGTTTATCTAAACCTGCTTCAAGCTGTCCAAAATGCGGACATCTCATCAAATGGTATGAAAACATTCCAGTATTGAGCTGGATTTTTCTGCGCGCACGCTGCAGTGCTTGCAAAACCCCTATTTCCTTGCGATATCCGTTTGTTGAGATTGCTGCGGGGGCATTAGTTTTTTTAAGCACCCTTCGGTTTGGTCCTTCCTGGACGGCAATTGCTGCCAGTATCTTGCTTCTTACTTTATTGGCATTAGCGCTAATCGATGCAGATACCTTTGAACTGCCTGATGTCCTTACGCTCCCTCTCATGTGGCTAGGGCTGCTGGTAAACACTACAGGGATG
Organism: Burkholderiaceae bacterium; assembly: GCA_019695155.1. Taxonomy (GTDB): domain Bacteria; phylum Pseudomonadota; class Gammaproteobacteria; order Burkholderiales; family Burkholderiaceae_C; genus Piscinibacterium. The sequence continues at coordinate 43,353 of JAIBAO010000065.1, read as the reverse complement.
TTTGCATCCTTACACAATGCCGTCATTGGAGCTGCAGCCGGTTATCTCTCACTCTGGTTGATGTACTGGCTCTATCTTTTGATCAGCGGCCGGGAAGGTATGGGATATGGCGATTTCAAGCTCATGGCAGCCTTGGGTGCATGGATGGGTTGGCAAATGCTCCCTGCCATTGTCTTGCTCTCTTCTCTTGTAGGAGCTGCAATCGGCCTATTCATGAAACTGGGATGGAAAAAACCCCTGCCTTTTGGACCTTATCTGGCAGGAGCAGGAGCCTTAGCCTTGTTTTACGGGCCGCAAATTAATGCTTGGTATCTTGGAAAATTTCACTAAATTTTCCGTAGGTTTAACTGGGGGCATTGGTAGTGGAAAAACCGCCGTCTCTGACTGGTTTGCGGCACAAGGGGTCAGTATCATTGATACCGACGTGATTTCTCATAAACTCACCGCTCCAAATGGAGCAGCGATTGCAACCATCCGTAAGACTTTAGGTAACGCTTTTATTGACGAAAATGGAGCTCTAAATCGCAGCTACACTCGGGAAATAGTTTTCAATGATGAAACAACCCGGCAGCGCTTGCAGGCCATTCTGCACCCGCTTATCTACCAAAGCTGCTTGAAAGAAGCCAAAGCTGCATCGGGGCCTTATTTAATGTTTGTTGTGCCTCTTCTGATCGAATCAAAAGAATACCGATCATTAATGGACCGGATTCTGGTCGTAGATGCCCCCGATGAAATACGCATAGCAAGAGTCATGCAGCGCTCTCAATTAACACGAGAACAAGTGCAGGCTATTATGTCGAAACAAGCATCGCGGAAGGCGCATCTACGGATAGCCGACCATGTTTTGGATAACTCCAGCACCAAGGAGGCTTTAACTTTACAATTAGTCCAACGCCATGCTGACTATCTGGCTGCCTCCAAGCAGAAGAATCACGATCATTAACCGCGATTTGAAACATTTTTTTGTATTTTGCTGTAAAAACAGCAACAATGTTAATAAATGCATTAACTTTCTTTAATTTCTTACAAAATACGTTTAATCCAGGTTCTGGAAGGCTTAAAACAGAGTGCTAATCTTGTACGAATACCCGCTTAATGAACGTATGCGGACTTTTTTAAGGCTGGAGGATCTGTTCGAACGCCTATGGCATTTTGTGCGTGCTCCAGAGGCCTATGATCATCATGCCGCTTTACTGACTATTTTTGAAATTATTGAGGTTTGTGGCCGGGGCGATATTAAAACAGACCTTTTGCAAGAACTTGAACGCCAGCGTCAGACGCTGACCGGCTTTCGAGGCAATCCAGGTGTTCAGCTCTCTTTGCTCGACGATGTTTTAAATGAAGTAGCGCACGTCATACCTGCACTGATGGCCCAGCCAGGTAAAACCGGGCAACATATTCGTGATAATGAATGGTTATCTACCATACGTAGCAGAGCAATTATTCCTGGCGGGACCTGTGAATTTGATCTGCCCTCTTATCACGCCTGGCTATGCCGTCCACTTTCAGTACGACAGCAAAATCTTTATGAGTGGGTTAATCCCTTTAAACCCTTGGAAGATGCTCTGCGAGTTACGATGCGCCTTCTAAGAAAAAGCGGGACTACTCAAGAAGTCATGGCCAGTAGTGGCAGTTTTCAGCAAGATATGAAAGGTAAAACTTTTCAGTTAGTCCGCTTGTGGGTAGATCTGGATCTTATGGCTGTTCCTGAAATCAGTGCTAATAAATACGTACTGCATATCCGTTTTACCCAGGCTGGGATTCAAACCCGACCAGCAGCTATTGAACAAGACATTCCTTTTCGTTTAGCCATGTGTAATTTTTAAACCAGGTTTTAGCTCATATGCTTGCAACAACAGTAGCTTGTCCCGTCTGTGCAAGAAAGGTCTCTTGGAGTCCAGCCTCCACGCATCGTCCTTTTTGTTCTGAACGGTGTAAGTTAATTGATCTCGGTGCATGGGCTTCAGATACTTATCGTGTAGCCAGCGAGAGCGCTGAGAACCTAGGAGAAGAACAGCAACAGCAAACTACACCCCCATCATTATTGCAATAGAATCCCTTGATAAAACATTCTGGGTTTTCATTCTCAGCGGGCCAGCCCCTGCCCACCTAAGCTAAGAATGTTTCCCAAAACATCGCCAGACAGATTTTTAGCGTACACCGGAAGGGGTGCCTGATGAGCAATTTCGCTAAATTCTGCCCAATAGTTCTGTTCTTGCTCTTCATCTGAAAGATCGCCGTGGGATATATAAGGAACCAGTACAAAATCACAGCCTATCTGGGCCGCATGATTTAACATTTTTCGACTTTTCACTTCAGCACAAAACCAAGCCTTATGGGATAAAAAGGCAGGTTTAACCGATAGACTTTCTAGCTCAGACTCTTTTAGAAATAAACCCTCTACCGCTATAGGCCCATTCCAAAAGCCACGGGATCCTATCAGTATGGCGTGCTTTACCTGGCTGCGCCAGCCATGCAGGGCCGCTAGCCAACTTTGCATGTGCAAACCGCCGGGCTCAGCCTCTTCTGCCAAGTACCATTGTTCACCCTCTACTAACTGCAAATCAGACTGCCGAGTTAATAATTTCAAATGCGAGGGTAAACTTAAGCACCGCAACAAAGGCAAGGTCGCAGGCAAAATAGGGCCGATAGAAGGGTTTAGCCCATCGTCCCATACAAAAGCCTGATTTTCTAGACCTTGTGGTTGCCCCTCAAACGCCAAGATCTTGCAAAAATGTAAGCGTACTCTTGCATGGGGATACACAAACTCTCGCGTAAGCCAGGGCTGGCAACTCAGCACCTTAATCCCCAGCTCTTCTTGTAGCTCACGTGCTAACGCGGCCTGAACGAATTCTCCTGCTTCAATTTTTCCGCCCGGAAACTCCCACCACCCTTCATAGGGTTTTCCTTTCGGCCGCTGTGCAAACAAGACCTGTCCAGCTGCATTAAAAACCACACCCACCGCCACCTCTACAGGCAGACTCAAAGCAGGCTTCATACTTTTGTGATTTCCATTTTTTGCTCACCCTTGTGTTTTGGACTTCTTGAGCTATTTTTGCCTGAAGAAGCGCTTAAAACCTTGGGAGAAGAAACTCTTGCTTGATTAGCGAAGGGTTTTTTATTGCTAAATTTTTGGCCTGCCCAATCTCGCGCGAACTGACTGGCTACTCGTCCGGAGCGAGAACCCCGCTCCAGCGCCCATTGTAAAGCGGCACGTCGGGAGGATTCATCGGCTTGTAATCCCATGCTCGCAAGCCAGCTCTCACAAATACTGAGATATTCTTCTTGCGAAAACCCATAAAAATTTACCCACAAACCAAAACGGTCCGATAAGGAAATTTTTTCTTCTACTCCATCTCCAGGATGTACCTCTCCATCCTCGGTATGGGTATAGCTTAAGTTTTCCTTCATATACTCTGGCAATAAATGCCGACGGTTACTCGTAGCATAGATCAATATGTTCTGGGACTGAACACAAACAGAACCGTCCAAGGCACTTTTCAGAGCTTTATAGCCTGACTCGCCTTCTTCAAAACTTAAATCATCACAATAAATAATGAAATATTCTGGCCGGTGTTCGATCAGCTCCATAATATCGGCAAGGTCTACTAAATCGCTTTTATCCACTTCAATCAAGCGCAAGCCCTGCTTTGCAAACTCATTCAAGCAGGCCTTAATTAAAGAAGATTTCCCTGTCCCCCGAGCCCCGGTCAGCAGCACATTGTTAGCTGGACATCCGTTTACAAACTGACGGGTGTTTTGCACGATCAGTTGTTTTGCCATGTCTACATGCTTTAATTCGGCGAGCTTAATAGTGGATAAATTATTAACTCCCTGCAAATAGGCAATACCATTTTTTTTACGCCAGCGAAAAGCAATAAAAGCCTGCCAATCGGGGGAAGTGAGCTGCGGCACGGAAAGGTGCTGCTCAATTTTCTCAAGGCTAGATTCAATCCGCTGCAAAACAGCGATTAATGGGTCCATTCAAACACTCACGAGCCTTATAGCTTGGGATTAAAGCAAGATTTGCGACATTCAAGTGCGGTATTCCGCGTTGATTTTCACATAATCATAACTGTAATCACAGGTCCAAACAGTAGTGCGCGCAGCACCCCGCCCTAAAGCAAGGCGTACCGTAATCTCTGCCGGTTTCATGACCCGTGCACCCTGCTCTTCCTCATAGCTAGCAGCCCGCTGCCCACCTTCAATTACCCGTACATCGCCCAGCCAAAGGTTAACGCGGCTTGTATCAAGCTGCGGTAGTGCATTGCCAATAGCCATAATTAAACGGCCCAGATTCGGATCGCTAGCAAAAAAAGCCGTTTTGACTAAGGGGGAATGTGCAATGAATTTTCCCACCCGATGCGCCTCTTCTACACTCGCTGCCTCCTCCACTTCAATCGTAATCAGCTTAGTAGCCCCTTCTCCATCACGTGCTATTTTGATAGCTAACTCCTGCGCCACTGCTATTAAGGCAGCTTTCAGCGCCTGAAATCCTTGATCATTCTCACTGCGCAATTGTGCATGGCCGCTTTTACCTGTTGCGATCAGAATAAAACTATCATTAGTTGAAGTATCGCCGTCCACCGTTACTCGATTAAAAGAAGCATCAGCCACCTCTTTAATCAACTTATTGAGCAAGGGCTGCTCTATACGTGCATCAGTCGCCATATAGGCCAACATCGTCGCCATATTGGGCTGAAGCATACCCACCCCTTTTGCGATACCTGTCACGGTAATCGTAGTACCATCGATCTGTACACGCTGACTCACCGCTTTGGCTACCGTATCCGTCGTCATGATCGCAGCCGCAGCCTCACACCAGTTCCCTTCGGAAAGAGAAGCAACAGCTTGGGGCACTGCAGCAATAATTTTTTCAACAGGCAAATGTTCAAGAATCACACCTGTTGAAAAAGCTAATACCTGCTCTGGAGCACACTGCAAAGCCAAGCCCACTGCCTTACAGGTCGCTTGCGCAGCTTGCAAACCTTGCTTCCCGGTACCGCAATTAGCATTACCCGCATTAATAATTAATGCACGAATGTCCGCACCTGCTTTCAAATGCTGACGGCACAACTGTACGGGAGCAGCAGCAAATGCATTCTGGGTAAATACTCCCGCCACATGGCTACCTGGACATAAACGCATCAACATTACATCGCGCCTATCCCAAGATTTAATCTGAGCACGCGCAAACCCCAGCTCTACACCAGCTACAGGAAAAATATCATCGGGATTGGGAGCAAAAAGATTGACAGCCATACATACTCTTTATCGGAAGGCCAAAAACATACTGGCGGAGAGGGAGGGATTCGAACCCTCGGTACCCTTGCGAGTACGCCTGATTTCGAGTCAGGTACATTCGACCACTCTGCCACCTCTCCGCAGCTAAGCTCTATAGTTTATCAGAGAGAAAGTGCAAGACTCTCAGCCACCCTCCTGGCAACCACTCTGCCCAGCGCTCTTAGGAAGCACCTCAAGAAGACTACTCACTTGGGAAAGCCGATCCAGGACGGGGAGGAGGGACTAATAAGGATGGCTTTTTTCACCAATCCTAGGACTAAGCTTTTAATACCAGGCTTTTTTGCAAAGTAGTCAGGATTTACGCGCTGTTCAAGAAATGCTGGGCCACGGCTGCGCTGAGAAGCGCTGCACAGAGCCTTTCGGCCTCCCCGCCTGTTGCCTGCGAGACCCTAGCGGCAGTAGAGACGGTAGCGGCAAGTGAGCCCCTAGAGGCAGTCGCCGCATCTGCCCCCTGGGCAGCAGCCCCATCGGTCGCACCGGTGTTAAATGCCAAGCGCCTACAGGAGTTAGAGCGGATGAATCCGGCGTTGCTAGAGGAGAGTTTGCAGGTGTGGTCGCAGCAGATGCGCCGCCTGGCGGGGCTGATTCGCAAGCATACGGGGGCCTGCCAGCTGGAGCCGATGCATGAGGCGTTGCATGCACTGCTGGGCATTAGTGGCTCGGCCGGGGCGGTGGCTTTACCGTTGTTTATTAAACAACAGGTGTATCCGGCGGTGGCCGCAGGTGCCTGGCCCTCCCAGCCGCAGTGGCTGGAAACGATCGAGCAGCTTAATACGCAGACTCTGCAGGCGATTGAGGCGTATCAGCAGAAAGCTTTCAATAGCCATAAAAACCTCCAGTAGACAGAAGAGCATAGCTCGGCGGGTATAGATTTGAGATATAGTCTCAAAGTTATATTGGTCTTTTAGCCTAACCATGCTCACTTTTTCTCTGCCTAATGAAGCGGCAATGCAGTCATTTGCACAGGTGTTTGCAAGCGGATTGCAAGCAGGAATGATTTTATTTTTCCAAGGGGAAATAGGTGCAGGGAAAACCACCTTTATTCGCGCCATGCTGCGCAGCTTTGGCGTAAAAGGCTCTATCAAAAGCCCCACTTTTTCTTTAGTGGAGCCCTATGAAATTACTCTATCTCATAGCCAGACGCTAACAGAGTTTTACCATTTTGATTTTTATCGCTGCAGCGCTTTAAGAGAATGGCGCGATGCAGGTTTTGCAGAGTATTTTAATAATTCCAGTATTTGTGCCGTAGAGTGGCCAGAAAAGCAGGCTGGTCTGCCCCCCCCCGACTGGACATTACAATTACAAACTGCGGAAAATGGCCGCACCCTTATACTCACTGCACATTCTGATATTGCTCGTACATGGTTGACCGCCGCCCACGACACTTTAAAAACCGCCGCCGCATAATCGGGGGTGTATGGCTTATTCCGGTAGTAGCCGTCCTTCCTAACGGGGCTTACGCTGCTGCCAAAATTATAGCGGTCCGTATGTGGCCCGCCCGTGATTACACTCGCGTCACCTTAGAGCATGATGGCCCCCTGAAATATCAACAGTTTGTGGTGCGAGAGGGCCTACCGCGGCTGGTAGTAGAAATAGAGGGTCTGGAACTGGATTCTTCTCTACGGGAATTAGTCAGTAAGGTTCAGCCTAACGACCCTTACATTGCTCTGGTACGGGTAGGGCAAAACCGTCCCGGTTTTGTTCGAATTGTATTTGAATTAAAGCAGGATGTTGCCCCTCAGGTGTTTCAATTGCAACCTGTTGGGGAGTACCGTAACCGTCTGGTGTTTGATTTATATCCTGCTACTCCCGAAGATCCACTGCTAACGTTATTGCGACAAATTGAGGAGTCTGAAGAACGCAACCGTCTGGCGGCCAGCAATGATCCCTTAATGGCTTTACTCAACCGCCCTAGCGTGCCAGCTGAAAGTCCCCCACCTTCACCTAGCCCAATTCCCAGCCCTGTGCCTGGCCCGACCCCCGCCCCTGCGGCACCACCTGTGCCGACTCCTGCGCCCATAGCCAAGCCTTCTGTGCAAGATGGTATAAAAATCAGGCGTTTAGTGACGGTTGCCATAGATCCAGGCCATGGCGGGGAAGATCCTGGAGCGGTTGGCCCAAGTGGTTTGCGTGAAAAGGATGTGGTGCTTTCCATTTCTAAAAAATTGCTGGACCGGATTAACAGCACACCCAATATGCGCGCCATGTTAACTCGCGAAGGGGATTATTTTGTACCGCTCGTGGAGCGCGTTCGCAAGGCACGCGCTGTAAAGGCAGATTTATTTTTAAGCGTCCATGCCGATGCTTTCACCACCCCTGCAGCCCGCGGCTCTTCCGTATTTGCCTTAAGCGAACGGGGCGCCACAAGCACTGCCGCCCGATGGTTGGCCCAAAAAGAAAATGCTGCTGATTTAATAGGGGGCGTTAATATGAATATCAAAGATCGGGACGTAGCGCGGGCTTTGCTAGATATGTCTACCACTGCTCAGATTAGCGATAGCCTAAAGTTCGGACGTGCCGTATTAGAGCGCATTGCTAACATTAACAAGCTCCATAAAGCGCATGTTGAACAAGCGGGCTTTGCCGTTTTAAAAGCCCCCGATATTCCCAGTATTTTGGTGGAGACTGCCTTTATCAGCAATCCAGAAGAAGAGTCCAAATTACGGGATACTGGCTTTCAGGAACAGATGGCGGATCAAATTTACGCGGGAATTCGACATTATTTTTCTCGTAATCCGCCCTTAGCAGGGGAATAAACGTTCAGACGACTTTTCCTTTTTTAGAAAACAAAATTGGAGAGTAGGCTAAACGACGACGTTTAACGAATGCTCAATTCAAAGACGAACATTACCAATACAGCCCCCTCTTCTGTGGGGGTACTCTTTTTCACCTTTACTTCCCTAGCCTTGCAGGGATTTGGGGGTGTCTTGCCTGTCGCTCAAAGAATTTTATGCGAGGAGCGAGCTTGGCTAAGTCAGCAAGAGTTTCTCGAAATGATGGCAATAGCTCAAGTATTACCGGGTCCCAATGTGTGCAATTTATCCTTAATGGTGGGAGATCGATTTTTTGGCTGGCGCGGTGCGTTTGCTGCACTGGCAGGCATGATCTGTTTACCGTTGATTATTGTGATTTTGCTGTCCACGCTTTATACCCAGTTTGCCCTGCTACCCGCAGTCAGTGGGGCTCTTAAGGGGATGGGTGCCGTAGCCGGGGGCATGATCATTGGTTCAGCGATTAAGCTGACCTCCACTTTACGTAATAATCTTTTAGGCTGGCCTATATGTGTTTTACTAAGCATAGCCACGTTTCTAATGATTGCTCTGCTGCGCTGGCCTTTAGTGTGGGTATTACTGGCGCTAGGTATTCCCGCCTGCCTGTATGCATGGATAAAAAATGTGCAGTACAAACTTGAGTCTCAGTTCCCCGCCTCGGCAGAAGCGAGCTCTTTTCCTAAGAAAAAAAAGCAAGACCATGACTAGCCTTAACATTGCCCAATGGCTGGAGCTGCTAACTAATTTCTTTATCCTATCCCTGTTATCGTTTGGAGGAGCAATTACTGTCGCTCCAGATATGCATAGACTCCTCGTACAAGACCATTCTTTTTTAAATGATGTGCAGTTCAGCGCTTCAATTGCGATTGCACAAGCTGCCCCGGGACCCAATGTTCTGTTTGTTGCTGTGCTGGGATATCAAGCTGCAGGTTTGAGTGGGATGGCTGCTACCTTATTGGGCATTATGCTGCCTTCCAGCCTTTTGGCACTGATGGCTTGCCGCTTTAGCTCAGCTCGTATTAACGGCAGTGCCTCTTGGCGAGGCATTGAAGCTTTTAAAATAGGCATGGCTCCTATCACCATTGGGCTGATTGCATCCACCGGCTGGATTTTGACGGTAAATGTCCCCGGTGGCCCAAGGTGGGCTTATATTTTGCTCACTTTCCTCAGTGCGGTTTTGGTGTGGCGCACCCGGCTACATTTACTCATCTTAATTTCTTTGGGAGCGATCGTGGGCGCACTAGGCTGGGTTTAATGGGATTTTTCCCGAATACGGACCTTTCCTACTTGTGCCTCAATAGCCAGCTGCACCTCTTTGCGCAAACGTAGCGCAAATCCAAATTCAACCAGAATAAACAAGGGCCCGATAAGCAAGCCCATCAGATCATCTACAAAAGCAGGTTTTTTGCCTTCGTAGTAGTGACCAATAAACTGAATAATCCACCCCACTACAAATAAGCCGATACCCATACTCAGCCACAGGGTTGTAGATTGGGCCGCCAGCTCATTAGCCAGCAGTAAACACATAACAAAGACGCCAGCCATGACCAAGCCGTAGCGCAAATCCAGCCATACATAATAAATAGCCACCATACAGGAGAGTACAAGTGCAGGAGTAAGCGGTACCGTACTCAGGCTGACCAATACAGGCCGAGACAGCAGGACAATAATCGCTAAAAAAATCATCGGAATCCCCACAAAATGCGTAGCAATATTGCGAGGATCACGATGGTAAGCCGCGTATTGAGCCAGATGTTCATTCAAGGTTTTCATAGCTAAGCCCTCCTAATTTGACTGCACTATATTGGATTTTCGATTCAACCACCAGCCAAATAGGGCAGCGGTAAAAAACATGATCAAACTATAGACAGCAGGCGGAATAGACATTTCACTATTGTGTAGAACCGCTAAAGCTAAATAAATGGCTAGCGTGCCATTGTGAATCCCAATTTCAAAAGCGATTGCCCGGTTTTGCTCCTCGGGAAGCCGCACCATCTTCCCTGCAAAATATCCAGTAAGTAGGCTAATCAAATTAAATAAAAGCGTTGCAGCCCCGACCGCTTGAAAATACTGCCATAAGAGCTCTCGTTCACGCATCAAAATAAGCAGTACAAGCAGCAACAAAATTAAGGCGGACGCAATTTTTACAGGTTTGTCCATTTTTAGCGCAAGCTCTGGCTTTTTCGCTTTCATCCACATCCCCAAGGCTACCGGAAGCAGCACTATCACAATGACTTCCAAAACTTTTTTAAACTGCAAAGGAATATATTGGGTTTCTCCCATAAAACTTTCCAGCGCAAAATTAACAATAAGGGGAATGGTCAAAATAGCTAAAGCACTATTGATAGCGGTCAGGGAAATATTTAAAGCTACATCCCCTTTGAAGAGATAGGAATACAAATTCGCAGTGGTACCTCCTGGCGAGGCTGCCAGTAACATCATGCCCACTGCCAACGCAGGTGTCAGATTCATGGCTTTGCATAAAAAGTAGCAAACCGCAGGCAATAAGAGCATCTGACATAGTAAGCCCACTAGCATGGCTTTAGGATGAGTAAGTACGCGTTTAAAGTCATCGACTCTTAAATGCAAACCAAGGCCTAGCATAATAATAGCTAGAGCAATGGGCAGACCCACTGTAGATAGGACACTTTCCTGCATGCTGTTCTCCTCCTTTTATGGTTTTATGCGGCTTATTGTAATAAGCATAAGACAAAAACCCAGCTTTTTTAACCCGGATTTTCCATGAGGGCATCAACTGACAGTGAGCTAGGGTTATTCACAAAACAATAACTATCCATGCACTGCAAACATGCGATCAGCAAGCCATAAAACCTTGTAAAGAAAACTTTTGATTCCTATTTTTAGAATCTGGCTTAAGATGAAAAAATTCCAAAATAAAATTTATTTAGTGCAGAAGCTATGCATTTTTTAAAGCAAAAAACTCTTAAAAGCCTCATCGTTCCTAGCTAGGTTTAATTTGCAAGATTAATTCCACAATATTGAACGCGCCCAATAAAAACTTTCTTTAAAACCTTATGACCCAATATTTGCAGGAAAAATGGGCTGCTCAAGCCGTACGTTATGTTCTGGCACAGTTCACAGACATTCATGGCATTGCTAAGGGTAAGATCGTTCCCTTAAATCATTTACAAGAGCTTGTGTCTACCGGCGCCGGATTTGCCGGGCCCTCTATTTGGGGATTAGGCTTACCCCGTAACGGTCCGCGCTCGGAATTTTATGCCAGAGCAGATCTGATCAGTGCCCGCGTGCTGCCCTACCAGCCCGATACCCTGCATATAATTTGCGACGGCTATGTACAAGGACAAGCATTTGAAGCTTGTGTACGGCAAACCCTCAAACGTGCGGTTACTGCACTTGCACAAAAAAATCTTAAATTGCAGGTAGGCATTGAACCGGAGTTCTTCTTGCTTGAGCAAAATGCGCAAGGACAACTGTTTATACCCGACCCTAAAGACTGCCTGGATAAGCCTTCTTACGACTTGAAATCATTGCAGCGCGGAAAAGTATTTGAATATTTGCGCAATCTAGAGCAAACGCTAAGAAAGTTGGGGTTCGATGTACTACAAATTGATCATGAAGACGCCCCTGCTCAATATGAAGTGAATTACCGTTATAGCGATGCTCTAAACGCTGCAGATGATTTCATGCGTTTCAAACAAGCCGCGCATGCGCTCGCAGAACAACAGGGCCTGGTATTTAGTCTAATGCCAAAACCTTTTGCCAATAGACCGGGAAGTGGTCTGCATTTTCATTTATCCTTGACAACGCTAGAAGGCAATGATGTTTGCGCAGACAATCACGGGGGTTTATCAGAACTAGGCCGCTTCGCACTGGCAGGTTTGCTTAAGCATGCACGTGCCCTATGTGCACTACACGCACCCACCGTCAATTCCTATAAGCGTTTAGTCATAGGCAACAGTCTCTCCGGGAGTACCTGGGCTCCAGCCCATATAGGTTGGGGAAGCAATAACCGTACCTTGGCCGCCCGGGTCACTGCCGGCCGAATAGAATGGCGCGTGCCCGATGGAAGCTGTAATGTCTATCTTGCCCTGGCCGCGGTTATTCATGCCATGCTAGACGGTATCAACCAAGGCCAGCATCCCCCTGCAGCGATAGAGACTGATGTATATGAATGCAGCCCCTTGGAAATAAAAACTGCCGCGCTAGAACCCCTACCTCAGACCCTTCAGGAAGCGATACAAGCCCTTGCCGCCAATACCCTGCTCCTTGAGGCAATTGGCCCCGCGGTGATGACACAATTTATAAGCTTGAAACAAGCCGAATGGCTGGAATATTGCCACCATGTCTCAGAATGGGAGATGCAGCGCTATGCATCTGCTTATTAAAGAAAAGAGAAAGCTTCGCAAGCCCCCTCATAAAAGAAGCGTTCAAAGAAGAACGTGATCAGGAAGACCTTATTCTTTGTGTACTTGTGATCCCTTATGCGCCGCTTGATCCTGTATAACTCTTTATGAGGTGCATCTGCTCCAAGTTCGTAAGCAATTCCATTTGTGTAAATCCTGTGGAACTCTTTAGAAGGTGGAACTTTGAGATGGAGGTTGGTAACTTGTATGCGGGTAATTAATCTGCCCTCGGTGCTATAGCTTTCATATTCCCAATAAGCGTTGAACATCTAAAAGCCTTCTTCCAGAAGGTAAAAAGCTCGTTTTACACTACTGCGGGAAAATACATGCGTTTCGGATACACCCAATTCTGAATCACCAGCGCCTGAGCTGAACTGTACAAAATAATAAAAAGGCACTAGCGTGAAGTAGCCCAATAAGAAATGCAGGTATCTCTTGCTGGGAAGAGAAAGGCCCAATAATCTAAAAGTCGGGCGCCTTCAAGCGCTGCACTGGTTTCATAAAGCCGCTCGGTAAGAGATAGACGGCTTCAGAAGCAGGGAAGTTTTCTCTACGATACAAGAATCCCTCATATAACAGCAGATTTTAAAAAGAGCCGCGCAAAGCGGTATTTTGTATAGGCACACTTTTTTTCAAAAATTATTCTGATTCATGCAATCAAATTTGTAACAAGTAAAATGATTCCTATCCTCCTTAAGCCTAGGCAATAGAGAGTTTAAGGTGTGCTAGGGATACCGCGTTAGAGGTGGGTAGAAACGTCAGGGGGAAATTGGGATTAGAAATTTCGAACAAATACTACGGCAGATAGAGATTGTTTCTTGTCAGATTTTCAAACTCTGCTCTGCGTCTAAAATCTGAAATTTTCTAACTTAAATCAACTGGCTTCTTAGGTTAGACTTTATAACAATTTAATATTGCCTGAAATCGAGTGTTTTTTATTAAAAATTAGTTTATTGCCTATTAAAGGAACGGTATAGCATGTTTCTCTGGGATTTTCTTCGCAAATCTAAAATCGATAATACGGTCACACCTCCGATCATCGCTAAAGCGGTGGAGAAAAAACGCCAAGCTCGTGTTGCCACTCCCCCCGATACCGTTAAACAAGAGGAGTTAGAAACTTTATTACGTACCGACCCCAGTGAACAGCGGGAGGCGGCTTTGCTCAGTTTTATTCAAGTGGCGCCTGCTGCGCTGCGTTTGAAAGCTGCTTTAGAAATAAAAAATAAGCACTCACTGGGAATTCTGGCCAGCAATTTTGTAGATAAAGACAGGCGTGTTTACAAACTGGCGAAGGAACGACTTGCAGAATTAGACAAAGTCGAGCGAAAACAAGCTGAGCTGATGGCATTGACTGGGCAGTATGAGACTGCTCTTGAAGCTGAGGTTACAGAGCTTACGCGGGTGGTGGAAGCCGACCATGTCCTAGAAGCTTTAAAAAAACGCTATCCATTAACCACAGAGGAGCTAGCGGGCATAGAAAATTTACGCCTGCAAATTCAGCAAAAACTTAGCGCTGAAGCTCAGATGCAACGTGAATGGGTGCAAGTTCGCGAGAGCCTCAGCACTCTAAAAAAGCAGGCTGCAGATTTAGACAGCGAAGCAGTACTAGCACAACTAGCAGAGATTCTTGCGCAAGCCAGCAGCTTGCAGCCATCCCCCGTCATTAAAAAAATAAGTGCTCAAATTGATGCCCTGGCTACAGAAATTCAGCAGGATCTTCGCGTGCGGCTAGCGCAGGAAGATAAAATTTCTGCACGCGTCGCACTCATCGAAAAAGTTCTGAGTGCAAATCCAAACCACCTTCGACAAGAAAATCTGGATGAGTTTCAGCTGCAGTGGCGGGGTCTGCCTGCGCTAGAAGAAGGGGCCTTAGAGCTAGCGGAACAGTTTTCCGCCGCCCTAAAAAAAGCCAAAGAGGCTATGCTGGCCGCTCAAGAATCCCATAAAGAAAAAGCAAAACGTGCTCAGGAGTTTTTTCAAACCATTAGCACTCAGCTTGAAACGGCTTTGACACAAGGTCAGGCCCTGCAGGCCATTAAACTCCATGACCAAGTAAAGCATCGTCATGAAGAGTTGCGTTTTTGCTCCACCGCTATGAATCACCGGCTGGCCAGGTTAATGGAGGAGGCCGGAAAACTCAAAGGCTGGAAATCTTTTACTAACGTTAATAAACGCGATGAATTAATTGAGCGGGCTGAAAAAATTGCAGCCAGCGCTTTACCACCTTCCTTGCAAGAGACAGAAATCAAGTCTTTGCAAGAACAATGGCAAATGCTGGATAAAAAGCTTGGAGGCGCTAATGAAAAGCTGTGGAAACGCTTTAAATCTGCTATTGATAAAGCCTACGAACCGGTACGCGAATTTCGGAAAAATATGGCTAAGATTCGCGATCATAACGCCACTGCCAAAAAAGATCAGATCCGGCAATTAACAGAATTGCTAGCTCAGGTGGACTGGAATAACGTGGACTGGAAAGCCGTAGAGCAATTACGGCGGGAAGCCTGGAATGCCTGGAAACAGGCGGGGCCAACCAATCGCAAGGTGCAAGAAAGCCTGTCCCAGGAGCATGGCGCTATCATGAAGCAATTAGACGAGCAGTTAACCACTGCTCGTACTAAAGAAGCTGCTCGAAGAGCGAGCTTGACAGCCCAAGCAACAGCCTTGCTGAACAAAGCAAGCCCCGAAGCGATAGCAGGGGTGCGTCTCTTGCAAGAGCGCTGGACTAGAGAACGGATAGGAGTATTTTTAGGGCGCAAAAAAGAAGATGAGACCTGGCAAGCTTTCCGCGGTGCTTGCAATGCGGTGTTTGCCTTACGTGACCAAAAACGCCATGAAGTTTTAGAGGAGCTGGAAGCAAATTTTAAAAATAAGCAAGAACTCATTGCTAAATTGCAAGCCTTAGAAACAGTGCAGGATCCAAAAATACTTGAAACACAGTTAAAACAGCTTGGTGTGCAATGGGAGGCCATTGGTCGCGTACCGCAGCAAAAATCTTCTTCTCAGCTAACGCAATGGAATCACAGCCAAAATGCGGTGAAGACCCATCTACAAAAGCTTAAAAAGAGCAAGCAATTACTGGAACTGCAAAACGCCCATGCGCAAGATATTGCCAGGCGATCCAATATCACCCAGGAACAGCAAGAAGCCAAGCAGGCCGCCTTGCTTGATCTTGAAATTGCCGCTCAGGTGGACAGCCCCCTGCCGATGAAAGATGCCAGATTAAAACGCCAGGTTTCTCTTCTAGCCAAATCCTTTCACGGGGAGCGAAACAGCAGCGATAGTTTGATTGAGAAAATTCTTGCTTGGCATGCCCTGCCGGGCGGGGATGAAGTAATGGACCTTCGACTGGCAAAAATAGTAGAAAAATTTCTTGAGTTATAGCCATCCTTATATCTTAGAAAGAGATGGTCACACCACACTAAACGTCACTTATCTATGAATGACTAGGACAGGGTTAGCGGTCGCCCCTTCAATGCAGTAGCTACTGCATTGCGAAGATAATTATTTAATTTGTGCATTCAACTTGATGTTGCCAGACGTGGCCAATGTAATAAGTGCATAGGAACAAGCCTCGTGTATTTTTCGGTATCTCATCCTCAAAAGGATCAACATAACCGGCTTGTCCCTGTCCACAGGAATGTACCCATATTTCTTACCTGCACCAGGCAGGGTTGAGTACAACATGATTACAGATCCACCTAATAAAACAGTCAACCCGATCACTGGGGCATTGGTCCATATCGCCCACAGTGGTAAAGCCATGTAAAGCGCCATATGAAGAGAAGAGTCATTCAAAGCGCCCTGTCACCCCTACATTCCTATACTAATACCTACACTCGCTAGCAATCAGAGTGGGAAGTTTACCCCCTTCTCGCAGCTGTTTGCAGTAAGTCTCTGGCTCTGTGATGCCGTAGCTAGGAAAGACTAGCCTGGCTTGCTGGCCACTGTTGCCCTCAATACCTACAGGTTTGGGTAATGTAACAATACAGTAGCTTAAAAAGGGGCAGGATTCGCCCAACAACCCACCCGGCCAAGACCGGGAGGCCCCGCCAAAGGGGAGTATCTAACTACTCGCATAGCTTTGTAACTTGAAATAAAGGGCCGAACATAGCGGGGCAATTTAGAAAAAAGCACCACTCACCAAATTTATCGATCTCCTCCTCGTGCCTGAGCAAGGGGTATGCAAATTCTCTTCATCAATCGTAAATACCTATCGTACCGATAAAGGCCTAAAGCAGCGCCTTTTGCTAACAGAAAGACTATCTGTTTTTGCAGACAGGCTAAAAAGCCCATATTTTCTTGCTAAGTTAGCAATAAAGCCACTTAGCTGTCTTTAATCACAGACAGTTTAATCTAATTAAATTTTCTAACTCTTTGATTTTATTAACGAATTATTTTGGCATAGGAACTGCTTAAGTTGAGCATCTCTTAAAGGGGCCAACATGAGCTTATTTCCTTTGAACCATTCTATTTCATCTTTAAATAATGATTTAAAGACAGGTTTACCTGCAACTGACGTCGCTATCATAGGAGGCGGTATTTCAGGCTATGCTATGGCCCTTGGTCTTCACCAAAATGGTATCCAAACAAAAATTTATGAACGTAATAAAGAAGATTCCTCAAACGTTGGATTTGGATTTCTCTTACTTAAAAATGGTATTGATGCCATGGAGACACTGGGACTAAAAGCGAAGCTTCTAAAAAAATCCAATTCAATCAATTTCTTTAAAGCTATTAATCCGCAAGAAGATGTCATTCATACTCAAACTCTTGAAAGCTGTTTAGCCATTAGTAGAAAAAATATGCTGGAAATTTTCGAAGAGGAGTTTGAAAAAGTAAATATACATTACAATAATAGCTTTTCAAATATTATTTTTGATGAAAAAAAATACATAAAATCCATTGAGTTTGAGAATGGATCGCAAGTAAGTGCAAATATTTTTATTGCCTCGGATGGAATAAAGTCTCGTATTCGAGAGCAGCTATTTCCAGAAAAAAAATTATCCTCTGTTGGAGAACGCGAAATTGTAGGTATTGTTCATCTTCCGGAATTAAAATCAGAGAAAAATGAATTCGTTAAAATTATTGATGCTAGCCAAGGTTGTGCCATGGGAATGATTCCTATTTTAGACAACCATTATATTTGGTTTCTTCAATTTAATTATAATCTGCATCCTTTATCAGATACTAGCCCTGATATTTTAGAGAGTTTTATGAAAGATCGGGTTAAAAACTATCCGGAGAGATTCCGTTTAGCAATTGATAAAACAGAATTTAATAAAGTATTTTTCTGGGTATCACAACGCATGGATCTTCTCCCTGCTTTTCACTATGATAAGATTGTTTTAGCTGGAGATGCTGCTCATCCTTTGCTGGCTTTTACCAGTCAAGGGGTTAACTCAGCTATTGAAGATGCTATTTGTTTGTCCACATTATTAGCAAAAAATAGAGTCAAAAAAAATCCTGAAAGTATTTTTAAAAAATACTACAACAGTCGAAAAGAAACTATTCAAAAATATATTAGTGAAGGGGATAAATTAGTTCATGATTTTATGACGATGAATTCAATAAAAAACTATAGAATTCCCTTAGCAATTCATTAGCATAATATATGAATTTCTTTTCAGATGATCAGGTAAATATTGAAATACTGCGAAAAAGAGCTTTCAATTATCGTTGGGCAACACATGAACCTGATGTAATCCCTCTCACGGCAGCAGACCCTGATTTTTCTACAGCTCCTCCCATTATCCAGGCTATTTCTAACTACTGTGCTGCAGGATATTTTCCTTATGGACCTCCAAAAGGAGACCTAGGATTTCGAAACTCCATTGCTCAGTGGTTTGCCAGGAAAAAAAATGCTCAGATTTTCTCCGACTTAATCCTGCCTGTTAATAGCGCTGCCTACGGATTATTTATTTGTGCAAAAGCTATTTTAAAAGAAGGTGATAATGCTATCATTCCTGATCCAGTAGATTTTCTTTTCAGAAAATCTATTGAGCATGCAAAAGGCATAGTTAAAACCTGTTCTTTAGATAAGAAAACAGCTCAGTTTGATGTAGAAGAACTAAGAAAAAAAATTGACTCAAAAACGCGTGCCATTTTTTTGTGTAATCCAAATAATCCTTTGGGAAAAATTATTCAAAAAGAACATCTTGAAACCATAATTGATATTGCTAAAGAATATAATCTCTGGATAGTTTCTGATGAAATCTGGTCTGATATTTTTTTTGAAAAACCTTGTATAAGTATTCGATCCTCAGTCCTTTCGCATTATGAACGGGTATTAATCGTTTCAGGTTTATCTAAAAACTTCGCATTAGCAGGGCATCGAGTTGGGTATGTTATAGCGCCTGATGAACTAACTTTTAATCAAATCTATCAAGCATCTGAACATGCTACAACAGCTTTTGGTATATCTGTTCTTGCTCAAGTTATTGGTATGACGGCACTCACCCAATGTGATGATTGGTTAAAAGCGTTTCAAAATCATCTTTCAAAAATGCGAAAATTAACTTTTGAATTTATTGAAGAGATTCCTTTTTTTAAAAACAATTTTCCGGACGCTACTTATTTAGCATTCCCTCAATTAAAAAATACTGAGCTTAACTCTGAAGAAATGGTTGCAAAAATATTAAAAACTGCACATGTGGCTCTAATTCCAGGTGGAGTAAATTGGTTTGAATCTCAATCTGAAGGGCATATAAGGATTTGCTATTCAACATCAGAAGCTATTCTTACTGAAGCATTTGAGCGAATAAAATCATGCACAAACGATCTTTTCAAAAAGTAGATATTAATTTCTTTGCATTTTTTAGAATGCTTTTAACAAGCGTACAGAAATATTTTTCTAAAACATTGGCAGTGGGCCCTACGAGTGGACATCGGTTAGGGCCTGGGCACTGAAGATCTGCAGCAAAATCATACGCAAGCTCCTCCGGCGGTTTTATATGTCAGAAGAGGTTTAAGTCGTGCTACAGGTTCAATTAGATCCGCTTCCAGCAAGGCCTGCATCACACTATCCAGAGATTTGTAAGCCTCAGGAGCTTCCTCATAAATTAAGGCCTTGTCTTGGCAAATAACGTGGCTTCCCAATTTCGTGCGGCTGAGCTCTTGTGGGCTGTAGCGCTGGCTTAAGCGAGCTTTGCATTCACTTCGCATCCAGCGCCGCCCTGCTCCATGGGCTAATGAATAAAGGCTTTGCTCAGAAGATTTTGGCTTTACCAGTAAGCTGTAATCTCCCCGAGAACCGGGAATAACGGCCCATGGGTTGTCCGCCGGTGTGGCTCCTTTACGGTGCAGCCAGCCACTTAGCCCCTTATGAATACAGGGGCTAAGCAGGTTATGGTTTAAGTCTATGCAGCATTGTCCTTCACTACGCCAACGCTTGAGCATACGCTGTGCAATTAGGGAGCGATTAAGCACTGCATATCGTAAAGCTAATGCATGGGAATCAAGGTATTGTTTAGCTTCAATAGTATTTTCTAAAAGTCCTTTATGCCCATACTGGTCTATATGCTGACGCAAAATTTGGCCCCCTAGACCCCGTGAACCACTGTGTATCAACAAAAGGGCGTATGCTTTGCTTAACCCCAAGCTGTTACAGGTAGCACTGTCGTAGATGGTATCGATTTGCTGCAATTCAGCGAAATGATTACCTCCACCAATTGTGCCCAGACTTGATTCGAAGCCTGTGAAAGGTAGGCTTGCCTGTTCAATTGTGCTTTGGTAGGACTCATCCAGCGGGCCATCGATATTGCCCAAGCGTTTACTTAGTTTTTCTAAACTGGATTTGCGTAATGCAATATCCGTTTTCCAAAGCGCCATACCACAGCCAATATCACCTCCTATCAGGGCAGGATAAAAGCGTTCGGTAGAGAAAAAGGCTGCTCCCACGGGGTAAGCTCTCCCAGGGTGCAGATCAGGTAAACCTGCAACGCATTGCATACCGGGTAATTCAGCAGTGGTGAGAAGTTGTTGGATCGCCTCACCTTCGATCCAGGTGTTTTCTGCAGCAACTAGTCTAGCGCGCGCAGACAAATATCGGACAGCATTGCCCATAAGAATTCCTTATTTTCAAAAATGAAAGAAAAGGCAGACCAGGCAATGTTAAGCAGAGCTATCCTGATTAAGGTATCAAAAACTTATTCACAACTTATGTAAGAGAGCACTGGGTCTCTAATCAAGAACGCTGTAAAAGCTCAGATGCTTGACTGATCTGCAAAGGATAATTATTGAGCAGCTTGTCATGGCTTTTCCCCTTGCAAGTTAAAGTAGATAGAGAAATAAAGATATATTTTAAAGCTGAGTCTTGGACACTGGCTAGCAGTGTGTATATTTTTTCTAACGATTGAGAAGGCCTGAAAAGCATCACAAGCAGCAAAACGCAATCGGCGTTGGTCCTGGCAAGGCTGGGCAAGGTGTGTAAGGGGTTTTGGCCACTAGCCCAAAACATAGAGTGGACAACACCTAGCTTTCTAAATCCTTGCGTATCGCTCTCGCTTGCCCTGCCAGATCACAGTCTTCGGCAACCTGTTTAGGCAAGAGACATTTGGAATAGAAATCTCAGCGCATTAGGAAGAAAAAATGTCAAAACCACCAGTTGCAAGAACTTTTAACTCAGATTTTCCATGAAACTACTAGAAGGTGGCGCAGCATTCGGGTTGGGTTTTAAAGCTTGTGGCGTAGCAGGACTCAAGGAAGCAAGATGCCTACAAAAGATAGGCAAAAAAACATTCGAGAGTAAAAGCAAACACCGGCTAGGAGAAACAGGTTTCAAGCGCCTTTGTTTTTATGAAAATGTCCCTACATCAACAACTTTCAGCCGTACCTTACGTTCGGTTTTTCCATTTTGCACGGTCAATTCGGCAATATTATCAATACCTACCTTCTCTAGTTCTGCAACAAAACTAGAGACGGTTTCTACCCGCCGCCCATTGACCGCTACGATCACATCTCCCAGTCGGCCGGTATTAGGATCCAAGGGAATAAGACCCGCTTGCGCTGCTGGTGTTCTTCTGCCCACCTGGCCAATGACTACTCCTGAAATACCCGCCCGCGCCACTACGTCTGGCCGAACAGGATTAATACCAATCCCCGGTAAAGGAGCGCGCCCCCGGGCAATAAGGCTGGGAACAACGCGGTTAACCAAATCAGCAGGAATGGCAAAGCCAATGCCCGCCGAGCTACCGGAGCTTGAGCGGATAGCGGTGTTCACACCTACCAGTCTGCCTGCTGAATCCAATAAAGGGCCTCCGGAATTACCGGGATTAATGGCTGCATCCGTTTGAATAACTCCAGCGACCTCGCGATAGTCGGTCGTGGGCAGTTCCCGATCCAGAGCGCTTACTAAACCCTGGGTTAAAGTACGTGACAATCCGAAAGGGTTACCAATAGCGTAGACGGTTTGGCCAATTTTTAAATCGCGACTGCTCCCTAAGGGAATAGGCTTCAGATTCGCAGGTAGACTGGTGAGTTTTACTACAGCGAGATCATATTCCGGTGCGCGGCCTACGACGGTCGCTGCAATTGGCTGGCCTGCATCTAGCTGTACAAATACACGACGGGCTCCTTCCACGACGTGATGATTGGTCACGATGTGCCCAGCTAAATCCCATACAAAGCCGGTCCCCGCTCCCTGCCCTATTTCCGCAGCAGACCAGCTGGTTTGCTGAACAATTTCCGTGGTGAGGTAAGCTACCGAAGGTGCCGCAGTCTCAAATAAATTGACAATACTTTGTTCATGAGCTTGCAGCGGACCTCGCGGCGTAATGCCGCGAGGTTCAATTTTTGTATCTCGGCTGGACAGTAAAGGGGCAGTAAAACCTAGGCCTATGGCCAAAACAATAGAAACAAGGCTGAGCCAGATTTTTTGCGATAGCGTTTGTCCGGACATTAAGCAAAACTTTCTGAAATTTAAATTTGCCTTAAACCGCCAGACCTCCCCTACAGCTGCTTATTGAAGAGCTTGCAAGGCTTTAATACGCTCTTCAATAGGAGGATGGCTAGCAAACAAAGCACCTACTTTTCCATTAATTCCCAAAGCTTGCAGCGATTTTGGCAGCTCTGCAGAAGTCAAGCTACCTAGCCGCCCCAAGGCATTGATCATTGGCTGTTTGCGACCCATTAATTGCGCAGCACCCGCATCGGCGCGATATTCCCGGTGGCGGCTAAACCAAGCCACAATAATCGCTGCTAGTAGCCCTAACAATATATCCATCACTACAACAGCGGCGTAATATCCTATTCCAGGCGCATCGTTATTATTGCGTAGCAAAACCTTGTCAACAAAATAGCCTACGATGCGGCTAATAAAAATTACAAAGGTGTTCATGACTCCCTGGATGAGCGTCATCGTGACCATATCTCCATTTGCGACATGGGCCACCTCATGCCCAATAACAGCTTCTACCTCTTCTTTAGTCATATTGTTTAATAAACCCGTCGAGACTGCCACTAAGGCAGAGTTTTTAAAGGCTCCGGTGGCAAAAGCATTGGGCTCACCTTCAAAAATAGCGACTTCCGGCATGCCGATTTTGGCCGTCTCTGCAAATTTACGTACCGTTTCCACTATCCAGGCTTCGGTCTGATTGCTGGGCTGAGAAATGATTTTGGCTCCCGTCGACCATTTCGCAATAGTTTTGCTCAGCAGTAGGGAAATAAAAGCCCCGCCAAAACCCATTACTAGAGCAAAACCCAGTAAAACAGGCAAATTCAGGCCTTGAGCAGTCAAATAGCGGTTGATTCCAAGCACGCTAGCCACTATACCGAGCACCAGGACAACCGCAAAATTGGTGAGCACAAACAGAAAGATACGCTTCATGGAAAAATCCTTATAAAAACCTGCTTTGAATATAAGGCTCTACACAAGAATTTCAAGCAAGGGTTTTACTGAGGGGTTCAAACTCGCACGGGTAAAAATGTTAGGGGCTGTGCCCTAATTTTTACTCCATCACAAGCGGGCTTCCTCTACCGCATGGCAAGCTACTAGCGTCGTACCCTTATAAAGCCGGGCCTCAGGTATCTCTTTTTTGCAGCGTTCAGTTGCATGAGGGCAGCGGGGATGAAAGCTGCAACCACTGGGAGGATTAAGAGGATTAGGCACTTCTCCTGCAACGGGGGTACGGGCACGCCCCGTCATTTCAAGGTCCGGAATGGCATCCAATAACATACGGGTATAAGGGTGGCGAGGATGAGCAAATAGTTCTTTTTTAGGAGCTAGCTCCACAAGCTTGCCTAGGTACATGACCCCTACCCGGTCTGCCACATGATGCACTACCTGCAGATTATGGCTGATGAATAAATACGTTAACCCAAACTGCCGCTGCAAATCTTTCATCAGGTTCAGCACCTGGGCTTGCACAGAAACATCCAGTGCACTGGTAGGCTCATCACATACTAAAAATTCGGCTTGAGTAGCCAGTGCGCGGGCAATGGAGAGGCGCTGACGCTGGCCTCCGGAAAACTGGTGCGGATATTTGCTGCCATCGGCAGGGTTTAAACCCACCTGCTGAAGCAACTCAGCTACACGGTCTGCAATTTTGTCTTCAGGAAGTAGCTTATGTTCCCGAATAGGTTCGGCAATAATGTCCAGCACACGCCAGCGCGGGTTTAGGCTGGCGTAGGGATCCTGAAAAATCATTTGCATTTTTTGACGCAAACGCCGTCCTGCGGGTGTTTTCAATACCTGAATGTTTTGACCTTCAAAATAAATATTGCCCTGACTACTGTCATATAAACCAACGAGTAGCCGTGCAACAGTGGATTTGCCACAACCGGATTCGCCTACAAGAGCCAGAGTCTCTCCCCTTTGAATTTCAAAGCTGACGCCGTCCACAGCCCGCAGTAAAGATTTTCCCTTGCGTTCAATGATTCGATTAAGCCAGGGGGGTGAAACATCAAAAACCTTGGCGATGTTGTCAGCTTTGAGAACAACATTATTGATCAATGCTTCTGAGCTTGGATGTGACATTTCTGAAAGGACAGCACTCATAAATAGTTGCAATCATTTAAATAAAAAGAATCTTGGAGCTTAGAAAACCCATGCAATCTTTAGCTGAAAAAGGAAGCGCTCTATTATTAAGCATCTTCCAGCATTTTCCCTTCGGAAAGTCCATGAAGAGGCGATGAGGTAATGACTGGTTTCTCCACACTATGGAGCCAGCAAGCAGCGTGGGTAGTTTCCGTGGGTAATAGCTCAGGCCGCTCTTTTCTGCAGCGTTCCATAGCTTGCGGGCAACGAGGATTAAAGGCACAGCCTGAAGGAATAGCGTTTAAACGAGGCATCGCACCATCAATCTGGGCAAGTCTCAGAACATCAGCACCCATCTTGGGTATGCTGCCCATTAAACCGCGCGTATAAGGATGCTGAGGAGAATGGATAACCTGACTGACGGGCCCAATTTCTGCCACTCTTCCAGCATACATCACCGCTACTCTGTCAGCGGTTTCAGCAATTACACCCATATCATGCGTAACCAGCATCACCGCTGTGCCATGTTCCCGACATAATGTTTTGATTAATTGAATAATTTGCGCTTGAATACTGACGTCCAGCGCGGTCGTCGGTTCATCCGCAATTAATAATTTTGGGTTAGCAGCTAAGGCCAAGGCAATCACTACCCGCTGCCGCATACCGCCTGAAAACTGGTGCGGATATTGATCCACTCGTTTATCTGGGGCAGGAATGCCCGTTTGCGCAAGAAGTTCTATGGCACGCTTGCGCGCAGCTTCTGCACTCAGATCCAGATGGGTTTGAATGGTCTCAGTGAGCTGCCGACCAACGGTATATAAAGGATTCAGCGAAGTTAAAGGATCCTGAAAAATGGCGCCAATTTCCCGGCCTCGAATAGCACGCATCTGATCGTAAGATAAATTATCGATACGTTTACCGTTCAGCAGAATCTCTCCTTGCGCAATCCGTCCAGGGGGTTCTAGCAAACCGATAATTGCAGTACCGGTAATCGATTTTCCGGCGCCAGACTCTCCCACTACCCCCAGTACTTCACCAGGGGCTATCGTAAAACTCACATCATCAATAGCGGTCAAAAGACCATGCCGCGTAGGAAACTCTACCTTAAGATTTTTAACTTCTAGCAGCGGTGCACTCATAAAAGCTCTTTATCTAATGTGGTGTTATTTTTTATAAACTCATAAATGAACTGAGGCGTTCAAGACTGAGGTAATGCATCTGCTTTGCGCTTACACCCCGCCAGAGGTTCCCGCTCAACAATTTCCGGTTCCCATGCAGCCCGTAAATAAGAAGGACGTCGAGCACCAAAAACGATGCGCTCACAGTTTCCTACCATAACTTCCATCGTTTTTTCTGTACCTAGGCGCCCATATTTTTCAGGGGGAGCCAACAAAGTGATTTGTCTTTTCCCCGGTTCAACCCAGATTGGATTACCGCTATAAGACCTGCCATCAACTTTACTGACCTGCACCGGATACAAGGTTGAATCTATTAAACCAAAAGGGCGTCCATCTAACTGCGAAAAAGTAGTAGTACAGGCGCTTAATACCGAGCAAACAAGGCTTAGTAGGGCAGTTTTGGCAATTACCGCAAGTTTTAGCTTCATTGTGCACTCCATATAGGCGTTGTTGTACACCCCCTGTGTATAGGTTTTACTGCAGTTTAGGATTTAAGGCATCGCGCAGCCAATCTCCTAATAAGTTAACAGAAAGAACCAGGGCCACTAAGGCCAACCCGGGAAAAATAGTGATCCACCACTCTCCCGAAAAAAGAAAATCATTGCCAATTCGAATTAAAGTACCCAGTGAAGGGGAGGTTGAAGGAACCCCCACTCCTAGAAAAGAGAGAGTGGCTTCTGTGATAATGGCCGTAGCAATATTAACCGTTGCCAGTACCAAGACGGGGCCCATGACATTGGGCAGCACATGCTTAGACATGATTCTTAAGGAACTGACTCCAATCACCCGAGCGGCTTGAACATATTCTTTGTTTTTTTCTACCATCGTAGAACCCCGCACGGTCCGTGCATATTGCACCCAGTTAGACAACGCAATAGCAACGATAAGCACAAAGAGCGCCAGTTGACTATGCGCATCTTTCGGCATGGCAGCACGTGCAACGCCATCAATCAGCAAAGCGATGAGAATGGCGGGAAAAGATAATTGCACATCAGCAATCCGCATGATCAATGCATCAACTTTTCCTCCCGCATAACCTGCAACTAAACCCAAGGTCACCCCTAAGAGAAGAGAGAGTGCAACAGAGGCTAAGCCTACAAGCAGCGAAATACGGGAACCATACATGAGGGTGGAAAGGATATCGCGGCCCTGATCATCAGTGCCAAAAATAAACTTGGACTTTCCTCCTTCTATCCAGGCTGGAGGCAGGCGTGCATCGCTTAACTCAACAGTAGATAAATCAAATACATCATGCGGAGCAATCACAGGTGCTAATACCGCTGCACCTACCATGATGCTAGCAATAAAGGCTGCAACAATAGCTACCGGCGAGCGTTTAAAACTATGCAATATATCGCTTTGCCAAAAGCGTTCTAACCAAGTTGAGCTTTGCGTTATCGTACTGGTGCTCATGTTTTTCTTATACCTTCATCGTTATCGACTATGCTGATTTATGAGTTAGCTGAAGCATCATCCAAAGGCATAGATTGCTCTACCAGACAAGCCAGTAAACTTGCCCCCAAAGGAATGACTTCATCGTTAAAATCATATTTTGGATTGTGTAACAGCTTTCCTTGTGCTGCCCCACCCTGCCCTAACCGTAAATAAGCACCAGGTTTGGCCTGTAACATAAAGGAAAAATCTTCTGCTCCCATTGAAGGCGGAAAATCTCGCTGCACATTCGCTTCACCTACCAGGCCTGCAGCAATATCTGCAGCAAATTTCGCCTGATAGGGATGGTTAATTGTTGCAGGATAAATGCGGGTGTATTTAACCTGTGCAGTTGCACCAAAACCCTGGGCGATAGACTGTGCTAAAAGCCGCAAGCGGGTCTCTACCATTTCTTGTACGGTAGTTTTAAAGGTGCGGATTGTCCCCACCAACTTGGCTTGATCAGGAATAACACTCATGGCATCCAGACACCCTGCTTCCATGGCGCAAAGGCTAACCACTGCAGAATCTAGCGGACTAACATTGCGCGATACGATGCTTTGCGCGGCAGTAATAATATGAGCTGCCACCAATACCGGATCAATAGCCTGATAGGGATGTGCGCCGTGTCCACCACGACCAGTGACAATGATTTCAACCTTATCTGCTGCAGCCATCGTAGGTCCTGGGGAAACCCCTATTTGACCAGGTTCCAGCGAAGGCCAGTTGTGTAGTGCGTACACTGCATCGACATTCCAGCGGGTGAATAATCCATCAGCAATCATCTCGCGGGCACCACCATATCCTTCTTCGCCCGGCTGAAAAATTAATACCGCTGTGCCATCAAAATTGCGTGTTTGCGCCAGATAACGTGCAGCGCCTAACAACATTGTGCTATGGCCATCATGACCACAGGCATGCATACGGCCTGGGTTCACTGAACGATGAGAAAAGGTATTACACTCCGTCATCGGTAAGGCATCCATATCGGCCCGCAACCCTATCAGGCGGCCACTCTTATTCGCTTTGCCCTCAACAACAGCCACCACTCCTGTGCGACCAATACCGGTATGTACCTCAACCCCCATCAAACCCAGTGCCTGCGCAATAACCCGCGCTGTGCGGTGTTCTTCAAAACCCAACTCAGGATGTGCATGCAGATCCTGCCGAACTGCCGCTAATTCTTCTTTCCATCCTTGAATAAAGCCTGTTACCGCCATCAACGGGGGAGACTGGCCGTCATGATGCAAAACAGAGGGCGTAGAGGAATACATAACTTAATGGGCTCCTGCCGCACGCTCAACACGCAAACGTGGGTCCACCAAAAAATACAGCAAATCCACAATTAAATTAATGATGACAAACACCAGCGCGATCAAGCACAAATAAGCAGCCATGACGGGAATATCAGCAAACTGGACTGCTTGAATAAATAACAATCCCATCCCAGGCCATTGAAATACCGTTTCAGTAATAATGGCAAATGCAATAATCGATCCAAGCTGTAACCCAATAATGGTCATTACCGGCACAAGGGTATTCTTCAAAGCATGGCCAAAATAAACCGTGCGATTTTGCAAACCGCGCGCGCGGGCAAATTTGATGTAATCCGTACGAAGCACTTCCAGCATTTCCGATCGTACCAATCGCATAATCAAGGTCATCTGGAAAAGTGACAAAGTAACTGCCGGCAAAATTAAATGTTTCCAGCCCTCAACCGTATGTA
The DNA here is from genome assembly GCA_019695155.1 of Burkholderiaceae bacterium. Lineage (GTDB taxonomy): Bacteria > Pseudomonadota > Gammaproteobacteria > Burkholderiales > Burkholderiaceae_C > Piscinibacterium. The sequence continues at coordinate 14,587 of JAIBAO010000065.1, read as the reverse complement.
AGGCAGTGTTCCACCCTCCAAGAGAAAGCGTCTCACCTCGCCCATAAGAAGGTAATACACCTAAGAGAACAGCAAATACCAAAATAAGCAAAATGCCAATCAAGAAAGTTGGCAGAGCAACTCCCAGTAAAGAAAATATCTGAAAAAACTGAGAGAGAAATCCTCGCCTTCGTAAAGCGGTATAAACTCCAAGAGGAATTCCGGCAATTAGCGCAATAATTACTGCTGCAAAGGATAACTCTAGAGTAGCAGGAAGTCGCTCTTTGATGAGAGTGGAGACCTTTCTGCCCTGCCGTAAAGATAATCCAAACTCTCCCTGTGCTGCATTACTCACAAAACGTCCAAACTGCACCACAAAGGGTTGATCTAAGCCTAAATCACTGCGCAATCGCGCCCTTTCTTCTGGGGTAGCTTCCTGGCCCAGCATAAAAGTGACGGGATCGCCCACATACTGAAAAAGCAAAAAAGAGATGAAGGCGACCGATAACATCACCATCACAGCCTGAAGTAAGCGTCTGATAATAAAAGCAAGCATATTTTTCTTAGATTTTTTTAATGGATAGAAGTGTAAGCGAAACAGCTTTTCTTTAGCTAAAACCTTTATCGTTTTAAATCGTAACTACATACTGCGGTAAAAAATCACTTTGTTCTCTTTTTCTGTAATAGCCTAAGGGGTTAGCCATAACTCTGCATTTGCCTACCCGATAGTTACTGGCACAATGTAAGTGCCCATGCAGCCAAACATCTGCCTGCCCAAGCAAATCTTCCAAAGCATTACAAAACCCGACAGTACCAGGGTTTACCCCATAGCGCGGATCATGGCTTTTCAGGCTAGGGGCAAAGTGCGTAATCACGAGGGTCTTCCCCTCAAAAGGGCTAGACAGCTTCTCACGCAACCACTGTTGGCAGACCAGCGCTTGTTCTCTGACAGCCTGTGCATCAAAAGGCAAACCGTAACGGGTGGTACCCGTTTTACTTAAATAAAAATTAGCCGCGCGAAAGGCTTTTTCCCGCATCCTTAAATTATGCGTCATCGCGCCCGGCATACTGTCAGGTCTATCACTTAAGGCATCAAAATCTGTCCATAAGGTTGTGCCTAACATCCTTACCCCTTGAAATATTAGGGATTCTCTTTCGAGCCAAACAATCCCTAATGACTCAACTAGCGTCCGCAACGTTTTATAGCCTTCATCAAAATCCTGCCCATCAAATTCATGATTGCCGGGGACATACACAACTGGAACGGGCCAGTTTCCTAGCCTCGGGGAAAAACGTGACAAATAAAAATCATCTCTTCCATGGAGGGCCAGAGGGGTATTGGCAGCAGCCCCGATATCTCCAGCCAGAACGAGCAATTGGGCATCTGCAGCCACTTGAGGCTGAAAAGTCGGATCCACTTCAAAATGCAAGTCACTAAGTAACTGAACTTTCATACGCTTCTTATTAATCCACTAGGCCTGCTGTAGAGCAAGAGTATCACTAAGGATATATTCCTACATTCAGCGGCAGAATAACTTTTTTATCGGCTTACATTTTGAATTATTTACTAGCAAAATTTTCTAGATTTTCTGTTAAACCTATGAATATTTATGGATCTTTTAAAACATTTTTCTTTTTAAGTTTCATTAACCTACAGTTAGTAGCCTTTTATGAAACCCTGAAATATTTCACTCTAAAATAAACTTTCTCTGCTTGTCTAAAAAATCTTTTCCCCAACACTATGCCTCCCCACCATTCCACAGATTTTAAAAATTTAGCTACCACCGAACGCAGCCGCCTGATCGACGAAATCATCTGCTCTCGAAAGTCGATTCGCGCTTTCTTGCCCGCCGAGATACCCCGTCACGACATTGAAGCTATTCTGCAAACTGCTGCGCGCGCCCCTTCCGGTACCAACACACAACCCTGGAAGGTGCGTGTGCTAACAGGTGCAGCCAAGATGCGACTTGTAGAGGCAGTGCTTCAGGTTTGGAACAACCCCCAGGAAACGGCCCTCCATAAAGAAGAATACGCTTATTACCCCCATCAATGGGTAAGCCCTTACATTGAGAGACGACGGAAAGTCGGTTTGGATTTATATGGCTTACTGGGTTTGCGCAAAGAAGACAAACAAGGAATGCACGCTCAGCATGGGCGTAACTTTTCTTTTTTTGATGCCCCGGTAGGGCTTATTTTTTCTATCGACCGGGTCATGCAACAGGGCAGTTGGCTAGATTACGGTATGTTTTTGCAAAACATTATGCTTGCTGCTCGCGCACGTGGCTTGGATACTTGCCCACAAGCTGCATGGACGCAGTTTCATCGCATCATCGCCGATCAACTGGGATTTAGTGAAGAAGAAATGTTGGTATGTGGTATGGCTTTAGGCTATGCCGATTACAGTAAAATCGAAAACTCCCTGGTTACAGAACGTGTCGCCGTCAGTGAGTTTGCTCAATTTATTGAGAATTAAGTTTTAAGAATATTTTAAAGAATCAAACTTCTCGCCTTTAGAATTCATGGGGGTTTTCACAGATGGTGAATAAACAATCTACATAGTAAAATTTCTTTTGAACAGCTAATACCCTATAAATTTTTTGGGAGTTTTATTGTATGCGTGTATTTTCCAAATCTCTTCTGGCAGGAATACTGTCTCTTTTCATAGGCGTTACGGTAGCTGATACTTACCCAAGCAAACCTGTCACCTTGGTAGTACCGTTTTCAGCAGGAGGGCCTACGGATAATGTGGCACGGGCCCTGGCTGAAGGGATGCGCAAATCCCTAGGGCAACAAATAGTTGTGGAAAATTCTGCAGGCGCTGGAGGAACCCTTGGAACAGCAAAAGTAGCAAAAGCTGCTAATGATGGCTATAGCCTGTTGTTGATGCATATCGGTTTTGCAACTGCACCTTCACTGTACCGCAAACTTTCCTATGATCCCGCGACCGACTTTGAACCGATAGGCCTCGTTGCTGAAGTGCCGATGACACTCATCGCACGTTCAGACTTCCCCGCCAAAAACCTTTCCGAATTTATAACTTATGTAAAAGCTAACAGTGCCAAAATGAACTTTGCCAATGCAGGCTTAGGTTCAGCATCCCACTTATGCGGACTGATCTTTCAAAACGCGATTAAAACTGAAATACAAACCGTTCCATTTAAAGGTACAGCCGATGCAATGACTGCCTTGATTGGTAAACAGGTAGATTTTTTATGTGATCAAACGACTAATACCACTGAACAGATTAAAGCTGGCCGCGTCAAAGCTTATGCTGTCACCAGCCCAAAACGTCTCAGTAATTTTGCAGATCTGCCCACCCTCGCTGAAAGTGGCTTTCCTGGGTTTCAGGTCGCAGTATGGCATGGACTGTGGGCTCCTAAAGGCACGCCTAAAGCTGTAATTGACAAACTAGTGTCTTCCCTAAACGAAGGACTCAAAGACGCTGCTTTTCGGGATCGCATGAGTAAACTGGGAGCAGAAATCTATCCAGCTGAACGCGCCACTCCCAAAGCCTTGGGAGAGTTCTCTAAAGCTGAAATAGCGCGCTGGGCACCTATTATCAAAGCAGCAGGTCAGTATGCAGACTGAGTTTGCCCTCACTGCATAAAAGAGGCGGGGTAAAACTCGCCTTTAAACTCGCCTTTAGAATACTCTGTGCATCGGCATTTTTTAACAAAAGCCCTATTTTTATGAGCCTGCGCATCATCGCTACCGGTGGTACTTTTGATAAACACTATGATCCTATTGAAGGCACCTTAAGGTTTAGCCAAACCCATCTACACAGCATATTAGAGCGCTGCCGAGTCACTATACCTGTGGCGGTAACAGAATTACCTCTTCTGGATTCATTAGATATGCAGGAAATCGACAGGGAGCGGATTTTGGCAGCCTGTTCAGTCGCTGCAGAGCCTCATATTGTGGTGGTTCACGGTACCGATACGATGCCAGAGACCGCACAGAAATTGGGAAGCACGCTCGCTTCCTCAACCAAGGGCAAAGTGGCCCGCACCATCGTTCTCACTGGTGCCATGGTGCCTTATGAGGTTAGCAACAGTGATGCACTCTTTAACCTCGGATATGCTATTGCCTTAGCACAAGCTTTACCTGCTGGTGTATATGTTGCCATGGGAGGGGAAGTATTTGAATGGAATAAGGTGCGCAAAAACCGAAAAGCTGGCCGCTTTGAGTCCACCCCGTGATCTGTAGACCTGATCCTGATCGCACAACAAAAGTATTATCTAGAGGCCTCTGATAGCGAGGGGCATAGAATTCCATTTCTCAATCATTTGTGTCTAGGCGCGAAGCCCAAAACGCAAATGATTTAAAAACGGAATAAACTTAGCAATAGCAAACAGAAAAATAATTTTTTACAAAATTTCTTATAGATTTTATGTAAAAAAGCCGTTTATTTAGTTGACTTTATATTTTTCAATATCTTCTCCGGCATCCAAGACAGCCTTGACCCATTTAGGTTTAGGGCCGCGGCCCCCAGACCAGGTTTCATCCCCTTTTTTATATTTAGTTAATTTGCCAGAACTACTCGTTACCTTGGTTTTTTGAGACCCTGCACTTTTCTTTGCAGTAAACCCGAGGTTTGAGGCTGTCAGGTTGTACTCTGCGATTTGTTTCTTAATCTGAGAAATTACTGCATCTTTTTCTTTTAAAAGAATTTCTCGCTCTTGTTTTTGTAATGCCTGAATCTGGGCACGAATCTCATCAATTGATGGCATTTAAACGCCCTTTCTATAAAGATTAATTATTCAATATTCTATTTTCCCTGAATAAGTTATTTGCTGTCAATTCAACAATGCAACAATGCCAGAATTATTAAAATCGGGAGCGAATTAGATTCAGGTTTTTAATGCTTAGTCCTGTACTTCTATTACGTGGCCAGCCTCTGTGTGGAACCGGCGGGAACATTTGGCCGCTAAATGAGAGTCATGCGTTACCAGTATCAACGTTGCTTGCTGCTCTTGATTTAAACTGAACATTAAATCCATAATCCTTGCACCCGTCGCTGCATCTAAACTACCGGTAGGCTCATCTGCAAATACAAGCTGGGGTTGCGTTACAAAGGCACGAGCAAGAGCCACCCGCTGCTGTTCTCCCCCTGACAAGGTGCGAGGAGTATGCGTCAGTCGCTTGCCTAAACCTACTCTTTCGAGCATAAAAGTAGCCTTTTCTCGCACTTGTGCATTATTAGATGCACCTCCAATTTCAAGAGGCAGTGCCACATTTTCTAGTGCCGAAAGATGGGGCAATAATTGGAACGTTTGAAATACAAATCCTACTCGGTTTCTTCTAAGCTTTGCACGCGCATTTTCATCCATTCCACTAAGGGGCTGGTTAAACAGACGGATTTCTCCACTACTTGCACTATCCAAGCCTGCCAGCAATGCCAGAAGTGTAGATTTTCCAGAACCGGATGCCCCTACTAATGCTACGGTTTGCCCTGATTGAATCGACAAATTTACATTCTGCAAAATCGTTAACTCACCGTCCACATCATAGACAATCTTGTTAACATCTTTAGCGAAAAGTACGGTCGTGCTAGCCTGTGGTAGATCTTGATGAGAAAATGTATTCATAATTTGCTGTTAAAAATAGATATTGGAAACAGTATGCAAGGATTCTTTCGCAAAACCCTCACAACAGTATTGGCTTTTATACTAGCGCCTTTACTTATACTGCCCGTCGCACAAGCAAAAAAACCGCAAGAACCTTCACTTGCGCCTATTATTCTAGTAGTAGGCGACAGTATTTCAGCTGAATATGGCTTAAAGCGGGGAAGTGGATGGGTTACGTTGTTACAAAACACTCTGATTAAGGAAAAATTTCCTCATAGAATAGTCAATGCAAGTATTAGCGGAGAAACTACTAGCGGGGGAGCAAACCGAATCGACGCTCTTATTAAACAGCATTCTCCAAGTATTGTCATTTTAGAACTAGGGGGCAATGATGCTTTACGAGGCCTATCCATTAAAGCTACCCATGAAAATATGGATCGCATGGCAAAAACAGTCCGCAATAACCGCTCAGAGTTGATGATACTGGGCATGGACATACCTCCAAATTACGGAATGCAATATGCTGCACAGTTCCGGAATATTTTCAAAAAAGTCTCAACCCAGCATAAAGCAGTCTATTTACCTTTTTTATTCGAAGGGTTTGGACAAGACTTAAGTGCTTTTCAGCCAGATAGAATTCACCCCAATGAGGCGGCTCAAGAAAAAATACTGGCTAATGTATGGCCTTTACTTAAACCCTTGCTATTAAAAACAGTATCCTAGTAATCAAACTCTTTATAAAATAAATTAATTTTGTTGCAATGCAAGAGTTTTAATAAAACTAAGGGTAAGTACGGTAGGTCAAAGCTGTTACTCCAACGTTTACAACAAATATCTCTTAGGATAATGTTTTGGGACGTTTATACTGATTTTTTGTCAAAAAGAGCTCTAAGCTAGTTTATTAATCAATTGCTAACTTTTTACCTGGAGAAAAGATATGGCTTTAAACAAAATCATTCTTGCAAGCGCGATCGCCGGTCTGTTTACTACTTCTGCAAGTGCGCAGGAGTTAGTCGTAAAAATCGGGCATGTTGCCCCTACTACAGGTTCTATTGCTCATTTAGGTAAAGATAATGAAAATGGCTTCAAAATGGCTATTGATGATCTAAATACTAAGGGTGTAACCATAGGCGGTAAAAAAGTTAAGTTCGAGGGGGTAATGGAAGATGACGCGGCTGATCCAAAACAAGGCACCGCCGCCGCCCAAAAACTGGTGGATGCCAAAGTAGCGGGCGTCATTGGACATTTAAACTCGGGGACTTCCATTCCTGCTTCCAAAATTTATTCGGATGCCGGTATCCCGCAGATTTCTCCTTCTGCCACCAACCCCAAGTTTACCCGTCAGTCTTTCAAAACCACCTTTCGCGTGGTTGCAGATGACACGGCTTTAGGAGGCACGCTGGGCCGTTATGCTGTCAATACCATGAAGGCTAAATCCATTGCCGTCATTGATGACCGGACTGCCTATGGACAGGGCGTAGCTGATGAGTTTGAAAAAGCAGTTAAAGGTGCTGGAGGAAAGATTGTCGGTCGCGAATTTACCAATGACAAAGCTACTGATTTTCAAGCTATCCTAACAAAAATTAAGGCTGCCAAACCCGATGTAGTCTTTTTTGGTGGAATGGACGCGGTTGCAGGCCCTATGATGAAACAAATGAAAACCTTGGGTATCAATGCCAAATTCATGGGGGGTGATGGTATTTGTACAGAAGGGCTTGTTAAGCTGGCTGGTGATGGCATGAGCGATGGCCAGGTTGTCTGTGCAGAGGCGGGAGGAGTAGAAGGCAGCAAGAAAAAAGCCATGGAAGACTTCAAAACCCGCTACAAAACCAAATATAACCTGGATGTTCAGGTTTACGCCCCTTATGTTTATGACGCCACCATGGTGATGGTAGAGGCTATGAAAAAGGCTAACTCAACAGAGCCTGCCAAATACCTGCCAGCGCTCTCTAGTGTTAGCTATGATGGGGTAACCGGAAAAATTGCTTTTGATAATAAAGGCGATATTAAAAACGGCGCCCTTACCTTATTTACCTATAAAGAAGGTAAACGCAGTGAAATCTCTGTTGTTCAAGCCGCTGCTGGAAAATAAACAGCGTCTCCTGCAGTTTCTGTTTCTGGAAATTGCAGTTTGAATCAAAATAAAAAGCCACTGGAAGTGGCTTTTTATTTGAATGCTAATCCTTTCTATTTCTAAACCCTCTTTGTCAGAGCTGCTTTGCCTTGTCGTGCTAGAGCACTCTCTTAGGCTTTGCACTTAGCCAGCAATAATGTAGAAATGGAATTTAAGTAATTGAAAATAAGCGCCCTATCGAGGATGCTTATTTTTATCTAACTGCTGTTTCACACGCCTTTGCTTTGCTTTTTCTAACTCATCGTGAGCTTTTTTCTTATCGAGCCCAAACAGAGGCTCTATGATCTCAAAAAAAACAAACGCTAATGCTAAAGGCACAATGATCCACCACCACGATACATTCACGAAGGGGCCTACTTCGAACAACTTCAGTAATAGCAATAAGCCACCAATCCAAACTAAAGGCATTGTGATCCTTTATCTTAATGTAGAGTAAAAAACAGAGCTTCGGGCCAACATCCCCCCTTGAACAGCAAAACTCTACGATGTAGCAACAACACACGTCAACTATAAGGCTTCTTCTTACGTTATAGAAGCAACAACTCGAATAAAAAGTACTAAACTTCTTAAGAATTTAAACAATTCGTTTTTAAATAGGCCAACAACCATGAATCTTCAAAAATCTTTTTGTGTGGTATTTGCTTTAATAGCTATTGGCGCATCTAGTACCTCATCTGCAAATGCAGATCTAGCCAAAACCAAAAACTGCATGGCCTGCCATGCAATCGATAAAAAGTTGGTAGGGCCGTCTTATAAGGACGTAGCCGCAAAATATAAAGATGACAAGGGTGCCGTGGATAAATTAGCGAGCAAAATTCGCGCGGGTGGTGTGGGTGTATGGGGTCAGGTTCCTATGCCTGCTAACACTCAAGTAAGCGAAGCTGAGGCAAAAACTTTGGCAAGTTGGGTTTTATCTCAGAAATAAACAAAAATTTAATACAGATGGGGCTTCTAAAAATTTGGCTGATCGGGATTTACAACGGCTAGCGCTGCATCTGTATAGCAGCACCTCAGCAACAGAGCGATTCACCCAAGAAATTAGCTTTATAGAAGCCCCCTATTTTCAAAGTTGCTAGGTTTAAAGCTGCAGATCAGTCACGGCTCCTTTTGAAGCACTAGAAGTCAATTTCGCAAACTTGGCCAACACGCCCCGTGTATAACGGGGTGCTTTTGCTTGCCACGCTGCCTGACGCGCCTGAAACTCTGCTTCAGAAATATTCAGTTGCAGCAATAACTTATAGGCATCAATCGTGATGGAGTCCCCTTCCTTAATTAAGGCAATAGGGCCTCCAACAAAGGCTTCCGGAGCCACATGGCCTACTACCATGCCCCATGTACCGCCGGAAAAGCGCCCATCTGTAATCAATCCCACTGTTTCTCCGAAACCTTGCCCAATCAAGGCCGAAGTCGGCGAAAGCATCTCCCGCATACCTGGACCACCTTTGGGACCTTCATAGCGAATGACCACAACATCCCCATGCGTGATTTTTTGCGCCATGATTGCAGCCATCGCTTCGTCTTCTGAGTCGAACACTCGAGCGGGCCCCGTAATAACAGGATTTTTTAGTCCAGTAATTTTCGCCACACAGCCTTCTGGAGAAAGGTTACCTTTGAGTATCGCCAAATGTCCATGGGAATAGAGGGGTTTATCGATAGAACGTATAACATTCTGATTGGCACGAGGAGAATCAGGCACATGAGCTAATTCTTCTGCCAAGGTTTTGCCCGTAATGGTCAAACAATCCCCATGCAACAAGCCTGCATTCAGCAGGATTTTTAATACTTGAGGTATGCCTCCAGCAGCGTGAAGATCGGTAGCCACATAGTTTCCGGAAGGTTTTAAATCGCACAATACAGGAATTTTTTGACGCATCCGTTCAAAATCATCAATGGACCATTGAACCTCAGCTGCATGCGCAATGGCCAAAAAATGTAAGACTGCGTTCGTAGAACCGCCGATTGCCATGATACAAGCCACAGCATTTTCAATCGATTTTCGGGTAATAATGTCCCGAGGTTTGATATTGTTTTTCACAGCATTCACAACCACCCGTGCGGATTGTGCAGCAGAAAGTGTTTTTTCTTCGTCCGGATTAGCCATGGTGCTGGAATAAAGCAAACTCATGCCTAAAGCTTCAAAACTTGAACTCATCGTATTAGCGGTATACATGCCCCCACAAGAGCCACTGCCCGGAATACAGCGCTGTTCAATCTGTTCAAAATCTTCTTCGCTCAGGCGTTTCATCGTAAACTCACCCACAGCTTCGAAGGCGCTTACAATAGTTAAATCTTTGCCTTTGTAGTGACCAGGTTTTACAGTACCCCCGTAAACATAAATTCCCGGTACGTTAGTACGGGCTAATGCAATCATTCCGCCCGGCATATTTTTATCACATCCACCGATGACAACCACCCCATCCATCCACTGACCCATCACACAGGTTTCAATGGCATCCGCAATAACCTCCCGGCTCACCAAGGAATACTTCATGCCTTCGGTTCCCATCCCAATTCCATCAGAAATGGTAGGGGTACCAAACACCTGAGCATTAGCACCAGAAGTTTGAATAGCTTCAATAGCGGCATCTGCAAGCTTTTGCAGCCCGCTGTTACAAGGGGTAATGGTTGAGTGTCCGTTAGCAACACCTATCATTGGTTTTTCAAAATCTTCTTTTTTATAACCCATTGCATAGTACATTGCACGGTTGGCAGAACGTTGTATGCCCTGTGTAACATTCTTTGAGCGGTTGTTATTAGCCATGGTTTTATTAAATATCACTAAAGAATCTGGTTTTTGGCTCTATATTCTACGGCTTGTCTGACTTAGGATTGCATTTCGTATGCCTTTAATTCATCCAAATTTTGATCCTGTTGCCTTTTCCTTGGGCCCCGTCTCGGTGCGCTGGTACGGCTTAATGTATCTTGTTGCATTTTTGCTTTTTTATGGACTTGGCCGCTGGCGTATTGCAAAAGGTAAAACGCTTTTATCCGTACGTGACCTGGATGACATCCTATTTTTCGGAGCCCTTGGCGTCATTATTGGAGGCCGCTTAGGCTCGGTTTTGTTTTATAACCTTGATTACTATTTGCTGCATCCCTTAGATGTATTGATGGTCTGGAAAGGCGGCATGAGTTTTCATGGGGGATTTTTAGGGGTTTTACTCGCCATGGGCTGGTTTGCACATAGCCGAAAATATGCCTGGCTGCAGGTGACCGATTTTATTGCTCCCTTGTGTCCTCTGGGTTTGGCAGCGGGTCGTTTGGGTAATTTTATTAATGGCGAGCTATGGGGAAGACCTACCGACCCTCACGCTTTCTGGGCCATGATTTTTCCACAAGCCCAAGATGGTATTGCACGTCATCCTAGCCAACTTTACCAGTTCGGACTAGAGGGCCTGCTTCTGTTTATTGTACTGTGGTGGTTCGCAGCAAAACCTCGACCCAGAGGCGCCGTAAGCGGAGTGTTTCTGATAGGCTATGGGCTATTCCGATTTATTGCAGAATTTGCCCGCCAACCTGATGCTAACCTGGGTCTACTCGCTCTTAATCTCTCCATGGGTCAATGGCTGAGCCTGCCGATGATTGTTGCGGGCTTAATATTATTGATAGGAAGCTACAAAAAACAGCCATCGAATTAACAGTCACTTGCTCACGGCGCTTTTAGTGAGCAATTGGGCTATCGGGACGAGACGTTAGCTAGCAGAAGGTAGCAAGCGCAGCGATTCGTCCCTAAAAATCAATTTAAAGAAGTTTCATATAGCATTTTTATCTGGAAGAAACAGTTTGACGCTCGGCTAGATAAATTTCAACCCGGCGGTTTTTAGCACGGCCCGCTTCAGTACTGTTATCTGCTATCGGTTCATGCTCACCACGGCCATCAATCATCACACGGTTACTCGACACCCCCCGATCTACGAGATAATTGCGGGCACTGCTAGCACGTTGTAAAGAAAGAGGGTCATTCACGCTATCTGAACCTACATTATCGGTATGTCCAATAATACGAATTTCAGTATTGGGCTGATCTTTTAACCCCGCTGCGAATTGATCCAATATGGGACGTAAGTTAGGCTTGATATCGGCACGCCCTGTGTCAAAAGAAATATCGCTGGGAATATTAAGCTTAAGCTGGTTATCTGTGGTTTGCGTGACAGAGACTCCCGTCCCTGCCGTAGCCTTCTCCATCGCAGCTTTTTTCTCCTGCATGTTTTTTGACCAGATATAACCTCCTAATGCCCCCGCCAAACCCCCAACCGCCGCGCCAGTAGCCGTGCTGCGGCTTTTGTGCCCCCCTGCAGTTACATTTCCAAGCACTGCACCAGCCGCTGCCCCAACTGCTGCACCCGTGGCTGTGTGCTTTTGAGTTTCATTCATATTGGCACAACTGCTCAACATTAAAGCCAGAGCAGTTACTGCACCAAACGTAATCCGGGCATTATGCGAAAAAAATTTTTCTGCAGCATGTTTCATTTTTCTTCCTCCAAAATCCGATAGATGAAAATATTTAACGTTATTAAAAATAATAAACTTGTCAGACAACAGCCTGTCTATCCTGTAGGACTTACCATTTTCCCGTATTGGGCATGGACAACCACGGTTCAGAAGGGGGCAATGGGGAGCCTTTTTGCAAAAGCTCAATGGAAATATTATCCGGAGATCGCACAAAAGCCATACGCCCATCGCGGGGCGGGCGGTTAATCGTAAGGCCTTTACTTTGTAAGTTAGCACAAAACGCGTAAATATCATCCACTGCATAGGCAATATGCCCAAAATTGCGAGCTTGCCCTAGCTCTTCAGGGTCCCAATTATAGGTTAACTCAATAGCGTTAGCCTCATCTCCAGGCGCTGCTACAAAGGCCAAAGTAAACCGGCCCTCAGGATAATCAGTTCGCCGTATCAAGTTCAGTCCTAATTTATTGCAGTAAAAGTCCAGTGACTCTTCCAGATTACTCACACGGACCATCGTATGAAGATATTTCATGTTTCAGCTTTCAAAAATACCTTTAATTAAGAAAAGCGGCATTTAAAAAAATCATTATTAGAACAAAGAGCAAGACACAAAAAACGCAGCAAAGCGCGCGGCAAGCGCAGCAATTAGCCCGCTAAATCAATGTAGAGAAACTCCTATGTGTATTTTTACAAGAATTCTTGTACTCATCCATGGGCAAACTCCCTATAAAGTGCTGTAGCGCGACGAGCCATTGGACCATACGGCAAAACACGGGTTTCGTAGCGATTGCAAAATGTTACTTTTCCATAATTGCCTGTAGAAAAAATCTCATCTGCGTGTAACAACTCATCTGGAGAAATACTGCGTTCTTCTACCGGGATACCATCCTCTTTGAGTAAACCCAGCACCCGCTGACGAGTGATGCCGTTTAAAAAAGTGCCATTATCTGCGGGCGTAAGCACCACCCCATCTTTCACCATCCACAGATTGCTGGTTGCAAACTCCGTCACATTACCCTCTCCATCCAGCATCACAGCACTTTCAAAACCGCGGGCAGATGCCTCACGGATCGCGCGCTGGCTATTGGGATACAGACAGCTCGCTTTAGCATCGGTAGGGGCCATATGAGAATAGCTGCGTGCAAACGGAGACAAGCTAGCAGAAAAACCCTGCTCCCCTGGCATAGGCAAAACAAACACATGTAAAACAAACTGAGTTTTATCGGCCTGGGGCAATAGAAAACCCTCTGCACAATAGAGCATAGGTTTTAGGTATAAGGGAGTATGTGGTGGAAAACGACTGACTGCTTCCAAACACAAACTAAAGATTTCTTGCCAGGAAAGAGGAGATTTCATCAACATTTTCTCGGCGCTGCGTACTAGCCGTTGACAATGCAAATCCAGATCCGGCGTAACGCCTTCAAAAGCGCGTGCTCCATCAAATACCATGCTGGCCATCCAAAAGGCATGATCTGCTGGGCCAAGCAGCTTGGGGTTTTCAGTCATCCATTGACCGTTGTGCCAAAAAAGTGCATCCATAAACTAGAGAACTTTCTTTCTGTCGTGTTTGACTTTCTTCCTTTTCACATCATGGACCTCTAGCTACCCGCTTAAACCGTTTCCGGCACAGCAAGGACACAACAATATCCATGATTTAAAAAGAAAGTGACTGGCTTATTTCCTAATCATAGGCCAGTTTACGTTATAGGTAGCTATCGCTGTTACCATTACAGTGTGCAAATTATTATCATTACCGGTATTTCCGGCTCCGGCAAATCCGTCGCTTTAGCAGCGCTGGAAGATCTTGGCTTTTTTTGCGTAGATAATCTTCCTGCACAACTGCTGCCTGAGCTCGTGGGTATGGAACAAACCCGGGGTTTAAAAAAAATGGCAGTGGCGATGGATAGTCGTTCAGGTAGCCATACCGAAGAGGTCTTATTGCAGCTAGGTGCATTAAAACGGATTGCAGCTCAAACGCGTATTGTGTTTTTGACGGCCAACACTCCCACCTTAATTGCTCGTTTTTCAGAAACCCGGCGGCGTCACCCTCTGAATATGCCTGATGTTGCCCATGCTTTAAATGTAGTACCCACCGATCGCTCGCTAACGGAATGCATTGAACTGGAACGGGATCTACTGGCTCCCTTGGCTGAATTAGGCATGGTATTAGATACCAGCGATGTCACAGCTCCCGTCCTTCGCAGTTGGCTCAAAGAGTTTGTTCATAGTACTCAAGGGCATCTGCAAGATAACAATGTGTTACTGACTTTTGTATCTTTTGCGTTTAAACAAGGTGTTCCTTTAGATGCAGATTTAGTATTTGATGTGCGTTGTCTTCCCAATCCCTATTACGAACCTTTCATGCGCAAACTCACCGGGCTGGATAGCGCAGTAGCCGAGTATTTAAGCTTATCGGATAAGGTGAACACCATGCTTGAAGATATTGCTGATTTTGTGG
>JAIBAO010000048.1 GCA_019695155.1 Burkholderiaceae bacterium | reverse complement strand
CTGGATCTTCGGAGAGTAACTCCAGGCTGTATTTGGGTACTTGCGAGAGATGCTCCTGGGCTAGCATATGATGAAACTGAAGTGTCTTATCTAAAGGACTATGAACAATGGCTAGTTTTTGCATGGGCTTAACTTAAGTCAGAAATAGAGAAGTGCAGAAATAGTTAAAAAGTATCCTGGTAAAAGCTACTAAAAACCAATTACGTATAAGGGATAGTTTTGGATGTAGACAATAGTGCAATTGCTGTAGAGCTTAAAGGAAAAACAGGCTATTTGTCTTACAAATTTTAGGAGGAGGTTTAAGTTTTAGAGCCTTAAATGAGGTAGGTACTCTACACGTTGCTTTATAGGCATAAAATTGGAAAAAGTTAGTGAAGAATGGAAGCAGTTAGACTATGCCAGTACTTCAACAAGCGCTTGCCTGCCATTTTATTAAGAAGCCTTAAAATCAGCCTTAGTTACTTATCAGGAGATCACAATGTCAATGGATGATCGCGACGGTTTTATTTGGATGGATGGCAAGATGGTAGCGTGGAGAGATGCCAAGATTCATGTCTTGTCGCATACCCTGCATTATGGTTGCGGTGCTTTTGAAGGAGTGCGAGCGTATAACACCGTGAATGGAACTGCTATTTTTCGTTTGCGTGAACATACTGAGCGTTTGTTTAATAGCGCCAAGATCTTGCGCATGAAAATACCTTTTACTCTTGAAGAGGTGATGCAGGCGCAGCTTGAGGTAGTACGTATTAATAAGCTAGAAAGCTGCTACTTACGGCCTTTGACCTGGTTAGGCTCAGAGAAATTGGGAGTTTCTCCTAAGGGAAACAAGGTGCATTTGATGATTGCGGCCTGGGCGTGGGGAGCCTATCTGGGAGAAGAAGGTCTTAAGCGTGGCATTCGTGTTAAAACCTCAAGCTATAGTCGACATCATCCCAATATCACTATGGTTCACGCCAAAGCAGTCAGTAATTACACCAACTCCATTTTGGCCAATATGGAAGCTACAGATGATGGCTATGATGAAGCTTTGCTTTTAGACCCTACAGGCTTTGTGAGTGAAGGAGCAGGTGAAAATCTCTTTATAGTGCGTCAGGGGAAAGTTTATACCCCTGATTCCAGCGCTGGTGCGCTTAACGGTATTACCCGCAATACAGTTTTTGCTATTTGTCAGGATCTAGGGCTAGAGTTAAAAGAAAAACCCATCACTCGGGATGAAATCTACATTGCCGATGAGGCATTTTTTACGGGGACGGCAGCTGAAGTGACGCCCATCCGTGAACTAGATCACGTACAGATTGGTATGGGTAGCCGCGGCCCCATTACTGAAAAAATTCAGGCTGCTTTTTTTGATATTGTGAATGGCCGTAACACTAAATATGCGACTTGGCTGAGCAAGGTTTAAATGCAGGGGTTCTGTTATGAGTTCATCCGTTGTTGAAGTTCTTTATGCCGACTTACAGGGAGGTCATTCTATTGTGTGTCCCAACCCTCGTATGCAAATCTGGAATACCCATCCACGTGTTTTTTTGGATGTAGTGAGTACCGGTAGTGCAATATGTCCTTACTGCGGTACTGAATACAAACTAAAGGAGGGTGAGCGGGTTCACGCACATTAATGATGCAAAGCGATCATATTCTTACGCTCTCTTGCCCAGACACGATTGGTATTGTTTTTCACGTTACGGGCTTTTTGTTTGAGCGCGGCTGCAATATTCTGGATAGCCAACAGTTTGGAGATGAAACGACCGGCCGTTTTTTTATGCGCGTGCATTTTGATGTGCCTGCCAGCCAAACAATTAAAGCTATTCGAAGCCAGTTTGATCAAATCGCTCAAAAATTTGCCATGGATTGGGGAATGTGGGCGGTGGCAGCTAAGCCAAAACTGGTGTTGATGGTAAGCAAGTTTGGGCATTGCCTGAATGATCTGCTGTTTCGTTTTAAAAGCGGCCAGCTACAGATTGAAATCCCAGCGATTATCAGCAACCATCCTGATTTTGCACTGCTAGCGGCCAGTTATGGAATTCCTTTTTATCATTTGCCGGTGACTCCCCCTACCAAGACACAACAAGAGCGACAAATCCTGCAAATTATTCAGCAAAGTCAGGCTGATCTTATAGTCTTGGCCCGTTATATGCAGATCCTGTCCAGTGATTTATGCTTGGCACTCAGCGGCCGAGCCATTAATATTCATCATAGTTTTTTGCCGGGTTTTAAAGGGGCTAAACCTTACGCACAAGCGCATGAACGAGGCGTTAAGCTGATAGGAGCTACTGCGCATTACGTGACTAGTGATCTGGATGAAGGTCCTATTATCGAGCAAGATGTGGCTCGGGTGGATCACAGCATGGATCCAGGTGCATTGGCAGCCTTAGGTCGGGATATCGAGTGTATGACTTTAGCACGAGCAGTTAAGTGGCATTGTGAACATCGTGTGTTACTGAATGGTCAGAAAACCGTAGTGTTTAATTAGGGATTAATGAATGGTGAATCCTAGCCCCAAAACAGTTTCTATGCTGACTACAGCACTGGATGTAGAGGCTGCGTTTTATGATGCCTTGGGACGAGCGGATGCCCAGGCCGTAATGGCCCTGTGGGCCGAAGATGAGGAAATTGTTTGTGTGCATCCTGGGGGACCGCGCCTGATTGGTTATGACTTGGTTTACAACGCCTGGAAAGAAGTATTGGCTAATGGCGGGCTGCATATTCGCGTACTCTCACGTAGCATGATGAGCAATTTGTCCAGTGCTGTACACCATGTGGTTGAGCAAGTGATTGTGCGGGAAAATGGAAAAGATCATTTGGTCAATGTAGCAGCAACCCATGTGTTTTTTAAAACGCCGACAGGTTGGCGCTTGGTAGCACATCATGCCAGCCCTGCTGGGCAGGAAGCAGCGCAGCTGACACATGCGGTTCTTCGCTCTTTGCATTAACTCCAGGCTCGGGTGTTGTGGCGCTTTAAGTGGCTTAAGGAGCCGATAGTAGACCTTATCAGCAGTGTGAAGGCATACATCGTCACCTTTTAGGCAGCAAGCATAGAAAAACACTTGCTGCATAAGGACTTCGAAGCTCAATAAAAACCTTATCAAAAAGCCTGACCCTTTATTTTCGAGCTTATTCAGCTAATAATGCTTCAAAAACTGCATGAAAAGTACGCATCACATTTTCAAAAACAGCTTCCACGAATTAAATATCTCCTGGCTGCCGGGTGGTCACGCTCAAACTATCTGGCCGGCTTTATTTGGTTCTGCTCCAATTTTGCTGACCCGACGCGAGCGCTGGGAACTGGAAGATGGAGACTTTGTTGATGCTGACTGGCTAGATGCAACTGACCCTGCTGCTCCGGTGTTAGTGATATTTCATGGTCTTGAAGGCAGCGCTCAAAGCCATTATGCGCGGGCTATGGCTGCTGCGGCGTTTACGGCAGGATATGCGGTGTGCTTGCCGCATTTTCGAGGCTGCTCGGGTGAACCTAACAGACTACCGCGTGCTTACCATTCTGGCGATGCAGATGAAATTGAGCGTATGCTTTTAAAAGCGCAAAAATTCGGGGCAGCTCTATACGCGGTGGGTGTATCGCTGGGGGGTAGTGCCCTGTTGAACTATCTGGCAACTCGTCAAACACAGGCTATTGTCGATGCTGCGCTTGCAGTATGTGCCCCACTAGATTTAGCGGCCAGCGGATATGCTATTGGTAAGGGTTTTGCAAGAGTTTATACCCGTATGTTTTTAAAAACCCTAAAGCTTAAAGCCGCGGAAAAACTGCAGCGCTTTCCCGGCATTTACGACCCTAAAAAAATGCGGGAAGCGCGCACTTTATATGACTTTGACAATCTTTTTACGGCGCCGCTGCATGGTTTTTCCAATACGGAGGATTATTGGCACCGGGCTTCGAGTAAACCCAAGCTAAAAGCGATTAAAACCCCCACCTTAATCCTTAATACTCTGAATGACCCCTTAGTTCCTAAAGAAAGCTTGCCTACTGCAGCGCAGGTTTCTGCACAAG
The DNA here is from genome assembly GCA_019695155.1 of Burkholderiaceae bacterium. Taxonomy (GTDB): domain Bacteria; phylum Pseudomonadota; class Gammaproteobacteria; order Burkholderiales; family Burkholderiaceae_C; genus Piscinibacterium. The sequence goes on along the minus strand of JAIBAO010000048.1, from coordinate 204,870 downwards.
TAAGATTAAGCACCCCCTCTTATGGAGGTCATGTAGGTTTTGCTACAGGCAAACCTCCTGGACGCTTATCCTGGTTGCCCCAAACCATGTTAGATTATTTTGGCAGAGGGGACGCTAATGGATGAGATAGTGAAAGCTGCCATGCGCAAATGGCCGAATGTGCCAGACTGTTATGCTTGGCTTCATCTGGATGCCCGCGGTCGTTGGCGTATCGGAGCCTGGCCGGGCGAGCCTATTACTCATGTTGGGTTAAAGGAGTTTATAGGCCGTAACTATCAGCAACATATAGATGGCAGCTATATTTTTCAAAATGGACCGCAGCGGGTATTTGTACGTTTAGCATACACGCCCTATGTTTACCGGCTAAGCGATGCCCACTCTCTGGAATTAACGGCACACTCTGGTCAGGCCGCAGGTGTTGTACAGCAATGGTTTCAGGATGAACAGGGCCATGTTTTGGCACAAACCGCTCTGGGTATTGGATTATTAGATGGTTCAGATATGAATGCTTTTGTCCAGCGTTGTGAAGCCAGAGGAGGGCTACCCGAGTTTCATTCCCTAAAGTGTGGGGAAGTGGCTGCTCGGTTTGGCTTTGTGCAAAACCCTCAGCCATCACCCTCTAATTAATCCGCAGCAGTCCAAAGCGCTGAAAATTACCAGCTATGTGCAACAAAAACTTAGGAAAAACAATACCTCTTTTTCTACATTATTTGTGTTTTTGTTACAGTGCCCTATCCGCACACTGGCTTGGGATTTGGCAGCCATAATTTGGAAATGAGATAAGCTGTCAATATGAATGACTTATTTTTTATGCAGCAGGCCCTGGATCAGGCTCGAAATGCCTGGGCTGTAGGGGAAGTGCCGGTAGGTGCAGTCGTGGTAAAAAACAATCAACTTATAGCGACGGGTTTTAACCAAACTATTACCCAGGCGGATCCCACAGGACACGCAGAAATCATTGCCTTGCGTGCAGCGGCGCAGTTGGAGGCTAACTACCGGCTGCCCGACTGCGATTTGTATGTCACGCTAGAGCCTTGTGCCATGTGTGCCATGGCCCTGATTCATGCGCGTTTTCGACGGGTTATTTTTGCCGCGAGTGACCCAAAAACCGGAGCCTGTGGAGGTAATATGGATATCACCAAGGCATCGTTTAATCATCAGACCCTATTTGAAGGTGGGGTACTTGCGGATCTCTGCGGCCAGTTACTACGCGATTTTTTTGCAGATCGGCGTAGTAGTGGCTTTGAACCCACACACCAAGCGGCTTCTCATGCAGTGGAAATAATTGAGATTAGCGCGCCCTCTCTGCCTATTGTCCCTAAATAAAAACTATGCCTCAAAAAAACGACTCTTCCCCGGAACAGCTCAATATTGCCTTGTTTTCCCCTTCCGGTGCTGTACAAGAGGCTGCGCGTATCCGCATGGCAGCTAAATTACTTACTCAAGCGGGCTGCACTGTCAAGATTGACCAGAGTGCAGCGCTTAAACGCATGCGTTTTGCCGGTACGGATGAAGAGCGCATCGGCGCTTTTAATCGCATAGCTGAAGATAAAAATGTCCAGGTTGCCTTGGCTACGCGGGGTGGGTATGGATTGTCGCGTTTACTTGATCAGCTCGATTACAAAAAGCTGGCTGCAAGTGGAAAGAAATGGGTGGGAATGTCTGATTTCACTGCCTTTTCATTGGCAATGTTGGCGAAAATCGGACCAAGCAAAGAAGCGATTACTTATTCTGGACCACAGGCTACAGCGCAGTTGGCCAGTGCTGAGTTTGATGAGGTAACGCTCAATTGTTTTCTCGAAACTATGCGTGGGCAATTAGAGGCTGTAGGCTTTAAAACCGATTCCTCTCATGTAGACGGATTAGATGTTAAAGGAATTCTATGGGGCGGTAATTTAGCCATGCTCACAAGTTTGTTAGGTACAGCTTATTTACCAAAAATAAAAGGGGGTATTCTGTTTTTAGAAGATGTGGGAGAGCATCCCTACCGGATTGAGCGCATGTTGCTACAACTTTTGTATGCTGGAGTGTTACAAGCCCAAAAAGCGATTTTGCTAGGCCATTTCACGGCATTTAAGTTGACTCCAAATGATAGAGGCTACAAACTTAAAACGGTAATTGACTACATTAGAGCGCACTGTAAAGTGCCCATACTGACAGGCTTACCGGCCGGCCATGTTCCCACCGTACTGACCTTGCCTATCGGACAAAAGACCCAGTTATTGGTAGAAGGCAGAAATGCATTTTTGGTGTTTTAGGATAATAACGGAGATTAAGCCTGCATTTACCCTGAAATGTTCCTGATCATTATCCTGTAGTGAGTCTACCTCATGAACTTCACGGGAATTTGAATTGAAAACGGGAACTTCTAATAACCTACTGCGCAAGCCGGATCGGCTCTTGCGGTGCTCAGCGTACAGTCCGTACGCATCCGCTCCTCAAATCCGCTGCGGGCCGCTCGCTACGGTTATTATAAGTTCCAAAACCTTCATCCCTAGTATTTATGGGCTTTTTAAAGCTTTTTTCTTTGAAAAAGGCTATAAAATCAGGAACATACACGGCGAATAACTAAAAAAGACATCGCGGCCTATTTGAAATATTTTTCTACTAAACAACAGAAAATACTAAAAAACTCCCTAGTTAAAAATCTGCATCCATATCAAACTCTTCTCCTTCACTATCTCCTATTTGGGTTTTTCGGGCTTTGTCTACTCGTTCTTTAAGAGGTTGAGCTGCAGCGCTAAATTCTTCCACAGATACCGGGTTAGCTAGGCGTAAAGCAGGGTGCTCAATCGAATTTAAGGTTTGAATAGAAGTAAGACGTTTATTAGAAACCCATTCTTGCGCAATAGGAATCACAATAGCCAGAGCTGCAACGATGATTACACCGATGCGTAGCGTAGGCCAATGGCGCGGATCGGCCAGACGCAAGTGATAGCGGACAGTAATGGCTGCAACAATTACCACTACAGGTTGAGAGATGCGTTCTGGCCATAGCCAGGACATTGAAAAACCAAGAATTTCCAAAAAATTCAGAATTAACACACCACACAAATAGCCCGTCGAGGCAATGGCTAGGTGAGAAAAAAAACGTTCTACGCCACTCACTAGCCGTCCAAACAAAGCATACATACCACTCCACAGACACAAGCCTGCGGCAAGGGCACTTAAACCATACAAATAAGGAGGGGATACTTGTTGTACATCTTTTAGCCACAACTGCCAGGCTCCATAGGCCAATACCAGAAAAAATCCTAATAAAGCTAGGGGCCATATTGCTCGCCGGGATAAAGGAAGTTCTGGGGGCAATGGCCAGCTATCTGAACGTATACGGATCAGCGTTTGACCTAAACGGTAAGGAACATCATTTTTGATCTCATCAACCGCTACTCGTTTGTTACGTGCTGTAAAAATGCCGTTGCTACTGCCCAGGTCAAGCAGTCGAGCTGTCCCATTGGGACTTACTTCTAGCTGGGCGTGATGAGCTGCACAATACGGATCATCCAGTATTAAATCGTTATCCAGAGCTCGACCGATCCGGACAAAACGCGTGGATTCAGCACTAGAAGGGACTGGGATACGGGCGAGCACGGTTCCGTCTCGATGCAAATGTTCGATAAACCAGCTCATTGCAGCCGCTCCAGAAACATACGGCTTAAACGCTGACCGTTTTCAAATGAAAAACCATGCAAAAACAAAGTACTCGTCATACGCTCGTGAGCATCATCTACTTGAGTAGCACTTACTGTGAAATCATAAAGTCCTTCAAATTTTCGGTATGCTTTTAAGCATAGGGCTACCCGATACACACGGGCTCCTCCTTTTACATAATCATCTCGGCATTCATCAGCCGTCATTTCACGGCTGCTGTTTCTTTCAAACATAGAGGAAATTGCTCGAGTAAACGAACCGATTGCTAGAAACTGTGGTGTGGCCAATTTATCATTGCGTAACAGCACATGCCGTACTCCTAATGATCCTGTATATAAATCTCCACGCACAAACAGATCTGAGCGTAAGGTGCAATCCAGCGTATCACGTTGATAACGCAAACGCTCCCCATCACGTCCTCCTGCCCAGCATTTAGTTAAGCTGCCATCCAGGGTGGGTACATTACGCCCTGCTAAGGTTTGCGTGGCGAAACCTGCCTTTGCATTAGCTATCACGCCTTGGGCAGCAGGGTCGCTAGTTTTGAGAGGATTAGGTAAGCCTAAGATTTTTCCAGCTACAAAATCTTGATGCACTAGCAACTGCCGCGCAATTTCAGAACGCCACTCTTTGCGCGCAACGGCCTGCCGAGCATGTTCAAGCAATTCACGGGCATAACGTACTGGCACAAGAAAACTCAGTAGCTCCCCATTACGTTGGGTGGCTACATTTACTCCCACAACCCGGCCTGTCTCGTCAATGGTCGGACCCCCACTCATACCGGAATTTAAAGCCCCAGAAAAAAGCATTTGTTCATAAATACGCGATTCAACCAGACCGTTATAGATCCCTTCAGAAATTAAAAAGCCTAACTCTAGCGGATTTCCCAATGAAAAAATGCGTTCACCTTGTACCGGGGCATCTGCTCTCAACGTAAAGGCGGGCCAAGCAGAAGATCCACCCTCCGTTTCTCCCCGTAAGACAGCCAGATCATGAATTACATCGATGGCTACAAGACTAGCTGTGATAGTTTTTTCAGTGGTAGGACGCAGCTCAATACGAAATTTTTCCGGATGGATGGCCAGTGAAGAAATCACATGATAATTAGTGAGTACCCATAGACCTTTGGACCCTTCATCCTGTACCACAAAACCGGAGCCAAGGGCTGACTGCTCATTAGCACTGTTAAGCAGCACTCGTACTTGGACTAGCCTGTCTTTGTAGCGGGAAAATAACTCCCGTGCTGAAGCCGAGGGAGGAGGCAAAGGTAGCTGAGTTGTTTTTTCTGCGCTGCTACTTGGAGGACGTGCCTCTATCGGTGGTTCTTGAGCTTGAACGGGTAAACAACTCAAGCCACACAGCATGAAAAAAATAAAAATTTTGAGGTGTAGTGAATTCATGAAGATAAAAAATGGACCGAACAAGATTCTGCCATTTTAAAGCTAAGTCTGATAAAGGGGTTTTTAATGGCTTTGCCGGGGGTCTGTGTAACTGGAATCTCGCAAATATTTTCTAGCTGTAGGGAGCAGCTTACAGGGATTAAATATAAAGGCTTACAAACGTAAAAAAATTTACTCGCTATCGTAATCAAAACCGCAAAGCTTTTATACAAAGTTTAGAGCAAAGTCATGTGGACATGGGTTACCAGTAGACAGGAGAAGATGATGAATAGAGATCAAATGGAAGGTAATTGGTTGCAATTTAAAGGCAAAGTCAAAGAGCAGTGGGGAAAATTAACTGACGATGATCTGGATGTAATTGCCGGTAAGCGGGATCAGCTAGTGGGCAAAATTCAAGAGCGTCATGGGCTTACGAAAGAAGAAGCTGAAAAAGAAGTGAGTGCGTGGAATGCGCGCAACCCGAACAGTTTTTTCAAGACAAGTGAACCGCTTTATTAATGTGCAGAGCCAAAAAAGATGATTTTTACACAAGATCTTTCCTTGATTTTTCAGGAGACCATATGACTACTCATTCTTTTCTATTTGCTAGTATTCTGTGTTCCGCTTTGATGGGTAATGCAATGGCAATGACTAACGCAGAATACAAAACTCAAAGAGACCGGATTTCCGGGGACTATAAGGTCAATCGAGATAAATGTGCAGCTTTAAAAGCTAATGCAAAAGACATTTGTGTTTCTGAAGCAAAAGGTGCAGAAAAAATTGCTAAAGCAGAATTAGAAGCCCAGTATGAGCCTAGTCCTCGTCATACAGAGCAGCTTGCCTTGGCCAAGGCAGATGCTGCTTACGATACAGCCAAAGAAAAATGTGATGATTTATCAGGCAATAGCAAAGACGTATGTATGAAGGATGCCAAAGCAGCCCATGTAAAAGCTAAAGAAGAGGCTAAACTCGCCCGAGTCAGCATGGAGGCAGGAACTACTAACGCCGAAAAAATGCGTGATGCGCAAAAACAGGTTAATACAGCAGAAAGAGAAGCTTTTTACAAGGCTGCTCAAGAGCGGTGTGACAGTCTCGCGGGCGATGCCAAGGAAGCTTGCCAGAAAGAGGCCAAAGCTAGATATGGTATGTGATTAAATAGTTTTAATCTCTTTTTCATCCTTATCCCGGAGTTGCGCAAGCAGTCCGGGATTTTTCTTATGGTTCTAGCCTAGGGGGAAAGTCGCAGAGAGAGTCTTACAGCCCCGGGTTTTCCCTATAGATTCTTTTTTTCTCCTACTCTCAGGCTCAGACATCTGGTTACTGTAGGTAAATATTACGTCAACCACTTTGCAGTAAACCCGTTCTACCACTACCTTGCCACATCTATTTAAAAGAAATCTGCCATGAAATATTTACGGATTTGTATGATTTTGTTTGCAGGTGTTTTAACCTCCCTCACACAAGCTGCTACTAATGTGGATGTAGGGGTTTCGGTAGATATCAATCAACCGGGTGCTTATGGTCGTATTGAAATAGGTAATCGTCCACCACCCCCCGTTATTTATCAACAACCCGTCATTATTACTCGACCAGCTGTTGTTACTTCCCAGCCTGCACCGATTTATTTAAAAGTTCCACCGGGTCATTCGCAAAAGTGGGCTAAACATTGCCATAAATACAATGCTTGTGGCCGGCCGGTCTACTTTGTTAAATATGAAGAGGAGTATCGGGGCAAGGGTCACCCAGGAAAAGGGCATCATGGTAGAGGTAAAGACTAACTCTCATGCGGAGTAAGGTGTGCAATCTGCAGCCATTATTTAGCGTGTGGTTTAAGGTATTAACACGCTTGCTCCAACCGTTTTGCGGCTTTCCAAAAGGCTATGCGCTTTAGCTACTTCTTTTAGCGCATAGCTACTTCCCACCTCAAGCCGGATTTTTTTATTCTTGATAAGTTCAAACAACTCTTGAGCACAGCTTTGTAGTTTTTCTCGGGTGGCTACATGATGCCCTAAGCTGGGGCGAGTCACAAATAAAGAACCTTTGCTTGCCAAGATGCCTAAGTTCACTCCTTCCACGGGTCCACTGGCGTTGCCAAAGCTGACCATGAGCCCCCGTTCTTGCAAGCAGTCCAGAGAAGCTTGCCAGGTAGTTTTACCCACACTGTCATAAACCACGGGACATTTGTGCCCATTAGTAAGCACAGCAACGCGCTCTGGTATATTTTCGGTCTTACTATTAATAACAGCCCAGGCACCGTGCTTAAGAGCGATAGCGGCTTTTTCATTTGAAGAAACCGTAGCAATGAGTTTAACTTTAAGTGCCTTGGCCCACTGGCAGGCAATTAACCCTACACCGCCTGCTGCGGCGTGGAATAGAATGGTTTCACCACCTTGTAAACGGTAAGTTTGGCGAAACAAATATTGCACGGTTAAGCCTTTAAGCAGTCCCGCTGCTGCCTGCTCATCAGAAATAAAGGGTGGTAATTTGATTACCTTGTCTGCGGGATGTAGCTTATAAGTAGCATAAGCGCCCATTGGCCCTTGGCAATAGGCGACCCGATCCCCGACTTTTAGATGAGTCACCCCTTTTCCTGTGGCTTCTACAATCCCCGCCGCTTCAAATCCAAGTGTAAGAGGCAGTTCCGGCGCAGGGTAAAGGCCATTACGAAAATAAATATCAATAAAGTTAACACCGATTGCAGTGTTTTTAATACGGACTTGCCCTGCAGCAGGGGGATCTATGGAAATGTTTGCCAAATTAAGCTGTTCTATCCCCCCGTTAGCCTGAATTTGAACGGCTAAAGCCTCTTGAGGTGCTAAAGAATTTTTCACAAAACCTCCTGTTAACGGAATTATGTTTTATTTAATCTTGCCAATCTGGAATTTTTGCTGGAAAGAATAAAAATGCCTGTGATGACCAGACCCGTGCCCAGCAGTTGCAGAGGAGTAATTGCTTCGGCCAATATCCAAAAACCTAAAAACAAGGTGGAAATCGGCCCAACCATACCGGCTTGTGACGCATTGCTAGCACCGATACGTGCCACGGCCATCATCGTTAAAAAAACGGGAAATACCGTACACAGTGTAGCGTTGATCAAAGATAAGCCCCATACCGGCAGAGTTTGGATAAAAAGAGTGGGAAAAGAGCGCAGTACAGCATATTGAATAAGACAAGCCATACAAGAAACTGTCATAGCTAGCGCTACCAGCCGTAAAGTCCCTACCCGCTGCAAAAGCTCGCCAGAAAATACGAGGTAAATTGCATAGGCGATGGCAGAGCCTAAGACCAGTGTGGATCCCAACATTACCTGGGGCTGTTTCCCTATCTGCAAATCCTGCCAGAATACCAAAACAATTCCAGAGTAGGCTACGGCCAAAGAGAGCCATTGACGCAGTGTTACCGTATGCTTAAACCACGCTATGTTGAAGAGTAAAACAAAGGAGGGGGTAAGGAACAAGATCAGTCGTTCCAGCCCAGCACTGATGTATTGCAGGCCTAAAAAATCCAGAAAACTGGACAGAAAGTAGCCTAGCAAACCCAATAGGCTAATTCTAAAAAAATCTCTTCCTGATAAGGCAGGTAATTGCCGCCAGGTCCAGATAGCTACTGCCACAAAAAAGGGGGCGGCTAACAGCATACGCAGAGCAATTAAGCTAACCGCATCAATTCCTTCGCGATATAAAAGCTTGGCAACTATGGCTTTGGCAGAAAACAGGACTGCTCCTGCTAAAGCAAAAATTAATCCGAATAAATAATAAGAGGAAGAGCGAAGTTGAGAATTTGTTTGCATGTCAGGATGATGCAAGGAGAGTGCAGCGAAATAGCTTAGCGCTAAAAATGCTAGTCATAATGGTTTTAAATACAACATCAAAATGTTTGTATCCATAGCTGAATGGCTCCGAGTATATTCATCCTGCCTCTCAGGGGTGAGTAATAAAAAAATTAAGGAGACACATCATGGATAAATCTATGGCAGTAAATGAGCGCCCGATGAGCACGGAGGAGAGAAAAGTCATTTTTGCTTCTTCCTTGGGAACTGTTTTTGAATGGTATGACTTTTATTTGTTTGGTGTAATGTCCGCAATCATTGGGGCGCAATTTTTTGCACCCTTGGACTCGGCCACACGGGATATTTTTACTCTCTTGGCATTTGCGGCAGGCTTTGCTGTTCGTCCTTTTGGAGCCTTGGTATTTGGACGCCTGGGAGATTTAGTGGGGCGAAAATATACCTTTTTAGTCACTATCCTGTTAATGGGGCTGTCCACTTTCGTAGTGGCCTTTTTACCCAACTACGCCTCCTGGGGGTTAGCCGCTCCAATCTGTTTAATTGCCCTGCGACTGCTGCAAGGGCTGGCGCTCGGTGGTGAGTATGGGGGCGCAGCGACCTATGTAGCTGAACATGCTCCTCATGGTAAGCGGGGCGCGTATACGGCCTGGATTCAGACGACTGCAACAGTGGGCTTAATGCTGGCGTTGATGGTGATTTTGGCAACGCGTACTTATGTAGGTGAGCAACAATTCAATGACTTTTATTGGCGTATTCCTTACGCCGTGTCTGGAATTTTATTGATAGTTTCTATCTGGATTCGTTTGCAATTAAGCGAATCTCCAGTATTTGCTCGCATGAAAGCCGAGGGTAAAGGCTCCAAAGCTCCTTTAAGAGAATCTTTTGGACAATGGAAAAATTTAAAAGTAGTCATTCTTGCCTTGATTGGCTTAACCGCAGGTCAGGCAGTAGTCTGGTATACAGGACAGTTCTACACTTTATTTTTCTTACAAAGTTTTTTGAAAGTGGATGGCCCTACGGCCAATATCTTGATTGCAGTAGCACTTATCCTGGGAACACCTTTTTTTATTGTATTTGGTTCTCTGTCCGATCGAATCGGGCGTAAACCTATTATTATGGCGGGCTGTGTTATTGCAGCATTAACCTACTTTCCACTTTTTAATGCGCTGACGACTTATGCCAATCCTAAACTGCAAGCGGCGATTCAAAAGTCTCCCATTACCGTTGTTTCTGATCCAGCTAACTGCAATCTGATCTTGAACCTCACAGGTACTGCGAAGTTCACTACAGCTTGCGATTTATCACGCACTTTTTTGGCCAATTTAGGAGTCAATTATGACCGTGTTAACGCGCCTGCAGGGACTCTCGCCACTGTAAAAGTAGGAGATAAAACCATTTCGGCCTACGATGGCAAAGCAGCAAATGCTAAAGAGGAAAAAGCCAGATTCGAAAAAGAAGTAAAGGAAGCATTGGCTCAAGCCGGGTATCCCGCTAAAGCAGACCCTATTGGGACTTTTTCTTTTAATTGGTGGGTATTGGTGGGAATCCTGACCCTCATGGTGATTTATGTAACAATGGTGTACGGCCCAATTGCTGCGATGCTTGTAGAGCTGTTTCCTACCCGTATCCGGTACTCTTCGATGAGTCTGCCCTATCATATTGGGAATGGCTGGTTTGGTGGGTTTTTACCGGCTATTTCATTTTCAGTGGTTGCAGCCCAGGGTAATATTTACAGTGGCTTATGGTATCCAATCGTTATCGCCTCCATTACTTTTGTGATTGGTATGCTTTTTATCAAAGACACTAAAGACGTAGACATCTATCAACATGATTAACAAAAATAAGCTGTTAAAAATTGAAAGCTTGCGATCTAAAATATCCAGCTTTGTTTTCGGGTCGGGTTTTATGCGATAATTTCGACAATTGTGGCGCTTTAGCTCAGTTGGTTAGAGCGACGGAATCATAATCCGCAGGTCCGGGGTTCGAGTCCCTGAAGCGCCACCAAAAAGTTTAAAAGGCTACGTTGTTAGGTAGCCTTTTTCTTTTGAACGCTAGATTTTCTGAAAGACTCAGGTCCCACGAAAAATGAAATAGACCGCAGCCAGCATACACAAAGCGGCCCAGAGGTAGTCTAGCTTTAGAGGTTCTTTCATATAAAGCACGGCAAACGGCACAAAAACCGTTAGGGTAATGACTTCCTGAATAATTTTTAGCTGACCTAAGTTAAGTGCCGTAAAACCTATACGATTAGCGGGCACTTGCAATAAATATTCAAACAAGGCAATCGACCAGCTGAGTAAGGCTGCAATCCACCAGGGACGCTCGTTCAGGTTTTTCAGATGCGCATACCAGGCGAATGTCATGAAAATATTCGATAAAGTCAGCAAGCCTACAAACTTGAAAATAAGGGAATTCATAACAGTTCAACAGCTTGGGGAGGAAGTTGAGCCAGCAACTCTTTTGCAGCCCCCTGGCCGGGAATAAACGCCTCTGGCCACACATCCAGTAGGGGCGCCAGTACAAAGGCTCGCTCATGCATACGCGGATGGGGCAATGTCAGAGAGGCGCTACAAAGTATTTCATCACCAAATAAAAGCAAATCAAGATCCAGGGTGCGAGGAGCATGGCGAAAACTGCGTTGTCGGCCCTGCGCGAGTTCAATGGCTTGTAAATAGCCAAGCAGAGTCTGTGCCGAGAGAGCCGTTTCAATTAACTGTACTGCATTGATGTAATCCGGGCCGCTCGCCTCATGCGGGGCAGTTTTATATAAAGGGGAGAATGCAGTTTCTACTGTGTTTGGCAATTCTGTTACCGCTTGCCGAGCTGCTTGAATTTGTGAGACTTTTGAGCCTAAATTGGCTCCAAACCCAATGGCGGCAAGGGTGTTCATAAATAGTGAAGGACTTAAATACTAAGATGAGAAGGCGGTATGCATGTCCGAGAATCCTCCTTTGCTTCAGGGTTGAGACCTTGCTGTAGGGGGCTTTTAGGATTCTCTGGAACAATAGTACTTATATCGACATCCCCTTCTTTACTAAGAATACTGCTCTTGTTTATGTCAGCAGCTTTGCGGCGACGCCGTTTTTTCTTGCTGGCCGACTGGTTGCGTGTGATAGTAAGCTGGCGTATTAGCTCTTCACGCTTACCTGAATCTTCAGCGGCAACAAAATCTACCCACCATTGAGCGATTTGGGTATCCACATCTGGTTCATTGCTTTCGGCGCGTAGCAAATAGAAGTCAAAAGCCGCCCGAAAGCGGGGATGCTCAACAAAACGAAAGGCGCTTTTTCCTCTTTTTTCAAAACGGGGCTGCATGTTCCAGATTTCACGCATATCGGCAGTAAATCGGCGAGGGATGGCCAGTGATTCACACTGAATATCTATGACCTCACTCATTGCTTGAGCAAGTGCCTCATAAGGCACCTCTCCCTGTGCTTGATATTTATTTTTCTTTTTGATCACTTCATGCCAGAGTAGAGCTGCAAACAGAAAACTGGGAGTCACAGGTTTGTCCTGTTTTACCCTCTGGTCGGTATTGGTTAATGCAGCAAATACAAATTTTTCCCCGCTTGGATCGTCCAGAACAACATCGAGTAGGGGCAACAGACCGGCATGCAATCCTTCACTGCGTAAGCGCTTGAGTGTAGTAACTGCATAACCAGAAAGCAGAAGCTTCAAAATCTCATCAAATAGCCTTGCAGGAGGAACATTTTGAAGCAGATCGGCTAGCGGTGTAATCGCAGTACGGGTTTTCTGTTCAATATCAAACTGTAACTTTGCAGCAAAACGCACTACTCGCAGCATACGGACTGGGTCTTCACGAAACCGTTGTTCCGGGTTACCAATAATCCGTAAGGTTTTATTTTTAAGATCTTTTAAACCACCACAATAATCGAGAATAATTTCTGCTTGTGGATCATAATAAAACGCATTAACCGTAAAATCTCGCCGCTGGGCATCCGATTCAAGTGATCCATAGGTATTGTCTGCTAAGACCCGACCATGCGCATCTTTGGGGGATGCTTGCTCACTCATGCCGCGAAAGGTGGTTACCTCAATGGTTTCTCTTCCCATGGTGACATGTACGATGCGAAAGCGTCGGCCAATTATCCGACTGCGCCGAAAGAGTTTTTCTACCTGTTCAGGGGTGGCATTTGTAGCGACATCAAAATCTTTTGGCAGCACGCCTAGTACCAAGTCTCGTACGGCACCGCCCACTACATAAGCAGTAAAACCGGCTTCTTGTAAAACCTGTGTTACCCGTACAGCATGAGCAGAAATTAAATCAGGATTAATACCTAGTTCTGCTGCACTAGCAGTTTTTGGTTTTTTCAAACCCGGGGCACGCTTAAGGACCCGGTCTAAAAATTTTTTAATCATTCAAAGATCCTGATGGTTTTCCAGCCCTGCTGGTACGCTATAGACTTCAATGCCGGCGATGGATTAGTCGCTATCGGGTCTGTTACCTGGTTTAGCAGTGGCAGATCGTTGATCGAATCACTGTAAAAAAAGCTGCGGTTAAAATTTTCTAGGGTTTTACCCTGTTGCTCTAACCATTGTTGCACACGAGTGACTTTTCCTGGGCCAAAATTTGGAGTACCCAGCCACTGGCCGGTGAATTCTCGCTGCGTATTTTCTTGAGGTTCGGTAGCAATAAGTGTACTGATGCCTAAAGCTTGTGCAATAGGCTGAGTGACAAAAGAGTTTGTTGCAGTAGAAATCAGCGTAATATCACCCGCGTCTTGGTGATGTTTGATGAGCGTAAGGGCTGCCTCGCCTATCACCGGTACAATGATTTCTTTCATGAAATCGGCATGCCAGGATTCTAGCTGCGCGCGGGGCCTGCGCGCTAAAAGACCAATTAAAAAGGATAGTGAGTCAGCAGGATCAAGCACTCCTGCCTGATAGGCCACCATTAAAGCTTCGTTTTTAGCAAGTAGCACAGCCCGTTCTTCTACAGGACAGCGGGCCACATAAAACTTGACCCAACTGTAGTCGCTGTCCAAGGGGAGCAGCGTGTGATCCAGATCAAAAATAGCCAGGTTCAACTCAGCCTGCTCCTAGCAGAAATCATCTCGCGTACGAGTGCTACTGTAATATGGCGTTTATGTTGCAGTGCATAGCGGTCAATGCAGTCAATCACTTGCATTAATGTACCCATATCACGGGTAAACCGATGTAGCACGTACAGTACCACTTCTGGGGACAGGCTAAGACCTCGAGCTCGGACATGTTGGCTAACGGCATCAATTACTTCTTCATCAGAAAGAGGAGAAAGCCCGAAGGTGAGCCCCCAAAGCAGACGGCTACGCAAATCTTCACGCAAAATAAGCTGCGTTACAGCTTGGTTTACACTGGCTACGATAATTGGCCCTCCCTGTTGACGGGCGTAGTTATAAAGATTAAATAATTCTTGTTGTTGCCAATCTGAATAGGCGTGAACATCATCGGCTGTAACCAGCGATGCATGAACAGCCCCTTTAAACAACTCATGATCACCAGAAGGGCTTAGAGCCCAACCTCCTAGCGCTTTGAGCAAGTGCGTTTTTCCTGTGCCTGCTGGACCCCACAAGGTGACAAAAGGAGGCTGTGCAAACCTTTGGCTTTGTTGCTCTGTTTTTATTTGTTCTAAGACGGCCAGGACCTGGGTATTCTGGCCAGGCAAAAAGTTTGCAAAAGTGGGGATGCTGGGGGGACCGAGGTCCAAAAGTAATTGTTCGCTCAAGAGTTAATGCTCACACATCAGTAAGATTATTTGCAATAAAACTCGGAACGTAAATAGGCTGCGTGTAGATGCCTTACCGCTACGGCTAGAACAGCAGACACGGGCAGCGCGATTAACACACCAACAAAACCAAACAGCTGACCAAATGCCATTAATGCAAAAATTACCATTAGTGGGTGTAAACCTATTTTTTCTCCTACGAGCATTGGAGTTAATAAAAAGCTTTCCAGTAGTTGACCTAGCCCGTAAATAACGGCTACTGCAAGCAGGCCGTATAAATTACCAAATTGAAGCAGGGCTGCTATTAATGCTAAGGCTAGGCCCATGGCGTAGCCCACGTAAGGAATAAACACGAGTAAGCCTGTTAAGATTCCCACCGGAAGCGCTACTTCAAACCCTGCAAGTGCTAAAGCAGCACTGTAAAAAATTGCCAAAATCAGCATTACAGAGAGTTGTCCGCGTAAAAACTGCGAGAGCAACATATTAATTTCGTCAATGAAACTGCCAGTGTCTTTAATATACCGACGAGGTACCAGCCCTTGTACTCGTTTAACCAGTAGTGGCCAGGCTTCCAAAGTATAAAACAGTACAACAGGTAACAGCAGCAGTGTTCCTAAAAGCCCGGCTACAGCAATACCCCCTGTTTTAGCGTATTCAAATAAAGTATTTGCTAGATCGGCATTAGTGGAAAACTGTTCGCCCAGTAAACGTTTGAAAGTCGTTCCATTAAGTTGGACATGTAAACCAAACCATTCTTTAAGTTTTGGAGCAACAATAGTATTAAGCTTATCTACCAGAGAGGGGAGTTGCTGCTGCAGAAGAGCCGCTTCTTTGGACAGAACAGGGATGAGAATCAGCATTAAACCAGTTACTACAAAGATTAATAGCAAAATCATCACAATCGCTGCAACCCAGCGAGGTAAGCTAAATTTGCCAAATTTACGGCGAATTAACCATTCCACCCCAGGATTAAGTACATAGGCTAGTACCGCCCCTGCTACAAAAGGAGTAAGAATGGGAGTTAAAAGCCACATAAGCCAGAGAAGAATTGCTGCGGTCGCAATCCAAAATAGGGTTTGGCGTTGTTGGGGTTTGAGCATACGCATTGGCGTTTTTATCTAAAACAGTTAAGTTGAACGGCTAAAATCCAGAATAATTTTATTTACTGTGTTCCATTATCCTGCAAAGTGTCCCATGACTTCATCTGTGAATCCTACTGCTTTTGTGCAGCCTGCTTCAAAACCCCTCACTTATGCCGATGCAGGAGTGGATATACAGGCTGGAGACGCACTGGTAGAGCGTATCAAGCCTTTTGCCAAACGCACCTTTCGTCCAGAAGTAGTAGGAGGAATAGGGGGCTTTGGTGCCATGATGAGTCTTCCAACTAAATATAAGGAACCTATCCTGGTAAGCGGTACGGATGGAGTCGGTACCAAACTGAAACTGGCTTTTGCACTGAACAAACACGACACGGTGGGTCAAGACTTAGTGGCAATGAGTGTTAACGATATATTAGTACAAGGAGCTGAGCCTTTATTTTTTCTGGATTATTTTGCCTGTGGCAAACTGGATGTAGATACTGCAGCTACTGTCATTCAAGGGGTAGCCAAAGGATGTGAACTGGCTGGCTGCGCTCTGATCGGGGGTGAAACCGCTGAGATGCCGAGCATGTATCCTATTGGAGAATATGATTTAGCCGGTTTTGCGGTGGGCGTGGTCGAAAAATCAAAAATTATTGATGGGAAGCAAATAACGGCGGGAGATGTGGTTTTGGGCCTAGCTTCTAGTGGAGCCCATTCCAATGGCTACTCCTTGATTCGAAGAATTCTAGAGCTTTCCGGTATCGACCCGCTCTCGTCTTTTGACGGGCGCCCCTTGCGAGAGGTGTTGCTTGAGCCGACCCGCATTTATGTTAAGCCAATCCTTAAACTTATGGAATCGGTACCCATCAAAGCCATGGCGCATATTACCGGTGGTGGTTTGACTGAAAACATTCCCCGTGTGCTAGCAGAACACCTCACTGCTGAACTGGATAGTGCCAGCTGGCCACGTCCAAAACTTTTTCAATGGCTGCAGCAAGAGGGCAATGTGGCTGAGCCCGAGATGTACCGCACCTTTAATTGCGGAATTGGATTTGTACTCGTCTTATCTGCGGAAAATGCAAGCCAGGCAATAGAGCTTCTCAAAGAGCAAGGAGAGGAGGTGTACAAAATTGGTAAAGTGCGCTTACGTGAAACGGCACAAGCGCAGACTATTATTAAGTAAAGATTTACTGGAAAGAAAATAAAAAAGAACTATTTTGCACCTGAGAAATTATTACACTTGGCAACTAAGCAATAGCTGCTTATGATGAAATTAAAAAAGCGGCTGTTCAATCCCTAACCGTTTTATTTCTGAAAGGCTTTTGTTTATGAAAATGTCTTCTATTGCCCTAGCCGTTTTTCTAACTGGGTTCAGCTCTCTTGGTTATGCAGAAAAAGCTACTTATATGATTGAGCCAACGCATACCTACGTTAACTGGGAAGCCAAACATTTTGGTACCTCCACCAGCCGGGGCCGGTTTGATAAAAAAACAGGCTCCATTACTTTGGATAAGGCTGCAAAAACCGGAACTGTAGATGTCACAATACAAACTGATTCGATCAGCACAGGTTTTGCGGGCTTTGATAAGCATTTGAGAGGAGAAGACTTTTTTGCTTCGGAAAAATTTCCTGAAGCTCGCTTTGTGGGAAATGTTATCAAGTTTGATGGCGACAAGATTACAGAAGTGGCGGGTAATCTAACGCTGCGCGGAAAAACCAATCCAGTTGTGCTTAAAGCGACTGGATTTAATTGCTATAACCATCCCATGCTGAAACGAGAAGTGTGTGGTGGAGACTTTGAAACTACTCTCGTGCGTAGTCAGTATGACATTAATTATGGTTTACCTGGTATTCCAGACAATATTCGGCTTTTGATTCAAGTGGAAGCTGTGAAACAGTAAATTGAAAGAAATAAGCCTCAAACGCGGACTTTTTGAGTCCGCGTTTTGGTTTTAGGTATTTGTAACGACTCATTAAGCTTTTAAACCCAGATTTCCCCTTAGGGCTTGAAGGGTATAGAAGGCTTTGCGAGGCAGTTTTGACCTGGCTGCGGAGCCTGTAAACCCTGTGCTATCCGCGACAAATAAAAGCAAAAATGACCGCACATAACCCCTGACATCCAAGCGGCACTGAAAGTACACCTAACGGCAATCGAGGGGAAAGTTAGGCAAACCGAAGAGGCACACCGGTCACCGCTTGCAAGGCTTCTGCAGAAGTATCGGGAGCTATTTCAATCACTTTTAGGCCTTCAGGAGTTACATCCATTACTGCCCTATCAGTGATGATGCGGTTTACAACACCCACTCCGGTAAGGGGTAAGGTGCAAGTTGGCAAAATCTTTAAATCGATAGTGCCATCCTTTTTCTTTGCAACATGTTCCATGAGGACCACCACACGCGCAACGCCGGCCACTAAATCCATGGCACCACCCATGCCTTTAACCATTTTTCCGGGAATCATCCAGTTGGCTAAGTCTCCTTTTTCACTCACCTGCATAGCACCCAAAATGGACAAGTTGATCTTGCCCCCCCGAATCATTGCAAAAGAGTCATGCGAACCAAAAATAGAAGAGCCGGGAAGGGTGGTTACTGTTTGTTTACCCGCATTGATGATGTCTGCATCGACCTGATCTTCGGTGGGGAAAGGTCCAATTCCCAGCATCCCATTCTCAGATTGAAGCCATACTTCAATATTCGGATCTACATGGTTTGCTACCAGGGTGGGTAAGCCAATCCCCAGGTTTACATAAAAACCATCTCGTAACTCTTTGGCCGCGCGTGCTGCCATTTGTTCATGTGTCCAGGCCATACTCAAGCTCCTGCTTTTTCAGTGAGGGTGCGTTTTTCGATTCTCTTTTCGGGATTCGGGTTTAGTACCAGACGGTGTACATAAATTCCCGGCAAATGCACTTCATCAGGGTCAATTTCTCCTGTTTTTACAATCTGTTCTACTTCTACTATCGTGATTTTTCCCGCCATAGCTACTGCTGGGTTGAAATTACGTGCTGTCCGGCGAAACAGCAGGTTTCCTGCCTGATCTGCTTTATAGGCTTTAACTAAGGAAACCTCTGGAAACAAGGCGCGCTCCATCACATATTGAGCACCGTCAAACTCGCGAATTTCTTTACCTTCCGCAACAATGGTTCCTACCCCTGTTTTGGTGAAAAAGGCGGGAATGCCAGCCCCTCCTGCCCGCAGTTTTTCAGCTAAAGTGCCTTGGGGCGTGAACTCTAACTCCAGCTCTCCTGCCAAATATTGGCGCTCAAATTCCTTATTTTCCCCCACATAAGAGGAAATCATGCGCTTAATTTGCCGTGTTTCCAGCAGCAACCCTAAACCAAAACCATCTACTCCTGCATTATTACTAATGCAGGTGAGGTTTTTTACTCCTGAGTCCCTAAGTGCAAGAATAAGTGCCTCGGGTATACCACACAAACCAAAACCGCCCACAGCAATGAGTTGATTATCTTTTACGATTCCCCTTAAGGCTTCACCAGCGTTTGGATATAACTTGTTCATAAGATCTCCCGCAAATCAAGAAAATTATTCAAAAAGAGCGCGAACATGCTTGGGCCAGGCGACACTTTTTCCATTTTTATAATCCATCCACACGACGACTGATTTACCTCTAGCATAAGTGACGCCGGCCTGATCTACACACTCAATAACACTTTCTAAATCAACGCTGGAGCGCCCTAACCGAACCAAACGCTGTATAACTTTGGTAGTGGCTGGGTAGATGAGTGGCTTTAGAAAATCACAGGCTGCATGAGCCAGAATAGGTCCTTCTCCATCCAGCATTTTTGACAGGTCCATATAGCTAAACCATTGCATTCTTGCTTCTTCAATCAGACGAAAATAAACGGTATTGTTGACATGACCCATGGCATCCATATCGCCCCAACGCAGTGGGATCACGCTTTCAAAAACCCTCGCAGATACTTTGCTAATGCTCATGTCACCGACATTCCATCGTCTACTGCAATTACGGCACCATTCATGAATTGCGAACTATCATGCGCCAGTAGCAGAATAATTCCGTCCAGATCCTCAGGTTTTCCTACACGCTTTCGAGGTAAAAGTTGCACGAGCTTCTTGCCTGCTTCGCTATTAAAATGTTCTTGATTAATCTCTGTACTGATATAGCCAGGACAAATGGCGTTTACATTAATATTAAACTTGCCCCATTCCAGTGCCTGAGCTTTGGTCATTTGTATAACGGCAGCTTTACTCATGCAATAAACCCCGATTTGAGCCAATACTCTTAAGCCTGCTACCGAAGCAATATTAATAATCCTGGCTTGTCTGGCTGGTTCATTGCGCGTTTGGGCCCCTTTAGCTCGTAAGATCATTCGTTTGGCAACTTCCTGAGCTACAAAAAAGGCTCCGCGGGTATTGGTATCCAATATAAAATCGTAATCTTCAGGAGTCACTTCCAGCAATTTTTGAGTAGTCGATACCCCAGAATTATTGATTAATATATCAATGGCACCCGCTTCAGTTTCCGCGTGTGCAACGCAAGCTGCAATACTTGTCGTATCGGTTACATCTAGGGCCACTACATGAGCTTGCCCGCCCTCGGCTTCGATTTCAGCCCGTAGTTCTTTAAGTCGTTCAGTACGACGAGAAGCAAGTACTACTTTGGCCCCTGCTTGAGCAAGCGTTTTAGCAAAGCGATTACCTAAGCCACTGGAGGCCCCGGTAATAAGCGCTACCTTACCGTCTAGTGCAATTTCTTTAGTCATAATAAGAATTTATTGTTAATGTGCAGCTCAGTTTAGAGCAAGTGCACCGCAGCAGAGGGTTAATTGCGATATTTTTGCAGCTCTTAATCTGCCACAATCTTAGGAAAAACAATTAAATCAGATGGAGAATTTGAATGACAGCAACTGATGTAGTACTTGAGCGTGAGTCAATGACCTATGATGTGGTGGTGGTAGGGGCTGGCCCTAGCGGCTTAGCGGCTGCTATCCGCATAAAACAGCTTGCAAATGAAAAGGGGCAAGATGTCTCAGTAGTAGTTCTTGAAAAAGGTTCAGAAGCCGGCGCGCATATTTTGAGTGGGGCGATTATGGATCCCCGCGCATTAACGGAGTTGCTTCCCAATTGGAAAGAACAGGGAGCCCCTTTAAAACAGCCGGTTACGGGCGATCAAATGCTGTTTTTTACTCAAAGCCGCAGTATGAATATGCCCCACTTTCTTATTCCTGACTGTTTGAAAAACGAAGGAAACTATGTCATTAGTTTAGGTAACTTGGTGCGCTGGCTGGCCCAGCAGGCCGAAACTTTGGGGGTAGAGATATTCCCGGGCTTTGCCGCTGCCGAGGTGCTTTATAACGAGAATGGTTCTGTCAAAGGCATCGCTACCGGTAATATGGGCGTAGGTAAGAATGGTCAAGCTACTGAACATTTTCAAGCCGGTATGGAACTGCACGCAAAATATACAATCTTTGCAGAAGGCTCTCGTGGAAATCTAGGCAGACAACTCATCGCTAAATATAAGTTAGATGCGGGAAAAGATCCGCAAACTTACGCTTTGGGGGTTAAAGAATTATGGGAAATTGATCCGGCTAAGGCTAAGCCCGGTCACGTGATTCATTCTTTGGGTTGGCCCATGGATTCGTGTACCTACGGGGGTGGATTTCTCTATCATCTTGAAGACAACAAGCTAACCTTGGGCTTTATTACTGGCTTGGAGTACAGCAATCCTTGGTTAAGTCCCTTTGAAGAAATGCAGCGCTGGAAAACCCATCCAGCCATTAGGCACTATTTGGAAGGAGGAAAACGCATCGGTTACGGCGCGCGCGCTATCACCTGTGGGGGGCTGATGAGCTTACCAAAAACAGTCTTTCCTGGCGGAGCCTTGGTAGGCTGCGAGGCGGGATATTTGAATTTTGCGCGCATCAAGGGCAGTCATGCCGCTATCAAGACCGGTATGCTTGCTGCTGAAGCCGCTTTTGCTGCTATTAGCGCAGGACGTCAGCAGGATGAACTAAGCAGCTATCCTGAGGCTTTTGAAAAAAGTTGGCTGTTTGAGGAACTGCAAGCTTCGCGCAATACTAAACAATGGATGAAAAAAGGACTTTATCTGTCCTCTCTTATGAATGGTATTGAATTGTGGTTGTTGCCTAAGTTAGGTTTTAAAGCGCCTCCCTGGACTATTCATAACAAGGTTCCCGATTATGCAAAGCTTAAGCTTGCAACGCAGTGCCAAAAGATTGACTACCCCAAGCCTGACAATAAGCTGACATTTGATCGCTTAAGCAGCGTATTCATTAGCAACACTAACCATGAGGAAAACCAGCCAGCACATCTGACGCTTAAAAATGCTAACGTGCCAGTCGAGATTAATTTGGCGAAGTATGCTGGCCCCGAAGCCCGCTATTGCCCGGCGGGAGTATATGAGTTTGTCAAAACCGAGCAAGGGCAGGACCGCTTGCAGATTAATGCTCAAAATTGTGTACATTGCAAAACTTGCGATATTAAAGATCCGACTCAGAATATTGTCTGGATACCGCCAGAAGGCGGCGGTGGGCCAAATTATGTAGGAATGTAAGTCTAGTTGCTTTGAATTTTACGCTTTCATGAAGGGCGAGTTAAGCGCACAAGAAGTAAAGGCATACTTCTACACGGATTAAAGCTATAGGAGTTTGGGTATATAAATAAAGAGAAGCTTTAACTAAAGCCTAATGTCTGCTGGATGTTAAAGGCGGAACCTATAGGACTCTCTAAACGAGAAAGCCGGGTTTCCGGGTTTTTAAGGCTATCGAGAGGATAGAGCAGACTCTATCCACTTTTGCAGACGTCTAAAGCTATTCCATCCCCACCATAAACGTGTAGCCCAGGCAACCGCCCGCCTTGGCCTTAATACAGCCAGGGCACACACTATTGCGACTGGCCATTGGGGATGCTGATAAAGCCAAAGCAAACCAGACTGAAGCTTATCCGCTAAGGCTAAAGGTTTTGAAAGTAATTGCGCTTGAGAAGCCAGACTGCCCCGTAACTGTGCGCTCTGAGCGAGTAAACGTTGTTGGCGAATCAGAAGATCTTCATTACTCATCTTTAGGGGAACTGTGAAGTAATGCCTGATCTTTTTCTAGCTCAGAAAGGCTGGTCTCAAACATACTGCTGGTATTGCGCAGACGTTGCCGTGCCTGCTGAAGAAGTAAGGCTGCTGCGCCTAAAAAAACGAAGGCCATGACGCCTACTGCCGCTATCCGATATTCAGGGGCAAACATCAAAATAATAAATCCGCAGAGTAAAACGACTCCAATGCTTAAGGCGAGGAAGGCGGCTGCCCCCCACAGTAAAGCATCGAATAAACGCCGCTTTTCAAACTCAACTTCTGTGGCAAAAAGCTCTAGTCGTACCCGGGCGGTTTCAAGCGCTGTGGTTAGAAACTGGTGTATAGAAGCCAGTAAACCATTTTTCCGGGCAGACTGATTCATGCGGCTTGTGCAGCGTTGTCTTAACGGCGGCCAATTAATAGGCCTACTACTAATCCAAGCCCAGCAGCAATTCCAATAGATTTCCAGGGATTTTCATGCACAAACTCATCAGTAGCATGCCCTGCTGCTTTGGCTTTGGCAACAGCAGCTTCCTGTAAATGCATCAGGTCAATTTTGGCCTGCGCCATTTTGGCCTGGATGCGGTTACGGATTTCAACAGCGGCTTCCCCTGCTTGATCGGCGGTCATACGTAACAGCTCCTCCGCATCATTAATCACTACCCGCAGATCGCTCATCAATTTATCTTTTTGAACCGTTGTCATTTCGTTCATTAGGGTTCTCCGATTAGTAAGTTATTAGCAGCATCTTAACTGGTATCTTGTTTTTAAAAAACAAGATTTCCAAACCTAAAAGCATTTCATGGTTTTTACCTATTACTTTTCTTGCACCTGGGTCTTGATTAACACAGCATCTAAACTGCGATTAGTGGCATCTACAATCCGTACCCGTATAGGCAGCCAAAAAACAGAGGGGGCGATCCACACTTCAAGGCTTTGATCATAGGCACGATCCGCCCGTTTTTCGCGGACAAGATAAAGTGCTTGAAAATCGCCGGTTTCGGTATGCAAAATCTCGTGCTTTTGTACTACCATACGCCACCGGTCTACTCCACTAGGGGTGGCTACCGGTACCTCAAGCACGCTACCCACTTGCTGCAAGCTAGGAGTAGCTTGCAGTAGCCACCCCAGTTGATAGCGCAGGGCCAGTCTATCTTGCACACCTGCCGACAAGGGAACTTCTTCTTGACGGTTAGAGAAACTCACTACATTACGATCGCGTTGAAAATGAATGGCTCTTTCACCCCGGGAGGCCCGTTTTTCTCCATAACGAACAGGAGCCAAACCTTGGGGAGTAATATTACCGATGGAGGTTTCTGTTAATTTTCCGCGTACCAGCAAGCTAGTCAGACCCGTTGCCTGACTGACAGATTCAATCTCAAATTTATCTTCAGTAGATTGCCAGCGTACCGTGCTAATGGCCTGAGGGGTGGTATTGTCCTGAATCCCATACCCCACTGAATACTCTAAAACCGCACTGCGCACAAGGCTAACAGGCTGCTGTATTTCAAGAGGGTTTGTTACTGAAGTAAGCGACGTAAGAGATTCGGCCTCTAAAGGAAGGGGTTGCCGTTCTGACTCGTGGGGTTCAGGTTCTGGTATAGCAAAGGCCTCTTCTGTGGAAGAGCTTCTCTGAGAGTTAAGGACCGGGTCAGGTATCTCAATTTGCTCAATTTTAGGAAGGTGCCGAGCAGGGGGGGCGTTAGTTCTAGCCTTGGGAGTCGGTAAAGCTGGTGGCGCTGTTGCCTGTAAAGATAAAGGGCTGAGGGCTTCAGAAAGTATTTCGGTTTGAAGTACCACTTCTTGCGTTAAGGGGGTAGCGGGTGCGATTTTGATTCCCTGGCTAATGCTGCTTAGTCCCATCGCATGGAGCAGCAGGCTACTTGTAAGGCAGACTAGAATAAGGCGCCATTCAGTAGAGGAAGGGTGTCTGGCGGCTAGCATAAGCCTAGAAATGGCAATTACAAAGCTTTAAGGATGCTGTCGCGCAGTCACTATAGACAGGCTGCAGGCAAGGTTCTGCAACGCTGAGCAAGACCAGCAGGTCTTCCAGGGGCGGGGTCAGCAGGGCTTTAGCACTGTTATCCTCAAAGCCAAGCTTGCAAAAAATAAAAAAACCAGTGTTCATTAGATTCTTCACGGATAATTAAGCGATCAAAGAGGCTTTTAGCTTATATGAACAAAAAACCGCTAGCATTTATTTATCTACATTAAGAAAGGCTATAGGGTAAAGTCTAGTGTTTTATTAATAATCTTTCTAATTCAAGCATGAAACTAGCCACTCTTAAAGACGGTAGCCGCGACGGTCAACTTCTCGTGGTATCCCGGGACTTAAGTCACGCCTGTATAGCCACTTCTATTGCTCCTACCTTACAGCGTGTTTTAGATGATTGGGAATTTTTATCTCCTCAGTTAGCTGACGTGTATGAGTCTCTTAACGGCAGTCTTAGTTCCGGCCATACGCTGCACGAAGCCTTTGCATTTGATCCTGCGCAATGTATGGCCCCTTTACCACGGGCTTTCCAATGGGCAGATGGATCGGCTTACGTTAACCATGTGGAGCTAGTGCGTAAAGCGCGCAACGCAGCTATGCCAGAATCGTTCTGGCATGAGCCTTTGGTATATCAAGGAGGTAGCGATGATTTTTTAGGTCCTACAGATGATGCCTTGTTTGCATCTGAGCAATGGGGGATTGATTTTGAGGCAGAACTGGCGGTGATTACTGATGATGTTCCTTTCGGGGCCACGGCGGAGCAATCTGCAGAGCATATTCGTTTAATAACGCTGGTTAATGACTGGAGTTTGCGTAATCTAATTCCCGAAGAACTAGCTAAAGGTTTTGGTTTTTTTCAGTCCAAACCTGCCAGTAGTTTTTCGCCGGTAGCGGTTACTCCGGATGAGCTTGCAGAGAGCTGGAAAGAAGGAAAAGTGCATTTACCCTTAAGCGTGACCTGGAATGGTAAACAGGTAGGCAATGCACAGGCCGGGGTAGACATGATTTTTAATTTTCCACAGCTGATAGCCCATATTGTAAAAACCCGCCGCGCGCGCGCCGGTAGTATTGTGGGATCAGGCACAGTATCTAACAAAACTGCAAATACAGATCCCTCTATTGGATACTCCTGTATTGCAGAAATCCGTGCAATAGAAGCTATTGCTTCCGGTAAACCACACACAGAGTTTATGAAATTTGGCGATACCATCAAAATTGAAATGTTTGACCATAAACAACGTAGTATTTTTGGTGCGATTGAGCAAAAGGTGGTCCAGCTAAAGTAGAAACAGAAATGGGGTAGCTTGAACCCAGATTCTCCCTTAGGCCGATTTTCAGCGGTGCTGGGGCGTCAGCGCTGCATGTGCCAAGCAGTTTTACTCCCTTTTTGTCGTCTATAACGATGACTACCTGGCTCCATAGTCGGGCCAAAATTTCTTTTCAAGCGCTAAGGGAAAATTGGGTTGATAGGCCATCAAAACCCTTTCTATAGGGTTAGTAGTTAAAAAACCTGACTAAGCTTTTGTAAGGTATTCTATTAGCCGACTAATTCGGCGCAGAAATTTTATTGTGGGTGACGGCAGCTTTTTTACTGGATGTTTTTCTACGGGTAGTGCTTGATTGGCTTGGGTGTTTAGCTGACTTTTTAGAAGAATTATTAACGGTTTTGTTTGTCTGCTTAAGAGCTTTCTCGTTTAAGGGTTGATACCTATCTTTTAGCTGGGGAAAAAGTTCAAACTCAGCTTCCTGAGGGTCGGTTGCCAAGCTAGGCCCTACCATCATTGCGGCTAAGACGAGTTTCTCAAATTCTGGCTCGAAGCGTTCAATAATTTTATTGGGATGAGGGCAGAGTTTTTTGGAGGTAATGACTCCAAACTGAACTCCTCCACCATAAGACAAAATAGAAACTCCTAAACCCAAATCATTGGATTGAGGTACCCAGAACATGACTTGGGTCATTTTAGCCCCCGCCATATATAAGGTTTGAGTAGGGCCGGGTACGTTGGTCATGACAGCTGTGGCTTTTTTACTGATGAGCTGGAGAATCATTTTCTGCATGGGCTGTGGCATGGCACCGACCGTGCCTAGCAATGCCATCGCCAGTACGGCTTGATAACCATTTTTTAATTCTTCCATGCGACGGCGCACTTCATATAAGCGAGCCAGAGGGTTTCCTATGCCAATAGGCAAGGTGAGCGGCACGAGTCCGAACTTATTTCCTAGTTCATGTTCTTGCCCTGCGGGACGTAGATTGACCGGTACCATGGCACGTAGCTGGGCGTCATACTTAACCGACTCACCTTGGCTAAGCAAGTAGCTGCGGATTGCGCCGCAGACGCAAGATAACAAGACATCATTGACGGAACACCCTAACGCTTTGCCAATGGCCTTGATTTCTTGTAATGGCAGAGGCTCAGTCCAAGCTACTGTTTTGGCTCGACCAGGTTTTCCTTTAAGCGAGGAGGCACTGTCGTCTTCCATCAAAGCGATTTGTGCAGCATCTTTGGCTACTTGTGAGGCAATTTTTGTAAAGCTCAGGACCTTGCTGGAGGCTGCACCTACCGCAGCTTGCGGGTGTTGTAACAGACCTCCGGTTTGGCCAATCGCAGTGCTTGCCACATTACTGGTGAGATTAATGGCTTTAACAGCAGCCTGCGTGACTGGAGTAAAAAAATCTTCCCAAATATTAGCGTTATCGTTGGATTGACGGGTCTTGATCCATGAAGGGGTATCAGGAATGCGCAAAGAGCCTTCAAGACTTGGAGCTGTCATAGATAAAAGTACTCCAATTAGTGCGATACCGTCGGCGATACAGTGATGAATGCGGGCTACTAATGCATTACCCCCTTTGTAGTTTTCCACTAAATGAAACTGCCAAAGCGGTCGGGTAGGATCCAGCGACTCTGTAGATAAGATGCCTACATATTTTTCTAACTCTGCCTTATCGCCTTTTCCAGGCAGGCTAACCCGGTGCAAATGCTGACTCAAGTCAAAATGCGTATCATCCACCCACCATGAACCTGTTGCATCCGTAACCACTCTTTGTTTGAATCGCCGATATTGCAATAAACGCGCAGCTACAACTTGTTTGAGTTTTTCATAAGAAACCGGTGTTTCAAAAAGATGTACACCCACAATCATCATTAAATTTACCGGAGAGTCCATCCGCAACCATGCAGTATCTATAGTAGACATCCGTTCACGACCCATAATTAGCTCCTGATCTCTTTATTGCCTTATGATAAGGTTCGGTGCATTCTTCTACCAGATACTACTTTACCTTTAACACTTTATTAGTTTAGGACAGGAGAGAATTTATGAGCGATCTGCAATCCAAATTTGAAATTGCTCAGGCGGACGTTAAAAAACTTCAGGAAGACCCGGGAAATGCCGCCAAACTTAGGTTATATGCGCTTTTTAAGCAAGCGTCTGCAGGAGATGTCCAAGGCAAGCGTCCTGGCATGATGGATATGGTGGCTCGTGCCAAATGGGATGCCTGGAATGAAGTTAAAGGCCTGAGTAATGAAGCGGCAATGCAAGCGTATATTGATCTTGTAGAAGAGCTTAAAGAGGCTTAAGTAGCGAAAAGCGAGTTAATGTGTAGGGAAGTGTGATCTTATCTCCATTCGTAATACAAACAGGGCTTTTATTTTTAGTCGCTAAACTATAGCGACTAAAAATACAGCCTGTATCCTGTTGTTAGGATATATAAACTCCAAACTGCGCTAAGATCATTGTAAAAGGCCCTATCGTGCGATCCCATCGAGCTACTACTACTCGTTTACCCCGCTCTCCCAATGCAGCGGGGCTAATTCGTCTGGCCCGGGCGCTCGCTGATTCGGGTAGCCATATTGAAGATGAGTTTTGGAGCGCGCAAATGGCTGCTGAACTCAAACGCATTTTACAGCAGGGCAGCGATGCCCCTATTCATGCCGCTTTGGAGTTTTTATGGGATAGCGATATGGGAGGGGAAGAAAATACCCTCCGCTGCCGTAATTCTGCTTACGAAGCTCTTGCTGCCCATATTGAAGCAGCTTGTGAATCCACGGTGCTAGAAATAGATAATAGGCCCCATGCTGTTTTGTTGATTGCCTGCCCGGTGATGGCCTGGTCTCGTGCCGTCATCGCAGCAGGGAGAATTCGGGCAGATACTCTCCAGGCATTGCAGACTCAATTACAAGCCCATGTATTGGCCGATGGGGTTAAATTGACTTTGGTGGAATCACTTTTTTCTCCTGACCAAATGCCCGAAGGTTATGCTTCAATTTATCGCCTGACAAAAAAAGCCAGTCAGGCATTAGCATCAGGCAGCTTAAGTGTAAGCAAACCTGAAGACTGGCCCGAAGCCTTACCTTTTTTGGCGGACTCACGTTTTGTTGTGGGGGCGATTGCTGCACCAGAAGGCGCCCCCTTGTTTCGCTGGCAAACCATCGGTGCTACCCCACAAATCAAACGTAGTGATTGTATAGAAGAGTGGAAAACACGCGGATCTGTGGCTCTTGCCAATATGTTATCTAACTGCGCATACGAGATGGTGGAACCCGGAGCATTTTTTTCCAGTACGCGTGCCACGGAGCGGGAGATTCGCAGCTTTTCATTAAAAGCTTCCGTCAGTTTTTTACATATGTCGCTGGATCTTGCACCCCCTGCTCAGCAGGCGGTGGTTGCCCGTTGCCAAGATGGGGAATTTGAAGAATATAGGATTGGTTTTTGCAAACTTGGACAAACGCAAGTATTACATGGGGCCATTTGGCCGCTTTTAGGCCCAGAGTTGGATAATCCTGAAGAGCCCAATGAAATTGAAACCGCACTACGCCTTGCAGGAATAAGCTCTATTATTCATATCGATACTTTGCTGCCTGCAGAGTTTTGTTCGGATTGCGGTGTACCTCTTTATCCTAACCCTGAGGGGGAACTGTTGCACGCAGAAGTATCCGCAGAAGCTGAGAATAGTGAATCTTCTGTTCATCAGGCGCTGCATTAAAGCCTCAGATTAGTCAGGAGGCTGATTACAGTATGCAAATTCGGCGTTCCAATGAGCGAGGTCATGCTAATCATGGCTGCTTGGATTCTTATCATGCTTTTTCTTTTGCTCAATACTTTGATCCACAATGGGTAGAGTTTGCCTCGTTGCGCGTTTTTAATGAAGACAGAATAGCTCCTGGTTCTGGTTTTGCTACCCATGGTCATAGAGATATGGAGATTATTAGTTATATCCTAGAGGGGCAATTAACTCACAAAGATAATATGGGTAATGGTTCGGTCATAAAGCCTGGGGATGTTCAGCGCATGAGTGCAGGTACCGGAGTGTTGCATTCAGAATTTAACCATGCCGAGACTCAAACACATTTTTTGCAAATCTGGATTCAGCCAAACCAGTTAGGGCTTTTGCCAAGCTATGAGCAAAAACATTTTTCTGTTGAAAAAAAGCAGGGAAAATTGTGTCTGATTGCTAGCGCTACTGGAGCAGAGGGCACAGTTAAGATTCATCAGGATGTAAAAATCTTTGCAGGCTTATTTAATGATACTGCTGATCTAGAACAAACCGCCTGTTATTTACTCAGCTCTCAAAGATTTGCTTATCTACATGTAGCACGGGGCGAAATCCTGATTAATGAGGTTTTATTGTTGGCCGGAGACGCAGCTTTGTTTCGGCAAACAAGCAATATTCAAATTAAGGGCGGTAAAAAAGCCGAAATACTGCTATTTGATTTGCCTGCTGATAGGTAATGGTAAATGATCATTTCTGTTCGACGGTGTCCGCGCTAACGTAAGCCCTCACACACGGCTCATCTTCCCTCTACAATCTACTGCATGTATGCATTTTTTGAAGAAGAAGGCACTTATAAAGCCGGGCGAGTTTTATCCGCTACGGATACAGCCTGTCAAATTGAACTTGCCTCAGGAAAGCGTTCCAAGGTCAAGCGGTCGGCAATCGTATTGGAATTTATCAAGCCAGATGCTGAAGCTTTGATGAGGGAGGCTATGCAGGAGGCTGAAGGTATTGATCTGGACTTTTTGTACGAGCTTTTACCGCAGGAAGAGTTTGGTGCCCTAGATTTTGCCTCAGAATATTTTGGCGGTGTGCCCAGCGTCCAGCAGCAAGCTGGCTTCATACTGAAATTGCATTCAGTGCCCCATTATTTCCATCGCAAAGGTAAGGGACGTTATAAACCTGCTCCTCCCGAAACGCTTAAGGCAGCCCAGGCGGCGATTGAAAAGAAAAAATTGCTAGAGGCTCGCCAATTGCAGATGATCGAAGAGATAAAAGCGGGTCAAATGCCTTCTGAGATTCTGGCTGTTATGCCGACTCTGCTATTTAACCCTGATAAAAACAGCATTGCTTTTAAAGCGCTGAGTGCAGCCAGCCTAGCATTAAATGTTCATCCGGCTCGTTTAGCTGTTGAGCGGGGAGCACTTAAAAGTGCCTATGATCTGCATATGCAGCGCTTTTTACATGAAATGTTTCCTAAGGGTGCGCAGCATACGGATTTAACTCTTCCCTCTCTCCCCCCACTACCGCTAGCGGCTGTACAGGCCTTCTCGATTGATGATATTGAAACTACCGAGATTGATGATGCATTTTCAGTACAGATGCAGCCAGAGGGTAAAGCCATTATTGGCATTCACATAGCAGCGCCGGCTTTAGCTATATTTCCTGGCGATGCGATTGATAAAGCAAGCCGTGAACGTATGAGTACGGTTTATATGCCGGGCGATAAAATTACGATGCTGCCCGACAACATAGTCCAAGCCTTTACTCTGCAAGCAGGGCGTGCGATGCCGGCTCTTTCACTGTATTGTCTAGTGCAGGCTGATGGTAGCCTACAGTCTACTGAAACCCGGATAGAAACCGTTCCCATTGCTGCTAATTTGCGTTACAACCTCTTAGATGATGTGGTAACTGAAAATTCATTAGAAACGGCCTTGGGAGATTACCCTTTCGCCAGGGAACTAGCCGTTCTTTGGAAGTTAGCCTTGTGGGCAAGTAAAGAACGGGATAAATTTCGGGGTAAACCAGAAAACAATAACCGTACCGATTTTAATTTTTATGTGGATTGGGGGTCTACACAGAATAAAAATGTGGAAACTGACGCTAATGCTGCAACCGTACGGATTGAAACACGCAAACGAGGCGCACCTTTAGATCGTATTGTTAGTGAATTAATGATTCTGGCTAATAGTACCTGGGCAAAAGCACTGCATCAGGCTTCTTTACCGGCTGTATTTCGCAGCCAAACAATGGGTCGTGTACGTATGAGCACTCATGCTGCTGTTCATGAAGCAATGGGTGTAGCCCAATATGCCTGGTGCACAAGCCCTTTGCGCCGTTACAGCGATTTGGTGAACCAGCGCCAGTTACTGGCCTTAATTGAACATGGAGCAGTTGCAGCGCTTAAAGCGCCTTACAAACCAAAGGATGCTGATTTATTTGCCGTAATTTCAGCTTTCGATGCTCAATATTCCAGTTATGCCGATTTTCAAAGCCAAATGGAGCGTTATTGGTGTCTGCGATGGTTAGCTCAAGAAAAAGTGCAACAAGCGCAGGCCATTATCATAAAAGAAGATCTGGTCCGGCTGGTCGCTATTCCTTTGTATTTAAAACTTCCCGGGCTACCGCAAGGGGCGCGTGGTCGGGCTGTTAAGATTGAAATTCTGCGGTTTGATGAAATTGATCTTTCGGTAGAAGCGCGATTTTTATCAGAAGTGGATGGACAAGCGACTGTGTCCAGTGAGGAGCTACCCGATATCGAGGTATCCTCTCCCGCTATTGATGCAGTGCTTCTACCAGAAATCGAAAACGAAACACCATAATCCCCAAAGTGTTTACCTGCATTAAAATTGTGTTTTTTCAGCCCTACAGTTTTTCTTTGAATTAAGTTCATATAATTTGAAGCCTCAGCTTTTCAGTCAAAGTCTGCAAATATTGCGTCATCCAGGCAACCGCGTGTTGATTTGGGCATTGGGTATTTCACTGGCATTCCATGCGGGCTTACTATTAATCCGGTTTACAGCCCCAGAAACTTTTGAGCGAATGATGGGCCAATCGCCCCTTGAAATAGTGCTGGTAAATGCTCAAGCTAATCATTCGCCTCAGCAAGCCCAGGCTTTAGCGCAAGTGAATTTAGAGGGGGGTGGAGATGCCGAAAAAGGAATGGTGACCAGCCCACTGCCTGATTCTGGTCGTCTGCAGGATGGGGATAGCTTGCAAGAACTGAAAAAAAGGGTTGAAGAACTCGAAGCTGAACAGGCAAAGCTTTATGCGGAATATAAATCTAATGAACTGATTCAGAAGGCGCTAGAAACAACTCGACAATCCACGACTAACCCGCAGGATCAAGATACGAACGAAGCTATATTGGCACGAAAAGCGGCTGCAATTGAAAAACAGATTGAACAATATAACAAGCGCCCTCGCCGCAAAGAAATCTCTCCAGCTACCAAAGAAGTGGAATACGCAGCCTATTATGCGGCTTGGCGGGATAAAATTGAAAAGGTAGGGACAGATAATTACCCGGCTGAAGCCCGCGGAAAGCTGTACGGAGAGTTGATCATTACCGTGTCTATCTGGAGCGATGGACGCATTGAGAGCATTACTATCCACAAACCTTCTGGTCATCCGGTATTGGATAAGGCGGCTGTTCGAATTTTTAAAATAGCCGCACCTTATGGACACTTTACTGAGAAAATGAAAGAAAAATACCAAATTTTTGACATTACGACGCGTTTTATTTTTGCAAAAGGTGAGCTGGAAGTTCGCTCCCTTCAATAAATTTATATTTCAATGACTGACCGTTACGGAGTATTAGGGCATCCGATTGCGCATAGCAAAAGCCCTTTAATCCATAGTCTTTTTGCAGCTCAGACAGGACAAAATATTACTTATGGTCAATTGCAGTTACCCATAAACGGTTTTGTATCTGGTCTTAAACAATTAATAGCAGAGGGTTGGCAAGGAGCGAACGTATCTTTGCCCTTTAAAACCGAGGCTTTTGGGGTCGCGAATGTATTAACCGCGCGCGCTCAGGCGGCACAAGCTGTTAACACATTGACTTTTATGAATGGGCTTATTTATGGCGATAATACCGATGGCGCTGGTTTGATCGCTGATTTAACGGGCTCTTTGCTGTATCCCCTCCAAAAAAAACGCGTACTAATCATCGGTGCAGGAGGGGCGGCACGAGGGGTTATTCAACCGTTAATAGATGCTGGTGTTGCTCAGTTAATTATTACTAACCGCACTTATGAAAAATCAGCCGCATTGGCTAAGTTTTTTCAGGTAGATGCGCTTGCATTGCATGAGTGTGTTAACTCTTTTGATTTAGTTATTAACGCTACTTCAGCGAGTGTGTCTGGTCTGCTTCCAGACATACCTGTATCAGTTTTTGGCCCCTACACTTTAGCTTACGATATGTTTTATGCTAAAGAACCTACGGCTTTCATGAGACTGGCTGCTGCTAACGGTGCGCGCACAGCAGATGGGCTTGGAATGCTCGTGGCTCAAGCTGCAGAAGCTTTTTTTATATGGCGTGGGATTTATCCTGCTACTGCTCCAGTGTTAAGTGTTCTTAGACAAAAATTGTAAGAATGTTAAGTACTGTTAGGCTTATACGTAGGGGCATGCTGTTTTTTATAGCAGCTTTTTTCTTATTTATATTTTTGTTTCAGATGTGGGTATGTGCTTGGATTTTCTGGTGGAAATATATGCCTGTTCAATCCACCACTTTTATGCGCAGTGAGCTTGGAAGACTGCAAGAAAAAAACTCAACGGCTGAACTCAAACATCTATGGGTACCTTATA
This sequence comes from Burkholderiaceae bacterium, assembly GCA_019695155.1. Classification (GTDB taxonomy): domain Bacteria; phylum Pseudomonadota; class Gammaproteobacteria; order Burkholderiales; family Burkholderiaceae_C; genus Piscinibacterium. The sequence goes on along the minus strand of JAIBAO010000048.1, from coordinate 170,389 downwards.
GCCAAATTTCTGTACATTTAAAAAGAGCGGTTATTGCAGCGGAAGATGCTAACTTTCCGGATCACGAAGGAGTAGATTGGGAAGCGATTGAAGCTGCACATGCAAAAAATAAAAAACGCGGAAAAGTGGTTGCGGGAGGATCTACGATCACCATGCAGTTGGCCAAAAATTTATTTTTGTCTAGCCAACGCAGCTATATCCGTAAGGCAGAAGAGTTAGTGATTACCTATCTGCTAGAAACTATTTTAGATAAGCAGAGAATTTTGGAGATATACCTTAATAGTGTGGAATGGGGCATTGGAGTTTTTGGGGCACAGGCTGCAGCCCAACATTATTTCGGTACTACGGCAGCCAAGCTCTCGCCTAGTGAGGCGGCAAGACTGGCGGCCATGTTGCCGCGACCAAAGTTTTATGACAAAAACCGCAGATCTGGCTTTTTGGCTAAGCGTTCATCTGCCATTGAACGCTTTATGGCCGATGTAGACGAGCCGTAGAAGACTCAGTAGTCTATCTGTGGCAGGGTCGAGCATTTTTTATGCTTAGCCCTACAATCGATGTATGCATGATTCTCTGAAGTTTCCTTTTAGTTCTGAAGACCGTCTTGAGCCGGAAGATGCTGCTCGTGCTCTAAAAGCGGTTGAAGCCCTGATTGCGGGCTATAAAGAGCGTTTTGCTGTTCTGGTAGAGCGGGATAACAAAGGGCATTCCATCATTCATGAACCTGTAGTGGATTATTTAACAGAACTACGCTGGGTTCTGGAAGACATGCACCCGGCTGATTTGGCCTATGTGCTGGAAGCATTACCGCTGGAAGATCGTCTACTAGTGTGGGATCAAGTCAAGAGCACTTTAGATGGCGCAGTCTTATTAGAAGTAAATGACAGTGTGCGGGAGACCCTGATTTCTAGTATGGATCGGGCCCAGTTAGTAAGCGCTATTGCAGCTTTAGAGGCAGAGCAAATCGCAGAGTTGGCTCCCGATTTACCCCGGGATGTGGTAGAAGAAGTGGCCAGCAGCATGCCTTTGCAAGAGCGCGAACAATTACGTGCTGTCATGAGCTATCCAGACGATTGTGTGGGTGCACGAATGGATTTTGAAATGGTCACTATTCGTGACGATGTAAGTCTGGAAGTGGTCTTACGTTATTTGCGGCGTTTTGATGAGCTTCCTGATCATACCGATCAAATCTTTGTGGTAGATCGGGAAAATATTTTCCGTGGTGCTTTACCCTTACAAAAATTACTTGTTAATGAACCCGATCGGCAGGTGATTGATGTAATGCATCAGGATGTTTTGCAATTGGGGCCATTAGATGATGTAGGAGAAGCAGCACAAGCCTTTGAACGATACGATTTAGTATCGGCGCCGGTAGTAGATGCGGCAGGAAAGCTAGTAGGTCGTTTGACGATTGATGAGGTAGTGGATGTTATTCGTGAAGAAGGGGAAGAACAGGTATTAGCCGGCGTGGGCCTTAGGGAAGAAGAAGATATTTTCTCTGGGCTGTGGAATGCGGTAAAAAACCGAGCACCCTGGCTACTGCTTAATTTATTGACGGCTAGCTTTGCGGCTTTTGTGGTTTCCCGTTTTGAAACAACAGTAGAAAAAATTGTTATTTTGTCGGCTCTGATGGGTATTGTAGCGGGAATAGGGGGCAATTCTGGTAATCAAACGATGACGCTTATCATTCGTGCCTTGGCACTAGGGCAAGTTACGCCGAGTAATATTAGACGATTAGTGCAAAAAGAGTTTCTTGTAACGGGATTCATTGGCTTGGGTGGTGGTTTAATTGCAGCGCTATTTGCTTGGACACTATCCAGAAGCATTACCTTAGGACTCGTTATGTGGGCGGCAATGATGCTTAATTTGTTAGTTGGGGCGGCTATGGGTCTAGCCGTGCCCATTATTCGGGCACGGATGGGTTATGATCCGGCAGTAGGCTCTTCAGTGCTGTTAACTTTTGCTACCGATTCGATGGGTTTTTTTATTTTTTTAGGCCTTGCTTCCTTGTTTCTTCTTTAAAAACCCTAGCCTTTAAATTTTCTCTCAGGAGTTTTCATCTCTTTGTATCAAGAAACACCCGGGGTTTTTGTGCTAGTTGTGGGAAGCAGGGTAGTCATTCCTTTGCTCAGCTCCTTCCGATAGCGGTTGAGCTCTTGCACGCTGGCAAAACTTCGATCAAACAATATGCTCATATTGTGGAGTAAGCGGTCGACTACTTTACTTTCCCATAGAGCATCAAAGTGAATTTGCTCATCCAGCCATTTTTCTAGCCAGCCGGGTTCAGGTAAACGCGATTGGATGGTGTCATTGGGAAACAAAGCCTTATTTACATGCAGATTAGTAGGGTGTAAGGCTTGACTGGTGCGACTAGCGCTAGCCATGAGTACTCCAATTTTCGCAAATGCGGCGCTCGCGCTCGCAGCAAAAGCCTGACCCTTTTCAGTAAGAGCCTTTTTCATGAAGCGCAGATAAGCCCCGGCGTGGCGGGCCTCATCTTGACTGATAAGTTTGTAAATATGTTTTATCACAGGTTCAGTATGCCACTGGCTGGCGCGGCGATACCAATGATTCAGCCTAACTTCCCCACAGAAATGGAGCATTAGCGTTTCCATGGCGGGGGCAGTGTCAAATTCAAACCGTACATTATGCAACTCTTCTTCGCTAGGAGCCATATCGGGTCTAAAACGCCGGAGATACTCCATTAAAACCAACGCATGCTTCTGCTCTTCAAAAAACCAGATACTCATAAATGCTGAAAAGTCACTGTCGTTACGATTGTCTCGTAAAAACATTTCAGTTGCCGGTAATGCAGCCCACTCGGTGATGGCATTCATTTTGATGGTACGGGCTTGGTCATCAGATAAACGACTGGCATCAAAAATCTGCCAGGGCACATCAGTATCCATATGCCAACGTACGGATTCCAGAGACTTAAATAGATCAGGATAGAGCATGGATAGGGGCTACTAAAATTAGCAAATTTTAAGTTTACTGGTCTGTGAGAGATTTTCTCATTTTAAATTTACAGTACCGGCCCTAAATCTGTTACTTTTTTACAGAATCAGGCAAATCAAATACCGCGACAGATTCTATATGAGAGGTGTGGGGAAACATATTGATAATGCCAGCTTTACTCAAAATATAACCTGCCTGGTAAACGAGTATGGCCGCATCTCGCGCCAAAGTGGAGGGATTGCAAGAAACATACACAATGCGTTTAGGCTTAAATCGTATTTCATCAATAACACCTAGTGCTTTAACAACAGCCAAAGCTCCTTCGCGTGGAGGATCAATCAGCCAGCGATCAAATTGTCCCCAAGTTTTCATCTGTTCACTATCAACTTCAAACAAATTACTTTCAAGAAAAGCCGTTTTATCTTCCAGCTTGTTCAGGCGCGCATTTTCTAATGCTCTGCTTACCAGACTTTGACTCCCTTCTATGCCTTGAACCTGCGCAGCAAGTGTAGCTAAGGGCAGTGTAAAGTTACCTAAACCACAAAACAGATCCAAGATCCGCTCCTTAGCCTGTACTTCTAGCAGGCTAATAGCATGCCCTACCAGTGCTCGGTTAATGTGCGGGTTAACCTGCGTAAAATCTGTTGGGCGGAAAGGCATCTTTATATTGAACTGGGGTAGTGTGTAGTGTAAATCGCCTGGCTTAGAAGTCTTGCGCGGGGCAGCCGTATCCGGGCCTTTAGGCTGCAACCAAAAATTAACGTGATGCTGCGCTTCAAATGCGTCTAACAGCACATGATCTTGCTCTGTAAGCGGTTGAAGAATACGTAACACTAAGATGATTTCCTCGTGCAACTGCTCTGTCTTTAAAGACGGAATAAAACCTTCCTCAGAGTTTTTGTTTCCCACGGCTAATTCAATTTGAGGAAGCTGATCCCTTACAGACAAAGCGCCTACCAGCTCCCGTAAGGCAAGCAGTAGCTTGGCTACCGCAGAGGGCAGGATATGACATTCCCTCATATCTGCAATATAGCTAGAAGCCCGTTCATGAAAGCCTACCAGTACGCCCCCTTTTTTAACAACATTTCGTACGGAAAGGCGAGCTCGGTAACGATAGCCCCAGGTTGGACCGGCAATTGGCGGCAACACCTGCTCGGCTTTAAGTTTGGCAATATGAAACAAGCAATCTTCCAGCGCACGTTGTTTTATTGCCAGCTGTGCAGTTGCCTCTACATGCTGCATTGAGCAGCCTCCACATATACCGAAATGCTTGCAACGAGGGCTCACCCGAATGCTAGCCGATTTAAGAATTTCTACAGTTTCGGCTACCTCAAAGGTGGGTTTGCTGCGCACTACCGCTGCCCGCACTAACTCACCAGTAATAGCGCCCCGAACAAACATAACCTTACCGTCGTCTTGTCGACAGATCCCTTGGGCTTCAAGATCAACGGATTCAATGGTTACCTCTTTAGTAGGCCGCTCATGCGGTTGAAGCCGAGGTTTTAGTGTACGGCCCATGCAGAAAGATATTCCTTCCAGTGTTGGCCCGGTAAAGTAGAGAGAAGAGTTTTGATTTCCTGCTGCTCGGCATTGAATTGATCAAGGCTGATTTGACCACGGAGCACTTGAAAACGACTATACAGCAAATAGGTGTTCATGACATCGGTTTCGCAATAGGCGCGAATCTCAGCCATTTTCCCGGCTCTCCAGAGCGATAACACTTGGCTACCTTCCACACCTAATTTGCCGGGTAAACCACACATTTTAGCCATCTCATCCAGCGGAGCATTAGCACGAGGCGTAAAACTGGCGAGCACTTCCATTAAGTCTAGATGTCTGGTGTGATAACGGTTTAAATAGTTGTTGAACTTAAAATCTCTATCCTCATCTCCCCAATCCCAATAACGGGGAGCAGCTATCAAATGTTTAAGACTCCGATAGTGTAAAACCTGAGCATCAAATCCTGCACCATTCCAACTCACTAGCTGGGGAGTGTAATGCTCAATAAGCTTGAAAAAATCTGCCAGTAATCTTGGTTCATCTGTGGTTTCTGTCCCGAGACAACGTACTTTGACGCCTTCTTCTCCCTTAAAAACGCACCCAATCGCAACAATTTTGTGCAGGTAATGCGGCAAGAAAGAAGAACCGGTTTTTTCCTGTTTCTCCTCCAGAATCTTGTCTACCAGCACAGAGTCTTCTAGCTGGGATAGCTCCGGGCGCATTGTGCGTAGGGCAGCGGCATCCGGAATAGTCTCTAAGTCAAAAACTAAAGTCGGGATCAAAAGAAAATTCCTGGCAGTTACCTTATTTATCGCCTAGCATTTTTACGGGATCCACAGGTTTGCCTTGACGCCGTACCTCAAAGTGCAGTTTGACCTGATCAGCATCACTTTGACCCATCTGGGCAATACGCTGCCCTTTTTTGACCGTTTGTTGCTCCTTAACCGCTAGGGACTGATTATGAGCGTAAGCCGTCAAATAGGTGTTGTTATGTTTAATGATGATTAAATTTCCATAACCGCGTAAACCACTGCCTGCATAAACTACAGTTCCGTCTGCAGCAGCAAAGACGGGGTCCCCCAGCTTTCCAGCGATATCAATACCCTTATTCTTATTTTCAGAAAAAGGTTCCAGTATGGCTCCTTTTACAGGCCAGGAAAAAACAATTTCATCCTCGCCACGGGTAGAGGATGAGTTTGCGGGGGAAGTTGTAACAACAGGAGCTGGAGCAGGAGAGGAAGTAGCTGGAGCAGGAGATGCAGTAGGGGCGGGTGCAGATGTGCCTGCTGCTGGTTTAACCTCTACAGCCCCTGGCTTAACAGGCATACTTTGGGCTACGCTTTCTGCCGGCTTAATGCGAAGTACCTGGCCTACTTCCAATTTATTGGGGTCCTCTAGATTATTCCAAAGAGCAATGTCCCGCCATGCCTGACCTGCGTCTAAAGCTATTCTGAACAAGGTATCTCCACGTTGCACTGTATAAGTAGCTGCAGAAGGATCTACCCCAGTGCGAGGAATAGCCGGGCCTGGAGTTCCAGTAGAAGACGAGTGCGAAGCCGAGGAACGCGTTGCCCCTGTACTACGGTCCTCAATGGGAGCCCGGGATTTGCTTGTACAGGAAACCAGTAATGCGGTTGTTAAGGCAATATTAAGGATAAATACAGACCGGTTTAAGCGGGCGTATAGCGTACTGCGATACGGCGTAGGAGAAGGTTGCATGCATGTATTCCTTTAATTGTTTGCTTAGTAGTGCAAGCGTAGCAAAAATAAAATAATGTGAAGAATTTAGCGCATATTATCGACTACTCCAGAAAGCAAAGGGACAAATCGTACTCGTCCAATGTTTTGGCGCACGTAACTATCCCGGCTTTGTCGATGAATAACCATCAAATTTTGTTGTCTGTGTTCTTGAACGGGAATAATCAATTTCCCACCTATGGCTAATTGTTCAGTTAAGGTGGAAGGAATGGATAATCCAGCGGCTGCAACCACAATCGCATCAAAGGGAGCGTACTTTGGTAGACCTAATAAGCCATCGCCGTGGTAAATCCATAAATTCTCAAGGGCTAAAGACAGTAAATTTTCTTGGGCGCGTTCATATAAAGGTTGCAAGCGTTCAATCGATAATACTTGTTTAGCTAAATGGGCCATAACCGCGGCTTGATAACCGCAACCGGTTCCTATTTCCAGCCAGCGATGAGGGGGAGAACTCGCATCAGCAGTGCCCAAGGCTAGCTCCATCATTTTGGCGACAATAAAAGCTTGGGAAATGGTTTGTCCATATCCAATGGGCAAAGCATCATTTTCATAGGCACGGGAGGCTAAGGCGGCATCGACAAACTGATGTCTAGGCACTTTCATCATCGCGGCAAGTACAGCAGGATGTTTAATTCCATTGAGCTGTAACTGCTCTACCATCCGTTGACGTTGACGTTGAGAGGTTAAGCCTAAACCATCAGAATTTGCGGGGAGTTTTTGAATAGTGTGCCCGGTTTTGTTAGAAAAAACCCCTTGTGGTTTAAACAGATCACGCGACTTATAGGACATATAAGATCAACTTAACCAGGCATGAATGCCAGCCATAGCAGCAGTGTCGGTCAGATCGGCTGATAAGGGGGTTACTGCACTAAAACCCTGGTTCACCACATAAAAATCGGTGCCTGGCCCTGCCTCTCGTGCTTGGCCCGGGGGGCCAATCCAATACATCGTTTGTCCATGGGGACTTTGCATTTGAACTACAGGCTGTGAGCTATGACGCCGCCCCAGGCGCGCCACTTGCAACCCCCGCTGTGCGGAGCTTGGTAAGTTAGGAATATTGATATTTAATAACTGAACAAGGCGTGGTCCATCAGCCCACCGTTTAATAATATTCACGGCAATATCTGCTGCAGCATCCAGCTCTTTCCAGCCTTTGTTTACTAAGGAAAAGGCTATTGCAGGTATGCCATAAAAATATCCCTCCATTGCGGCGGCTACGGTTCCTGAGTAAATCGTATCCTCTCCCATATTTTGGCCATTATTGATCCCAGAGACTACTAGATCAGGAGGTTCCTGAAGTAAACCGGTCATTCCTATATGCACACAATCTGATGGGGTGCCATTAACAAAATACTGTCTAGGAGCCGCTTGAGTCAGATTCAGGGGTCGATCTAAGGTAAGGGAGTTAGATGAACCACTGCGGTTGCTATCCGGGGCTACTAAAGTAACATCGCAAAATTTGATTAAGCGCATGAAAAGCGCTTGAATGCCTGGAGCGGACCATCCATCATCGTTTGCTAACAGTATTTTCACTGAAAAACCTTTTGGTGAAGATGATGGTCATTTTGATTAGCGACCATTGAGAAATTAGGTATAAGCATAATTTAAACCTCGATTTCCCCTTAGACCTTGAGATGCAAGAGAAGGCTTTGCCAGGCAGTTTGATCCGATTGCGCAAGCTGTAGCCATAGTTACAGGCGCCAAACAGGGATAAAAAATGACTGCAAATGCACTGCTAACACCCAAGCAGCACTGAAAGTGCGCCCAATAGGAAAGTTAGGTTAAAACACAATATTTGGCATTTTATTCATTACCCATGCTAAAAACCTCGTACAGAATTTTCTTTTTTTAAAAAATATGGTGTAAATACAAGTATCTATCGTTGCAGCTTGCTTCCGATTGCTACAATGCTACGTTAAATTGGTTTTTTACCTTCTTATTGATCACTGGAGCTTTTCTGTATGGCAATTGAGCGTACTTTATCTATCATTAAACCCGATGCAGTTGCAAAAAATGTAATTGGTAAAATCTATCAGCGTTTTGAAGAAAATGGTTTGAAGATTATTGCAGCAAAAATGCTGTATTTATCCGAAAAACAAGCACAGCAGTTTTATGCAGTTCACAGTAGTCGTCCCTTTTTTAAAGATCTAGTGTCCTTTATGGTTTCAGGTCCTGTAATGGTACAGGTGTTGGAAGGCGAAAATGCAATTGCTAAAAATCGCGATTTGATGGGCGCCACCGATCCTAAAAAGGCAGCAGCAGGCACCATACGTGCTGACTTTGCTGACAGTATTGATGCTAATGCCGTTCATGGCTCCGATGGTCCAGAAACCGCAGCAGTAGAAATTGCCTTCTTTTTTTCCGGTCTGAATATTTATAGCCGATAAGGTAGCTTTAATTTTGTGAATGCAAGCCCTAATTTGTTAGATATGGACGCTACTGCGCTAGTAGCGTTTTGCACGCAATTAGGAGAAAAACCTTTTCGTGCCCGGCAATTATTGCGCTGGATTCATGTAAATGGTCAAAGTGATATTCAGGCTATGTCAGATTTGGCGAAAAGTTTTCGCAATAAATTAGCCAGCAGTGCCCAGATTTTTGCACCTCCTGTTCTTAAAGATAGCACCGCCTCAGATGGTACGCGTAAATGGTTGCTAGAGGTAGGAGGTGGTAATGCGGTCGAAACTGTTTTTATTCCAGAGCCGGACCGCGGCACACTTTGTGTTTCATCCCAGGCAGGCTGTGCAGTAAATTGCAGTTTTTGTTCTACAGGAAAACAGGGATTCTCGCGGAATTTAACGCCAGGAGAAATTATTGCCCAGTTATGGATGGCTGAGTTTTTATTGCGTAGGGATTTAAACCAAACAGAGAGAATCATTAGCAATGTGGTGATGATGGGTATGGGCGAGCCTTTGCTTAACTATGAGCCGGTCCTCACTGCACTGCGTCTTATGCTAGATGATAATGCCTACGGTTTAAGCCGTCGCCGCGTCACATTATCGACAAGTGGGGTGGTCCCCATGATTGAACGCTTAGCCAGAGATCTTCCGGTTGCCTTAGCAGTCAGTTTGCATGCCAGTAATGACCGCTTACGGGATCAGTTAGTACCCTTGAACAAGAAATATCCTATCAAAGAATTATTAACGGCCTGTAATTTTTATTTAAAATATGCTCCCCGGGATTTCATAACGTTTGAGTATTGCATGTTGGATGGGGTGAATGATTTTGATACGCATGCTTACGAACTGATAAAACTCGCAGAGCAAGTTAAATGTAAATTTAATTTAATTCCTTTTAATCCATTTGAAGGATCAGGCTTAAAGCGGTCACCGAAACAGCGAATTGAACGATTTGCCAAAATTCTCACCGATGCGGGCGTTTTCACCACTATCCGCAAAACACGAGGTGAGGATATTGATGCGGCCTGTGGGCAATTAGCTGGCGCTATTCAGGACAGAACTAAACTTGCGCAACGTACCCTAAAGTTCACTGCTAAAAGGCAGCTTTTGAACCAGGGAGTGTCTTCAAATGATTTAAATGTTGAAACGATCCGACCTTATTCCTAGAGGAGTGGTTAGCATGCGTTTTCCCAAAACACAAGCCATAAAAGACTGTCCTATTTCTATCAGCACCACGGCCAGTCTTATTTTTGCTGCTTTAACAGTGAGCTGTACGGCTTTACCCTCAGCAGAGGATACGAGTAGTTCTGGCGGGCAGTCGGTCGTTGCCGCACAGGCACAGGCGGCCGCGCAGGAAAATACCGAAGTGCGGCGACGCGCCAAAATCCGCCTTGAGTTAGCAGTAAATTATTTTCAGCAAAAACAGCTTAAAACGGCCTTGGATGAAAGCAGACAAGCTATCGAGATTGATCCCAGTTATGCAGATGCCTATAGTTTACGCGGTATCATCTTGTCTGAGATTGGCGAAATCCGTGATGCTGAGACCGAATTTAAGCAAGCCCTGCGTCTTGCCCCGCAAGATTCTGATATTAATAACAGCTATGGTTGGTTTTTATGCCAAAATAACCGCGAAAAAGAAGCCCTCACTCACTTTTTAAGTGCAGCACGCAATCCCCTGTATCAAACACCGGGTAAGCCCTTGCAGAACGCTGGGATTTGTTCCATGCGGATTAAAGATTATGCAGCAGCAGAGAACTTTCTGATCCGAGCCTTTGAAATCGAACCCGCCTCGCCGGTGGCAGTTTATAACCTGGGGCTACTGTATTTAAGGATGGGCGATTTTGAACGTGCAACGTTTTACAGCGAGCGTTTAAATAAAATGATCGACCCCTCTGCAGAGTCTTTGTGGCTAGCCATTCGTATTGCTCATAAAAAGGGAGATAAGCAAGAAAAAGAACGCTGGGCTACTCAATTGCGTCGCAAGTTTTTGAGTTCACGGGAATGGTCTGCTTATCAGCGTGGAGCATTTGATGACTGAGCTGTGGGATGGTTCAGCATTAAAGGAAGTATCAAATTTTCCTTTAGATGTCTCTGCGGATAGCCAGCAGAATACTCAGCCTGAAACGAGCCAGTTACTTAATCGTCGTCGGGAAAAAGGCTACTCGCTTGAGCAGATCGCCAAGCAGCTACGGATATCTGCCTTTCAGGCACAAGCCCTGGAAAATCTGGATTTTTCTCAACTACCCCGGCCACCTTATCTGCAGGGATTTATTCGTAATTATTGTCGCGCACTGGATGTAAATCCTTCAGACTACCTTGCATTGGCAAATAATGTCGTGAGCCCTCCTTTGCCCGTATTAAAAAATGATCCTCAGGATCTGGCAGGATTTGATGAAGAGAGCGATCCTGCGGCAACTCATACTCGCCGGATGTGGTTTGCGGCTATGTTTATAGTAGTTTTTACAAGCATTATTTTGCTGGTAGTTGAGTTTGGCCCTGAACAAAAACTCAATAATGCAGATAATGTTAAATCTTTACTACCGGCTGTGATCGCCCCCCTGCAAACTGCTTCTAATTTGCCTAACGCTGCTACTGTGAAACCTGCTTCTGTTAATGTTTTGCAAGCAGTGGGCGCAAATGAGCAACGGCTTATACGCCTAACTTATCGGGGCGATTCCTGGGTAGAGATCCGCGATGCTCAAGGGGTGGTATTAACCTCTCAATTAAATAGACGAGGTTCCGAGCAATCCTTAACGGGCTATCCTCCTTTAAAAATGGTCATTGGTGCGGCAGACAATGTGGCTGTTGAAATAAATGGAAAAGCTTTAGATTTAAATGCTTTTACCAAAGAGAATGTAGCACGCTTAAGTATTCCATAAGTTTTAAGGGATCTTTTTTATAAGCACTACACATAGTTTTTAATTAATTATTTTTTAGGTTTTGACTTGTGACACTCTGCTCTTTTGCTAACTTAAAGCCCATGCCAGTAGGCCCTAGAGCAAGGAAACGTACGCGCCTGGTTGCTGTGAAATGGGGAGCACGTACGGTACTTGTGGGGGGCGGTGCTCCGGTGGTAGTCCAGTCTATGACCAATACGGATACGCAGGATCATATTGCGACTGCACTGCAGATCAAAGAACTCGCTCAAGCTGGCTCAGAAAAAGTAAGGATTACCGTTAATACCCCTGAAGCAGCGGCTGCGGTTCCAAAGATTCGCGAACAGCTAGATCGCATGAATATTGATGTGCCTTTAATTGGCGATTTTCACTATAACGGTCACAAATTGCTGAGCACTTATCCTGCTTGCGCACAAGCTTTATCCAAGTATCGTATCAACCCGGGCAATGTAGGGTCCGGAAGCCGCAGAGATAGCAACTTTGCACAAATGATAGAAATTGCTGCTAAATATGAGAAGGTAATACGGATTGGCGTGAATTGGGGCAGTCTGGATCAGACCTTGCTTGCTCGGCTGATGGATGAGAATGCCTTGCAAGCGAGCCCCTGGGAAGCTTCTGCGGTCATGCGGGAAGCATTGGTGACCTCTGCAATTGAGAGTGCGAAACGGGCTGAAGAAATTGGCTTGCCCGGGGAATCTATCATTCTTTCCTGCAAGGTGAGTAATGTTCAGGATGTGGTAGCGGTATATCGCGAATTATCAAACCGCTGCGATTATCCTCTTCATATTGGTCTTACCGAAGCGGGTATGGGCAGTAAAGGCATTGTGGCCTCTACAGCAGCCTTAGCTGTTTTGCTTCAGGAAGGTATTGGAGATACGATCCGGGTTTCGCTTACGCCCGATCCCACCGGCTCTCGGTCTACCGAGGTTGTGGTTGCACAGGAAATCTTGCAATCTTTAGGCCTAAGAGCCTTTTCTCCTGTGGTGATTGCCTGTCCGGGTTGTGGTCGCACTACCAGTACTTTTTTTCAACAACTAGCAGCGCAGATTCAAGATTATTTGCGTGAGCAAATGCCGGTATGGCGGGCCCAATATCCAGGCGTTGAATCTATGCAGGTGGCGGTGATGGGCTGTGTAGTCAATGGCCCCGGAGAATCAAAGCATGCCAATATAGGCATTTCTCTTCCAGGAGCAGGTGAGGCACCCGTAGCTCCAGTCTTTGTAGATGGAGAGCGCAGTGTGACGCTTAAAGGGGAACGCATTGCGGAGGATTTCCAGCAGATCGTTGATAATTACGTTAAGTCCCATTACGGAACGACGCAAGGTCGCATTAGTTAAATTTTATTTATGGCACAAAAAATTCAATCGGTTCGGGGGATGAATGATCTATTGCCGGAGCAATCCGGACAATGGGAATGGTTTGAAGACACTGTACGCGAAGTTTTTCGTCAATATGGATATCGTTTAATCAGAACCCCGATCGTCGAGCCAACAGGTCTATTTGTCAGATCGATCGGTGAAGTCACGGACATTGTCGAAAAAGAAATGTATTCTTTTGAAGACGAGCTTAATGGTGATCAATTAAGCTTGCGACCGGAAGGGACGGCAGGTATTGTTCGGTCCGCCATTGAAAATGGCTGGCTTTATAATAATCCCCAACGTGTATGGACCGTTGGGCCGATGTTTAGGCATGAACGCCCAGCCAAAGGACGTTATCGGCAATTTCATCAATTTGATGTAGAAGCGCTGGGTTTTCAAGGGCCTGATGTAGATGCTGAGCAAATTCTAATGCTCTGGCGGGTGTGGAAGCGCTTGGGTATTAGCAATGTGAAGCTGGAAATAAACTCCATCGGAGACCCTGCGGAACGCAGGACGCATCGAGAAAAGTTGATAGAGTATTTTACGGCGCATCAACACCGTTTGGATGAAGATGCCCAGCGACGCCTATATACCAATCCCTTGCGCATCTTAGATACAAAAAACCCTACGATGCAGGAACTTGTTAATGCTGCGCCAAAACTGGTGGATTTTTTAGGAGAGGCATCACTCCTTCATTTTGAAGGCTTACAACGTTTATTAAGCCAGCAAGGTTTGAGCTTTACGATCAATCCACGCTTGGTACGCGGTATGGATTATTACAATCGCAGTGTATTTGAATGGGTGAGTTCGGCTTTAGGCTCGCCTCTAACGATCGCGGGAGGCGGAAGATATGACGGCTTGTTTGAGCAGTTAGGAGGTAAATCTACTCCGGCTTGTGGTTTTGGTATAGGGAATGAACGCGCCATGCTTTTACTTCAAGCCGAAAATCTCTGCCCTTTACCGCTGCTGCCAGATGTGTATATTGTTCATTCGGATACAGAAGAATTTGCTAACCGAGTTGCAGAGTTAATGCGGGATACAGGAAAACGGGTCATCTCTAATGCGGGCGGAGGCAGTTTTAAAAGCCAGATGAAAAAAGCGGACGTCAGCGGTGCTAAATACGCGCTCATCATTGGTACTCAGGAAATTGAAAAAGGCGGGGTAATGCTAAAACCCTTGCGTTATGAACAAGAGCAACGATTCATTGCACTGGCTGATCTTGCCAGCGCAATACTTTGATAATTAGAGAGAAAACTACTGCTATGGCATCGTATGATTTAGATGAACAGGAAAAAATTGCAGAGCTTAAGGCGTTCTGGGGCAAGTTTGGTAATTCTATTACCTGGCTTTTAACCCTAATCTTTGCTGCTCTTGCGGCATGGTATGGCTGGCAATGGTATGAGCGTAGCCAAGCTTTGCAAGCTGGGGTGATTTATGAGCAGCTTGAACAAGCCATAAAAGAAAAGAATTTATCAGCCATTAAAGATAGCGCGGGCAAACTCCTAGAGTCTTATGGCTCAACAGCTTACGGCCAAATGGCCGGTTTGCAGGCAGCCAAGAGTTTGCTAGAAGGTAATGATGCAAAATCTGCCAAAGCACAACTGCAGTGGGTAGCAGCACATGCAAAAGATGAAAGTTATCGGATCATTGCCCGAGTACGCTTGGCCGGTATTTTACTGGATGAGGGAGCGCTGGAAGAGGCTCTTAAACTGTTAAATCCTTCTCCCCTGCCTGTTTTAGAACCTTTAGTGCTTGATAGAAAGGCGGATGTGCTGGTTGCACAAAATAAGCTAGAAGAAGCCAAATCCGTTTATCTACAAGCTTATAACAAATTGAATGAACGGGATGCAATGCGCAATTTAATACGTGCAAAACTTGAGTCTATTGGCGGTACAGTTCCCGAGCCTTCTTTAAATAAGGTGTCATAATATGCTCGTACAACGTTTGGCTTTTCTACTGATGTTAAGCGCAGGCCTTGTTGCCTGTTCTAGCCTTAATCCTTTTGCTGATCCTCCAAAAACCAAGCCTGCAGAGTTAGTGGATTTCCCCAGCAGCTTGAATGTTAAACCTCTGTGGCAAATAAACCTGGGAGATACCCCTGCTGGAGCACTCACGGCTTTTGGCACAGCCACTGCCATGCGGGCGTATGTGGCAAGCGGATCTAATATACGGGTTGTAGATCTTTCTAATGGAAATGTGTTGCTTACTGCTCCAGCGCCTGAGCGTTTAACTTCGGGTGTCGGTACTGATGGAGAGGTATTTTCTGCTGCAACACGTGGGGGAGAAATTGTTACCTGGGGGGCAGATGGAAACATTAAATGGCGTTCTGCTTTAAATGCTGAGGTATTGGCTTCTCCGGCCATTGCAGATGGGATTATTGCTGCCTTAACCACCGATGGACGGCTTATTGGATTTGACCAGGCCACGGGTAAGCGGCGGTGGGTACTACAACGTCCTGCACCGGCGCTCACTTTACGGGCGGCTAGTCCTGTAGTGGCTGTTCGTAATGGATTTATTGTAGGTTTTCCCGGAGGGCGAATTCTTGCCGTATCGGCTCGTGATGGGCAAGCCCGTTGGGAGGCGGTCTTGGCAAGCGGCCGTGGAGCTAATGAGGTAGAACGTATTGCCGATATTGCAGCTTCCGTAGGAATTCTCAACGAAACTATTTGTCTGAGCAGCTACCAGGGTAAGGTTGGGTGCCTCGCGGTACGAGATGGCCGCCTTCAATGGGATAAGGAGTTCTCTTCTCCTGTAGGCGTTAGCGCAGCTGGGGGTAGCCTGTATGGAACCGATGAGAAATCTATTGTTCATGCCTTATCAGGAAGTGGCGGGGCCTCTTTATGGAAGCAAGATAAGCTCTTGTATCGCACAGTAACGGCTCCAGTTGCCCTTGGATCCA
Organism: Burkholderiaceae bacterium; assembly: GCA_019695155.1. Classification (GTDB taxonomy): domain Bacteria; phylum Pseudomonadota; class Gammaproteobacteria; order Burkholderiales; family Burkholderiaceae_C; genus Piscinibacterium. Next base: position 154,626 of record JAIBAO010000048.1, on the reverse strand, counting down.
GCGTAGTGGTGGGCGATTACAAAGGCATGGTGCATTTTTTATCTGCTGCCAACGGAAATTTCCTAGCACGGCTTGCAACCGATGGCAGTGCTATTAGCGGTCCTCCCCTGGCATTGGAGTCGGGGGCTCGTCGTTTAGTATTTGTTCAGACGGCTGCCGGCGGCTTATTTGCTTTTGAGATTCAGTAATCTTGTTTAGACCGCCTCTCTCATGAAGCCGATTATTGCTATTGTCGGCCGCCCTAATGTAGGTAAATCTACTTTATTTAACCGTTTAACGAAAACGCGGGACGCTATTGTCGCGGATTTTGCTGGGTTAACACGCGACCGGCATTACGGTAATGCAAAGTTTGCAGACCAAGAGTTTATTTGCATAGACACCGGTGGCTTTGAGCCTGTTGTTAAAGAGGGCATTCTGCGGGAAATGGCTAAACAAACCCTACAAGCTATCGATGAATGCGATGCTGTGATTTTTCTTACGGATGGCCGCAGTGGTTTGACCGGACATGATTTTGATATTTCTGAAACCCTGCGTAAACGGGGCCGTCCGGTGGTGCTTGCTGTAAACAAAACAGAAGGTATGGCACTTACGGGCATCACGGCCGTGTTTTATGAGTTGGGCTGGGGGGAACCGCACCCTATCTCTAGTGCCCATGGAGATGGCATACGTTCTTTAGTGGAAGCTGTTTTTGATAAGTTACCTTTTCACCCGTTTGCACAAACTGAGCCAGAAGTAACTGATCTGGAGGTTTTGCAAATTCCCTCTGAGCCTACGAGCGTGGAGGGGGATGAAAAAAAGGCTGCTTCTCTTGCTAAGGCTACACGACCCCCAAAAATTGCTATTGTGGGACGCCCTAATGTAGGTAAATCCACCTTTATCAATGCGTTGGTAGGGGAAGATCGGGTCATTGCTTTTGATCAACCAGGTACGACGCGCGACGCTATTGAGGTCCCGTTTAGTCGTCATGGAAAGCCTTATGTGCTCGTGGACACAGCAGGTTTACGTCGGCGGGGAAAAGTATTTGAAACGGTTGAGAAATTTTCCGTAGTTAAAACCTTGCAGGCCATCAATGACGCTAATGTTGTGGTATTGATGATTGATGCACGTGAACCCATTAGCGACCAAGATGCTCATATTGCAGGCTATATCGTAGAGTCAGGTCGTGCAATTGTTGTAGCGCTCAATAAATGGGATAGTATGCCTGAGAGCGCCCGAGAACTAGCAAAACAGGAACTTCGCCGCAAGCTCGCTTTTTTGCATTTTGCTAGTGTGCACCATGTTTCTGCATTAAAAGGATATGGTTTAGGTGCTGTTTTATCGGCTGTAGATACGGCTTATGCTGCCGCCTTTGCAAAACTGCCTACTCCTAAACTAACCCGTACCTTGATACAAGCAGTAGAAAAACAGGCACCGGCTAGAAAAGGGCAAAATCGCCCAAAACTACGGTATGCCCACCAAGGAGGGCAAAACCCTCCCATTATTGTGGTCCATGGCAATGCCCTGGAAAAAATTATGCCGGCCTATCGCCGTTATCTGGAATCGGCCTTCCGGGAAACTTTTAAGCTAATAGGTACTCCACTACGAATTGAATTTAAAACTGCTAAAAACCCTTATACCGCAGTAGAGTAGAAAATCAGATTTAAATTTGACTGATGCATTTTCCTAAATCAGAATGAGGTAATCCATGCCTCATACAACAATTAAACAAGCAGGAGTTTTAATCATGAACAAAGGGCAAGCGCTACAAGACCCGTTTCTCAACCAACTTCGTAAGGAACATATACCCGTTTCTATTTATCTTGTGAATGGAATCAAATTGCAAGGCCATGTTGAATCTTTTGATCAATATGTCGTCTTGCTGCGTAATACTGTGACCCAAATGGTATATAAGCATGCAATCTCTACCGTAGTTCCTGCCCGGGCTGTTAACTTCTCTTTAGAAACAGCACAGACGAGCGAGACAGCCTAGCTAAAAAAGATTACCTTTCCCAAGAAGTAAGAATCCTTATTACAGTTTTGTATGAATCTGGGCCAGGTATTCCCATAAGGCGCTTAAGTTGGCTTTACTGGGGCGAAGCTTGTCTGCGCTCCCGTGTGGGCGCTCGCGGATTAGCCGAATTTCCATCTCTATACTGGCTTCGCCTGCAATCGCTAAGGTATTTTTACCGGAACTAGGCTTTAGTTCTCTTTGTACAGCGCTTTCCGGCAAAAAAGCAATGCCGTGACCTGCTAAGGCCATCATCTTCAAAACCTCTGCCATATCGGTTTCAAATCTTTTCAGTAAATGGAGAGGTCGAGGGCTTTCCGTGGCAAGCACATCCACCATTCGGGCCAGATAAGCGCCAGGGGTATAACTCAAAAAGGGGACAGGTTTGCTGCGGCTTCCCGGTAATTTAATGATGGGCTGTCCCTGTGCATCGGCCTGCGCATAGGCACGCATGGTTTCGCTGCCTAAGGTGATTGTGTCGTAGCGCTGGGGATCCAGATGCATGGGCTGGCGCGGATGGTTATACACAATGACTAAATCACAGCCGCCATTGACTAGCTGCATGACTGCATCGTGCACATTAAAAGCCGACAAGCGGGTCAGTAGAGGACCGAAACCTTTTTCTACTTCCGTGAGCCATTGTGGAAAAAAAGTCATGGCCAAAGTATGAGGTACGGCAAAATCAATTGTCTCAGGATGAGCGGCCGATTTGCCCCGCAAAAGTGCCCGTGTGGCATTAATACTTGCCAGCATTTCCATGGCTTGCTCATAAAACACTTGTCCTGCTGGGGTAAGTTTTGTTGGATAACTGGTTCTGTCAATCAGGTCTGCGCCTGCCCAAGCCTCTAATGCCTGAATGCGGCGACTAAAGGCAGGTTGAGTGACATTCCGTAGCTCAGCAGCCCGACTAAAAGAGCGCGTTTCTGAGAGGGTGACAAAATCTTCAAGCCATTTGGATTCCATGTTTCCAATTGTAGGGCGATACGCTTAGATACCGTGCAAAATCATTATCTCTTAACGGGATGCAGCCCATTGCGCTGCCTGCACCCCAAAATAATTCGCTTCTTCAAATACGGAATAGCCTGCAAGATCACTGTGGGCCAGCATTATCCTACCAATGGGAATACGCAGGGCTTTGCGGTGCGAATGGGAAAGTGTCCCTCTAAGCGGGCGGGCCATCGCATGTCCGTAACGCGTCAAATCTACCTGCTCTAACAATTCGGCAATATTGGGATGGATGGGCAATAGTTCTGCAACAATGGTATCTACCCAATGTCTGGCAGAAAAATCCAGTAACTGTTTGCGTGCTTGTGCAGCCGGTAAATGTGCCGGGGTGTAATACCAGGTCCACGTCGTTGCTCCGGTGCTGCGTGCCGCCAAAGACTGATGTGTAGCATTCACATAACCCAGAGAAGTACTGCCATAGATAACATTATCCCATGCAGGCTGGGTGTTATCTAAAGAGTGAGGGGTTTTTTTCAGAGCTAGATTAGCTACTAGCCAAGGGGCATATTCGACAAGTGCAGCTGCTTTGCGCCATACAGTAGGGCAGTTATTAATAAGGTGGCCAAGTGTAAATACGGGTACCGCAAGAATCAGCTTTTTAGCCCGTACCTGCAAGCTGCTCTGATCATTTAGATTCAATGCATCAATAATGACTTCAGTGCCCCTATCTTCTACCCTTAGGGTTAGCATGCGTTGGTGTAGGGCGTTTTCCTGGTGTTTTGAAATCAAGGCCGCCAGCTGCGTGCTTAGCCAGCCATTGCCTTCTGGCCAGGTGAGTACTGGGTCAAACTCTGATTTTTCTCCTGCAGCAACACTGTGACGGCTGGCAAAATAATGTATTCCAAAAAAAGCCGAGGTCTCAGAAGCTGAGGTACCGTAATCATCACGACAACAGTAATCGGTATACCAAAATAGCCATGGATGCGAAAAACCTTCTTGGCTTAGATAATCAGTAAAAGTGAGGCGGTCTAATGCCAATGCTTCTGGGCTGAGCTTTGCTAAATCTTGGGGTACTGCAAAGCTACCGGTTTTTATCCAGCGATTAATCAAGCTATGAAATTTTTCATATTCAGCTTGAGCGATTTTGCCTTGGCTCGTAGCCGGATCGGCAAAAGGCAAGAGACCTTCCTGCCAGACATTTTCATGCCATAAGCGCTCTTGTGGGGCAAAACAGAGCATTTTCGGGTCATAAACAGGACGCGCCTGGAACGGGTCGCCTTTAATCACCTGTAGATCAGCCAATAATTGCCGAACATAATGAGCCTGTGGTCCGGGAGCCGGTAAATAATGGGCTCCCAGGGGAAAAGCACTGTACTGGTTTTTCCCACTACGGGCATTTCCGCCAGGGGTGTCCTGCATGTCTAGCAAAGCTAAACTGGTTTTACCTTCCCTTGCTAACCACCAGGCAGCAGATAAGCCTGCAATACCAGCTCCAACGATCGCTACCTCTACTTTAAGTGTCTTGCTGGGTGCGGGCAGGGGTAAGCCATCACGAATTTTGTGGCCTAGCAGGGGATCTTGGCCCAGCCATTTTATCGGAAGATCATGAGAGCGCTTGCCGCAGGAGGCTAATAATGTTCCCAGACCGGCAGATTGCAATAAGGTGCGACGTTTCATGAGAAAAATAAAAAACACCAAAAGGGTTTTGAAGAATGAAATAAATGTTTTTGTGCTTGAAAACGCCTATCTGTGCAAAGTTAAAGATCCCGGGACCATATTATGCTTGTGTTCGATGGATATTGACCTAGGCTACGTTTGATTAATACCTGCCTAATCATGTCAATCTTGCCGTGTTCAATACGTCCGCTAGCTAAAAACCAGTCCGAACGTACCGTAATAAGGGCATCAAGATTGTCAATGTTTTGCAAAACAGGAAAGGTATTTTTAAAGTCGTTGCGATCCTTAAAATAACGGGTCTGTTCACGTTGCGCAACAATTGCTTGTGCCAAGCCTTGCGCCATTAACGGAGCGATAGCAGCTAGCACAGGAGCGCTGGCAGTGTTGACATTAATAGGGGTAGGCTTATTGGTATTTCGGGTAAGCACAATTACATAGGGGTCAAGCGCGGCCAGTAAATCTGCACTGATTTCCGAAGTAGCGGTTAACTCTGTAATAACCCGCAATTGCGGGGTAGAAGCAATAAGCAAAGGTTTTTCAGAAGTAAGGGCTGGACTTTTCGGCGTTTTCGCTAATACCAATCGGGCAATAGCCTGCGCCTGTGCACTACTAATATTGAGTACAGCGCATAAGCGGCTAAAGCGCTCCAGAGCCATTGCATCAATTTCGTTATTGAATACAAGATCTGCCAAATTAAAGCGGCCTTGCGCATCTTCAATCCGACCAGAAACATAGGCTTGCAGACGCCCACTGGAGTCGCTAACACTGGTGCGAGCAAGCGGAACCGACCAAATCTCACCTATATAGTCAACAGGGTTTCGGTCTTCTCGCAAGATAACGCGCGCCCAGTCAGTCGCCGCAATTAATAGCCAACGGCCTTGAGCACTATTACGTTGGACTTCTACTGCCCGGCCTAAAGCATTTTGTCGGGCCAGCCATTGAGCAGATAAAACGGTGATCAAGGCTACCAGCAGCAGCGCAGTTACGATCGCTACCCCTCGCTGGCGTATTAAGCTCATGTCCCGACCGGTTTAACAGTACGGGCTAGGGCAGTTTCTTTAATAGGAAGGTTAACAAGAGCAGCAAAAATACCCAGTGCAATCGTAATGCCCCATACCAGGTCATAGCTGCCAGTCTTATCATAAATATAACCTCCTAGCCAAACCCCTACAAAACTGCCTACTTGATGGCTAAAGAAGACAAAACCTCCTAACATCCCTAAATATTGCACGCCGAAAATACTTGCGATAACCCCATTAGTTAAGGGAACGGTAGATAGCCATAAAAGACCGATTGCGGCTGCAAAAATGTACACACTCCAGGGACTCAGAGGTGAGATCAAAAAAACAATAATGCAAACAGCCCGTGCAAAATAAATAAAACTCAGCAGATAGCGCTTAGGCAGGCGTGCCCCTAACTGCCCTGCAACATAGGTTCCAAATACATTAAAAAGCCCTACTAAGGCCAGCGCAATAACCGCTACCGTAGGCGTTAAACCATGGTCTTTAAGATAGGCGGGTAAATGCACGCCGATAAAAACCACCTGAAAACCGCAAACAAAATATCCTCCCATCAGCCAGCGAAAGCTGGGGTTTGCAAACGCTTCAGCAATCGCTTGTTTAAGAGACTGCTCCCTAAGAACCACTTCTTCTCTTTGTTCACGCAGACCTAAACTTAAGGGAGCCATCAGTAATGCAGCTACTGCCAGCAAGAGCAGAGCCTGCTGCCATCCAAACCAGATGATCATCCCTTGCTCTACAGGCACCATTAAAAACTGTCCAAAGCTGCCTGCCGCCGCAGCAATTCCCAAGGCCTGAGAACGTTTTTCTGGCGGTGCAGTACGACCGATTACCCCGTACACTATAGAATAAGTACTTCCCGCTAAAGCACAGCCAATTAACACCCCTGCACCGAATGAAAACAGTATCCCGTGAGTGGCCAAGGCCATGATGACCAAGCCGCTAGCGTAAAGCACAACGCTGACTATCACCACTCGCATTGCACCCAAGCGGTCTGCCCAAGCCCCGGCAATGGGGCCCGTCATACCCCATACAAGATTCTGCAATGCAATCGCAATTGCAAACGTTTCGCGATTCCAGCCTTCTGCCCAGCGAGCCTGTACCATAGGCAGCTGAAACAAACCAAAACCATGTCTAATACCCATGGATAAGGCAAGAAGACCCCCTCCACATAACAGTACAGTGCTTAAAGAAAGACGACGTGGCATAAGATTTACCTTAAGAAAACTGTAGGCAGCCTGGCATATGCTAGTGTTTAGCTTAAATTTTTATCTAGAAAAACCATTATTTTCTCATAACGATAGCTCTTAATTTAAAAACTGTATTTCTGAGAATCTCTAATGCATGTGACAACAAAGCCTTCTATTATTTCACTGATAGGTCCCATGGGAGCCGGAAAAACCACGATTGGTAAAACCCTTGCAAAACGTATGGGCTTTGAATTTGTTGATTCCGATCAGCAAATAGAATCTAGTACCGGAGCCAGTATTCCCACTATATTTGCAGTGGAAGGGGAAGCGGGATTTCGTGAGCGTGAAGCGCAGATGATTGCTGCTCTAGTGCAGCGTAAAAACACAGTGCTTGCTACGGGCGGGGGGGTTATTGTTAAAGAAAATAATCGCCTATTGCTGCGCTCCCACACTACAGTGATCTATCTACGCGCTTTCCCGGAAGAAGTATGGGCACGTATTTCTCATGATAAAAACCGTCCTTTACTGCAAAACAAACACCCTTTGGAAACATTGCGTCAACTTTTTGCCATTCGCGATCCCTTATATAGTCAATGCGCACATATCACCATTAATTGTCGACGTAAACATTGCAATAAAATTGTGCAAATTATCTTAGAGACGATTGCGGGGCAAACCTGAGTGTAGGGTTGTTATGCGCAGGACAGATAAGGGCCTATGAGCCTACCTTTGCAAGTACGAGCAAAGCCTTCTGATCTCATACTGGCCCACTTACCAAGGCCGCGTTTCAGCTAAAGAGTAAATCTTGCAAGAAGTAAAAAATCACTCTGCACAGGCCTTAAGCGAGATAGAAAGCGCCTCCTGATCATTTCCGGAATTATTAAACGCAATGAAAAAGAAGCGAGTAGACCAGTTTTAAAAGCTGCGTTTTCTGCAAAGTTTTATAGCGCAATACTTCAAGACTTACTTTTTCCCTCTTTAGCGATAAGCAAGCAAAACCTAGCTTTCCGTGGCATGGTTCACTTTTTACTCCCACTAAAAGGATTGTTATGTTTAGCAATTTATTCCGTTTGCCGCTGTGCTTATTCTTTAGTGTTTTTCTCCTCGTTACTTCTCACCAGGTTCTCGCATTTGCTGAGAGCTCCCAGACCCATACCACAGCCAATAAAACAGCCATCTCCTTAGCTAGCCTTTCTTCCAGCTTAAAGGTAGGCGATGTAGTGTTTATTCAGGTAAAAGCCAAACCGTTTCAAGAAGTAGCTGCGGCCACCGCTTCTTGGACGAACCATGTAGGCATAGTAGTGAATACGAGTGGAAAGGAAATTTTAATTGCTGAGAGCACTTTTCCTTTTTCACGTACCACCACACTATCGCGTTTTGTGGCGCGATCGGAAGAAGGTCGCTTCGCAGTAAGCCGCTTAGCCACACCTTTAACAGAAGAGCAGATGCAGGCAGTTGCTAAAGCTGCCCAGTCGCGCTTGGGGATTTTTTACGATACTGGCTTTAACCTGCATTCATCCCGCCAGTTCTGCTCGCGTTACGTCCGGGAAGTGCTGCAGGAAGCTACCGGAATTACTCTAGGGGAAGTAGAAACCTTTGGGAGTTTGTTAGAACGCCACCCACAAGCAGACTTAAGTTTCTGGAAAATCTGGTACTTTGGCCATATTCCATGGCAACGCCAAACCGTTACCCCTGCCAGTGTGCTGCGCAGCCCCGAGTTAATTCCTATATTCGATGCTTGGCTAGCAGAGTAAGGAAAGCCTTCGGTGCAGTGGGTTTAAAAGTTGAATTTCCCGACCACTGTAGACTGGCCGGGAAAAGAAATGAAATGCTTCAATTAAGCCAATTCTGTAGGGTTAATTTCAAGCTCCTCAGCAAAGAACTCAGCTAACCAAAGGGTAGATCCATCCGCTTGGCAGCACTCAACAACGTATTTGTCAGGAAGACCTGCTGCACGCAGAACATCAACCACCGTTCCGTAATCGCCTACCATAGGAGAACACTCATTTAAGCGCCAGCCATCGTAAGCTTGCTCTTCTTGAAGAAGTTGCCGAATGCGAACGCCTACATAGGGTTTGAGAATAGAATTCATGTGCTGCCCTAGGGTCTCTTTTGAAGAGTTTACACAGTGGGACCAGCCATAACTTCAAGATCTTTGAAAATCCCACCCGTGGCCTTGCTTTTCCTAAGAGTTGTCCCGCGGTTGCAGAAACGGTCGTGGAGATTCTTGTAGAGATTCCTGAAGTTGGGATCCTTTATGAGGTTGAGATCCTTTAAGTTGTGAGGAGTATTATTTTGAACCTCAATTTCACCCAGGAATTCACACGCCGTTAAGTAAGGTTTTGACACCTCGCCACCGGTGTATTTCAATATGGATCCTTTGGGATACGGATCAATGTAGAGAAATTTTGTAGCGTTAACATTACAGCCAACAATTAAAAGAAAATGCCCTCCTCCGTGATTTGGCTGCAGGTGATTTGCTGCTAACATCCCAAGCTGAGGAGCACATACAGCACCCACCCGGACGGGGATGCCGCTGGCAAGTTTATTCTTAATAGCTTGTCTGGCCTTATGCAAGAGAACGTCATCGTAAGCTATTCTCTCCCAAGCAAGCGATGTCTTCTTGGGAAGTGTTTTTTCCTTGGAATCTAGCGTAATCGGCTTGTGATACGAGTAATAGGTCATAGGTACACCATCACCCCACAAATTTTTGACTCCAGCTTCGATTACGCTTCCGCAAGCCAAAGTGCCTTTTCCGTACATGGTTACATTGGCTACTGACAGTTGATTAAACAGGTTTTCTGTAACATTAGTCAGAAGACTGTTAATTACTTCGAACTTCTTTTTATCTCCACTATTTGCGAGCTTAGCCAGCAAATCTACGCTCATATCTTTATGGTTTGTGAAAATCATATTAGTTTCCTTTAGGGCATATGCGGATACTATCAAAAAGCTGTAGGTACCGAAAGGAACCTTGAAACCTCAGCAAAGAGGTTCAATAAACAATCGTTTAAGGTGCGCTTGCCCAGAGCTTGATTGCTATTTAGCAAGCTGATAGCGAGCCTTTGGTCAGCACTATTTATTAAGGATTTGGAGAACTTAGCAGGCAAGTGCGTGTTGAGAAAGGCTGCGAGTAGCGGATTCGGATATTAAGGATAAAAAACCTCCGAGCATAGTGGAAAAGAAGATAGATCTACCTACTAGAAGCACATCACGCAAAGAGAAAAGAAAACGCGGAATTTCACTAAATAAAAGCAATGGATTCTTCTTTGTGAATCGCTGTAGTGGACTGTGCGAGAGAGCTGAAGAACCTCTTCCAATCAGGGGTAGGTATGGGGCGAATATCGAGGGCTAACATCCGCTAGCAAAAGGCTTAATCTTCTAAGCCTCCCATTTGCCCAACAATGTCCATGAATAGCCATACATTTCCTTTAGAGTAGGTTTCTGGAGCTTGCGTGCCGCCAAGAAAGGGGTATGGTTCTGGAATGTAGATTTCATCCTCTTCTAGCTCACCAAGAAGGAGATGGATTTCCGCCACGTGATCTGGTCTAAGCACATACAGCGAAAACCCTTGCTCGTTCAGCACATTTTTCTCGAAATCCTCTACCGAAGCGTGGACTCTATAGGATTTCGCTGCCCCTTTGAATGGATGAAGTACAATATATTCCTGGGAATCTGGGTTCCGCAGAAAAAAATGCCCCAAAAATGAATAACCTACGATCTCCCGAAACTCAGGAAACTCCTTAGCCCATCTAGCAATTTCTTGCGATGACCGGGGAGAGAAGATGCGATAAGCTTTTTCTGCTGAAAACGGTGATACATCGATTGCATTGTTAGGTGAATATGGTGCAGTAGCGGATGTGTTCTTGGCAGATGCATTAGAAGTTGTTCTCCCAAAAATTTTCTTCAACCAGCTCACTGCAGTCTCCTTGATGCTTAACAGCTAAGATAGGTGGCCTGCTTTTGGCAGATCCTCTTAAGTGTAGGGTTAGCTCGCATGGCCAGCAATTTGTGCAAGTTGTTGTGAAAAATTTTCGCTAACAAGCTCATCTACACGAGCAATTGCTTCTATGGCTTCTGAAGTGTCGAATGATCTACCCTCAAGAACTGATAATGCATGATTGTGTAAAGCATAGGCAAGATGTGCTGCGGCACGAACTGCTGGATCCTCTGAAGTAGTATTACCCAGATGATGAGCCAACAACAACCGTAACTGGTACACAGCGAAGGCGAGTATTTTGGTTTGATCGATGTAGGGCGACATAGGGTTAACCTTGAGCATAAGCGGTTGGCGAAGGTCACAGGTCCAAGTGCAGGGCCGAGCACCGTTTGCTGCACCTGTTAGGCACCCGTCACCTCGGCGTAGCTAAACAATGCCCGTAGTTCAATACCTGATTCCAAGAGCGCCTCTCGCCCCCCGGTTTGCCGGTCAATCACGCATAGTGCTACTTTAGGATTCAGCCCGTCACCCCGAAGCCTGTGCACTGCTTCAAGTATAGCGCCGCCACTTGACACAACATCTTCCACAAGAACGAAACGCTTACCATGGAGGGGCATACCCTCGGCATATTGGCAGGTGCCGTAAGTCTTTGGTTGTTTTCGCACGAACGCTGCAGGTAGACCGGTGCATTGGCTCAATAGGGTGACTACTGGAAGGCCACCCATTTCAAGACCGGCAAGAACTTCCGTTTCTTTTGGAACAAGCCTAACCATTGCAGCAGCAATATCACGCAGCAATATCGGATCTGCCTCGAAGCGATACTTGTCGAAATAAGTGTCACTGACGCGCCCGGATCGAAGCGTAAAATTTCCGCGTAACCTGGAACATTCCGCGATTCGCTTGGCAAGGTTCTTCATTAGTCTTTCACTCACAGTTGATAGGTCTCCCGTACCTAACGTCTAAGGTAATGGGGTTCGGATTACGAAGCATGCAAGATAGCAAAAAGCGCAGAGTTGAGAGTCTGCGGAAAGGATAGCTTATGCGTAATTTATAGCCCATTAGCAATGGCTTGTTTGATGATAGTGGCTACTGATTCTTCTGTAATGCCGCGATCTTTACAATATTTCGACTGTAACCACACAAAAACCGGTTTTTGTTTTTTGCTAGCATTGCATGCACAACAGCAAAGAGCAATATTTTCTCTGGTGATGATTTTTTCATCATTGATGATATGTTCCCAGCTTGCTACTGACTTTTTTGATACGTTGGAGTCAGTGAACGGCGTCTGGCAATAAACGCAGGCCTTGTCTCTTGCTCGGACTTCGGCTTCTAACCAATCTGGGATGTTCCAATTATTCGCCAAAGAAAATGTTTTACCTTAACGGCTGCGTTATGCGGCGGCTGGAGCGCAAACCGCGCAAGGAAGTTAAAAGCATAAATTTTTCCGGCCGCTTAAATGTTTAAGGTTTGTGTATTTCAAGCTCATTTGCAATATACCTAGTTGATATTTTTTGCTTGCCGACCTTGATGTAAAAATAATAACGAGCATCTTTGTAATGCCAAATAATATCTCGAATAACACCTATCTTTTCGGTATGGCCATTGACATGCGGAACAACTCTGACGGTTTGGCCTAATTGAAATTCTGGCACTGGTAAATTTGCGGTCACCGATGTTCCCTACCGTTAGGCTAGCATTCCAATGTTTTGCAAAAATTTTTTGCTGCGCAAAGTATATTTCTTTGTTGGCAATTAAACAGCTAAATGCAACCAGCTCTAGCAACTTCCTTATTTGTAAGCAGAGCAATTCAACAGTAGTTGGGAGATAAAGTGCATGGGCTTAGCCAAAAATGAGTGAGTCTACGACAGTGGTTCGATGCTTGATCTCAATGAGAGCGGCTTGTATTTATCTTGTGCTACTTCCATCGTTTTTGCCTAATATTAAACGTAAGGAGCGCTGGAGCGTCATCGGGAGAATTTCAGCAAGTGTAGGTCGGTATGCTACTTTGGTTTCCAGTTTTCAGTAATCTCATAGCGAATGTTTAATAAGCGCCATTATCAAAAACTTGGCATCACAATTCTCCCTAAGAAGTTTTTAGTGAACGCTAACAATTCCAGAAACTGTACAACAAGCCTCTTTTCTCCACAGAAAAGACGTGGGATAGCGGTACAAGATCAGATGGGTGCCCACAACTCAAGAGGGGGCAACGACGAGCTTGCAGTCTTGCATCTGACGGATAATGTAGCCAATCGTAGTCCTCGAACTTATTCTCCTCACGCAGGGTAAGCGACAGGGTGTCTTTTGCTCGGAGGCAGAGGTAGCAAACAACTCTGCGAGGGGGAGCGACTAGCTTATGTAATGAAAGACTAAACGTTGGATATAACCCCAAATTAAAGCGCACAGCAGGAAGGGAGCTTAGAACTTACGGTTTTGGGTGAGCGGTTTGAGCAATCATGTTCAAAAAACAATCTTTAGACTATCTTTTCATGTCTTTTTTCGTGGTGTTCGTTTAATTAATTGTATGAGCGTCTCTGGACGCTTTTCGGCATTGAGTTCAGCAAGGAGTTTTTCTGGAAAGTCTTGATAATATTCCCCCCACCATCTTTGCATTTTGATGTTCCAGATACGCCACCCCTTTCCGGCTTGTGCTTTTGCAACGTATCTTCTCTTATCTTTTCCCATGCGGAATCCACTTAGTTTAACCTTTTAAATACTCCGCAAGCAGTGTATATCCAAAACAACAATAAGCGGGCTATAACAAGACGCTCTCCCTTAAAAAATCATTAATCCGCACATTAATCCACAGAGAAATCTACCTGCAAAAAGTACATCGACAGTCACTCGGTTGGATACTTTGCCAGAGCAGTTGCACCGCCTTCGCTTGTGCCACTAGTCTATTGGGTTTTTGCTCAAAAACAATCCTGTAAGCAAATAAATGAGTAGGCCTAAAAGTTTTTGAACCCCACATTTTTGTGTGCAAGGAAAATATTTTTTTAGCGTACTTGCCAGCGCTGCTTCATCCTGCAAACATTGAGCTAATAGCGTGGCTAAATGCTACAAAGAAACGACGTCAAAATATCAGCCTGGAGGAGTGCATGAAGTATTTTGTTACTGGAGCTACCGGTTTTATCGGAAAACGTCTGGTTAAAAAATTGCTGGCCCGTAAAGGTTCTACGGTGCATTTTTTAATTCGAGAGTCTAGTCTTTCTAAAGTCCCGGAACTGTTGGATTATTGGGCTACCAGCAAAACCCGAGCCATAGCCGTAGTAGGCGATCTTTGCTTGCCGGGCTTGGGTCTTAGTAAAACTGTCGTTAAGGAACTCAGCGGCAAAATTGATCATATGTTTCATTTGGCAGCAATTTATGATCTTAATGCCGACGCGCAGAGCCAGATGCAGGTAAATAACGAAGGAACCCGCAATGCAGTGCAGTTTGCAAATTTAGCGAAGGTGGGTCTGTTTCATCATACCAGCTCTATTGCAGCGGCTGGATTGTTTGAAGGAATTTGGCGTGAGGACATGTTTGAAGAAGCAGAGGGTTTAGATCATCCTTATTTTGCCACTAAGCATGAATCTGAAAGCATTGCACGCAAAGAGTGTAAGGTGCCGCTGCGTATTTATCGCCCCGGTATGGTAGTAGGCGATAGCAAAACTGGTGAGATGGACAAAATTGATGGTCCCTATTATTTCTTTAAAACCATTCAGACCCTACGTAAAATGCTGCCTGCCTGGATGCCGATGCTGGGGATTGAAGGAGGGCGCGTCAATATTGTGCCTGTCGATTATGTGGTCAATGCAATGGATCACATTGCACACAAGACTAACTTAAAGACCAACTGTTTTCATTTAGTTGATCCTACAGGTTATCGGGTAGGGGATGTGCTTATTACTTTTTCTAAAGCGGCTCATTCACCTTTACCAGCCATGCGGATTAACGCAGCATTATTAGGCTTTATTCCCCGTGGCGTTAAAAAAAGCTTGATGTCCTTAACCCCCATCCGCAGAATCCGGCATTCTGTAATGCAGGACTTGGGCTTACCGGAGGATATTTTTACTTTTATTAATTACCCCACCCGTTTTGATTGTCGTGAAACGACGGCTGCGCTAAAGGGTAGCGGTATTGAGTGCCCCAGGCTGGACGATTATGCCTATCGACTTTGGGACTATTGGGAGCGCAATCTGGATCCTTCCCTGTTTATCGATCACAGCTTGCGCGGGCAGGTAGAGGGTAAAGTGGTGTTGGTCACCGGAGGATCTTCCGGAATTGGTTTGGCGGCTGCAATCAAGTTTGCTGAAGCAGGCGCCCTCACTGTCGTGTGTGCTCGTGATGAGAGCAAGCTGGCTCAAGCTAAAACAGAAATTTTGAAAAAAGCGGGTAAACAGGCCAAGGTCGTCACTTATTCTGCAGATATTGCCGATGAGGCCAGCTGCCATGCGCTGGTCACCTGGTTGCAAGAAAATTATGGGGGAGTGGATGTCTTAATCAATAACGCCGGACGTTCTATCCGGCGAGGCATTGAAAACAGCTATGAGCGTTTTCATGACTTTACCCGCACCATGGATTTGAACTACTTTGGCTGTTTGCGCATCACCATGGGGCTATTGCCAGGCATGGTAGCCAAGCGCAAAGGGCATGTAGTAAATATTAGCTCTATTGGTGTGCTGACTAACGCTCCTCGCTTTTCAGCCTATGTAGCTTCCAAGGCAGCGCTGGATGCCTGGACACGTTGTGCGGCCAGTGAGTTTGCCGATCAGGGAGTAACTTTTACGACCATTAATATGCCTTTGGTGCGCACGCCAATGATTGCTCCTACCAAGGTCTATAACAATGTGCCGACCTTATCTCCCGAACAAGCAGCAGAATTAATTGTGGATGCCGTGGTATACAAACCGGCGCGTATTGCTACAAGGCTGGGGATTACGGGGCAGCTCTTGCATGCCTTATCACCAAAAGTGGCCCAAATCATCATGAACACAACTTTCCGTATGTTCCCTGATTCGGATGCGGCCAAAGGGGCAAAAGATCCTGCAGCCAAACCTAAACCCTTAACGGCGGATCAAGTCGCATTCCAGCAGTTGTTACGGGGTATACATTTTTGAAGCTAGTGTTTTTATAGTTTCACAGATTTAATTTACCCGCATAACCTGTCATCTCCAGATAACCCTGGCCAGTTAGTGTACCGGTGATATTGACTAGGCCTTCCCAATACAGCACTGTTGCAGGGCGGTGCATCTGGAGCTCCTGGTCGTCCAGTACCGGCCGGGTTTGGATCTTATGCGCCCCAAAATTAATTTCAAGTTCTACAGGATAAATTGCTTTGCTGCGTGCAGAGAACCAATTGCGCAAGGGGATAAAGCTTATCTGTGTAGTGTCAAATTGCTGCAGCTGGCCTGCTGCATTTCGCAACGCAGCATGAGCATACACTGTGCTACCTTGTGCGTTGCGTACCCTAAAAGCCATCAAAGCTCCACCATCTGACAAATTAATGCCTATCCAGTCCCAACCCACCCCTTCTTTACCGAGTACTTGGCTGGACCATTCATGGTCAAACCATGCCTTTCCCTGCACGGTATGAGGCTTACCGCTGTGTGTCAGAGTGCCTTCTACCCTTAGTTGTGGCCAACTTACATAATAGCTAGCCATTTCTGCTTGTGGCCCCTTTTGGGAATAGCCTTCTTTTCCCTGCAGGAGTAAGGCTTGAGTAGGCGCAAGGTTTAACTCCATCGAAAATTGAGGGTCTTGCATTTGCAGGCTAAAACGCTCATTCTTATTGCGCCGCATATGCCAGGCTCCGATATGCACATCACAGTCAGTGGTGGAAAAACCCGCTCCTAAATTAAGACGAGCAGCCCGTTCTGCATATAAGAGTTTATTGTCCGGAAAACTGATAGCGGCATGTGCAAACAATAATTGCTTGGCGGCAATAGGGGATTCAAGCTGTTCTGCCGCGCCCGTACGCACACGAAAAAAAGTGAGTTGAAAACCGGTTAATCCACTAGGGGAATGGACTGCACCCGTGACATACCACCATTCGGTACGGTAGTCGGGATGCGCCCCATGATCGCGTGGAAAAATCAGGGGTACACCAGCTCGTACCACAGCGTAGTTAACAGAGGCAGCAGCACGGCCAAAGCCAGAGAAAACAGGTAATAAAAAAGGCAAAGTCAGTAAAGGACGGCGTCTCATGCTACCCCTTGTTATTGAGCACTCGCCAGGATTTGTGCAGCAGGCAAGCGTGTTGCTTGACGGGCAGCCAGGCGGCTGGCTGCTACTGCTGCCAACAATGTCAGGCTGGCACCACTGAGTAAAGGTAAGCAGGGAAAAATTAATTCCATACGCCAATGAAATGCTTGAGGATTGATTACATGCGTCAAAATAGCGCCAACGGCAATTCCACAAGCCATTCCAATGCTTAACCCAATCATGGCAATTAAGCCGCCTTCAAGCATCACTGCGCGGGTCAACATGCGCCGGTCAAAACCTAAGGCGTTTAATGTGGCCAATTCTCGAGCCCGAAGCCAGACGCTGGCTGCTAGCGTAACGGCAAGACCGAACAATCCAATCAACATGGCTGCCGCTTCCAGCGCATAAGTTACTGCAAAACTTTTATCAAAAATCGACAAGCTCAAGCTGCGAATTTGAGCGCTTTCCGCTAGTTCCAATCCGTGTTGTTTTACTACGCCTGCTAACCAGACTCGAGCCGCTTTTTCTTGCCCTGCCCGAGGCCACAAGGCAAGGTCGCTGGGTTCAAACTTACCGCCTAATGTCTTATAGTCTTCGGCTGCGATCACTGCTGAACCAAACTGCCTGACGTAATCTCGCCAAACGCCTCCTATAAAAACGGGGACGGCCTGTCCCAAGATTGGTAAAGATATTGTTTGACCTGTTTTAAGTTGGTAAAGCTCTTGCATAGGCTCACTAATCCATATAGGTACTGTCCCTGCTGGAGCCGGCAGTACTGGCCCCGTAAAGGGCAGGCGAGCCCCAGGATTATTGCGGTCCAGCTCGCGCACCGTCAGTAAGACGGCGGGACGCTGCGGGTCTAAGGTGATGGAAGAAGAGGCAGACCGTTCTGTCTTTTCAAAAAATGTCTGCGCTTGCTCTAAAGAAGTCAACATGGTTTGAGGCAAAGGGGTAGATTTACTGCGCAAATATAAAGGTGCCGGTAAAACTTCCTCTAACCATTCATCTACGGCTACCCTGAAGCTGGACACCATGATCACCATACTAGACGTTAACGCAAAACTCACAATTAAACCGCTGGCCGCTACCTGAGCCATTAAAGGCGCTTGTGCTAGATTTTGCAGCGTAATTTTCTGTGCTGCTGGAAGGGAATATGTAGACAGTGCCCCAAATATTGTTTGGGTTAATAAAGGTGCGCTAACAATACCAAAAATTAATATCAGTGCAATAGCTCCATAACCGGCCAAAGGCAAGCCATCGATGGAAGGCAATCGCGCCAGGCCAGCAGCTAATCCTGCAAGCATTAGCAACAAGACTAGTCGCTTGATTCGGTAAAATCTATTGGCAAATTTTTGAGTGGCTGCAAAACCGGTTTTTAAGGCTTGAGCTAAGGCTTGTTTGCGGTTCAAGTAAGCAGGATAAAGCCCACCGGCCAAACTAGCCGTACAACCCAAGGCAAAAAATATTAGCAAAGGTTGAATTTTAGGCACGATGCTGGGCGCGCTGTCTGAAAAATAACCTCCCCCTAAATCACCGCCCAACACCCGGGTAAAAATTACGGCTAGGCTATATCCCAGCACCAGCCCTATCACTGCTCCAGGAACGCCTATTGCTAAGCCTTCCAGCAGTATTTGGGCCATACGCAAGCGTGGAGATAAACCCAGTACACCCAGTAGAGCAAATTGCGAAGAACGTTGAGCTACCGCAGTAAGTTGCGTTGCAAAGACTAAAAATACGCCCGTAAGTAAAGCTACCGAGGCCAATACATTTAAGTTGACCCGATAAGCCCGTGACAAATTAGAAACCCGAACACTTTCATCTGCTGCTGCTTTAATAAGCAGCGAGGCGGGTAAGTGCTGGGCTGCTTGCTTGCGCCATGTCTGAACATCCGTCTGAGGACTCAAACGAATGCGCAGCTCATCTACTCCCTTAGCCGGACCAAACTTAGCTTGCACCCAGGCAATATCGGCCACCAGTAATCTATCATCCGCCCGGGCAGCAGGAATATCGCCTGCAATCACGACGGGCCATTGCACATCAGCCCGGCTAAGGATGAGAGAATCTCCTGCTTTGAGTTTTAGCTGTTTTAGCAGAGCCGATGAGGCAAACACTCCCCCTTCAAACAAGGAAGAAACGGTCTCGTCTACTTGTTGTCGAGGCTGCATGTCCGGCATAAGCGTAGCAGCAGTAAAAATATCTAATCCCAGTAAACGTATAGTGCCTGCTAACTGCCGCGTTGTAGCGGCTACCCGTACACGAGTTTCAATCACCGGCGTCATTACCGCAATATGGGGATCTGTCGCCAGTTGATTCAGCGTAAGCAAAGAAACATGGTCCGCACTATTACGCGGGGTAACGATGGCATCTGGTTCACCTTGTACACTTTTCATGGCTCGAGAAAAATCCGCTAAAGCGGCATCATTGATGAGATGAATCGCATAACCCAGTGTTACTCCCAGGGCAATAGCCAGCATAGACAGCAGCGTTGCAGTACGCCGCGTTTTAAACTGGGCTTTGATGAGCCACCATGCCAGCTTAAGCACGCAGACCTTCTGCAGTTAAAGTCAGAATACGATCGCAGCGCTGCGCTACCTGATGGGAATGCGTCACAATCAGTGCTGCAGCATTTTGTGCCCGTACTCTTTCGAGCAATAGATTCAGTATTTCCTCGGCAGTCCGAGGGTCCAGATTTCCCGTGGGTTCATCTGCGAGCAGCAGTGTGGGGTGGTGCACCAGCGCCCGCGCAATCGCTACCCGTTGGAGTTCTCCCCCCGATAAAGAAGCGGGCCAACGGGAGCCGAACTGGCTTAAGCCTACCCGCTCCAGAAGAGTCTGGATACGATCAGCGTGTTCAGTCAAAGGGATTTTTGACAATAGCAGGGGTACTGCAATATTTTGCGCTACGGTTAAGGTAGGCAAAATATGAAAAGCTTGAAATACAAAGCCAATACTACGGGCTCGTAAAGCTGCGCGGGCAGCCTCATCCAGGCGCACCATGTCTTGCTGAGCAATTAGAATACTGCCTGTTTCAGGAGTTTCTAAGCCAGCAATACAATTTAGCAGCGTGCTTTTGCCAACGCCCGATTCCCCCACTAATGCCACTACCTCTGAAGAAGCGATCGCCAGATTCAAGTCGCTAAAAACAGGGCGAGCCGCAGAGGTGTGTTGTTTGGATAAATGCGTAATTGTTAGCATGATTACAAGTTTAAGGCCTGTAATCCGCTAAGATTTTCAAAAATCAATCCCTTGGCGAAAAATGGCAACTCCCTGCACGTCTCGTTTGGCCTTACCCAGAAGATCAACTACAGTATTGCCCTTAGGAGGAGGTACTTGAAATAATGTTCTCGTAACGCCACACAAAGAAGCATAGGCTTCAAAAGCCGGGAATGCGTCAATTGCTCCAAGAAAATTTACTTGCACAAGCAACAGTTGAGTGGAAGTTTTTACAAGAGAGACCCAAAGCTGCCCTGTGTAGTCAATATCCGCAGCTTCCCTTAAAACCCTCTCTGTTGGTCGGGCGTGAGCTCTCCCGGGAACTGTAATCCTGTAATCAGGAACAGTTTTTGGATTAAAGGTACTTATCCAAAAGCCCAGTGTTGGTAAAGTAGCGTCTTCAGAAAATGCAAAAATCCTTTGGAAGAAGGAAGATCCATTTCTATTTGGCTATCACTTAATGCTTCTAACACAATAAGTTGATTAGAAGCAGGGCGATAGCAGCCGGATTGCTCGATCACGAAATCTGTTGGCTGAAAACTTTCAGTCAACCACACCCGCCCAGTGACTACCCGTAAGTCGCGACCGGCTATTTTCTGTAAAGACAGAACGCTGCCCTGCTCAAATTCGTAATGGATCGTCTTTTTCATGATGCAATTTCTCCTGTCTATGCTGCTAAGATAAACAGCACAAAATACTTGCACAAACGGATAGTTCGCAGATAATGCATGCATTAAACGCATGGATACTGCCATGAAAAAAATACAACGAAAGCGCCCTATCTCCCTAGATAATCTGCGGGGGTTTGATGCAGCGGCTAGACATCTTAGCTTTACTCAAGCAGCGGCTGATCTGCATTTAACGCAATCCTCTATTTCACGACAAATTGCCAATTTAGAGTTTGAGCTAGGACTGCCCCTTTTTAAACGCAAAACCCGTGCCTTGGAACTCACCTTAGCGGGTCAAACCTTGGCCAAATTAGTGCGGCAGCAACTGGCTGTACTAGATACTTGTGTCGAAGAACTACGAGGCGGTGAACAGCGTGCTCGAGTAAGCATCACTACTATTCCCTCCTTTGCTTCCCTTTGGTTAATTCCCCGTTTACCGGCCTTTAACCGTATTGTGCCCGAAGTAGATTTACGCATTGATTCTACAGAGATGGTTGTGGATTTGCAGGCCGAAGGTATTGATGTGGCCATTCGTATTTTGCATCAAGATAAAGCGCCTCGCAGTGCATTTTTGCTTGCTCAGGAAAAATTTACTCCCGCCTTAAGCCCCTTGTTACTGCAAGGGACGAACCCTATCCGCACTCCCGCCGATTTGGAAAAAGCTACTTTGTTGGTGATGGAAGATACCCTGCCTTCTTCCCAGGCACGCAACTGGGAACGATGGTTTGCTGCGGCAGGTTTGAAAGCGCGTCACCGTGGGGCCCGCTTAATGTTTAATTTTATTGATCAAACTTTACAGGCGGCTGCACGCGGGCAAGGAGTAGCTTTGGGTATTAGCCCTTTTTTGGATGAATTTCTTAGCCGAGGGGAATTAGTCACTCCTTTTGAACCGCGCGTTTCTTCCCCCTATGGTTATTACCTTCTGGTCAATCCAGACAGCCGCACGCTAGCTCACGTAAAAACATTTTGTGAGTGGTTGATAGCTTGTTTTGCTAAAGAGAAAGTCTAAGCAGGCAAGAGGAATATTTAATTTTCTTTAAAGAGCAGTGTGACCTTAAGCCCAGATTTCCTTTAGGGCTTGGGATGCAAGTGAGGAGCTTTGCCCAGCCTGTAGCTCTGGCTAGAGGCGAGTAAAAAGGGTAAAAATGAGCGCGCACCGCTGACACGCCAGCAGCATTGGAAGTGCAGCTAAAAGGAAATTAGTGTTAAATGTTTATGAGCTTTTTCGGATATTTTAGGCTGAGCAGGCGCACAAAAATTAGGCTAAGCCTTTTGGGAACTTCTAATAACCTGCTGCGCAATCCGGATCGGCTCTTGCGGTGCTCAGCGTACCCTGCGTACGCATCCGCTCCTCAAATCCGCTGCGGGCCGCTCGCTACGATTAGTAGAAGTTCCCTTTCGGACACTTCTCCTAAACTCAGCGAGCCAGTCGCCAGCGGGGGAGCTAAGGAGGGGATGCGTCTGCAGTAAAACGTTGAGCACTGCAAGGGGCTAGACTACTCGTACAGCAATGTAATGAGAAATTTTCCTTTAACGAGTAGCCGCTTTTCAGTTGCTGAAAAACGATTAATAAATAAGTGCTTAGACGGAAGGAGAATCTGCAATGGGAATTTTGCAAGACTTCAAGACTTTTGCTGTTAAAGGCAGCGTGATTGACCTAGCGGTGGGTGTAATGATTGGCGGGGCTTTTGGCAAGATTGTAGATTCGCTGGTTAGCGATATTCTTATGCCTCTTATTGGCTTGCTGTTTGGTAAACTTGAATTTTCAAACCTTTTTATTATCTTGGGTAATGTGCCTGCCGGAGTCGCTCCTACTTTGGCTGAACTGAAAAAAGCAGGGGTACCCGTGTTTGCTTACGGAAATTTTCTTACTGTTACAGTCAATTTTTTAATCTTGGCTTTTATAGTTTTTTTGATGATTAAACAAATAAATCGGCTACGTCATAATGAAAATGCAGAGCTGAAACCGCCTGCTTCCACACCAGAAGATATTGTTTTATTACGGGAAATACGAGATAGCTTGGCTCGTAAACATTAAAGGTATTGCGTAATTTATTTTCTTTTAAGGTAGAAAAAATATTTAACCTTTCTGCTGCTTATAAGGCAAGAAAAGTTTTCTAAAAAAATTTTCTTGCCTGAGAGTACACGCGCGCTTACCCTCTTACCCCATATGCAAGCCACCGTTGAGCGAGAAATCCGCACCGGTTGCGTACGCACTTTCTTCAGAAGCAAGCCAGGAAACAATAGAGCCGATTTCAGCAGGGGTTCCTAATCGTTTAGCAGGCACTGAGGCTACGATTTTTTCAAGTACGTCTGCACGCATGGCTTTAACCATATCCGTGCCAATATAGCCCGGAGAAACGGTGTTAACGGTTACCCCTTTGCTAGCGACTTCTTGCGCTAATGCCATGGTGAAGCCGTGCAAACCGGCTTTGGCGGTGGAATAGTTAGTCTGCCCAAACTGACCTTTTTGTCCGTTGACCGAGCTGATATTAATAATGCGCCCCCAGCCTCGTTCCAGCATATCTTCAATTACTTGTTTGGTAACGTTGAACATGGAGTTCAAGTTAGTGTCAATTACCTCCCGCCATTGTTCTACCGTCATTTTGCGAAACTGTCCGTCTCGGGTAATACCCGCGTTATTGACCAAAATGTCTACCGGGCCATGCTCAGCTTTTACCTTGGTAAAGGCTTGGACTGTAGAGTTCCAGTCTCCCACGTTCCCTACGGACGCATAAAAATCAAAGCCCAGGGCCTTTTGCTCGGCTAACCATTTTTCATAATCCCGGCTGGGCCCACAGCCTGCAACCACCTTATGCCCATCTTTGACAAGACGCTGGCAAATAGCAGTGCCAATACCCCCCATTCCACCCGTGACGTAAGCTATTTTTTGATTCATTTTGTCTCCTACTAAGTTGTAATATGGCTAAATTAATGAAAGAATTTATTATCTTTTTATCTTTTATACGGCCCTTACTTTTACATAGCGACCAGGGGCGGGTTCTATAACTTTGTGTTCTGGGGAACCTAGGTTTTTGGGGGCTGGGATGCGACTTCCCCCGTAAGCAGCCAGCCATTTTGACCAGTCGGCCCACCAACTGCCGGGAGTCTCCTTAGCTGCACTAAACCATTGCTCG
This sequence comes from Burkholderiaceae bacterium, assembly GCA_019695155.1. Taxonomy (GTDB): domain Bacteria; phylum Pseudomonadota; class Gammaproteobacteria; order Burkholderiales; family Burkholderiaceae_C; genus Piscinibacterium. Next base: position 130,667 of record JAIBAO010000048.1, on the reverse strand, counting down.
GCATTGTCCGGTAAGGTAGCTGTACTCCAGAAACTTCGCTTGTTTTTGTTGGCTGGATTGATGACTCCTGCAATATGTCCCGCCGCGGCTAATACAAAACGGATATTGGCTGGTTTTTTCGCAGAAGGTTTCAGATGTTGAGCCGAAGCATAAGCGCTTTTCCAGGGCACAATATGGTCTTCCCGCGCCGCCAAAACGTAGCTGGGCAAATTAATTTTTTTTAAATCTAGGCGCACCCCCAGACTTTCTAGCTCAGTTTTGGCCAAAGCGTTGTCTAGGTACAGACGCCGTAAATATTGAACAAACATGGGCCCAGGCAAATTCGTACTGTCTGAGTTCCAGTACAGCAAATCAAAAGCAGGGGGCGATTGGCCCTTTAAATAATTGTTTACTACATAATTCCAGATAAGATCATTAGGACGTAAAGAAGAAAAAGAGCTGGCTAGCTCCCGCCCAGGCATTAGTCCTGACTGACTCAAAGTGGCTTCTCTTAAAGCGACTTGCTGCTCATCAACATAGACACCCAAGATGCCTGGTTCGGAGAAATCTAACAAAGTTGTTAGCAAGGTAAGGCTAGCGGCAGGAAACTGTTTTTTGGCGGCCAGCGCAGCTAAAGCAGCACTTAAGAGTGTGCCCCCTACACAAAATCCCAGAGTGTTTATTTTGTCTGCTTTGCTAATCTGACTGACGACCTCTAAAGCAGTCAAAGGGCCATTGCTCAGGTAATCGTCCCAGCTGGCTTGTTCAATATTCCCAAAGCTTTCCTGATCGCTCGCATCAGGCAAAGGATTACGCCAAGAGATTAAAAACACTGTGTGCCCGTGCTCTATGGCATAGCGCACAAAAGAGTTTTCTGCTTGTAGATCCAGAATATAAAACTTGTTGATGCAAGGCGGGACAATCAAAAGCGGGCGCTTAAATACAGTTTTTGTAAGGGGCTGATATTGAATTAATTGCATGAAGGGGTTTTCATACACCACGGCGCCAGGCGTTGTGGCCACGTTTTTACCAACCTCAAAAACAGCTTCATTAGTTTGCGAGATTCTGCCTTTATGCAAATCTTCTAATAAGTGGGCTAAACCCCGTGAAAGACTTTCGCCTTTAGTTTCTTGCAGAATCTGAAGAGCCTCTGGATTAAAAGCCAGATAATTGGAAGGAGCTATTGCTGCTAGCCACTGATCCAGAGAAAACTTGATCTGCGCTTGCTGTTTAGAAGGCAGTTTAAGCAGAGTAATAAACTCATCTAAAAAGGCTTCATGAACCGAATAAAGTGCTGCGATTTGATGGGCGAATTCATGTTGTTTCCAGCTATTGGCTGCAAACCGTTTATCTGTGCTGATGTCTTTGCTGGCACTGTTTTGCAAGGCTGCGGTGTATCGGTTTAACCAGTCAGAGCATTGCGCCGGATCTACCGGGAGCGAAGGAAGGAGCGACAGGGGAAAAGGAAGACTGGTGAGATGCAAAGGGGCGTGCGTCTGCCCCTGCGTAAGCCAGTCGTTAAAAGAGGCTAGGTAGGGATTCTCTTCCCATAAGCCTCGTAGCGATTCAAAAGCTTCCAAGCCAGGAGTAAAAATATTTGATTGCGTGTAAGCTTTCTTCTTGCCATTAGGCATCCGCTCTCCTTTAATAGAAAGTATGAAAAGGCTATAGGGATTGTCCGGGGCTGCTGGCTTTAAGTCAATTCTCTTCTATCAAATTTATGTATATCGTTGCAATCGGCTGGCTCTATGTAGCGTTAATGATGGCGCTTACGGAACACTCTCTCATTAGCGGTATCAGCACTTTTTTGTTTTACGGGTTGGGACCGCTGAGCCTCCTCATGTATTTATTAGGTACGCCCCAACGTTGGCGCCGTAAAAAGAAAGCAGAAGAGCTTGCACGCGCTAGTTATGTTGCACAGCAACAGGAAATCAGCAGGAATGATGAGGCAGTGTCTAGTCCGCCCCCTTCAGACAAGCCAAATCAATGAGCGCAGATGATCAATAATGCCATGGTCTCGGCGATAAGAATAAAAGTGTTTCTCCTCTGATGCTGTACACCACTGAGCACCATAAATATTATGGACCTGAACACTGGCTAAACGTTGGCGAGCGAGGGTGTATAAATTACACAAATATTTTAATTGCCCTTGCTCATCCGGCCCGAGTGGAATAAAAGCCTGCGCTGCCTCTTGTGAATGCGCTAAAAATGCAGCTCTTACTTCGGCCCCCACCTCAAATTTTTCAGGACCGATAGCTGGCCCTAGCCAAGCCATCAAGCGGCTTTCAGGTTGCCGCTTTCGCATGGCGGTGACAAGAGCTTCTAAAACTCCTGCACAAAGCCCCCGCCATCCTGCATGTGCAGCGCCAATAAGGGTGCCTTTTTCATCACAAAATAGTACGGGCAAGCAATCAGCGGTGTAAATCAGTAAAGCTAGATGGGTTTGGGTAGCAAAAGCGGCGTCCGCCACAGGGGGTGCGAGGAAGGCTGGACCAGCTTCAACCACTGCGTTCCCATGTATCTGTTTAAGCTCTAAAACGGAGGGGGGTAATACCCCGCTATCCTTTAACGCTTGTAGAGGAGAGGAGGAGGGTAAATTTTCTCCTGTTGGTGGTCGTAACAGCATGGCCGCGCGTACTTGTGGGGGAGCGGGCCATTCAGGCACTAATAAGGTAGTATTAGGCGAGAGAGCCTCAAAGGGCATGGAGCAGCTCCAGTTTAGTCAAAACCTGTTTTAGATCCTCCGGCAAAGGGCTTTCAAACTTTTGCGCTACCCCACTGGCTGGGTGCAAAAACGCCAGCTTTAAGGCGTGTAAAGCCTGCCGAGAGAGAAGAGGGCTTGGAGCAGCGCCATATAAAACGTCGGACAATAAAGGTGCTTTCAAACTAGCCATGTGGACGCGAATCTGATGCGTACGCCCTGTCTCTAGGTTACATTCTATAAGAGTCTGCCCGCCCGGAGCCGTTGCCAAGGTTTTGTAATGGGTAATAGAAGGTTTTCCGGAGGCACAAATAGCCATACGCAAACGATTACGTGCATCCCGACCGATGGGCTGATTCACTGTTCCGTGAGAAGGTATAGGTAGGCGTGTGGTAATAGCAAGATACTGACGGGAGACCGTGCGGTTTTTTAGCTGATTTACCAAAGATAACTGTGCATTATGGGTGCGGGCTACCACCATCAGGCCAGAGGTATCCTTGTCCAGCCGGTGCACGATGCCCGCCCGGGGAAGACTTAAAAGTTCTGGATAACGATAAATTAATCCATTTAGCAAAGTCCCCGACCAATGGCCCGCTGCGGGATGCACTACCAATCCCGGGGGTTTGTCCACTACAATGAGCTCTGGATCCTGATACACTACCTCAAAAGCGAGGGGCTCAGGTGTAAAAGCTAGTAATTCGGGCGGATCCGGAGGGTCAACCAGCACTACATCGGCAGGTCCAAGCCGTGTGCTGGGGCTTACTTTTACCTCCGGTTTCATTCCCTGTACAGAAACACAACCTTGTTCAATCCAGCTTTGAAGTCGGGTTCGCGATACCTGTGGCAAGTGCAGCGCTAAGAGCCGATCCAAGCGCAGACCAGCTTGCTGGGCAGGGACCGTTAGCAAAAATCCGCTTTCGGTTTCCAGCTCAGCTTCGGGGGCAGAAAACTGCGCAAGATTCGCTCCCTGCTTATAATCTGTAACAGACTTTTTACTCATAGGTGGACATCTCGTGCTTGTTCCCATGCAATCTCAAAAATTTTCTTTCCGTGACGCTACTGATACTAAAGTAAATTCCCTCTTGGGTAGCTCGGTATCAGCTCTGTTGATGAATATTAACCTTCATTTGCGACGGGTATTTTTAGTGCCACTAGCCTTTGTGCTGGCTAGCTGCGGCTCTAATCCCAAGGATTTACCGGCAAACTGGACAGCGGAACGTATTTACAAAGAAGCTCAGTCAGAAGCCAGCTCGGGAGCCTGGGATGCAGCCATTAAACTTTATGAAAGGCTGGAGGCCAAAGATCCTTTTGGAATTTACGCCCAGCAGGCGCAACTGGAGATTGCCTATGCCAATTGGAAAGCAGGCGAACCTGCCAGCGCCTTGACGGCTGCAGAGCGCTTCATCAAGTTACATCCTAACAGTCCAGCAGTGGATTACGCGCTCTATTTAAAAGGTTTGATTAACTTTAACGCAGATCTTGGACTGTTTGCTCAATTAGGAGGACAGGATCTCACCGAGCGTGATCCAAAAGCGGCCCGGGAAGCTTTTGATAATTTTAAGGAATTAGTCACCCGCTTTCCCGATAGTAAATATGCTGCAGATGCTACTTTGCGGATGAATTATTTGGTCAATGCCTTGGCTTCTCATGAAGTTCATGTTGCCCGTTATTATCTACGTCGGGGAGCACCGCTAGCGGCTATTAACCGTGCCCAATTTGCAGTGCGCACCTATCCCAATGCTCCAGCACTTGAAGAAGCTTTAGCGATTATGGTGGTAGCCTATGAGGACTTGAATCAACCCGAGTTAAAAGCAGATGCTGAACGTGTCCTGCGTAAAAACTTTCCCAATACTACTTTTGTAAGTACGGTTAAAGATTACAAACCTGCAAGCTGGTGGCGTCTTTGGTGACTTTTTAAGACGGGAGACCCGTTGTTAAAGCCTCACCCGGGGTGATAATAAACAATGCGCTTACTTTTAATCGGTCTTACGGTTTTAAACCTAGGTTCACATTAGGCGGATTTTCAGGGCTGCTGGGGTGTCCCCCCAACTGCCCTCTCTACCCTTTCAAACCCTAACGGGAAAATCCTAGTTAAATATGCTGCAAACTGCTTTTACTGTTTGGGGTGTAGCGACCACCTGGCTAGAAATAGTGGCATTTGTTCTAGCGCTGACCTGTATTGTCTGCAATCTGTTTGAAGTGCATTGGGGCTGGCCTCTGACAATAGCCAGTAGTCTTTTATATTTTTATTTGTTTTATGCTAACAAGTTATATGGTGATGCCTGGCTGCAAATATTTTTTGCTTTTATCGCCGTATGGGGATGGTGGCAGTGGTTATATGGGCGCCGCTTTATCCGAACAAACAGCCCTGTTTCTGAGAAGTTAAAAATAAGTTGTCTGCCACGTCTTTACCGATGGGCAGTTGGGCTAATCTGGCTGCCAGCCTGGTTATTGCTAGGTTTACTCTTGGCCCGTACTACGGATACCGACGTTGCCTGGTTTGATGCTTTTCCAACGGCAGGAAGCATCATAGGCCAGGTGTTATTAGGCCGCAAATATCTTGAAAACTGGCTTGTATGGCTGCTCGTCAATCTGGTAAGTACGGTTTTATTTGCTTACAAAAACCTATGGCTCACTGCCGTGCTTTATCTTATTTTTGCTGGGCTTTCTATAGTGGGGTATTTAAGGTGGAGGCATCTTTTACCTGGGTCTACTCGTGTTTAAACTACCTGAGATGCTTTAAGTTCTTGCATTGCTATGCCAGCCGAACAGCCTAGTAGTCAAGCTTTAATAAGGACGGGGTTCATTTCGCTCATCGGTGCAGAATGCACAGGTAAAAGCAGCTTGGGTCTTGCGCTAGCTGAGCATTTACCGGGGGTTTATATACCGGAAACTTTGCGTGATTTTTGTATGCAAAGGGGCCGTACACCCCAGATTGATGAGCAAGCCCTTATTCTTCAAGAACAGGTGAAGCAAGAAGAATTAGCGCTACTGTTTGCTAAACAAAAATCTTTAAGCTGGGTTGTGAGTGATTCAAGCCCTCTGATGACAGCTTTATATAGTCTGCTTTATTTCCAGGACACTCGTTTGCTGAACTTTGCCCTGGCACATCAGCGCACATATACAGTTACTTTCTTACTCGATATTGATTTGCCTTGGGTAGCTGACGGTATTCAGCGCGACAGTCCCTCTATGCAAACGAAGGTACACCAAGAGTTGCTGCGCCTACTAAAGCAAGAGAAGATTTCTTACAGGCTTATTGGCGGGCAAGCCCGGCTTCAAACAGCGCTAAAGATTACCAAAGCACTGCTTTGGCCTGCAGTAAAACCGGATACAATTTGATTTCTAACGCTAGGGGTCCCGTATAAATCTTTATTGCACAGTACAGGCAATAGAGTCTGCAAATTTAAAAGCAGACGGGTGAGAAAAACCCTTGGAACCTGATCGAGTTAACACTTGCGCAGGGAAGCGTCTACACCGTTCGCTGAGAAATTTTTTGCGATTGCTGCTTAATCTCTCTAGCCAAGGTTGCCGCCGACCTGCCATCGTTTATAGAAGGAGATACGATGGCACACGCTCTGAAATTTATTCAACGCAATGATTTTGTGCTTATTCTAATACGGCTATACTGCGCGCTTGTTGGCCTGGTAAGCCTGCCCGCTGCTTTAGCACAAAGCGACACGAACATTAGCTTAGCGCCTGTGGTCGTAACAGGAAAGGCCGGAGCACCCGGGCAGGAAACAGCTTTGATTGGCGGTATCAGTGAGGCTTCGGTAGCGACCACCCCTCTGAGTATTAGCGTGGTTCGAGCAGAAAATCTACGGCAGGCAGGTGCAGGTAATCTCTCCAATGTGTTGCGTGCAGATTCCTCTAGCACGGACTTCTACAATACCATTGGTTTTATCGAGAGTGCCCAGATACGCGGTTTTTTGTTAGACAATAGCCTGAACTTTCGTCGAGATGGCTTACCTGCCAGTAACTATGCGCCTCTTGTGCTGGAAAACAAAGAAAGCATTGAAATACTCAAAGGCCTATCCGGCGTACAAACGGGCACTTCAACCCCGGGCGGGCTTATTAATTACACCATCAAGCGTCCCACTAATACAGCTTTACGAGAAATATTTGCAGGTATTTCAGAGCGGGGCACCACGCTTCTGAGCACGGATCTAGGCGGGCGTTTGAGAGATGGGGTTTTTGGTTATCGGCTCAATGCTGCTGTTGAAAACCGCCGGCCTATGGCCGATCAGGCCCCTGGCAAACGCAGTTTTCTAAGTGCTGCTTTTGATGTCCGCTTACCGGCGGACAGTCTGCTGGAAACAGAATTTGAACTTTCTAATACCCAGCAAATCAGTGTGCCTGGGTTTGGATTGCTGGATAAAAATGCAGATGGTATTGCCGAAACCTTACCTGCTCCCATTAACCCGCGCGTCAATTTAAATAATCAAGCCTGGAGCTTACCGTTTGAAAGCCGCAGTAAAGTGGTTTCCCTTGGTTTTAAACAAACGCTTTCGAATGCTTGGCGTTATTCCCTACAGGCTAGCAGTCAAAAAATTCGTACTAATGACCGATTAGCTTTTCCAGACGGCTGCGGTAATGGGCCAACTTATGTCTATCCCGGCTTTTGCGGAAATGGAGATGCCGATGTTTATGACTATCGCAGCGAAAATGAACGCCGCAGCCTGCAGGCGCTGCAAGCTAAACTGCAGGGCAATATAAGCACTGCCTGGGTCAAACATGAAGTAGGAGTAAGCTTTACGCAGTCCCGCTATGCAGAACGTTTCGAAGCCAACCAGGCCTATAACTATGTGGGGTATACCAATATCTACCAGCCTCTTGCACTGCCTGCAGACCCGATACCTCGCGATAAAAATACCTTACGCGACAGTCAAACCAAAGAAGTGGCGCTCACCGATGTGATGCGTTTTGGAGAGAAATGGTCCCTCTGGCTGGGAGCGCGGCATACCGAATTAAAGCGTAGCAGCATAAGAACCGATGGTAGTCGTGGGGTTGCTTATTTACAGCGTTTTACCACTCCCTGGGCTGCTTTAGCTTATGTGCCTTGGCCAGGAGGTTACGTGTATGCTTCTTTAGGGAGTGGGGTTGAGTCTGAAGTCGTCCCTAACCGACCAGATCAATTTGCTAACTATGGAGAAGTCTTGCCTGCATTACGCAGCCATCAGCAGGAAATTGGTTTTAAACAAGTATTAAACGATGCAGGTCTGTTTAGCGCAAGCTTCTTTAATATTTCTAAGCCTTTTTTTGCTGACACCTTGCCGGGCAGCGATCAAAACATTCGGTTTGCAGGCGGTCGAGAAGCGCGCCATCGGGGCCTAGAGCTGGTTTGGAAGGGCAATATATTGCCAAGCTTAAATCTGCAAGCGCAAATCATGTTATTAGATGCCCGCATCACCAAAAGTTTAGACATTACGGAGCTTGGACGTCGTGTCCGCAATGTGCCACCCTATAACGCTAGTCTGGCTACAAACTGGACAGTGCCGGGTATGCAAGGGTTGAGCTGGACTAATCGTCTGGCGTTTACCGGCAAAAAGGCTGTTAATGCAGATAATAGTATTCAGTTACCCGCAACCGCCCAGTTAGATAGCTATATTAACTGGCGCCAACAATTGCAAACGATTGGACTGACCTGGCGAGCAGGCATTGATAATGTGTTTGATCGCCGTTACTGGAAAGATGCGCCTACTCAATATTGGGGGGGAAGCTATTTATTTCCCGCTCAACCTAGAACTTTTCGGGTTTCAGTTCAGATGCGGTTTTAGAGAGGCTGGGCGAAATAATATAGGCATACATCACACTGTCAATTAGCTCACCATCTTTGCTGACGCTTTTACGCAAGACTCCTTCCCGCTTAAAGCCCAGTTTTTCTAGAATCCGCATGGATACTGGGTTCCAGGCAAAAACTGGAGCTTCCAGTCGGCTAAACTCGCCTAAAGCTTCTAAATAAGCCAGAAAGCTGCTCGTAGCTGCACTTGCAATCCCTTTTCCCCAGTAGGCCTCACCCAGCCAGTACCCGAACTGCGCCGTTTGCTGTGCAATACCCTCTCCGGCAATTGCTCCGACTCCACCAATTGCCTTGCCGACATAGGCAATGGCCAGGTGATGATTTCTGCTGGCCTCGTTGGCAATGCATAACCAGTTTTGTGCATCAGCGTTGGTGTAAGGGTGAGGAAATCGATCTGTAAGATTTCGCCAAACTTTCCGGTTATTGGCATGGTTGACGAGATCTTCTTGATCACCGCTGTGCCAAGGTCGAAGCGTGCATAAACTCAGGCTGGTCTGAATCAGCATGAAAAATTTTTATTTAAGTGAACTTCTATTTGGTCATAGGAGCATAGCTGCATCCCACCAAAACTTTTCCTGGATGAGACGTCACCGTTGAAAGATCTTTACTAATTTTTTGCCACACCTGCATCCCACCAATGGTTTCTGGCTTAGTTTCAGAAATCGTTTTAGTCGCAAGAATTTTTCCACCGCGGTTGTATTCCACCGATAGCTGTAATTTTTCTGCCAGTTGTACCGGGTTTTTCTCATTTACGATAGCCATTACTCCAGAAGAGGTAAAAGCCAATCGTTTTGTACTGTAACCATACACATCAATGGCTTTTGCAAGCTCATACTCCTGAATAAAAGAATTGGCTTGCTTGATCTGTTTTAGCCCAATGGATTTTTTAAACTGCTCATCTTGAAGATCGCCTAAAGCGAAAGAGGTGTATTCCTCAAACTTTGCCCGACACTCCAAAAATTTCACCCAATCTACCTGGGTATTGCTTTGGGCTGCCGATAAGGCCGGTAATGCTGAGGATAAGACAGTAGCCAGCATTAACACGTAGTTTCGCATTGGGTTCATAAGAATTTTTCCTCCAGCGTTGGGTTAAAAGATCAGGCTACTGTACCGCAAGCGGCATTTCTCGCAAAAACCTAATACGCTGCGTTTTAAAATTAACGCACAATCTTGAAATTAAAAATAGGGGAACCTTGTACTGTCCATAACCGCAGCCATAAAGGCAGCAGCATCTCTGTACAGCGAGCCGTGCTAATGTCGCCTAAATCAATAGGATTTTCCCAGCCGAAACTTTTAAGCAGTGCTATGACTTCTAATTTAGCAGCAGCATCATCGCCGCTTACAAAAATATCCGTAGCCTGAGTTAGCTGCTGCGGGTTGACCATCATCGCCACATTAGTAGTGTTCAGGGTTTTAACAATTTTTGCTTCTGGGTGGGCACGCTGCAATTGTTCGGCTAAAGAATCGGTATTGCTTACCAGCAGCGTAGGAGGAAAGCCTTTGGAAAAATCCAGCGGATTGGATACGTCTATTACTACTTTTCCCGCAAGATTGGCCTTTCCTGCAGCGTCCAGCACTTGCAAGGCGGTAGTTCCTGTGGTGGCGACAATCAATAATTCGCCAAACGCAGCCGCTTCGCTAAAAGTACCCGAAAAAGCGTGATCGTTATGCCGTGCCACAAAGGCTGTTGCGTTTGTATTGTCAGCCTGCCGGGCTCCCATTTTCACACTATGCCCTAAGCTTATAAGCTTATCTGCCAAACCTTGACCTACCATTCCGGTGCCTAGTACTCCGATCTTCATGTGTTCTCCTTAAAAGTTTAATGATCAGGGAAAGTCTACATTTTGGGAGAGATTCTTTTATTCTTCCAATCGATTATTAAAATAAGTATTATTTGTTTCATGGATATTAGAAATCTGGATTTAAATTTACTAAAGGTTTTAGATGTATTACTGCGTGAGCAACATGTTTCCCGCGCAGCACAGCTACTGCATTTGTCCCAACCGGCTACGAGCGCTGCATTAATGCGACTGCGAGAGGCTTTGGCTGATCCCTTATTAGTGCGCACCGCGCGCGGTATGCAACCTACAGAGCGTGCCGTAGAACTAGCGCCACTTTTACGTGCGTGGCTTGAATCTCTGAATCAATTTTTACAGCCTCCTGGGCAATTTGAAGCGGCACAGGCGCGGATGACATTTTCTGTAGCGGCTACGGATTACTTGATTGAGCTGATTAACCAGCCTTTAAGCCGCATTTTTCTAAAACATGCACCACAAGTAAAACTAGCCTGGCTACCTATGCGATCGGAGAATCTTATAGAGCGTATGGAGCGGGGAGAGCTTGATCTGGCGGTTACCAGTGCCACACGGGCGGCAGGCGTTTTGCGTAGTCGTTTGCTAGTTAAAGATTCTTTTGTGGGGATTGCCAGTAAACGCAATAGGCGGGTGGGCAAGAATCTTTCACTCGATACCTTTTGCCAGCTTAAACATGTACTGGTCAGTCCTAGCAGCAGGGATGTGTTTCATGGTGCGATGGATGATGCATTGGCTGCACGGGGATTGTCACGACAGGTGATGTTCTCGGTGCCTCAATTTCGTTTTGCTGTGGATATTGTGCGAGCAACACAAGCAGTAGCCGTCTTCCCGGCAAGACTGGCGGCGCAATATACGAGTTGCATCCAGCAGTTTGTACTGCCGCTAAAACCGGCAGAGTTTCAGATTGTGATGCTCTGGCATGAACGGACTCATCGCTCCACTGCGCATCAATGGTTACGAGAGCAGTTTTTGCAAAGCCTGCATTAAACTGCATTTTCGAGATTCCCTATTTCAACAACAGATATCAAAGGGGGGCAGACTTCTTTTAAACGTCCAGGTATTATTGGAGAAAGTCTTATAGGGGGGCTCCTTTGCCGCTAAAGTGCGGGCCAGGAGATAAGCATGAATGCACAACAAATTGCTCTAAGCCTAGTGTTGGCTACCATGGTGTTTTCAATTGCCCTGGAGCTGAAGCTTACGGACTTTAAGCGTGTGGCGCGCACACCTTTGCCGGTAATTGCAGGCTTGATTCCGCAGTTCATTTTGCTGCCGGTGGGTACCTGGTTAGCTACACTGGTGCTGGATTTGCCACCCAATGTGGAAGCGGCAATGATTCTGGTGGCAGCTTGCCCGGGCGGCAGCTTATCAAACGTGATCACGCATGTTGGACGCGGTAATACTGCGCTTTCCATCAGTATTTCAGCGGTTGCCGCCTTGATCGCACTGCTGGCCACCCCCTTTAATTTTGCCTGGATGGTGAGCAGCAATCCTGCCACGGCTACCTGGATGCGCAGCCTGGAGATCGACCCCAGCGGGATCTGGGTGAGCCTGCTCATGATGTTAGCGATCCCCATGAGCATGGGTATGGCCGTGGCTTACCGAATTCCAAAACTCGCTCAAGCACTCACCAAACCGCTAGCCAATTTTTCTCTCTTTGCCCTGTTTGCTTTCATAGTTTTGGGTCTGCTCAAAGAGCGCAGCAGTCTTACGCTCGCACTGCTGCCCACTTTGGCCTTGGTGATCGCGCACAACGCAAGCGGCCTTTTGCTGGGCTGGATTACGTGCAAGGTATTTGGCGTGAGTACCCCAGATCGCCGCGCCATCATGATCGAAGGCGGTATGCAAAACTCCGGGCTGGCATTGGGTATCATTGCACTGCAGTTTGACAATGATTTCGGCATGGTGACCGTGGCTGGTCTTTGGGGTATTTGGCATATCGTGAGCGGCCTGGCCTGTGCTTTCACCTGGCGTCGTCAGGATGCCTACTTTTTATAGAAAAATGGTAGTTAGGATCCGTTCGCACTGGTAAAAATAGTAGGAACAGGGGTTCTAGCCCTCGTCGGATCTGCGAAAACTGCTAAATTTTCAGGAGCAAACAATGATTGATTTTCTCATCAAGGATGCAAGCGTGGTGGACGGCAGTGGCGGCGCGCTGTATGCAGCCGATGTGGCAGTCAGCAACGGAAAGATCACGCAAATCGGGCGCATCACGGATGCCGCCCGTGAAACCATCAACGCTCAAGGCGCATGGCTCACGCCGGGCTTTGTGGATATCCATTCGCATTACGACGGGCAGGCTAGCTGGGATGAAACTTTCTCGCCAAGCATCCACCATGGTACCACTACCGTGGTGCTGGGTAATTGCGGCGTGGGTTTTGCGCCGCTAGCTCGCAACACACAGGATGAGCAGCAGCGCCTGATCCGCCTGATGGAAGGTGTGGAAGACATTCCCGGTGTGGCGCTGGCAGAGGGTGTAAAGTTCAATTGGACGGATTTTCCCAGCTATATGAACGCGCTGGATGCTATGCCGCATAGCCTGGACTACGCTTGTCTGGTGCCGCACGATCCGCTGCGCATGGCGGTCATGGGCGAACGCGCGCTCGCGCAAGAAGTTGCTACAGTAGAGGACTGCGCTCAAATGCAAACCTTGCTCAAGCAGGCGCTGAAAGCTGGTGCAGCCGGTTTTTCTACCGGCCGCAGCGATAACCACCGTACCTCGCGGGGCGAATGGACGCCCGCTTCTGAAGCAGGCGATGCCGAACTCAACGCTCTGGCCGCTGCTTTCAAAAATGTTCAACATGGCGTGATTCAGCTGGTGAATGATTTTGATGTGCTGCGCGGCACGACACATGAAGATGATGCTGCCAAGGCGCGCTTTGACGCAGAGTTTTCCCGCATCAAGCAAATGGCGCAAATCAGCGCAAAGCCGCTTTCCATGACTTGGCTACAGCGCGATCCGGGGGGCGTGCAATGGCAATGGCTCGCGCAGGCGGTAGAGCGGTGTGCTGCAGAAGGTCTGCCAATGTATATGCAAACTGCCGCGCGGGGCATTGGTGTGATCACCGGCCTAGATACGGCTTTTCATGCCCTCATGGGCTTTCCGCTGTATAAGGAGGTGGCGCATCTGCCCTTGCCGGAGCGCGCCGCTGCACTGCGCGATCCCCTGCGGCGCGCGCGATTGCTCAGTGAGAAGTCTGAGCGCCTGGCCGGGGACGGCTCCAGCGTGCCTCCACTGGTGGACATGCTGCTGGCCCGCATTGACCTGATTTCTGCCCGCATGTTTCCTCTTAGTGAGTCCCCTAATTACGAGCCTACGCTCATGGATAGCCTGCTTGTGCGTGCCAAACAGCAAGCTATTGCGCCGCTGCTGGCTATTTACGATTACATGGCCCAGGGTGACGGCAGTCAGCTGATTTACTTTCCAATTTTTAACTACAACGAAGGCAATCTCAAGGTGGTTGAGCAAATGCTCCATCATCCCAGAGCCCTAATGGGATTATCAGATGCCGGTGCGCATGTGGGCACTATTTGCGATGCCAGTTTTTCCACCTTCATGCTCACCCACTGGGCACGCAAAGGCGCAGCGGATGCGCCGTTTAGTGTGGAGCAAGCCGTGCATATTCTGTCAGGGCGCAACGCCGCCTATTTCGGCTTGCATGACCGTGGTCTGATAAAAGAAGGGATGCGGGCAGACTTCAATCTGATCGATCCTGCTCGCCTGGCTTTGAACAAACCTCACATTGTGCGTGATTTGCCCGCGAGCGGGCGCCGCCTGCTGCAGGAAGCCAGTGGCTACATCGGTACCTGGGTGGCCGGGCAGTGTGTGCAGCGCGAAGGGAACATTACAGCGGCACGGCCTGGGCGGCTGGTGCGCATGGGCCAAAGCTTTTAAGCGTCTGTTTTTGAGAAACTCAGGAACTAGAAGCCGTTTGCAGAGGTAAAAATAGTGTGGAACAGGCCTTAGCTCTCATAGAACCGGCGTCCCGGCCTATCGTAATTAACTCCAAGTCTCAGCAACACAAGCACAAGCCGACATGAAAACAGTCAACGCTCGCCTGTGCATCTTTGATGAGGAGAGCAGTTTTGCAAAGCCTGAATTAAACTGCATTTTTGATACTCCCTATTTCAACAACAGATATCTAAACGGATGCAGACTTCTTTTAAACGCGCAGGCATTATTGGAGTAGGTCTTATTGGAGGCTCTTTTGCCGCGGCTTTGCGTCAACATGCTTTGGCAGATTATTTAATAGGCCTAGATGATCAGCAAAAGACACTAGATGAAGCTTTAAAGCTAGGTCTTATTGATGAAGGTTCAGTTCATCCTGCAGCATTGATTAACTGTGATTTAATTTTTTTGGCCGTTCCAGTTTTCCAGACTGAGGCCGTGTTAGAAAGTCTGCTGCCTTATCTTTCTCCGACAGCCCTGGTCACGGATGCAGGCTCCACCAAACAAGATGTGATTGAAGCCGCTCGCCGGGCCTTGGGAGAGCGGTTTGTTAACTTTGTACCGGGCCATCCCATTGCCGGCAAAGAAACTAACGGACCAGCAGCAGCACAAGCGACGCTATATTGCAAAAAAAATGTCATTCTTACTCCGGTAGAGAAAACTTCAGCCGCTGCCTTAGCGTGCATTCAGGCAATGTGGGGCCGCCTGGGGGCGCATGTTGCTATCATGTCGCCGCTGGAGCACGATACAGTTTTTGCCGCAGTCAGTCATTTACCCCATCTGCTGGCGTATGCCTTGGTTTGGCAAGTGGCCCATTCCGAAAACGCTACTGTCAAGCTAGACTGCGCAGGGGCCGGATTTAGAGATTTCACGCGTATTGCAGCCAGCAGCCCAAGCATGTGGACCGATATTTTTTTGGCTAACAAAACTGCCTTGCTGGAAGAATTAAATACTTATCAAGCCGTCCTTGAGCAGGTACAAACGATGCTTCAAACCCATGATCGCACGGTGTTGCAAGGCTGGCTGAGCAGTGCGGCTAATACCCGTCAAAACTGGTCACTACTCCATTCACGCAGAGAGAGTAAGCTAGGAGCCTCAGCCGAGCAAACGGAAAACAATGCATGAATTTACTTACCCTTGAGCCTGCCAGCTGCGCGCAAGGCACCATCCAGCTTCCCGGCTCCAAAAGTTTATCTATCCGTGCCTTGCTGCTGGCTTCTCTGGCGTCTGGCCCGACTGAACTGAGAAATGTGCTTGATTCAGAAGACACCCAGGTCATGTGTGCCGCTTTGCAAACCTTGGGGATAAGCCTGATCTCTAGTGCTGAAAATACCTTGACTCTCTCTGGTCAAAACCCCTATCCGGTAAAAGAAGCCAATATTTTTGTAGGCAACTCTGGCCTGTCTATCCGCACCTTATGTGCAGTATTGGCGCGCATGCCCGGCCGCTTTCGCTTGCATGGCATCCCTCGTATGCATGAACGTCCGATTGCTGATCTGGTGCAATCCTTAGCGGTTTTTGGGGCGCAAATCACTTACGAACAATTAGAGGGCTATCCTCCGGTAGTGATTAAAGGCAATAGCGATGCACCCGTAAAGCTCATTTGCGTTAAGGGCAACGCTTCTAGCCAGTATTTAACCGGTTTATTGCAGGCCGCTCCTTTGGCAGCTACGCATAATGAGGTAAGGATTCAGGTACAAGGTGAGTTAATTTCTAAACCTTATGTAGAGATGACCTTAGCATTAATGCAGCATTTTGGTGTTAGGGTAGAACGCCAAGCTTATGAAAGTTTTTGTGTACCACAAGGGAGTGTTTATCAGTCTCCCGGCACTTATTCCGTTGAGGGCGATGCCTCTAGCGCTTCTTATTTTTTGGCAGCAGGGGTTTTAGGTCGGGGGCCTTTGCGAGTGAAGGGAGTAGGGCGAAAAAGCTTGCAGGGAGATATAGCATTTGCGCATTTTCTTGAAACAGTGGGGGCTCAGATCAGCTGGGGTGAGGATTGGATACAAGCCAGCGGAACGGGCGCAATAAAAGCTTTTGACCAAGACTTTAACCATATTCCTGATGCGGCCATGACGGCCGCCGTCATGGCGCTTTTTGCATCGGGCCCCTGCACTTTACGCAATATTGCTAGCTGGCGTGTAAAAGAGACCGATCGTTTAAGCGCTATGTCCAATGAATTACGCAAATGTGGTGCGCAGGTAGTAGAAGATAAAGAGGGGTTACATATTGTGCCCCCTGAGCGAATCTTGCCCGCCCGCATTGCTACTTATAAGGATCACCGCATGGCCATGAGTTTTTCTCTGGCATGTTTTGGAGGGAGTTCTATTACGATTGAGGAGCCGGAATGCACCGCAAAAACTTTTCCACATTTTTTTGATGTAATGAAAGATCTAGTGGCATGACTTCTTTTCAGGAAAAACCTGCGCTTATTGCTCTGGTTGGTCTGGCGGGTACTGGAAAATCCGAGGCAGGAGAAGTTTTATTGGAAATGGGCTATCAGATCGTCTATTTTGGAGGCACTGTATTAGAACAAGTTCAAAAGCGAGGCATGGCCATTACTCCAGAAAATGAACGGGTGGTCCGTGAAGAGCTTCGTGCGCAGCATGGAATGGCGGCAATGGCTTTATTGAGGTTGCCTGAAATAAAGGCCTTGCTTGCTGCGGGGCAGTTAGTAGCTATTGATGGTTTATACAGTTTTGCTGAGTATGAAGTACTCAAAGCCAACTTTGGTGAGCAGCTAAAAGTATTAGCCATCCATGCTCCAAAAGCGCTACGTTATGCGCGTCTTGCTGCGCGCAAATTACGGCCTTTAACAGCTCGTCAGGTAGATGAGCGCGATTTTTTCGAAATTAAAAATCTCGATAAAGGAGGGCCCATAGCTATTGCGGATGCTCATATTATCAATGAGGGATCAGCCTGCGCGTTGCATGAGAAAGTAAGACAAACTGTAAAACAGCTCACTTCCCAATGAAAAACGCTGCAAATTCACAACGTCTGCCCCTTATATAGTGAAGTCGCTATTCTCAGAATGCCTTATTCGCTGTAGGCTTGCATTCGCGGGGGTATACCGCAGTGCCGGGAAGAAAACTTCGCGGACTGCGGTGTGGCCCTGCAAATGAGCTCATTTGTAACCCTTTGCGGTTCGTACAAACCGCTATTTGATCAGGAGATAGATCCATGGCTACTGCCAAAAAAGCTGCACCTGCAAAAAAAGCCGCTCCGGCTAAAAAAGCTGCACCCGCAAAAAAAGCCACTCCGGCCAAAAAAGCTGCACCTGCCAAAAAGGCTGCTCCGGCTAAAAAAGCTGCAGCTGCTAAAAAAGCACCTGCTAAAAAACGCACTCCTAACGCAGCATTTATGAAAGCAATGACCCCCTCTGCTGCACTCGCAGCGGTAGTGGGAGCCAAAGCAATGCCTCGTACCGAGGTTGTTAAAAAGATGTGGGATTACATCAAAGCCAATAAACTGCAAGATCAGGTAAATAAACGTAATGTCAACGCAGATGCCAAACTCAAAGAAGTTTTTGGTAAAGCTAAAGTTACCATGTTTGAGATTGCAGGGCTCATAGGTAAACACCTGAAGTAAGAATGTTGAGTGTTTCAAAATTAAAAAACCCGGCATTTGCCGGGTTTTTTGTTTAGTGAGCAAAAAAATGAGGAAGTTTTTCACCTAAGCTATTGATAGCAAAGCGTTTTCTGGTATAGTTAAAAGCTTTTCGCAGCGCTGTCTATTAGTTAATTGGTGCTTGAAAAAACTTAAGCAGTACCTCGGTCAGGGTCAATCCGCCTAAATGTGTTATTTGCTGTGCTTTTCAAAACAGCAAACTTTAATAGCATGAAGCCAGACCCTTTTTTTAACTCCACCTTTGCATTGTGTGACGAATTTAGTCATTTATGCAGGTGTGCTCTGAAATTACTGGAATATTGAAATCCATGTCTGAATCTTTTGCTGCTCTTTTTGAAGAATCCTTAAAACGCTCTGATATGCGTACCGGTGAGGTTGTCACCGCTGAAGTTGTCCGGATTGACCAAAATTTTGTTGTAGTCAATGCAGGTCTAAAGTCCGAAGCATTTATTCCTGCTGAAGAATTTCATAACGACCAAGGGGTCATTGATGTTGCCGTAGGCGACTTCGTAACCGTAGCTATTGATGCGCTTGAAAACGGTTATGGTGACACCGTTTTGTCCCGTGACCGTGCTAAACGTTTGGCTGCTTGGGTCAGCTTAGAACGTGCGCTGGAAGGCGGAGAGCTCGTCTCTGGTACCGTAACCGGCAAAGTTAAAGGTGGTTTAACCGTCATGACCAATGGGATCCGTGCTTTCTTACCCGGTTCCCTCGTGGATCTGCGCCCTGTAAAGGATACAAGTCCCTTTGAAGGCAAAACCATGGAGTTTAAGGTCATCAAACTTGACCGCAAGCGCAATAATGTGGTGCTTTCACGCCGTGCCGTGATTGAAGCCAGCATGGGCGAAGAACGCCAAAAATTAATGGTTAATTTAAAAGAAGGCTCAACTGTTCACGGTGTAGTCAAAAACATTACCGAATATGGAGCTTTCGTAGACTTAGGCGGTATCGACGGTTTATTGCATATTACAGATTTGGCATGGAAGCGTGTACGTCATCCCTCCGAAGTCCTTCAGGTTGGGCAGGAAGTGACCGCCAAAATATTAAAGTTTGATCAAGAAAAAAATCGTGTCTCTTTAGGTATTAAACAACTCGGAGATGATCCCTGGTTTGGGGTAGCACGCCGCTATCCAACCGGCACTCGCATGTTTGGTAAAGTGACCAACCTCACGGATTACGGCGCTTTTATCGAGATTGAAGACGGTATTGAAGGCCTGGTCCATGTTTCTGAAATGGATTGGACCAATAAAAACGTTGACCCGAAAAAGTTGGTCAATTTGGGTGATGAAGTTGAAGTAATGGTTCTTGAAATTGATGAAGAGCGTCGTCGCATCAGCCTAGGCATGAAGCAATGCAAACCCAACCCTTGGGAAGAGTTCTCCGCCATGTTTAAAAAGGGAGACAAAGTCAAGGGGGCCATTAAATCCATTACGGATTTTGGCGTATTTATTGGCTTACAAGGCAATATTGATGGCTTGGTTCATCTATCAGATCTTTCCTGGACCGACACAGGTGAAAATGCGGTACGCAACTTTAAGAAGGGTGATGAACTTGAAGCCGTTGTACTGGCCATTGATACCGAACGGGAGCGCATCAGCCTAGGGGTTAAGCAACTGGAAGGAGACCCCTTTAACAATTATGCATCCATGAATGATAAAGGCAGCTTAGTTAAAGGTACCGTTAAATCGGTTGAACCTAAAGGCGCTGTGATCACCTTGGCCGATGAGGTAGAAGGTTATTTACGTGCCTCTGAAATCAGCCGCGATCGGGTAGAAGATGCCGGCACTCGCCTCAAAGAAGGTCAAGAAGTGGAAGCGATGGTGATCAATGTTGATCGGAAAAACCGCTCCATTCAGCTTTCCATCAAAGCCATTGATAGCGCTGAAGCTACAGAGCAGCTTTCCAAGCAGGAAGCGTCTGCAACCGGCACCACCAATTTAGGGGCCTTGCTAAAAGCAAAAATGGATAACAGCAGAAACTGAAGTCCTTCATTTGCCGGGGAGTTGCGGTAATAAGCTCCCCGGTTTTTCTGTTGTTCTTCCACCGCTCAAGTTTGTTGCGCCCTATGGACAACATTACAAAATCTGAACTTATTATCAAACTGGCAGAACGCTATCCGCAGCTAGCGGCGCGAGATGCCGAGTTTGCAGTCAAAACCTTGTTAGACACTATGTCCGCGGCACTAGCGCGTGGCCAGCGCATTGAGATTCGAGGTTTTGGTACTTTTTCGTTAAATATTCGTCCAGCGCGTACAGGGCGTAACCCACGGTCGGGAGAAAAAGTAACCGTACCTGAAAAACGCGTTCCCCATTTCAAACCCGGTAAAGACCTGCGTGAGTTAGTCGATCATCGTACAGATGCAGAAAAAGGATTGCTCTGAAGTTTGACTAAGAGGCAGCGCGCTCTTTTATGCCAGTTAATTAATGATTTAGCTCATTAGATGGTATTGGCGGGATCAGCACAACTGAAAACACTGCAGCTACTTTAAAAGGCATATGCCTCGCTCCAGTAATACTAAAAATCTGGTGACCTTTCCCGAAGCAATATCCAGTCGAATAGGAAGTTCATCCTGTAAAAACTTGAAAAATATAGGAGTAGCTGACCTTTCTGAGGTGTGTGGGGTTAAACACTATCTTCTTTCTCAATCACCAGAATCCGCGCCTCGCCGATGGGGTGTGCCACATGTTGACAGCCCAAACCCGCATAAAAAATATCTCCTGCTTCAAGCAGGGTAACTTTTTCTTCGCCGTGTTCTCTGTAGTGCATTTCAACTCTTCCACTCATGACTGCAAACACTTCCTCGCCATTGTTGACGTGCCATTGGTAGGGCCTATCTGTCCAATGCAGACGTGTGGTAATACCGTTCATGTTAGCAATATCAACAGACTGCCATGCTTTTGCAGGACGGAATCCTTTGCTTCGAATAATTTTCATAAAAATCAGGACCTAACGCTCAAGACCGCGCACAGAAGCTAAGTCTTTTATTATCAAAACATCCAGTATCAAGGATTTTAGAGGGGTAACGGTAGAAAATTAGATTTCCAGAATAATGAAAGACTTGGCCCTTCTGGGAAGCGTAGAGCTGCGGATCTCAAGCTAGGAGCTCGTTGTGGTTAGTGAAGAGATCGGCATAGGTAATTTGAGAGTTGTCGAGAAAGCTTAAGCTCGGCTCACCCAAGGCCTCAAAAATTAATTTAGCGTCGCCGGTGTCTGCGTGAAATCGCATGCGGCCCTCTTTAAGATTCTCGACACGTATAGGGCTGAAGTCCCCCAGACAAGTGCTATCTAGATCGGTAGCATGATAGCGCTCCACCTGAACATTACCCACTTCGCGAAACTTTAGTTTCAACGAAAAACCTTCGCAATCGGGGTCATCCTTAAGAGTAAAGGTAATCGTGCAATCGAGCAGGTCAACCACAAGTTTTGAAATCCACAGGCGAGGCAGCATACGCAATTAAAGGGTCACAAATTCTATGAAAACTGTAGAAAGCTAAGGCGTACTTACCTCTACGGGATTACGATTATTCTAAAAAGATAGAGTTGGTGGCAGAGCCTATCTCATCCGCTGCTTTTTACCCGGCTTTTAAGAACTCAGGTGCTGCGCATTTTATAAGAAACTGGGTAACAACTTCCGTGAACTCATCTAAATTATCCTGATGCAGAACATGTCCTCCCCTTAAACTTTTAAACCAAGTATTAGCTCTACGAGTAGCCATTTCCTCCATCTGCTCTTTTGTGGTAACTCTGCTGTCTTGGCCACGAAGAAGTAAAGCAGGGCATTTACTGGCCAACCAGTCATTCCAATGATCACCGTTAACGCAGCTTACTGATTTCATTATGTCTTCAGGGTTGAAGGGAAGTCGCCAGCCGCCTGGCACTTTCCGAAAAGACTCTTCAAAATAAGGCAACATTCGAGGTCCGATGCTAGCAGCAAGTTCGTCTTTTGTTCGAAATATCCCACCCCACGAAAGAGTAAAACTCATATCCGCATTTATATTTACCTCGGCATCTTCAATAATGAAGGCCTGTACTTTATCGGGATAACGTGCAGCAAATTGATATGCATTGATTCCACCAAGAGAATTGCCTAAAAGCACGGCCTTATCAAGCCTGAGGTGTTTGAATAAATTGAGAATATCATTAATGTAATCCTCGCGCCTATAGGTAGCGGCGTGCTCACTAAAACCGTGGCCTCGTTGATCTAAGGCAATAATTCTCCATTCGGATTTCATTTTTTCAGTAAAAGTGGCAAAGGTACTCGCTTCCATCCCATGCGCATGCAAAGCGATAATAACGCCCCTCTTGCTATTTATCTCACCCGTGTCCACATAAGACAACTCCAAGTCCTTAGAACTGAAGCTATATCTTTTCATTTTTGCTAGGCCTCCAGAATAGGGCCATTTTAATTATTTAATATTCAGCCCTATATGATCTATAACAAAACACAGAGGCGAAAAAAGTCAAAGCTTACGCAAAAAAGACTTGAGGCCAAGCAAGCGACAGCAAACGGGTCAAACAAGTAAAAAGAAGGGGGCCTACAGATTTCGGTACCACCTAAGTTGCGCTGGTCTTATACCGAAGATTTTGTGACCTTCCGAACGCGAAGGAGCCGGAGAATGAAGGGCAGCCTTTCATTATCATCTTTCTGACTCCTCTGTTATGGTTTAACCTTTGCACTACTCCTAAATCTATGCAGCTCCTGCGGGTGAGATATGGGCACTATCTAGCTTGCGTTGGCCCCATGTGTAGGCTATCTGCCATATTAGTAGTGAAATCAGCGCACCTCCTAGATACTATAGTCACGAGATGGTGTAATATGGAGGCATTCATAACAACTCATTGAAATTGAATGCAAAGTATTCACAGACATGATCTTGATGATAGGGCTTGGGGGTTGATAGAGCCCCATCTTCCGGGGCGTGCTGGCGCATGGGGTGGCATTGCTCAGGACAATCGACAGTTTGTCAATGCCGTGTTCTGGATTTTGCGAACCGGCGCACCTTGGCGCGATCTTCCCAGCTCTTATGGAGGGTGGAGTAATACGCACCGACGATTTATTCGATGGCGCGATGCGGGGGTGTGGGAGAAGTTGCTGGAGCGGCTCATAGAAGAGCCTGACTATGAGTGGTTGATGATAGATGCCAGTCATTGCAAGGTTCATCCGCACGCCAGTGGCGCACGCGGGGGCAACCAAGGCATGAGCCGTACAAAAGGGGGCTCAACACCAAGATACATTTGGCCGTGGATGCGCATGGTATGCCGCTCAGAGTGCTTGTCACAACAGCTACCCAAGCTGATTGCTCGCAGGCAGCAGCACTCATCGAAGGCTTACAGGCTCAACACCTGATGGCCGACAAGGGGTACGACAGCGACGCTATCGTGCAGCAGGCGCAGCAGCAAGGCATGAGCGTCGTGATTCCCCCGCGCAAGAACAGAAAGTACCGGCGTGAGTGTGATTTGCACTTATACAAGCATAGACACTTGGTGGAGAACGCCTTCTTGCATCTCAAGCGCTGGCGAGGTATTGCCACCCGATATGCCAAATGCCTGGCTTCATTTGTTGCTGCTGTTCAAATCCGTTGCCTAGTACTTTGGCTCGCAATCTCGTGACTACACTATCTAGGACTATACCCATTGCATCCTCATCAGAGGCTTCCAGCTGGTGTAATTTGAAAATAATCATACAGGTGATGCCAAGGGCTATACCCCATGTTGCGATCAAGCGCCACCGAGCATTAGGAAGCAAACTTACTAAGGCAAAACTCATTAAGGTCGGCACGAAATATAAAAGAATGAAGTTTTTGCGGTGAGCAGATTCTAATCCGTGCAGAATATTTACCAAGCCAAAAGCAACTAGTATCAAGGTGCTCCAACCCAGCCAAGGGGGCGGCCGATAACGTATACCAATTAATTCAGATATAGCGCACAGCAAACCACTGGGTAGTGCTATTAAAACTCCAAAAGCTAAGGCGTATTTAAATCCGAAAAATACTTTACTGTAACTTGCAAAAGCAGGCGCCATTGTGCAGAGAAAGTGTAAAAATAACAGACCTAAAAAGAGCCTGAACTTGAGCTTATGCATGGTGTAGGGGCCGTTGAGAAAAATTACAGAAAAGCCTAAAAAACTAGTGTTTTCTGTAGATTTTTCTTGAAGCTAGGATCGAAAAACTTTCCAATTATCTGCAGAAAAAATTAAAAAATAATCATAAAAAAGCTTTACCGTAATACTCATGGGGATTTCCAGCCAAAAATCCTTCAAAAGGCGCATGAATATTACGGTAAGCGAATTTATTTTTACTCAATTGCCTTCACCATATCTTCTAATACTTTTTTAGCGTCTCCAAACACCATCATGGTTTTATCCATATAAAACAATTCATTATCTAGCCCGGCGTAACCGCTGGCCATGGAGCGTTTGTTAACGATAATAGTTTTGGCTTTGTAGGCTTCCAGAATAGGCATGCCATAAATGGGGCTGCCTTTAACATGAGCTGCGGGATTAACCACATCATTAGCGCCCAGAACCATCACAATATCTACCTGGCCAAATTCGCCATTGATATCTTCCATTTCAAATACTTGGTCATAGGGAACTTCCGCTTCGGCCAACAGCACGTTCATATGGCCGGGCATACGTCCGGCGACTGGATGAATGGCGTATTTAACGGAAATGCCTTTTTCCGTTAGCTTGCTGGCCAATTCTTTAACGGAATGCTGGGCACGGGCTACCGCTAAACCGTAACCGGGTACGATGACGACGGTTTCGGCGTTGCCTAGCAAAAAGGCTGCATCCTCTGCAGAGCCGCTTTTAACGCTACGCTGGGCAGCGCTGCCAGCCCCGGCAGTAGCGGTCTCCCCTCCAAAGCCTCCTAAAATGACACTAAAAAAGCTGCGGTTCATGGCCTTGCACATGATGTAAGACAAAATGGCACCGCTAGACCCTACCAGAGAGCCAGCAATAATCAGCATGGCATTATTTAAGGAAAAACCGATGCCCGCTGCGGCCCAACCCGAATAACTGTTCAGCATGGAAACGACGACGGGCATATCGGCTCCACCGATGGGGATGATGATCAGAACGCCTAGCACAAAGGCAATCGCTAGCATGATCAAAAAGCTATACCAATTTTCGGTAGCAAAAAAATGAATGCCAAACCCTAGCATGGTCAAGCCTAGTAGCAGGTTCAAGAAATGCTGCCCAGAAAAAGAGACAGGTGCTCCCTGAAAAAGTCTAAATTTATATTTACCGGATAATTTTCCAAACGCAATGACCGAACCACTAAAAGTAATGGCCCCTACAAATGCGCCAATGAATAGCTCGATGCGATTTCCTATAGGGATAGGCGCCCCTTTGGGTGCAATTGCAAAAGCTGCAGGTTCCGCTACGGCAGCGATCGCAATACACACAGCGGCTAAACCAATCATGGAATGCATAAAGGCCACGAGTTCCGGCATTTTGGTCATTTCAACTTTGGCCGCCATGTAGGCTCCAATTCCACCTCCAATCACAAGACCCGCTAGAACATAGCCAAGCCCGAGACTCGGCTGGGCAGAAAGATTAAAAATCAGGGCCGCTGTGGTCAGTACTGCAATAGCCATGCCTGCCATGCCAAAACGGTTGCCGCTAATGGAGGTAGTAGGATGAGACAAACCTTTCAGAGCCTGAATAAAACATATGCTTGCCATTAAATAAAGCAAAACAACAAGGTTCATGCTCATTAGTGATCCCCCTGTTTTGAAGAAGGATCGGCTGTTTTTTTCTCTTTTTTCTTGAACATTTCAAGCATGCGACGGGTGACTAAAAAGCCACCAAATACATTCACGGCGGCTAAAGCTACCGCGGCCACCCCCATCACTTTGCCTAGAGGGGTTTCTGTTAGGGCTGCAGCCAGCATAGCCCCCACAATAATGATGGCCGAGATTGCATTGGTGACGGCCATCAGGGGAGTGTGCAGAGCAGGTGTGACGTTCCAAACTACGTGGTAGCCCACATACACGGCCAGTACAAAAATAATGAGGTTGATAATAAGGGGGGAGACAAGATCCATGTTTTTAATCCTTAAGTGCGTAAAAGAGTACCGCCCTGGCACATCAGGCAAGCTTTCACAATTTCATCTTCTAAATTAATAGCGAGTGCGCCATCTTTATCGATAATAAGTTTTAAAAAATCCAGAAGATTGCGGGCGTAAAGTGCCGAAGCATCGGAAGGCACTGTGGCGGGAATATTGGTTTCGCCAATAATCGTGACCCCATGTTTTATGACAGTGCGCCCTGCTTCGGTTAGTTCGCAGTTACCGCCGCGCTCTGCTGCCATATCCACAATCACGGCGCCGGGTTTCATCTGTGCAACTACCTCGGCCGCGATCAAACGGGGGGCAGGGCGGCCAGGAATCAGTGCGGTGGAAATTACAATATCCGCCTGCTTGATGCGCTCGGCCACAATCTGACTTTGGCGGGCCATCCAGCTAGTCGGCATGGGGCGGGCATAGCCGCCTACTCCTTGCGCAATCTCGCGTTCTTCCTCGGTTTCAAAGGGCACATCAATAAATTTAGCCCCCAAGGATTCCACCTGTTCTTTGGTAGCCGGCCGCACGTCTGAAGCTTCTACCACTGCGCCCAGTCGTTTGGCTGTAGCAATGGCCTGCAAACCTGCTACCCCTACGCCCAAAATGAGTACTCGGGCAGCTTTTACCGTACCTGCCGCGGTCATCAGCATAGGCATCAGCTTGCCGTAAGCGTTAGCGGCCATTAAGACCGCTTTATACCCTGCGATGTTAGCTTGGGAAGACAATACATCCAGAGATTGCGCACGGCTAATACGGGGCGCAGCTTCCATGGCAAATGCAGTTAAGCCTGCATCGGCCATTTTTTGCAAGCCTTCTTTATCAAACGGATCTAGCATGCCGATGAGTACAGTGCCTGGTTTCATTAAACGCAGTTCTTCATCCTGACAAGGGCGCACCTTAAGAATGAGATCTTGTGCAAACACTTGCTCGCGGCTAACCAGCGTAGCGCCGGCGGCGGCGTAGGCTTCATCAGTATTAAAACTCGCGTTACCGGCTCCGCGCTCCACCATAAACTCATGCTTGCCAGCAAGTTTTTTAATAGTCTCGGGCGTAGCGGCAACGCGAGTTTCTCCAGCGCGGGTTTCGCGCGCAATGCCAAATTTCATTAGAAAAGCTCCCTTCCGCAGATAAAGTCGCAGCGTTTTTTAATCAAACGCTATTCGTTAAAATAAACCTTACAACAAACTGAGGATTGCGCCAAGGAGAGAAAGCCCCGCAATGAGCAAACCCAAAGTAGTAATTGGTATGAGTGGCGGCGTAGATTCGTCGGTAGCCGCTTGGCTCCTCAAAGAGCAAGGGTATCAGGTTACCGGATTGTTCATGAAAAACTGGCAAGAGGATGATACTGAGCAATATTGCTCCTCCCGGCAAGATTTTTTAGATGCCGTCAGTGTGGCAGACCGGATCGGTATTGATATCGAAGCCGTCAATTTTGCTGAAGAATACAAAGACCGGGTATTTAGCTATTTTTTGCAGGAATATGAAGCAGGGCGTACCCCCAACCCCGATATTTTGTGCAATACCGAGATTAAATTTAAAGCTTTTTTGGATCACGCCCTCAGTCTAGGGGCTGAAAAAATTGCTACCGGTCATTATGCCGGCGTACGGCAGACAAAAGAAGGTTTTGAACTCTTAAAAGCGCGAGATCTGAGTAAAGACCAAAGCTATTTTTTGCATAGACTTACACAAGAGCAATTAAGTAAAGCGATATTTCCTTTGCAAAATTTGCTTAAAACGGATGTACGTCAACTGGCGCAAAAAATCGGTTTACACAATTATGCCAAAAAAGATTCCACCGGCATCTGTTTTATTGGAGAGCGTCCTTTTCGGGAATTTTTAAACCGCTATTTACCCAGCAAGCCCGGCCCTATTTTTGATGATACCGGCAAGCAGTTGGGGGAACATATGGGTTTGGCGTTTTATACCCTGGGCCAGCGTAAAGGCATCGGTATTGGGGGTAGTAAAAACGGCTCGGGGGAGCCCTGGTTTGTCGCCCGCAAGGATATGGCTAGTAACAGCCTATATGTTGTGCAAGGCCATGAACATCCTTGGTTAAAGACCGCGACGGTTCACAGCCAGCAGTCTCACTGGATTGCAGGCAACCCACCCTTAGAAAATGTATCGCTTGCTGCTAAAACCCGTTATCGCCAACAAGATGCAGCTTGCCATTTAAAGCAGCAAGATACTCTGTCTTTCACTCTGCAGTTTGAGAGCGCACAGTGGGCCGTGACTCCTGGCCAGTCTGCAGTTGTTTATGCAGACAATGTTTGCTTGGGGGGTGGAATTATTACGGCTTGATTTTGGTTTTAGAAAGGAAACTTCTAATACTCTATTGCACCAGCCGGATGGGCTTTTAAGATGCTCAGCGTACACGGCGTACGGATCCGCTGCTCAAATCCACTGCAGGCTATTTGCTACGCTTACGAGAAGCTCCTGAACGCTTTGCGCTAGATTTTCTGAGGTTTTCAAGCAAAAAATGGCTCAAAATCCGCATTAATATTACGGTAAAGCTTAAAAATACTTAAGTGATAAGAAAACCTTTACTCCAACTCTTCGGGTATTGAAACCGGGTAAAGGCCAGCTTCATCAGGGGTTGGAAGTTGTGAGAGCCCTAAATCCAGGTAATCCCATTCAAGTGCATCAATACTTAAAAGAGTATCGCGACATTGAGCTGTATTTTCCACAAGGCAATCAATCACAATAGGGTGAAAATCCTTCCATAACCCTTGCTCGAAACTTTCAGGTGTACGAGAATAAATAGCGACAGTCGCCAGTTTTTCTCCTGCCTGTAAGCTTGATGTATTGGGAAGAAGGTCTAAACGTTCGGGAAGGATTTTTACTACCCAATAAGGCTCCTTCCTTGCGGCCGCTAAATTCGTCAATACCGCAATCAAAGATTTTTCTGGGTTAACGACAACACCAGGATTAATACAACCATACAGAAACTGCTCTTTAATCTGCATATAGTGAAAAGCATCTTCCCGAGTAAAAGGAAGATGTTTAGAAAGAAACCACATCTTTTCCCAAAGAAATTTCTTAACCGGTTTTCCAAAATATTGCTCGTATTTACGGTCTGAAATTTCTAATTGCCCTGGATGAGAGGCTGAAGTTGAGTTGTCTAGGGTTTCCACAGCCCTGTTCCCTTTTCAATACTGCTAATCAATAAGCAGGCTAAGCTTTTTGCTCTTTATTAAATAAATGCCGGTATTGCAGTTCATCAAAACCCACTATCAATTCAGAGGCCCCTTCAACCACGGGGCGTTTGATGATGCTAGTTTGAGCCTGCATTAAAGCTTGGGCGCTGGCAGCATCGGATACCGCAGTCTGTAAATGAGCAGGCAGTCTGCGCCAGGTAGTTCCCTTCCTGTTTAAAAGTTTTTCCCAGCCCACTTGAGCTACCCAGGCTTGTAGGCGTTGAGTTGAAATACCTTCGGTTTTTAGGTTATGGAAATGGTAAGCAATACCATGCTGATTTAGCCATGCCAAAGCTTTACGCACTGTATCGCAATTAGGAATGCCGTAAATGATGATCATGCCTAAAGCATACTGCAAAAAGCGGATAGGGCCTTAGGCAAAGGTTTGGGTATGTACACCCGTAGGATGACCCACTAGGGCTATATCAGCCTTGCGTGCTGCAAACAAGCCTGTTGTTACTACGCCCGGCCATTGGGTAATGAGTGCTTCCATTTCTACCGGCTTGCTAATCTCCAACCCTGCTACATCAATCAAAACATTGCCGTTATCAGTAATAACGCCTTGCCGCCAGCGGGGTTGCCCACCTAGGGCGGTTAGCTGCCGCATAATCTGGGCACGGGCCATGGGAATGACTTCTACCGGCAAGGGAAATTTCCCTAAAGTACTGACCTGCTTGCTACTATCTACAATACAAATAAAGCGATCAGCGAGTGCGGCTACGATTTTTTCGCGGGTTAAAGCACCCCCTCCTCCTTTGATCATATGCCCTTGAGGGTCAATTTCATCGGCCCCATCCACATACACTGCCAAACGCTCGACGGTATTAGCATCCACCACCTTGATTCCATGTGCTCGCAATCGGGTGGCTGTGGCTTCAGAACTGGCCACTGCAGCGTAAGGAGGAGCTTTGAGTGTAGCCAGCGCTTCAATAAAAAAATTGGCAGTAGAACCGGTGCCTACTCCAATGATTTGATGTTCTGGAACATAAGTTAAGGCTGCCTGGGCCACGTTTTTCTTTAGTTCGTCTTGTGTCATGGGGTTTTTATCAGTTCATACAAGTTTGCTGATGAGTTATTTATTATCGTGGAAGAGCAGAACTTCAATTGTAAGGGTGCTATGTTATTTATTAAAAAATCTCTACGTTTCATTGCAGTCACCTTATTAGCGCTAATAATTTTTTTTGAGGAGTGGGGGTGGAAGCCTCTAGCACGCCTTATGGGGTTGATTGCGAAATTGCCTGCGCTGGCTTATTTAGAAGCCCGGATACGCCAAGCCCCTCGGCATGTAGCACTCCTTCTGTTTTTATTGCCCGCAGTGGTGCTGCTCCCTTTTAAAATTGGAGCGCTTTGGCTGATAGCCCATGGGAAAAAAACTCTAGGAATTACTGTCATTATGCTGGCTAAACTTGTAGGCACTGCCTTTCTAGGCCGCCTGTTTGTTTTGACCGAGCAGCAACTAATGAGTTATGCCTATTTTGCTAAGGCTCTTAATTGGTGGGCTATGCTCAAGCAAGGAATTGTTAACCGGATAAAAGCGACTATTGCCTGGCAAAAAGCGGCTGCTTTTATCCGTGAGCTAAAAGAGCAAATCCGGGCGCTGCTTATTTAGAGAGAATATTTACACCTGCTAGCGTGGCTTGTTGTACCTATAAAAACGGTCAGGTGTTTCTTCTGTTAAGATTCATTTAGCAAAGTAAAACGCCAATCTTTATAGCTTGGCTTTTTACTTTAATTTTTCAGCATGTTCGGTTTCTTTTGCAGCTAGCTTACAGACAGACTCTATCTAGTATCTAAAAGAAATTTCTATAAGTTGATTAATCGAGCAAATTGCCACGCTTGAGTATAGGAAGAATGCGATACTTGCTAGATTTCTTGTGCCTTGCTCGGGGTACGGAGAGATCAATTTTTAGAAGTCCCCTAAAATTATCTTGTGAATTCTAAAAATATTGTCATTCTTGTATCGGGGCGGGGTTCAAACCTACACGCTATTCTTAAAGCTTATGAGCGTGAGCGGTGGCCTTGTAAAATTGCCGCGGTTATTTCTAATCGGCCAAATTGCAGCGCCTTAGCTATTGCCAAAAGTGCAGGCATACCTACTCAGGTTATTGATCATGCTCAGTATGTCGATCGTAAAGACTTTGATGCCGTGCTGGCCGAAAGTCTGGATGCCTTAGCCGTAGACTATGTTATTTTGGCAGGTTTTATGCGTATTCTGACTGCGTCTTTCGTTAACAGGTTTTATGGGAGACTGGTGAACATTCATCCTAGTTTGCTACCCTCTTTTCCTGGGCTGGCTACCCATCGGGCCGCATTGGCTGCGGGAGTTAAAGTACATGGATGCACCATTCATTTTGTGAGTGCAGAGGTAGACAGCGGACCCATTATTGCGCAGGCTAGTGTTCCTGTATTTAGCGATGATACTGAAGAGAAGTTGGCCGCACGGGTGCTGGCTCAGGAACATCAGATATTGCCTGCTGTTATTAAAGCTTTAGTAGAAAATCGCGTTAAGCTTGAGCAGGGGCGGGTGACGGTTGAAGGCATGCCTGAATGGGTGCACTTATGAAAACTTTAGTCGACCTGTCTTTCGGAACAATTTCTCAAGGCGTTTTTAAACATACGGTAGAAGCTTTAACTTTAGCGCTTAAATTCAGCGCGCCTGCCGATGTGCTTGTCTCTAAATATTTTCGGGAAAACTCTGAGCTGGGGAGCCGTGACCGTAGCTGGGTAGCAGAAACAGTTTTTGCTGTCTTACGAGAAAAAGCCACTTTACAATATCTAGCAGAATTACTTTCTAATGAATTGGCGGCGGCAGGGGCAACCCCAACAAAGCGGGAACGAAGTGCGGAGAAAACAGCACAACGGCCCAGGCGCCTGGCTTTGTTTGCCCTCGTGCGACAGGGTAATCCAGGAGTTATTGATAGGATTTGCCGCGAGCCTGAACTGTCTCTTATCAAACAACTCTCGCAGTTAGGAGAAAAGGATCTTCCTCGAGAAGTGCGCTTAAATTTACCTGCTTACGCCATTAAGGCGCTGGACGCACAGTATGGATCCGAGCGAGTCGAAGCAATGATGCGCGCTTTGAATCAGCCAGCCCCGCTGGATTTGCGAGTAAATATTCTCAAAACCGACCGAAATACTGCCATGATGGAGTTGGCTAAGGTTGATGTTATAGCTGCGCCGACTAAGTTTTCTCCCTGGGGTTTACGCGTGCAGGGTAAGCCCCTGATAAGCCTTACTCCTCTATTTAAAAGTGGAGCTATTGAGGTGCAGGATGAAGGCTCACAGCTGCTAGCTTTGTTGCTGGGGGCTAAACGAGGCGAAATGGTAGCTGATTTTTGTGCCGGGGCCGGGGGAAAAACCTTGGCATTGGGGACGCAGATGCGCAATACAGGCCGTCTGTATGCGTTTGATGTATCTGCTCGCCGCTTGGACAAACTAAAGCCAAGGTTGGCGCGTAGTGGCTTGTCTAATGTGGTGACTATTGGGATTGAATCGGAAAATGATATTCGAATCAAACGTTTAGCTGGAAAACTGGATCGAGTTTTAGTGGATGCCCCCTGTAGTGGCTTGGGGACGATTCGGCGTAATCCTGATCTTAAATGGAGGCAGGGTGAACGCGATGTTATGGAGCTTGCCCTTAAACAAACAAAAATCCTGAATGCTGCAGCCCGTATGGTCAAAGTGGGCGGTCGATTGCTGTATGCTACCTGCAGTTTGCTACAGGCGGAAAATGATGAGGTGGTAGATGCGTTTTTAAAACTGCATCCCCAGTACAAGATTTTAAATGCCAGTGAAGTTCTGCAAGCTCAAGGGGTCTTTATTGAAGAAATGTCTCGCTTGAGGTTGGCGCCGGATACGCATGGAACAGATGGTTTTTTTGCGGTAGTGATGGAGCGCGGGTTTTGATGCAACAGCAAGAATTTAAGAGGCAGTTAATTGAATGGAGTGGCCCATTATTGCGCTGTTTAGCGTTTTGGCTTGTCCTATTTACTGGATACGGTAAAAAACCTATTGTGATGCTTAACCGTTTATATCCGCAGCTTTTAGCGGGAGGGATAACGCTACTTATCACCCTTTTACCTTTGCAAGCTTTCTCTTTTGAAAAAAGCAAGCTTCAGAAGTTTGAGTCCTTACCGGCTTCAGTTGCAATGCAGGGTGAGGTCCAGGCCTTATTTGCGCCCAGACATGATATTGAAGGAGTGCTGGTAAAACTGATTCATGATGCTCAACATACGGTACAGTTGGCGGCTTATGGTTTTACCAGCCGCTCCTTGGCGCAGGCCTTGATACAAGCCAAAAAACGTGGTGTCAGAGTAGAAGTACTGCTAGATTATGAACGCACAGTCAAAGAACGGGCGGCTGATCGCATGAAGATTATTCCTGAATTATTAGCGGGGGGAGTGATGGTGCGTGTTTGGCGGGCACCAGCCCATACGGATGGCATTATGCATCATAAATTTATTGTGATTGACTCAGCAAGCAAGAACGCAACTGTCATCACAGGATCTTATAACTTTACTTTTTCTGCACGCAGTCGTAATGCTGAGAATGTTTTGATTTTGCGCAATGCTCAAGAGGCTAGCAAAAGCTTCACTCAGGAATTTAATCAGCTTTATATGCATGCTATTGCTTTGAAGTGATATGAACACTACTTTACTAGCCCATCTACTCAAAGAGTTACGGGAGCCTGCTCTTATCTGGCAGATAATTGCGGTTAGTACAGCATTGCTTGTAGCCGGCTTGTTGCATTACGGGTTGCGCAGGCGTAAAGCGGGTTTAGGGGGACAATTAAAGGATAGCCTCGCTGACCGGCGCACGCGAGTACAAGCCCGCATAGGCTGGCAAACCATGGCATTGCTTTTGCTGGGGGTTGCTTATTGGCCGCTGAGTAAATACATACATACGAGCGTAATTCAAATAGCCCTGCTTCTGTTAGGAACGTTTATTGCAGTTCGCTTGATTGTATTTGCCGTGCGTAGTGTATTCACCCAATCTAATTGGTTGGCGTCTTTTGAGCGCTGGATTGCGATCAGTTTATGGGGCTTGATGGCACTGTTTGTGACTGGGCTGAACATCGAGGTCTGGGAATGGCTTGAATCTATCAAACTGCGGGTAGGCAATATTAAGCTTTCTTTAGGAGAAGGTCTGCTAGGGGCTGTATCGCTTTTGCTGGCTATCTTGGTAGCATTGTGGGCAGGTTCTGTAATGGAATCCAGGCTAATGAAAGCTACTACTTTGGGGCTGAGTACCAAGGTAATGCTCGCACGTGCCGCTAAAGCGCTTCTGTTGTTGGTTGGAGTGTTATTAGGTTTGGCTCTGGCAGGTATTGACCTGACAGTACTGTCGGTCTTTGGGGGGGCTTTAGGTGTTGGGCTGGGTTTGGGCTTACAGCGTATCGCCAGTAATTACGTGAGTGGTTTTATTATTTTGCTGGATCGTTCTCTGAAAATTGGCGATTTAATCACGGTAGATAAGTACTATGGAAAAGTGACTCAAATCAATACTCGCTATACGGTCGTGCAGGCTTTTGATGCCAGTGAAGCCATTATCCCTAATGAGATGTTGGTTTCTACCCCGGTACAAAATCATTCTTATTCCAACCGAAATACGAGAATTAAGCTTGCCGTAAGCGTTGACTATCACTCTGATGTTGAAAAGGTGATTTCATTATTGGAACAATGCGCCGCAGCACACTCCCGTGTGGTGGGGGACCCTGCGCCCTGTGCACAGCTGGTGGCATTCGGTGCGGATGGTTTTGAGTTGGAGCTTTATTTTTGGATTGCTGATCCTGAAAACGGACAGGGAAATGTACGGTCTGACGTGGCTAGAGAAGTATGGAAAAACTTTGTTCATGCTGGGATACAGATTCCTTTTCCCCAACGGGAGATTCGCATTCAAACAGCTGGTAAGCCTCGAACCGGTGAGAGTTCTGCTTTAAGGTTACGGGAAGATTCTGAAGCGCAATTATCAGATAAGCATAAAAATGCTCTCTAATACATGCCATGTTGTACCATCGAGGTGATGTAGGTTTACTACTGAATAATGGTAAGCTGAGTCTTGAATTTTAATTAAATAGTGCTATTTAGAGATATAGCAAGAATAGCGGTTTTGAAAAAGGTAAGGCACTTTATGATGTATTCAGTTCTTGAATTTTTGTCGACCGGTTTGACTGCGTGGACTTCTGTTTGGACGTTGGTGGTGGCTACGCTGGTGTTTACGCATATTACTATCGCATCGGTAACGATTTATCTTCATCGGGCCATGGCGCATCGCGCACTGGATTTACATCCCGTCGTATCCCACTTTTTTCGCGCCTGGCTATGGTTAACGACGGGCATGCAAACCAAGGATTGGGTCAGTATCCACCGAAAACATCATGCTAAATGCGAGACCGAACAAGATCCCCACAGTCCTCAGACCCGCGGGATTAAAAAAGTTTTTTTTGAAGGTGCTGAGTTATATCGCGCCGAGGCGAAAAACCAAGAAACTCTTGAAAAGTATAGCCATGGGTGCCCTGATGACTGGATCGAGCGGAACGTCTACAGCCGCTTTACATGGCATGGCGCAGGTTTGATGCTGATTATCGACTGGCTCTTGTTTGGACTTGGAGCAGGTACAACCGTGTGGGCTGTACAAATGCTTTGGATCCCGGTTACGGCTGCAGGCATTATTAATGGTATAGGTCATTACTGGGGATACAGAAATTTTGAGTGTGAAGATGCTTCCCGTAATATTTTCCCTTGGGGGGTAGTCATCGGTGGAGAAGAGTTACACAATAACCATCATACTTTTGCTACCTCAGCCCGACTTTCTAATCAGTGGTATGAATTTGATATCGGGTGGTTATATATCAAACTATTAAGTTACCTGGGATTAGCCCAAATCCGTAAGATAGCGCCGCGGGTCAAATTAAACCCTACAGCCAAGCCCCTGGTAGATGGGGAAACTTTGGCTATTGTGATGGCTAATCGTTATGATGTGATGCGCAGCTACGCCCGGGTGCTTAAACGTGCTTATAAGGCTGAACGTGAAAAGCTTTTGACACAACGCGGTGGAAAATGTGAAAAAGTCAAAAGTGCCAAACGCTGGTTAATGGTGGATGGTGCAAAACTAACCCAAGATGCAAAAGCCAGTTTGGCGGATGTACTTGCAAACAGTGAAAAACTTAAAAAGCTTTACGAGATGCGTGCTGAATTAATGCAAATGTGGGCAAGATCCACTTTATCTAAGGATCAATTGCTCAAACAATTGCAGAGCTGGTGCAGCAAGGCTGAAGCCAGTGGTGTGCAAGCCTTGACAGAGTTATCTATGCGTTTACGCCGATATGCACTAGCCTGAGTTGCATTCAATCATAGGGAACTTCTAATAACCTACTGCCCAAGCCGGATCGGCTCTTGCGGTGTTCAGCGTACACTCCGTACGCATCCGCTCCTCACATCCGCTGCGGGCCGCTCGCTACGGTTATTAGAAGTTCCCCATAGAGTTAGATACGTCTTTTAAGCGTCTTCCGCTAGAGCCCCATCTGGAAATAAGGCCCGTGTAAAACCAAAACGCGA
The DNA here is from genome assembly GCA_019695155.1 of Burkholderiaceae bacterium. Taxonomy (GTDB): domain Bacteria; phylum Pseudomonadota; class Gammaproteobacteria; order Burkholderiales; family Burkholderiaceae_C; genus Piscinibacterium. The sequence goes on along the minus strand of JAIBAO010000048.1, from coordinate 93,984 downwards.
GAAATCCTTAATCCGCATGGGATATAACATCCCCTCTAGATGGTCACACTCATGTTGAACGACACGTGCATGAAAGCCCTCTACTGTACGGTCAATACTTGCCCCAAATGGGTCAAAACCGCTGTAGCGTATCTTTTTAAATCTAGGCACTATTCCTCTAAGGCCGGGTACCGAAAGGCAGCCTTCCCAATCTTCTTGCATGTCGCTTTCTAGCGCAAAGAGAGTGGGGTTAATTAAAATGGTAGTGGGAACCGCTTCTGCCTGCGGATACCGGGGATTACGCTCAAAACCAAAAATAACGACTCGTAAATCTACGCCAATTTGTGGAGCTGCCAGACCTGCTCCATTAGCGGCATGCATGGTCTCCATCATATCTGTAATTAATTGATGTAGCTCAGGGGTGTCAAAACGGGTCACCGGTTTGGCAATTCTTAAAAGCCGAGGATCACCCATCTGCAAAATTTCATGAATCACAGCATTCTTTCTAAGGCTAAGAGTTAAGCCAGGTTCCTCCATTAAGCGCACTTTTATTGCTGCTTGGGTGGTGGCGATGCATTTGCGGTATTTTTACCCCTCTTTATCGGTTGTAGCAATCGCTACAGGTTCCGCAGTCGGGCTAAAACTGTCTTGCAAAGCCCTCGCTTGCCTCCTAACCCCTAACGGAAAATCTGGCTTTAAGAAAAGACAGCTAAGTATTAATCATCACCAAATCCTGTACCGCGCGTGCTAAGACTTCCTGCAAATCTGTTAATGCTTGCGCAGATACGATAGGAGCGGATGCCAGCATTTTGGGTGGTGGCTCTACACACTGACTACGATTGGTAATTAGAGCCAGCATAGCATAAGGTAGTTGTAATTCGCGTGCTAATACAGCTTCTGGCATTACAGTTTGCCCCACCACATGGGCACCATCTCGGATAGTTCGCTGCATCTCGGCTGCGGTTTGTAGTCGGGGGCCTTGTGTGCAAGCGTAGGTGCCGCTTTCCACAGCCGCTATCTTTTGCGTTTGCACGGCTTTTAGCAAGACTTTACGGATGGTTTCATCAAAAGGGTAAGTAAAGTCTAGCGGTACTATTTCATTTTCAGTAGAGTCTGTATTGTCATAAAAAGTATTGTCACGACCTGTGGTGTAGTCAATAATTTGATCGGGTATTAAGACTGTGCCAGCTTGCCAACTTGGATTCAAGCTGGACACTGCTGAAACAGCAATAATGCGCTCAACTGCCACGCTGTGTAAGGCCCAAATATTGGCCCGGTAGTTGATTAAATGTGGGGCAATAGTACGACCATAACCATTACGCGCTAGAAAGACTACACGCGCCTGTCCAATTTGACCGAATATTAATACTCCAGAAGGTTCTCCAAACGGGGTACGCACCACTTGTCGTTCTTGAATGTGTAGACCCGGTAATTGACTCAGCGCAGAGCCGCCAATAATTGCTGTTAGGTTGTTCATGTTGTGATTAAGTATGCTTGATATTAATTTGTATTTTGCTTAGCTAATAAGGGCTCAAGCTGCTGTTGAAAATAGGCTTCATCCCAGATAGATACCCCTAGCTGTTGGGCCTTGATCAGCTTGCTGCCCGCTTGTTCCCCGGCGATAAGAGCAGACGTTTTTTTTGAGATGGAGTCACTTACTTTTCCTCCAAAAGCTTCGATTTTTGCTTGTGCTTCTTCCCGTCTCATCTGACTTAATGTTCCGGTTAAGACAAAAATTTTGTTGGAAAAAGGATTGCTAGGATTACTCATATCCGTTAAAGCCTTATGAATTGGCCTAACTCCATGAGCTATAAGGTTTTTTATGATGTTTAAGTTTTCCTGTTGAGCAAAGAAATTAACAATGCTGTCTGCTACTACGGGTCCTATGTCTTTAACTCGCAGCAAGTCCGCCTGGTCTGCTTTCAGAAAAGCTTCAAGAGTAGAAAAATGGTTAGCGAGATCTTTGGCAGTTGTTTCCCCTACATGCCGGATTCCTAACCCGAAGATGAGCCGCGATAGGCTTCGTGTTTTAGAATCTTCAATCTGTGCAACAAGGTTGTTTGCCGATTTTTCTGCCATGCGGTTTAAGGTACACAGTTGTGCTGTATTCAGCAGGTATAGATCTGCAATATTTTGGATCAGTCCAGCTTCTAATAGTTGCTCTACCAGTTTTTCCCCTAAACCTTCAATATCCATGGCGCGTCGCTGCGCAAAATGTAAGATACCTTGTTTGCGCTGTGCTTCACAGGCCAAACCTCCTGAACAGCGGGCAATGGTTTCTCCTGGTTCGCGCACTATTGGAGTCGCTAGTTTGCAGGGGCAGTGGGAAGGCATTTTCCAGATAAGAGTATTATCCGGACGGCGCTCTAACACAGGCGCTACCACTTCCGGAATCACATCTCCTGCACGGCGTACAATCACTGTATCGCCTATTCGCAAATCTTTGCGAAGCACTTCATCTTCATTGTGAAGTGTGGCATGACTTACGGTTACCCCACCTACAAACACAGGTTCTAGCTTTGCTACAGGGGTAATAGCGCCGGTACGACCCACTTGCACATCAATAGCCCGTAGAATAGTGAGTTCCTCTTGCGCAGGAAACTTGTGCGCAATGGCCCAGCGCGGGGCTCGGGAAACGAACCCCAGTTTTTGTTGCTCCAGTAAATTATTAACCTTATAAACTACACCATCAATATCAAAAGGAAGAGTTTCTCGGGTTTGACTCATCTCCTTAAAAAATGCGAGAGCTGCGTCTACACCTCTTACAACGGTCCGGTATTTACTTACCGGAAAGCCCAAGTTTATTAACACATCTTGTAGCGCAGCATGTGTTTGCAGATTTTGTGTCAAAGCAGGCTCAGCAATAAGCTGGCCTACCCCATAAGCAAAAAAACGTAGGGGTCTTAAGGCTGTGATATGAGGATTCAGTTGCCGCAAGCTACCTGCAGCCGCATTGCGTGGGTTTACAAAAGTCTTTTCCCCGATCACTAATTGATTTGCATTAAGTTTTTTAAAATCGTCTCTAAACATTAATACTTCTCCCCGCACTTCAAGTACGGAGGGAAGAGGATGCTGATGACTACGATACAGTTGTAAGGGGATAGACTTAATGGTACGAATATTAGCGGTTACATCTTCGCCTGTTGAACCATCTCCACGCGTAGCCGCCTGTATTAGTACGCCATTTTCATAACGCAAGCTAATGGCTAAACCGTCAAATTTAAGCTCGGCGCTATAACAAACTTCCTTTAAGTCAAGTGCTTCAGCGCAGCGCTTGTCAAAAGCGCGTACTTCAGACTCTTGCATGGCATTGGCCAAAGATAACATCGGAATGCTGTGATGTACGGCAGAAAATGCATTGGCGGGGGTATCACCGACACGTTGAGTCAGAGAAGTAGGAGTAATCAGTTCAGGATATTTAGCCTCTATGGCTTCTAGTTCGCGATATAAACGGTCATACTCAGCATCTGGAACGATAGGAGCATCAAGCACATGGTAGGCATAGCTATAGCGCTCTAAGGTCTCTCGTAACTGGGTGATATGTTCAAGAAAGTCTTTATCGGGCATGATGAAAAATAGTTCTGTTACGGAGGTAGGAGCTTTTGAGCTGAAAATAAAACTTCAGCTAAGAGAACAATCGACAGGCACGCTCAGACCCGGGGGCCATCCCTGCCTGCGTTAGCTTGCGTGAAACATCGGTTAAGCGGGCGCGCACTAATGCAAGAGCTGTATCCGATAAAGGTTTTCCATTATCATCCACTACTGTGGCGCCCAATGTATAAGCCAGTTGCTGTGCCGCTTGTAAAGCACGTTCAAAGGCTTGCGAGGACACTCGGGGAATATCTACTACAAAAGTTATAAACGCTTCCGGTCTATCCATTCGAATAAACACTCTTGCTAACTCTTGACCTGCGTTATCCTTTAAATAATGAACAGGGCTAGCTGTCTCTATTTCTAAACCCGCAGTGCCTAGCACCTGTAACAACTGTTCTTGCGAAAAAGATAGATGCGAAGCCGCCAGATGTAAATAAATCTGAGTATCTAATGCAGCGCATTGGGCATCAATCACACAGGCTCGTGTTAGTGCTACTTGAACCGGCTCCACATTTACATCTGCAGACCATCGGTCCGCATAGTCATCGACTAGTTGCAAAAATTTATTTAATTCTGCTTCGCTAATTGCACCAGTACGGTCTGCAAGGCTTATACCCATCTGTATTTGAACGGGATTATGCAACCAGCAATACCGAATTATTCTGCGGCCCATGGAGGTTCGATGCACCGAGGTTTGTTTGAATAACACCTCATCTATTGCCTGGTTGGGAGTTAGGGTGGCAATCAATTCAGTGTCAGGATCTAGGGAAGGCACAAAAGAAATACTGGGCTCTTTTCCCTCAGGGCGGGGAATTTTTTCATCGGTAGGCAAAAACATCAAGGGTTCATGACGCGTTGCACGGATGATAGTAGTAGTCTGCTCGTGGGGATTGTTCTCTCGAAGTTTTGCAATTTGCCAACGACCCCAGGCCCATGTTCCTATTATGCATAAGAGGGCTATGGCAAGTAGGGAGACAATAAGCTGCAAAAAAACTCCTACTTTAAAGTTTTGAGAAACAGCATATCAAGCGGCGTTCAGGTAAGACACAGCTTGGGTCATATCCACAGCCACAATTCTGGAAACGCCTTGTTCCTGCATGGTTACCCCCACGAGTTGTTGCGCCATTTCCATAGCGATTTTGTTGTGACTAATAAATACAAATTGCGTATTTTCAGACATTTCGGTCACTAATTTACAAAAACGTTCGGTGTTGGAATCATCCAAGGGAGCATCCACTTCGTCGAGTAAACAAAACGGAGCTGGATTTAATTGAAAGATTGCGAATACTAAAGCTGTAGCGGTGAGAGCCTTTTCTCCTCCAGACAATAGATGAATTGAACTATTGCGTTTACCGGGTGGATGGGCCATGACTTGTACACCAGAATCCAGAATCTCATCGCCTGTCATCACTAATTTAGCGTCTCCCCCTCCAAACAACACAGGGAATAAGCGGCCAAAATGACTATTAACCTCATCAAAGGTAGTTTGTAGAAGCTCGCGGGTTTCTTTGTCGATCTTGCGAATAGCATCTTCTAAGGTGGTAATGGCTTCTAATAAATCTTTATACTGGGCATCTAAAAAGCTTTTTCTTTGTACAGATTGTTCCAACTCTTGCAAGGCAGCGAGGTTTACGGGGCCTAAAGCTGTAATTTCTTGCTGCAATCGAGTGACATCAGTCTGTAACTGGGCAGGTTTAGGAGCGGATGCCAATTTAGCCGTTAAACCTGTAATATCCGCATTTTTTTCATTCAGTTGCTTATCGTATTGTTCTTGATTTAAACGGGCAGCTTGTTCTTTGAGCTGCAATTCAGTCACGCGATCACGAATCGGCTGCAGACTACGTTCGATACTGATGCGCAGTTCATCCTGGGCACGTAATTTGTGACTTAATCCATCCAATTCTGTACGTACACGGGCTAAAGCATCTTCCTTATGGATACGTCCATTAAGCGCATCTTGCAGGCCATTTTGGTGCTGCGCTTGAGTAAGACTTTCTAACTCAGCACTAATATCGGCAAGTTGCGTCTCGACTTCGCTTTGTTGTTCCTGAGCTAGCTGGCGGTTACGATGAGTTTCTTCGATACGACTGCTAAGTGATTGCAATGCAAAGCGACTTTCTTGTACCTGACGTTCGGCAGCGCGTACAGCTTCTTTACGGGTATCTAAAACTGTTTTGGCATCTTCCAGTGCAAAGCGGGCGTCTTCCAGGGCATTTTGATAGTTGGCTAAACAAGCATCCATATCAGCGAGACGATCATCCATTTGCATAATCTTTGCCTCAAGCAACTGAATTTGCTGAGTACATTCAGCCAGATCCTCATTCAGGCGCTGCTGATGTTTGTGATGCTCCTCAATACGCTGTTTTAGCGTGACTACTTCCATCTGAATTTGATGCAACTCTTTAGTACGTTCATTAATTTGTTGACGGACTTGTTGTAAACGCTGCTCTGTTTCATGAACAGCATGATCGGATCGCAAAAACCTTGTTCGGGTCTCATCAACAATCAGTTGCTGAGCCTTATGCCGTTTGCACAGGGATTCAAGCTCCTGCTGTCTTGCTAATAATCCGTCATCTGGACCTTCCGGGGCATAATAGCGAACCGATACCTTATCGACCACATGGCCAGCCTTCGTCACGAGCTTTTGCCCCAACTGCAGCTGACTGCGTTGCGCTAAAGCCGTGGGTAAATCTTCAGCGGTAAAGATTCCATACAACCATTCTGTCAATACTCCCCGCAAACCATTGTCATTCAGTTTGATGCGATCTAAAAGAGGAGTTAAAGCATTATTGGAAGCTATAAACTCATGAGGTTGGGGTGAAAAAAATGCCAGTCTTGCGGGTGGGCTATCTGCAGAAAATCCACTGGCTTGTGAAAGTTCACTAATTTCAAGTGCACTGATGCATTCTCTCAAAATAGCTTGCAACGCATTTTCCCACCCTGGCTCAGTATGTAAACGCTGCCAAAGACGCTGCCGGGAGGCTAAACCATGTTTTTCTAACCAGGGTTTAAGGCGACTGGCCGCTTGGGCTTGTTCCTGGACATGTTGTAGAGTGACTTCTTGCGCCTGAAGCTGAGACAGTAGCGCAGTGGCGGTATTTAGCTCTTCTTGTGCAGCACGCCGTTCGGTGTCGTATTGCTGCAATCGATGCTGGGTTTCATCCAGCTGTGCATGGAGCATTTCAAGCTCTTGCTCTCTACGTTCGGCTTGTGTAGTTTGCAGTGCAAGCTTTTGTTCGTCTGGGGCAAGCAAGCCTTTACGCTCAGCCTGTAAACGTTCGTGTCGACTCAAAATTTGATTCAGCTGTTGCTGGACGCCATGCCGCTCACTGGCCAGGATGCGTAATTCCCGATCAGCCTCTGCTGCCTGGGTACGGTTTACCTCGACGATTGCACTGCGTTCATCCACTAGCGCTTGGGCTTGGGGCAAAGTATCCTGGACAGTTTCGAGAGCTCCTTCCGACGCAGCAATCTTTTCAAGAAGCTCCTCATGTTGGGCCTGCCATTCTTTTAAACGAAGATCGGCCTCCTGCAAGCTATTTAACCAACGGTCTTTTTGCATCAGAAGCTGGCTATGCTGCGCTGTTAATCGATGATGCGTATCCACAATCGCTCGAATCTGAGCTTCCAGCCGACTGACTTGTGCATTGGCTTCATAAAACTCAGCTTGTGCTTCTGATAAAGCATCAGTAGCCGAATAGTGTGCCGAGCGAATAGTCTCAAGCTGTGCTTCTGATTCCCGTAACTTTGCCAGCTGTGCTTCCAGATCAGTCTGTGTTTTTTCAATTAAACCCAATAGGCGTTGCTGTTCTTGTGCGCTTTCTTCTCGCCGACTAAGCCATAATAAAAGAAGTTTCTCATCAGCCTGATCTACCAAGTTTTGATATTGCTTGGCTACTTCTGCTTGTGCTTGAAGTTTGTCGAGCTGGCTGGATAACTCGCGGAGAATATCCTCAACGCGTACTAAATTGTCACGGGTATCGGCAAGGCGATTTTCAGTTTCCCGCCGCCGCTCTTTATATTTCGATACTCCCGCTGCTTCCTCAAGAAAAACCCGCAATTCCTCTGGTTTAGACTCAATGATGCGTGAAATCATCCCCTGGCCAATAATGGCATAAGCGCGGGGCCCCAAGCCGGTTCCCATAAAAATGTCTTGTACATCTCGCCGACGCACGGCCTGATTATTAATGTAATAGCTCGAACCCCCGTCTCGTGTTAAGACACGTTTAACTGCAATCTCTGCATACTGGCTCCATTGTCCAGCGGCTTGAGACAAACTATTGTCAAATACCAGTTCTACGCTGGCACGCCCGGAGGGCTTTCGGTTTACAGAACCATTAAAAATAACGTCCTGCATGGATTCACCGCGTAACTCGGAGGCTTTTGACTCTCCTAGCACCCAGCGGACGGCATCAATCACATTAGATTTCCCACAACCGTTGGGACCCACAATACCAACCAGTTGCCCGGGAACAGCCAAAGACGTAGGATCTACAAAGGACTTAAAGCCCGAAAGTTTGATTTGCGTAAGGCGCACGTTGAATAGTCTTTTGAAACGCTGTGTTAAAAACAAAAAGAGCCGATTTTCATCAGCCCTACTTTTTAGGAATCTTAGCATTACCCGGGGTTGGCGGCAGCTAAATCTCCACAATCTGAGTGTTTAGGCATTATTTCTTTATAATGCCGCAATTACACAGAAAAAATCTATATGAATCAAGACCTTAAGCGTTTACACCCTTACCCTTTTGAACGTTTGAGGGAGTTACTTGCCGGTATCCAGCCCCCAGAAAATGTCAAAGCTATCAACTTGTCCATTGGGGAGCCTAAACATCCTACACCCCTATTCATTAAAGAAGCCTTGCTGGCTAATATGGATGGCTTAGCCTCCTATCCGACGACTGCAGGATCAGCACAACTGCGCCAAGCTATTGCAAACTGGCTCTCTGTGCGCTATGGCCCCATCCCTATTGACTTTGAAACCCAGATACTGCCTGTTACTGGCTCTCGTGAAGCCCTTTTTTCTTTTGCTCAAGTAGTTTTGGATCGAACTAAAAACCCTTATGTTGTATGTCCCAACCCTTTTTACCAAATTTATGAAGGGGCTGCTTTGTTAGGGGGCGCACAACCCTATTTTATTAATGGCACCCAACTTCTTGGGGGAGGGATGGATTATGCTAACCTTCCTGAACAGGTGTTATCAAAAACCCAGTTGTTGTATGTATGCTCCCCAGGCAATCCAACCGGAAGGGTGCTGACATTAGGGGAGTGGAAAACTTTATTTGCTTTATCTGCTAAATATGGTTTTGTAATTGCAGCAGATGAGTGTTACTCCGAAATTTATTTCAGAGATGAAAAACCGCTGGGTGCTTTGCAAGCAGCGCTGGCCTCTGGTAATGACAAGTTCGAGCGGCTCATTGTGTTTTCCAGCTTGTCAAAACGTAGCAATGTACCCGGTATGCGTTCTGGTTTTGTTGCAGGGGATGCAGCTTTAATCAAGACTTTTTTACTCTACCGCACTTATCATGGTACGGCCATGAGTCCTACTGTTCAAGCGGCTTCAATAGCAGCCTGGAGAGACGAAGCGCATGTTCAGGAAAACCGTCTCCTTTATAGAAAAAAATTTGCTGAAGTAACCCCCCTCATCCAACAGGTGCTGCCTACGCAATTACCGGATGCTGGGTTTTATTTATGGGCACGTATTCCAGCAGAGGTGGGCATTGCTGAAGATACAGACTTTACAAAAAACCTGTTTGCTGCAACAGGAGTGACTGTTTTACCTGGCAGCTTTTTAGCTCGAGAAACCGAGCAAGGCAATCCTGGAAAGGGATATGTCCGAATTGCGCTGGTAGACACGCTTGAATTATGTGTAGAAGCAGCGCAGAGAATTGTCAGGTTTTCTTCCCATTATCTCTCCTGAGCAATTGATAAAAAAACAAATAGCCGATATAAGAGTTATAAATATCCGCATCGAAAAAAAACTTAAGTACTAAGAACAGTTATAAAAGCAATTTGCTAGCCCATAAATATAAAAACATGGCTAAAACAATTAAGGAGAAATTAACATGGCGATGGAACAGCTATTTCGCTTAATGGCAGAGAAAAAAGCTTCCGATATTTATTTGTCGGCAGGAGCTCCCATTACGATCAAGATTAATGGGGTATCAATCCCTGTGAACCAAGAAAAATTAACACCATCAGCTCTTATTTCTCTTCTGGGTGAAGTCCTTAATGAAAAGCAAATGCGTTTACTCGAAGAAGAGGGCGAATTTAATGCTGGTATTCCATTAGCTGGAATAGGAAGTTTCCGGCTTTCTGCGTTTCGGCAACGGGGTAGTCTGGCTGCGGTGATGCGTTTTATCCCTGTGGACGTTCCCTCCCTAGAAACAATAGGAGTTCCGGTAGAGCTTTTATCTGAGCTCATCATGGAACGCCGAGGTTTAATCCTGTTGGTGGGAGCCACAGGCAGTGGTAAATCGACCACACTAGCGGCAATGATTGATCACCGTAATGGGCAACGTTCTGGCCATATTTTGACATTTGAAGATCCAATTGAATATTTGTTCAAGAACCGTAAATCGATTGTGAATCAAAGGGAAATAGGTTCTGATGCAAAGACCTTACAAACTGGTTTGAAAAACGCCCTCAGGCAAGCGCCTGATGTGATTTTTATTGGGGAAATTCGGGATCGAGACACGATGACAGCCGCCATTGCTTATTCTTTGTCGGGTCATTTGGTTTTAGCAACTTTGCATGCTAATAACAGTTACCATGCAATGAATCGCATCATCAGTTTTTACTCCCCGGAAAACCGACCGGCCTTGCTGGCAGACTTGGCTGCAGCTCTTAAAGCAGTGATATCACAGCGCTTAATTCGTGGAAAAGCGGGAGGACGCCTGCCCGCTTTAGAAGTATTGTTAAACACACGCTTAATCGCAGACATGATTGAAAAAGGGAAAATTCCAGAAATTAAAGAGACTATGGAAAAAAGTCTAGCAGCTGGCTCTCTTACTTTTGAGCAAAGCCTTATTCAACTTCTCAAAGAGGACAAAATTACCCAGGAAGAAGCATTGGCAAATGCAGATTCTGTTACCAATTTATTATGGTTGATCAATAACCAGGGGGCTGCTGATCGTCCCGATGAAAAGGGAAAAAACTCTACCACGCCTACAGAGGCTGCAGCGCAAACGGATGAAAGCGGTGCTACTTTTACAGAATTTACATTGCATACTTGAGTGTTATGCATCCTACCCTTCTCCTTACGCAAGAACTTATTGCCCGGCAATCTATCACGCCTGAGGATGCAGGCTGCCAGCAGCGATTGATTGAGCACTTAGAGCCTTTGGGTTTTGTCTGTGAGTGGCATCCGCACGGACGTGTTAGCAATTTATGGGCGCGGTGGGGGAGCAGTAGCCCTTTACTGGTATTTGCGGGGCATACGGATGTCGTACCCACTGGCCCTTTGGATCAATGGCATTCCCCACCTTTTACGCCGACTATTCGTGATGGCAAACTGTATGGAAGAGGGGCAGCCGATATGAAAACCTCTATCGCTGCCTTTGCAGTCGCTGCCAAACAGGCACTTGAATCTAAAAAACCTTTAAAAGGTTCAATAGCTTTATTAATTACGTCCGATGAAGAAGGTTCTGCTGTAGATGGCACGGTCAAAGTAGTTTCTACCCTTAAAGCGCGTGGAGAAATTCCCGATTTTTGTATTGTTGGAGAGCCTAGCTGTGCAAACCAATTGGGCGATACTCTCAAAAACGGCAGGCGCGGTTCTTTGTCGGGAAAGCTTATCATTCAAGGTGTACAGGGACATATAGCCTATCCGGATCTAGCCAAAAATCCAATTCATTTAATAGCCCCTGCCTTGACGGAACTGGTTAATACGGTTTGGGATCAAGGTCCTAATCCTTATTTTCCTCCCACAAGCTGGCAAATATCTAATATTCATGCAGGTACGGGAGCCAATAATGTGATTCCTGCTGAGTTAGCTATAGATTTCAATTTTCGTTTCTCAACAGAATCTACCCCTGAAGGTTTGCAAGCCCGGTTTGAGGATTTACTGAAGCGGCATAAGCTTAACTACTCTGTGGAGTGGAACTTGTCGGGAATGCCGTTTTTAACTCCAAAAGGGCGTTTATCAGAAGTGCTTGCAAAAGCTATTTTTGATCACACGGGACTGGCCCCTCAACTGTCTACAACAGGAGGAACCTCGGACGGGCGGTTTATCGCACAGATTTGCCCGCAAGTGATTGAGTTTGGGCCGCCTAATGCCAGTATTCATAAGATTAATGAACATATTGAATTAGCTTGCATTGAACCATTAACGAATATTTATCGCACAGTAATTTTGGATCTTTTAACACAATGAGCAATGCAGCCCGAGAAACCATGCAAACCGTGCGAGATATGCTACGTTTTGCCACTACCCGTTTTAATGAAGAAAAAGTTCATTATGGCCATGGTACTGACAACGCTTTTGACGAAGCAGTGCATCTCACCCTTTCTTCGCTCAGTTTGCCGCTAGATAAGTTGGAGCCTTTTTTAGATGCCAAACTGACGGAAGCTGAAATCAATTCCCTGATAGAAATGATTGAGCGCCGCTGCAAAAATCGGCTTCCGGTGCCTTATCTCACACGCCTTGCTCATCATATGGGGTACTCGTTTTACGTAGATGAGCGGGTATTAATTCCCCGCTCGTTTATTGGGGAGCTGCTGATCCAAACTGGTCTATCCGCCTGGATTAACGATCCCGATGCTGTTACCGATATTTTAGACTTATGCACCGGATCAGGGGCTTTAGCAATACAAGCAGCGGATGTGTTTCCGAATGCAAGAATTGATGCAGTGGATTTATCTACCGATGCGCTGCAGGTAGCACAGCGAAATATTGAAAACTACGGACTGAAGGATCGCATACAGTTAATTGCCTCCGATCTTTTTAATGCGCTATCTCGAAAGCGATATGATTTAATTCTTACCAACCCGCCCTATGTAAACGCTGCTTCAATGAGTCAGCTGCCGGCAGAATACCGGCATGAGCCGAAAATTGCACTGATGGGTGGAGTAGACGGCATGGATATTATCAGAAACATTCTCCGTGGCGCCCGGGCACATTTAAATCAAGGGGGAATATTAGTCATGGAAATTGGGCATGAAAAATCTAATTTTCAGGCTGTTTTTCCTGATATGCAGATAAGCTGGTTAAGTTGCTCTGCAGGAGACGATCAGGTTTTAATGGTAACGCGAGAGATGTTGCCTTAAGGAATACACCCCCGGCAACAAGAGTTAAATCTTTTATTGGAACTTATCTAAGCTTAGATCGAAAAAACTTGTGGCTGCATGAGTCTTTCCAGTTCACTGTCTAGCAGCTCAGGACGAATAGGCTTGGAGAGATAGCCATCCATTCCAGCAGCAAAACATTTTTCACGGTCTTCAATAAAAGCATTGGCTGTCAAGGCAATGATAGGAATACGAGACCGCTGATCAATCTGCTCTTGATTACGGATTTGCCGGGCTGCTTCCAAGCCGTCAACCTCTGGCATGGACATATCCATAAAGATCAGGTCGTATTGTCCCTGTGCCCACATGTCTATGGCTTGCCGACCATCGCTCGCAATAGTGACTGTATGGTGCCGTTTCTCAAGCAGTTTGCGAATGAGTAATTGATTGACCGCATTGTCTTCGGCTACTAATACATTTAGTTTGCGGTTTTCTACAGTAGGTTCGCTAAATACGCCAGGTCCTGTTAAGTCTCCCGCATCTTCTAGAGGCAACCAAAATTCAAAAACACTGCCCTTTCCAACGACACTGCGTACTTCTAGCTCGCCATTCATCATTTTGATTAGACGGCGGGAAATAGCTAATCCTAGCCCCGTACCCCCAAACCGGCGCGAAATGGAAGAATCTGCCTGTGAAAATTCATCAAAAATTGTTTTTAATTTGTCGGTAGGTATGCCAATACCTGTGTCAATGACCCGAAAGCGTGTGGGCTCACCAGATCGTGTTGAGCATTCTACTTCCAGAGTAACTCCCCCTTTGCGAGTAAACTTGACCGCATTGGCCAGCAAGTTAATCAGGATCTGCCGTAAACGTACGGGGTCGCCTCGTAAGCGAGGCATTAACACACGATCAAAATGCACTGTTAATTGCAAACCTTTTTTTTCAGCCTGCACTTGGATCATTTTGACGGCGTCTTCCACTAAATGATGCAGGTCAAAGGAGACGCGCTCTAATTCCATCCGCCCAGCCTGGATACGTGAAAAATCCAAAATATCGTTAACCACCTCCAGCAAGTGATCAGCTGATGTTTTAACGAGTGTTAAATATTCTCGCTGGGTTTCACCTAACGAGGTTTCAAGCGTTAGGTCAGTCATTCCTATAATTGCATTCAGTGGAGTTCGAATTTCATGACTCATACTGGCCAAAAACTCGCTTTTAGCCTGACTGGCGGCAAGCGCAGCTGTTTGTGCGGCTCTTAATTCTTGTTCCGCTAGCTTACGAGCTGAAATATCCCGAATCAAAAGCAAGGCATTAATCTCACCGACTGCCATGTGGTTAACTAATACCTCTGCAACGAAATGGCTGGCATCGATTCGTTGCATCGGGCATTCCACTAGCTCAGAAGATCCGAGGGTAGGTTCAGAAAAACTATCTTCCAAACGGCGCGGGTAGTCTAAGGTTCCGTTTAAAGCGTCTGAGGGGGTTTCAGCTAAAAAAACACGAATATTTTTGTGGCGTAAATCATTATAGGTGTTGGCTCTAAACATGCGGACAGCCGCAGCGTTTGCATGAACGACTTTTCCTGCAGACAGAAGTAATAAGCCATCTGCACTGATTTCAAAAAATTGCCAGAATTCTTGTTTTTGTAAATTAGCAATAGAATCCAATTCACTGTCAGAACTGGGTAAATGAACATTCATTCTGATAGTGTCAGACGTCATTGTGTTCTCGCATTCAGCACGGAGCTAAAAAATAGCCCTTCTGCCATGTCACAGCGATTTTTGTTCATGTAAGGAAAACAATGCATTGCGAATGGTGTCTTCTGTGTAATCGAGGGATGACTGAGCATTCTCTATGGCAGAGGTCCAGGTGATTGGTTCGATGCTACGAGCAAGCTCTTCTAAACGGGAAAATATCTGAGAGGCGCGTTTTGCTCCTAGGGTTGAGAGAGCACCACAAATACTATGGGATAAGTTGGCGAGTTCAGAACGGTTCTGATGCTGTGCAACCGAAGCAAGTTGTTCCCGCCATTGAGGTAGCAAACTCAGAGCCAGTGCGCCAAACTCGCTGAAATCAGCACCATTGGATCGGTAGCGAAAGTCTTCCAAATCTAAAATTGGAAGAATGTTAACGTTTGCTGTGGCATCCATCAGGAAATTGCTTTGCAAGTTTGAGAAAGTCTACATATTTCAAATATACAACTGATTACCTGGTTTTTGGGATGGGTAATTTTCTCTATTTGTAACCGCTTACTTAGCAAAGTTGCAAAACATGTTTTAAAAAACTAACTTGACCCAATACATATTTCATTGGTATTAAAAACAATGGTTTAGGTTAGCGGATTATTTAATAAAGGGTTGATTTTGTGAGCTTTTTATTGCAGACATAAGTATGGCGTTTTTAAGTTATATAAAAAATACTGGCAAATGCTCAGCTGTTTAATGTATCCAATACTAACCTTTTATAGATTTACTGCAACAAATCATTTAAATCTTTTTAATCTGACACCCTAACAAAACTGTTAAATATCAAAATTATTTACGCATCTGAGTGTGTTGGGCTGTTCGTTTCTAAAACCTCAAAGATTAACGAACCACCAAGACCGGAATTTTTGAATGCGTTAATACTTTTTGGGTTTCACTGCCCAAAAGTAATGCATTAATGCCCCTACGACCATGGGAAGCCATAACGATTAAGTCACAGGCAGTATCTTTAGCAACACTAATAATGCTAGCGTAGGGAGTAGTGTCGCAAGCAATTTTGCCTTCACATGGCACTTGTGCAGCCTCACACTGAGATTTGACTGTGGCAATATATCCACGGGCCGTTTCTTCCAAACGTTGTTGTTGCTCTTCAATCATCCCAGGGGCATATTCAGCCATGGGTAAATAAAGATTAGGATCGTAGACACTTAAGACAACTACATGTGCTTTATGTACTGCTGCTAGCTGGATTGCCATTTTAGTTGCTGCAGCAGAGAGTTCCGACCCATCGGTCGGTAGCAAAATCTTCTTGAACATAGTCTCTTCACCTTTCACTAAAAATTTATTTGATCAAGCTTACACCCAGCTAGTGTTTTACGGGCAACCACACCGTAATCCAAAATATTGACCTTGCACAAATTTTCAAAAAATAGAGTATTCATGCCATCCTTTGTATGCGTTTTTGATCAGCAGAAACCTCAAAAACAGCTAAGGTCGTGAGTAGCGTAAACAACTTTTCTACATTATCCACAGCTTTTAATTCTATTTGCAGGCGCTTGGCATCTAGATTAAAAAGCACATAACCGCGTTTGTCTACCTGACTATATTTAACATGAGGGTTGTAAGAGGCGATTTGATCTGCTTTAGCTTGACTCCATGAAGAGCGGCTCGTAACAGAAGT
This sequence comes from Burkholderiaceae bacterium, assembly GCA_019695155.1. Classification (GTDB taxonomy): domain Bacteria; phylum Pseudomonadota; class Gammaproteobacteria; order Burkholderiales; family Burkholderiaceae_C; genus Piscinibacterium. Next base: position 77,805 of record JAIBAO010000048.1, on the reverse strand, counting down.
CGTTACAAATTCAGCAGCAACCAAACTTCCTTCTCCTTTTTCACCTAAGCGTAACTCATTGACATAATGAGCATGGACGTCTCCTCCCAATACAATGGGATTGTGTATGCCAGAGGAAGCGATGTCATTCAATAAACGGGTACGGGCTGCAGGATATCCGTTCCAACCATCCGTCCAAAATACACCCTTTTGATCAGGATCTTGATCGAGATAACACATCAAGGTCTGTTGTGTAATGAAATTCCACCGGGTTTTTGATTGTGCAAAAGCTTGTTTTAGCCACTTCTCTTGCTGTACTCCAAGCAAAGTCAGCGTAGGATCAAGTCGTGCTACGCAATCGGCCCCTACGGTTGCAGAGCCACCCCAACCAGGCCGGGGACAGACTTGATAACTGCGATACTGACGATTATCTAAAACATAAAACTGAGCTAATGAGCCTACCTGAAAAGCGCCATAAATAATGGCCTCATGCTCTTGTGGCCGCAAGCTTTTGCGTACAGGCATATGTTCATACCAGGCCTTGTACGCGGCTGCACGACGCTGCAAAAAGTTTTTTTGAGGAAGCTTGTTACCCCTATCGTTGGCGTAATCGTTTTCTACTTCATGGTCGTCCCAGGTAATGATCCATGGACAACAGGCGTGTAAGTGTTGCAAGGGCTGTTCAGCTTTGTATAAAGTGTAGCGATTACGGTAATCTTCAAGCGTGTAGCATTCTCCAGCAGGATGCATACGATCTAATCGAAAGGCATTGGGAAGGGGTCCGTACTCATAGATATAGTCTCCTACCCATACCACTAAATCCGGATTTTCTGCAGCAGCATGGTCTAAGGCGGAAAAATAACCATGTTGATAATTTTGACAAGAGGCCAAAATAAAACGCAGGGCTTCGCTTTTCTGTGGATCAGGCAGGGTTCTGGTACGTCCAACAGGACTCGTGACCTCACCTAAAATAAAGCGATAATAAAACCATTTGTCGGCAGGTAGTGCTTCTACTTCGGCGTGAACGCTATGCGCCCATGCGCTTTCTGCGAAAGTGATCCCACTTTTAAATACTTTGGTGAAATCTTCATTTTCACTCAGCTCCCATCGCAGCGCTACATCCTGAAGAGAAAAAGGCTGCGAAGCATCCTGAGCAAGTAAGCGCGTCCAAAGCACCACAGAGTTTTCTGTAGGCATTCCACTGGCTACCCCCAAAGCAAAAGGATCTTCTTTTACTTGAGCTTTTGCGATATTCCAGAGGCTGGCAGGCACAACGAGTGCGCCTGCAGCAGAAGCGGAGCCTTTTAAAAAGCAGCGGCGCTTAATCATGTAGTTTCTTGGAAAACATGCGTTTAAATAGTAGTAGCTTGCTTTTATTTAAGGTAAAGCCCGTGGTTTGCGTTCATCGTCCGTTGCTACATAAACCAGTGTTGCTTCAGTAACTTTCACTACTTCAGCGCCTAAGCGATTGCGCTCGGCATAGACCTCAACTTCTACCGTGATAGAAGTAGTCCCTGTTTTGACAATCTTGGCATAAAAACTGAGCAAATCTCCTACGTACACCGGATTTTTAAAGACGAAACTGGTTACAGCAACAGTTGCAACACGACCATTGGCACGTTTTACTGCAGGTAAACTGCCTGCGATGTCTACCTGAGCCATAATCCAGCCGCCAAAAACATCTCCATGTACATTAGCATCCGAAGGCATGGGCATTACCCGTAATTGAGGCATTTCTGTGGGTAATGCCCTTTGTTCTAGCAAATTATTCATAACATTTTTGTGATAAAAATTGCAGTTTGTGGCTTGTCATATATGGGATTGGTTATTTTGGCAAAGCCTAAAGTTATTATTCATCGTACGGAAAAGAACGATAATCCAACTTTAACTCATCAAAAACCCCCTAATGCCCTCCCTTGTTTCTGATTCATCAACTTCAGTGCGTTCCCAGAGTGACTGGGGGGTTATCCAATCTCTTCTTCCTTATTTATGGGCTTATAAGGGTCGCGTGATATTTGCGTTGAGCTGTCTAGTGGCAGCAAAACTTTTCAATGTGGCCGTTCCTTTAATTCTTAAAGATATTGTGGATCGCTTAAGTCTACCTAAAGATCATTTACTGCTTAGTGTTCCATTGGCTTTGATACTCGCTTATGGTTTAGCCCGTTTGTTAACCTCTTTGTTTCAAGAGTTGCGCGAGTTTTTCTTTGTAAACGTTACCCAGCGTGCGGTACGCTCATTAGCCAGAAAAACTTTTGATCATTTACATAGTTTGTCTTTACGGTTCCACTTATCTCGTCGGACGGGACAAGTGATGCGGGAAGTTGATCATGGTGCTCGTGGTGTTTCAACCCTGATTTCTTTCACCCTTTATTCGATCTTGCCCCTGCTGATTGAATTAAGTTTAGTTATTGGAATCTTGGCTTACCGCTATGAATGGACCTTTCCGATCATTGTAGCGGCCAGCCTATTCTTTTATATTTTATTTACGGTTTTACTTACCCGCTGGCGCACCAAGCTTAGACGCGTATGGAATGAGCTTGAAGCACGTGCTCAGAGCAAGGCAGTAGACTCATTGCTGAATTTTGAAACTGTCAAATATTTTACGAATGAGAAATTTGAAGCCCAGCGCTATGACGAAACTCTCAGTCAGTCAGAAGCGGCTGCCATTAAGAGCCAGAAAACCTTAAATATCCTGAATGCTGGTCAGCAGTGCATTATTGCTATCGCTCTTACTCTTATGGTGTGGCGGGCCGTAGTAGGCGTGCAAACCGGCCAGATGAGCATTGGGGACTTGGTGCTTGTCAATGCTTTCTTGTTACAGCTTTTTATACCCTTAAATTTTCTAGGGGTGATCTACCGGGAAATCAAACAAGCCTTGGCGGATATGGAACGCATGTTTCAGTTGCTCCACGCACATAAAGAGGTGCAGGATTCTATGGAGGCCAAGCCTTTAGACGTGCGGGGAGGAAAAATCGTTTTTGAGCATGTTTCATTTTCCTATGAAACCCAGCGCCCCATTTTGCATGATGTCAGCTTTGTTATTCCTGCCGGCAAAACCTGTGCGGTTGTTGGTACAAGCGGTAGCGGGAAATCCACTTTGGCAAGAATCTTGTTTAGGTTTTATGATATTTCTGCCGGGAAAGTCAGTATTGATGAGCAGGATATCCGTAGCCTTACTCAGGAAAGTTTGCGTCGGGCTATTGGTATCGTGCCGCAAGACACCGTACTTTTTAATGATACGATTGCCTACAACATTGCTTACGGAAAACCTGGAGCCAGTATTGATGAAGTGCAGGCTGCAGCAAGGGCAGCTCAAATTCACAACTTTATTATTACTTTGCCCAAAGGATATGACACCCTTGTGGGAGAACGAGGGTTAAAACTGTCAGGTGGGGAAAAACAAAGAGTAGCAATTGCACGCACACTGTTGAAAAATCCCCCCATCTTGATCTTTGATGAAGCGACCAGCGCGCTAGATTCGCACACGGAGCAGGCGATTGCTATGCAGCTTAAAGCCATGTCTGCTAACCGTACTACCTTAATTATTGCCCATCGTCTCTCCACTATTGTGGAGGCTGATCAAATACTCGTGATGCAAGCAGGTAGAGTAATCGAACGCGGCAGTTTTGAGCAATTACTCGCACAAAATGGCAGCTTTGCTCGTATGTGGGCTTTACAAAATAATGGTGAAGAACCCACCTCTGTGCCTACCCAAGCCAGTTTTGCAAAATGAAGGGGCTTCATATTTTGGCTGAATTTGCTGGCTGCCAATGTGAGCCTAGTTTGCTTGAAGACGCCTCTAGTTTAAGAAAACTGTGTGTTGAGGCAATAGAAAATGTAGGTTTAACAATAGTAGGTGAGCTGTTTTATACCTTTAAGGGAGCAGGGGGCGTAACCGGTACTGTTTTACTGGCAGAATCCCATCTTGCAGTGCATACTTGGCCTGAATTATTAGGAGTTACTTTAGATGCTTATGTTTGTAATCTAAGCGAAGACAATTCTGCTAAAGCTGAAGCCTTGGTTAAGCAATTAGAACAAGCATTTACTCCTCTTTGTACCGCAAAAAAGCTAATCCATCGCGTAAATCCGCGTTAACTAGCTATTAAATGTTATAAATTAAGAAGTAACCCTGCTATTAAAGAAAGGAAGTGCCATGGGTCTGATGGATTTCATCAAGAAGCAATTTATCGATATCCTTCAGTGGACGGAGGATAGTGAGGGCGTTCTGGCATGGCGGTTTCCAATGGCAGATATGGAAATTCAATATGGTGCCAGCTTAACTGTACGCGACTCCCAGGCTGCTGTATTTGTCAATGAAGGTAAGGCAGCAGATGCTTTTGGCCCTGGTATGTACAAACTGACTACCCAAACTATTCCGGTACTGACCTATCTTAAAAACTGGGACAAACTGTTTGAATCTCCCTTTAAAAGTGATGTGTATTTTTTCAGTACACGCTTGCAACTAGACCGTAAATGGGGTACGACACAGCCCATTACCATCCGGGACAAAGATTTTGGCATGGTGCGTTTGCGCGCTTTTGGTAACTACGCCTTCAAGATTGCTGACCCCAAAAAGTTTTATACCGAAGTTTCCGGTACGCGGGATGTTTATACCGTAGCCGATATAGACGGACAATTGCGTACGATGATTTTGACTGGAATTGCCGATATGTGCGGATCTTCGGGTATTCCTTTTTTAGATTTAGCAGCTAATCAGGAAGAGTTTGGATCCAGGCTCCAGGAAAACCTGCTTCCGAAGTTCGATCGGCTGGGTCTGGCCTTAGACTCTTTGCAAATGGCCAGCATTAGTTTGCCCGAAGAGCTGCAAAAAATTCTGGATCAACGTATTGGCATGAATATGATCGGTAATATGGATCAATTCGTAAAATACCAAACCGGTCAAGCTATTCCAGCTGCCGCAGCTAGTGGCAGCGCAGGGGGCGGCGGTAGTCTTGCAGGCACTGCTGCAGAAATGGGGATAGGTCTGGCCATGGGTCAAGTCATGGCGGGAGGCATGGCCTCAGCCCTGCGGCCTCAAACTCCCATAGATGCCCCCCCAGCGGCTGCAGCAGTACCTACCCAAGCCGAGATTATGGCTACGCTTGAAAAACTTCATGAATTAAAAACAAAAGGCATTTTGACAGAAGAAGAATACGCTACCAAGAAAACGGATCTTCTGAAAAAACTCGCTTAATCCACACATAGAACAGGGCTCTGATGAGCTCTGTTTATTATTTTTGCTCAGGGTACTTTGTTCCGATCTCAATGTCCTGCCTGCGGTGCTCCGCTGAATTTTCAGTCAGCGGCAAGCACATTCGCAGTTTGCAGCTATTGCTCCTCTACCATCGTCCGTAAAGACGAGGTTCTTGAGTCTTTAGGAAAAATAGCGCAGCTCATCGATGACGCCTCTCCTGTCCAATTGGGAGCACAGGGGGTCTATCTTACACAGGCGTTCCAGGTAATAGGCCGTATTCAATACCATTATGACGTCGGCGTCTGGAATGAATGGCATGTTATGTTTGCTAGTGGGCGCACGGCTTGGCTTTCTGAGCTCAATGGTCGAAGCACCATGACTTTTTTGCAGGAGGGCTCGCAAGAGCTCCCTGCCTATGAACAAATAAAACCTGGCTTGCAGCTAACCCTGCAAACTCAGCTATACGAAGTAGCTTACCTGGCTCAAGCACGCGTTGTTTCTGGCCAGGGTGAGCTACCTTTTGCCATTGGTGCAGGCTATGAGGCGCCGGTAGTAGATTTACGCGGTGTCGGACATCCTGGCTTTGCAAGCCTTGATTATTCAGACAGAGCGGCTCCTAGGCTCTATCTTGGCCTAGATGTGCCTCTTGCTGCGTTGAAAATGTCAGGCTTGCGGCAGGAGCGCCTAAAAGAGTTAAAAGCTGACAGCATCCGTGCCTTGCAGTGCCCTAATTGTGGGGCTGCTGTGCAAGTTAACCGTGCGGATACCCGTTCCATTACTTGTGCAGCTTGTCACAGTACCTTGGGAGTAGAAGTAGAAGGAATCGCACTTCTTAAAAAATATGAGAAGGCAGAGTTTACTGAACCCCCTATTCCTTTAGGGCAAGTTGGAGTACTTGAGGGTTCTACATGGACGGTGGTGGGCTTTTTACAGCGTTATGTAGAAGAAGAGGGTACGCGGTATTTTTGGGATGAATATCTGCTTTTGGAAGAGACTAGCGGTAGTTACGCTTGGCTTACTTCTGATAGTGAAGGTTGGAAATTCGGTAAAACCTTAGAGGCCGTCCCTGAAGTGCGTGGTCAGACTGCAATCTGGAACAAAGAAAAATACTCCCTTACTGAAAAAGGTAATGCCCTTACCGATTATGTGTTGGGTGAGTTCAATTGGCGCATCATGCAAGGGGAGCGTGCGAGTTATCGAACTTATAAACGAGGGAATACCGTTCTTTCTATGGAGAAGACCGCTTCAGAAATAAGCTGGTCTTGTTTGGAAGAAATAAGCCCTGCTGGCTTATCTGCAGCCTTCAAAATTAAAGTTCCGCCCGTGGGGGGAGGTAGTGGATTTTCAGGTTTGTCTATGCCAGCCTCTGGTTTAGGCTCTGCTGCTACTGTAGGAGATGCAATTTCTACCCCTTTTAAAAGAAAAGGTTCTGGATGGGCTATTTTTTATATTATTTTAATTATCATATTTTTAATTTGGGTTTTATCACGCAACGATTGCGATCCACGGGTTGAAAATTGCAGTTCAAGCAGTTATTCACGTGGCTTTAGCAGCGGCTATTCTTCTGGTAGCGGTTCTCATAAATAAAGGGGTAGCATCATGGGTTTTGAATTTAAATTGTCCGTGTTTCTTAATTCGATGATTTATGCACTGTCCGGAACATTGCTATTCTGGATTAGCTTTATTGTTATTGACAAAATAACTCCTTACGATCTATGGAAAGAGTTGATTGAAGAGCGTAACGTGGCCTTGGCCATTGTAGTGGGCGCCACTGCAATCGGTATTTCGACTATTGTCGCTGCGGCAATTCATGGTTAGCACCCAGCTTGCTTTCCAAAGTATTCCTATCTTTTATAGGGACATTTAAACACTAGTGTCCACTGTTTCTGTTTCTTTAGAAAAAACAAACGGTACTGCCCTGGCCCTGCTGCTATCGGTGTTCATTGTCGCCTCTTGTGGGCTGGCCTATGAGTTACTTGCAGCAGCGCTGGCCAGCCATTTGCTGGGTGATTCCATTACCCAGTTTTCTACTGTTATTGGTACTTATTTATTCGCGATGGGCATTGGCTCTGCTCTGTCCCGTTATCTGGACAATGAGGTAGAAAATTTTGTTCGCATTGAACTTTTAATTGCTGTCGCTGGGGGAGTGGCTACTGCTGGTTTGTCGCTGCTTTTTGCTTATGCTCCAGACAGTTTCCGCATAGCCCTTTATTTAATTGTGGGATTATTGGGGATATTAACGGGTTTAGAGATTCCATTAGTCATGCGGATTCTGGGCAATCGGCTTTCCTTTAAAGATTTAGTTAGCCATGTCCTTACTTTTGATTATTTGGGTGCACTGGCGGTTTCTATTGCTTTTCCTTTGTTTGTTGTTCCCCAGATGGGTTTAATTCGGGGTGCTTTCTTTTTTGGGCTTATTAACGCTTTGGTAGGAGTAGCTTGTGTCTGGTTATTTCGTAAAGAATTGCAGCGCATTTGGATATGGTGGTCTGGAGGACTACTAGCTGTATTGTTTACTATGACGGGTTTAATTTTTTCTAATAATTTGTCCACTCACGCTGAACAAGCCATGTTTGGCAATGACATTTTGCTAGCGGAAAATACCGCTTATCAGCGGATTCTTATTACCAAACATAGAGATGATATAAGGCTACATTTAAACGGTAATCTGCAGTTTTCTTCACGTGATGAGTATCGATATCATGAAGCACTTGTACATCCGGTTATGGCCGCGCTGCCTGGGGCAAAAAACGTTTTAGTTCTAGGAGGAGGCGATGGCCTGGCGGTAAGGGAAATTTTGAAATACGAGAAAGTGGAATCCGTCACCTTGATTGACTTGGATCCGCGCATGACGCAACTGTTTCGCGATCATTCTTTGCTATCGGTTTTAAATGAAAAATCCTTATCTAATCCCAAGGTAAAAATTATTAATGAAGATGCCTTTATTTGGCTGGATAAAAATACCGGTTTTTTTGATGCCATTATTATTGACTTACCAGACCCTTCAAATTTTTCATTAGCCAAGCTTTACACAGTTAGCTTCTATGAAGCGGTAGCACGACACTTGAGCCAGAGTGGCTTTGTAAGCGTGCAGGCAACATCTCCTCTATACGCTCGTCAGGCTTTCTGGATCATCGTCAGCACCCTAGAAGCTGCTGGTTTGGCTACAGCACCTTATCATGCAACGGTGCCTAGTTTTGGAGAATGGGGTTTTGTTATTGCAGGACATCGTCAATATAAAACCCCTGCAAAACTGCCAGATAATTTACGCTTTCTTACGGTAGATCAAATCCCCAATATGTTTGATTTCCCGCCAGATATGGCGCGTGTACCTGCTCCGGTGAACCGCTTGGACACTCAAACCTTAGTGCGTACTTTTGAAGCGGAATGGCATAAAGTGTTGAGATAAACGAGAAAAGCTGAGAATTTTTTCACAAAAGCAGTAGAGAGGCGGTTTCTGAATTTTGCCTATTCCAAAAGGTTGATTAATAGATCGAATTCTTGCTTTGTAATAAGACACTGTACTGTTTACTTCGCGGATGGAGCAATACAATTGCGAATACAGCTGAAATAAAGGAGATTCGCAATGCGTCTGCTAATCTGGGCTTTTTGGAGTGTCGTATTTTTACTATTGTTTTGGGTAGCATTGAAAAATGCAGATCCGGTCACACTCCGTTTAACTTCGGGTAGTGAAATCACTGCTCCTCTCATTATTGTGTTATTAGTGACCTTTGCCAGTGGTTTAATCCTAGGCATGTTGGCGGCTGCAGCGCGCTTATTTCGTCAGGGGCGTGAAATCAAGCGTTTAAAGCAGCTTGTTTCGTTAAATAAAGTTCCCTCTGTTGGGGAAAACGGGCGAACTCTAGCCTCTTCGGATGATAATTCTTCGCTGCCTCCTTATTAATATTTTCCATGCAATTTGAAACCTGGTGGTTATTAGCAGTACCAATCATATTTGCTTTGGGGTGGATGGCTGCCCGGATAGATTTGACGGAGTTGTTGCATGAGTCTAAGCAGCTTCCTCGTTCTTATTTCAATGGTTTGAATTTTCTACTGAACGATCAACCCGATCGTGCGATTGAAGCTTTTATTGAGGTGGTGAAGCTTGATCCGGAAACGATTGAATTGCATTTTGCATTAGGCAGTTTGTTTCGTCGCCGAGGAGAAACCGAGCGTGCCATCCGCGTGCATCGCAATTTACTCGAACGCTCAGATTTACCTGTTGAATTTCGTGATGAAGCTTTATTTTCCCTCGCCCAGGATTATTTAAAAGCAGGTCTGCTGGATCGAGCAGAAGCTTCTTTTAAACAGTTAAGCCAAACGCCGTATGCTCCTCGTGCCTGGCGGTTTTTAAGTGAGCTGTATCAAATTGAAAGTGAATGGCCTAGTGCCATTCATGCAGCCACCCAGGTCATCCTGCATGCTAAAGAGACAGTGGAACCTAAAGAGCACGCCAAGATTCAGCGTGAACTTGCGCATTTTTGGTGTGAACTTGCACAACAGGCTCTTGCACGAAAAGATTGGACTGCGACGCGAACAGCCCTGACCAATGCCCGCAATGCAGATTCTGAGTTGATGCGTATTGTTCAAATAGAAATTGCGCTTGGCCAGGCTTGCGGGGAAACTGAGCAAGCTCTGGAGCAAATCAGGCAAGCACAAAAAAAGGACCCTAGCTTTGCAAGTCAGTTAGCACCGCTGTTAATTCAGTTGCAAGCCAGTACGCCCTCAGAAAATGCCCGGAGGCTGGAGCGATGGTTTGATGCCAATCCTTGTGCCTCGCTAGCTTCGGCTGTGCTTGAACAATGGCGGCTTGCTGGGGATAATGTCGCAGCGGATGCGTTTGTAAGTCATGCGCTAGAAAAGGCCCCGACTTTGGCAACCTCTGCTTTGGTTTTAAAGCAAAGATTTTCAGAGTCTGTTGCGGATCCGGATTTACGGCGCATCAATGCCCTTGTGGCGGATGTGGTAAGCCGGGAGCGTAGTTATGAGTGTCATCACTGCGGGTTTCGGGCAAAACAGTTTTATTGGCAGTGTCCTGGTTGCAAGCATTGGGAAACATTGCCCTATGGCTGAGATTTGTTGAATCTGAATTGTTTAATTGATTTATTATCCTAGCCGTGAGAAAAATTATTGTGCTCTACTGTTTTTAAATCATTCTAAAAGGAAAATTAATCATGTTTAATAAACTGCTTTTTGCTTTATCGACTTTTATTCTGTCTATTAATGTTGTGTTTGCTGCTGTAGAAGTAAACAAAGCTACTGCAGCCCAGTTAGATTCTGTTAAAGGCATTGGACCTGCAACTTCCAAAGCCATTATTGATGAACGTGGCAAAGGGGGAGAGTTTAAAGACTGGAACGATCTTCAAAATCGTGTTAAGGGGATAGGAGAAAAATCTAGCGCAAAAATGTCAGAGGCAGGATTGACCGTAGCAGGAAAACCTTATGCAGCTACTTCAGCAAAAGAAATGGCTGCAAAACCTGAAGAGAAAAAACCAAGCTCTGTTGAGACAAAAGTAAACAAAGAGGCTAAACCCAAAAAAGAGGAAAAAGCTGAAGCTAAAAAATAAGTTTTTTGAATATAGGGCAAAGCCATGCTGCTACAGCCTTGGAGGAGACCAAGCCCTAGCAGTGCTTTGCGCTTTGAATGCCAGGGTATCTGGAAAAATAGGGTGAACAGCCCTGAGTCCAAGGCTTAACTACTTTATTGCAGATATTTATTTTTTCCAATGATTCCAAATGCGGATGCTTCAGAACTAGCGAAATTTTCTCAACTCGCTCACCGCTGGTGGGACCGATCAGGTGAATTTCGACCTCTTCATGAGATCAATCCCCTACGTTTAGACTGGATTGATCAAACTGTGCTTCTAGAGGGGAAAAAAGTACTAGATGTAGGCTGTGGAGGAGGTATCTTGGCCGAAAGCATGGCTTTGCGTGGAGCTCAGGTAACGGGCATTGATCTGTCTGAAAAAGCATTAGCAGTGGCTCGCTTACATAGCTTGGAGGCCGCTATCGAGGTAGATTACCGCTTTTGCAGCACAGAAGCTCTTGCAGAACAAATGCCAGCACAGTTTGATGTTATTACCTGTATGGAAATGTTAGAGCATGTGCCTGAGCCTATGCTGATTGTCCAGGCTTGCGTGAGCTTGCTTAAACCCGGAGGTCATCTTTTCTTCTCAACAATTAATCGAAATCTTAAAGCCTATGCTTTGGCTATAGTAGGCGCCGAGTATGTACTACATTTGTTACCGCGGGGCACACATGAATATGCAAAGTTCATCACTCCGGCGGAGTTATCCCGTTTTTGTCGCACCCAAGGCCTGGAGGTTAAACAACTTTTGGGCATGAGCTATAACCCCTTTACACATAAAGCAGCACTAAATCAGGATACTAGTGTGAATTACCTTCTCTCATGTATCAAGACAAGTGCATGAAATCGACCGTTTCTGCGATATTGTTTGATTTTGACGGAACCCTGGCAGATACTGCTCCTGATTTGGCTGGCGCAGTGAACGAGATGCTTGCGGATCGGGGCCTGTCTCCTGTTTCTTTTGAGATGTTGCGGAAAATGGCTTCCCAGGGGGCGCGGGGGTTGCTCAAAGTAGCATTTAATGTAGACCGTGAAGATGCACAATTTGAAGCACTCCGTGTAGAGTTTTTGGATCGCTATGAAGCCAGAATGACTTCCCAGTCTTCCTTGTTTAAGGGGATTAGCAGCCTGTTAGCTTGGCTGGATGTACAAGCTCTGCCTTGGGGGATTGTGACTAATAAGGCCACCCGCTTTGCTTTACCGATTATCGAGAAATTTGGCTTATCCAGCCACATCAATGTATGTGGTGACACTACAGCGTATAGTAAGCCTCATCCTGAACCCTTGCTTTATGCCGCTCGTACACTTAAGGTTAAGCCAGCCGAATGTATTTATGTGGGCGACGATTTACGGGATGTTCAGGCAGCAAAAGCTGCAGGCATGCGGAGCATTGTGGCGGCATTTGGTTACCTTGGAGAAGAAGATCAGTTAGAAGACTGGGGGGCTGATTACATCATCCAGCAGCCAAAAGAAATTGTGCAACTTATTACACAGCTGGCCACTGGTCGGGACTTCAAAGTTGTTGCGGCCGAGGAAGGTTAAGAAATAGTTTGAACCAGGTAGCTGCAAAGATGTTGCGCTTGTTCTGCATCGGCAGTTTCCACCATGATGCGTAAAACTGGCTCTGTGCCTGAGGCTCGAATCAACACGCGACCTTTTCCCTGCAATTGGGCTTGTGCAGTGCGCTGCGCTTCTAGCAATGGAGGGTGAGAGGCCCAGTCAAACCCTGCAGGTATCCGTACATTTTTAAGTACCTGTGGGTAAAGGATCAACTCTTGAGTTAAAGCTGCCAATGGTTTGGCTTGAGCCACCATGGCGGCCAGCACTTGCAAAGCTGCAATTGTTCCATCACCTGTACTATGGCAGTCTAAAAAAATCAGATGCCCTGAACTTTCTCCCCCATACAGCCAGCCCCGATTGAGCATTTGTTCAAGTACATAGCGGTCTCCCACTTTGGCGCGATCAAATCCAATACCCTGTTCTTTGAGCTTGGTTTCTAGACCATAGTTGCTCATTAATGTCCCCACTACGCCTGGGACAAGTCTAAAACGCGCTCGGTCCATTACTACTATATACAACAATTCATCACCGTTCAGTAAGCGCCCTTTAGCATCTACCATTTGCAGACGATCGGCATCGCCGTCCAAGGCGATGCCTACATCTGCTTTATGCTCAAGAATGGTGGCTTGCAGTAAGGCAGGGTGCACTGCTCCGACATTGGCATTGATATTAAAACCATCGGGAGAAACCGCAATTTCATGTACGGTAGCCCCCAATTCCCGTAAAACCGCAGGAGTTGCCTGGTAAGCTGCACCGTTGGCACAATCCACTACGATCTTTAAACCCCGTAAATCAAGCGCTGTGGGAAAAGTACTTTTACAAAATTCTACATATCGTCCGGTCGCGTCGTCCAAACGTTTGGCTTTACCTAGACTTTCGGAAGGATTACACCCCATGGGATCTTGAAGTAAGGCTTCAATCTGCGTTTCAGTCGTATCACTTAGTTTTTTGCCATCGCTCCCGAAAAACTTGATCCCGTTGTCCGCAAACGGATTATGGCTTGCACTAATCACGATGCCGGCATCCAGCCTGAGAGTGCGGGTTAAATAGGCCACAGCAGGAGTGGGCAAGGGGCCGGCTAGTAGTACATCTGCTCCGGCTGCAATCAGCCCGGCTTCCAGTGCAGACTCAAGCATATAACCCGAGACACGGGTATCTTTACCAATCAAGACTTTTGGACGACGCATGTTCGAACCAAAAGTTTTGCCAGCTGCAAAACCTAGTTTCATGCAAAAATCAGGGGTCATGGGGGCTTGCCCTACAGGGCCGCGGATGCCATCGGTGCCGAAATATCTGCGGTTCATCAGTGTTCCTTCAAAAAATCTGCTTTTTAACCCTAAGCGGACTGAACTGCTGCGAGTATCTTAAGGGCGTCTACGGTAGCTTCTACATCATGCACGCGTACAATGTTTGCCCCTGCCTGCACCGCAAGTACGGCGGCCGTGACGCTGGCTGCTAAACGTTTGTGTATGGGTTGACCGGTAATGCTGCCTAACATGGATTTACGTGAAATTCCTGCAAGAACGGGAGCGATTTCTTTGAGCTGACCCAGTGTGCGCAAGAGTTTCAAGTTATGCTCTAGGGTTTTTCCAAACCCAAAGCCAGGATCTACCACTAGCCGACTGCGGTCTATTCCCGCCGCTTGTAAGGTTAACACTCGTTGAGCCAAAAAATCTTTTACCTCATCAACAGGCTCTTGATAAAAAGGAGCAATCTGCATAGTGGCAGGCTTGCCTTTCATATGCATTAGAATGAGGCCACACCTGCTTTTACGGACCACATCGATGGCACCAGGGGCCTGTAAAGCCATTACATCATTAATAATATCTACGCCATGTTCCAGGGCGCGCTGCATGATTTCTGGTTTCATGCTGTCTACCGAGATGCAAACGTTTTGCTTAGCAAAATGATCCAGTATAGGTGCAATGCGTTGCCATTCGGTTTCTGTTTCTACAGGCTGTGCGCCGGGACGGGTAGACTCGCCTCCAATATCCAAAATGTCGGCACCTTGCTTGAGTAAAACCTCGCCATGGGAAATCGCGGCTTCAGCGGTAAGATGAGGATTGCCATCAGAAAAAGAATCAGGGGTGACGTTTACAATCCCCATCATCAAAGGCCGCAGGTGTAAGTCAAAACAAAATCTACCTGCATTCCATTTTGGGTGAGTAAGGCGGGTGCTTGGTAAAGAACTATTTTTCATAAACCCTAAATAAAAACGCCTTGTAAAGCAAGGCGTTTTTATTCATTTGAAATATCCAAGAAATATTAAGCAATAGTAGCAGCCTCGCCCCTCACTGGCGCAGTATCACCGCCCGTACTATCCGAGGGAGGTTGAGAAGAAGGGCTACGCGGCGGCCGTGGTGGGCGTCCTGCCATAATGTCATCAATCTGGTCAGAATCAATTGTTTCCAGCTCTAGCAAAGCTTTGGCCATAGCATGTACCTTATCGCTGTTTTCTACCAATAACTGCCGCGCTAGGTTGTATTGTTCATCAATAATGCGTCGAATTTCAGAATCTACCTTACGCATGGTTTCTTCCGACATATTCGTGGTTTTGGTAATGGATCGGCCTAAAAATACCTCGCCCTCATTATCTGCATAAACCATGGGTCCGAGCGCATCTGACATCCCATAACGCGTTACCATATCGCGCGCTAAGCCTGTGGCGCGCTCAAAGTCATTACTGGCGCCAGTGGTCATCTGATTCATGAACAGCTCTTCAGCAATACGACCACCAAAAAGCATGGCAATCTGGCTAGACATAAATACCCTGTCATAGCTAAACCGATCCCGCTCTGGCAGACTCATTGTTACCCCCAGGGCTCGGCCTCGGGGAATGATGGTAACTTTATGCACAGGATCACACTTAGGTAATAATTTACCTAAAATGGCATGCCCGGACTCATGATAGGCAGTGTTCTTTTTCTCTTCTTCATCCATCACCATGGAACGACGCTCTGTGCCCATCATGATTTTGTCTTTTGCTTTTTCAAAATCTTCCATATCCACGGTGCGTCCGTTGCGACGGGCGGCAAATAAAGCAGCTTCATTCACCAGATTGGCTAAATCGGCTCCAGAAAAGCCGGGGGTTCCGCGGGCAATAATCGCAGGCTCAATATTTTGAGATAAAGGTACTTTACGCATATGTACCTTCAAAATTTGCTCGCGGCCTCTGATATCTGGCAAAGAAACAACTACCTGACGGTCAAAACGGCCGGGGCGCAACAATGCAGGATCCAAAATATCGGGCCGGTTAGTAGCGGCACATACGATAATGCCCAAATTGGTATCAAAGCCGTCCATTTCGACTAACATCTGGTTTAAGGTTTGCTCCCGCTCATCATTGCCTCCTCCTAAGCCAGCACCCCGGTGGCGGCCTACTGCATCGATTTCATCAATGAAAATAATGCAGGGAGCGCTTTTTTTAGCATTTTCAAACATGTCACGGACGCGGGCGGCGCCTACACCTACAAACATTTCTACAAAATCAGAACCGGAAATACTAAAAAAAGGAACTTTCGCTTCGCCTGCAATGGCTTTGGCCAGCAAGGTTTTGCCGGTGCCGGGAGGCCCTACTAGTAAAACACCACGGGGAATCCGTCCCCCAAGCTTTTGGAATTTTGAGGGATCTTTAAGAAAATCCACTACTTCTTTAACTTCTTCTTTAGCTTCGTCGCAACCCGCCACATCAGCAAATGTGACTGTATTATTGGATTCATCCAGCATGCGGGCACGGCTTTTACCAAAGCTAAAAGCACCTCCCTTGCCTCCTCCTTGCATGCTGCGCATCATGTAAAACCAAAAACCGATGAGCAATAAAATAGGGCCTAAGTGGATCAGCAATGTCATAAACAAGGACTGCCCTTGTTCTTCTGCACCATAGACATTGACACCATATTTCATCAGATCGGTGGTCATCCACAGATCGCCAGGAGAGGTTAAGCTGTAAGCTTTACCGTCGCTAGGAGTCACCATTAAAGTGCGGCCTTGTACTTCTACTTTGTTGATGCGGCCTTGCTTGGCTTCTTCCATAAATTGGGTGTAACTGATGGCGTCTGCACCAGCGGGTTTACGGCTTTCAAATTGTTTGAATACCGTGAACAAGAGCATGGCTATGACGAGCCAAATGATGATCTTGGAGAAGAGATTGTTATTCAATGAAAT
This sequence comes from Burkholderiaceae bacterium, assembly GCA_019695155.1. Lineage (GTDB taxonomy): Bacteria > Pseudomonadota > Gammaproteobacteria > Burkholderiales > Burkholderiaceae_C > Piscinibacterium. The sequence continues at coordinate 61,321 of JAIBAO010000048.1, read as the reverse complement.
ACTCCTGCCGCCTTTTAAGCTGCAAACCTTAGAGGACGATTTAAATTAATGTGAATGATCAGATTTTAATCTTTTCAAGTAATTGCGCACGATTAAATGCTTTTCAAGCCACGTGCTACCAAAAATGTTTCAGAAGATGCATCTCTGGAGGCCTTAGGTTTGTGTTCATTTACTGCAACAAAATGGTTTTTAAAGGCTTTTACGGTTTGTGAAAAACCACTGCCATGGAAACTTTTCACGACCAGCGCTCCCGCAGGTTTTAAATGGCTCAGAGCAAATTCCATAGCGATTTCATTTAAATGAGAAATTCGCGCAGCGTCTGCCGTGGCTACCCCACTTAAATTAGGGGCCATATCGGATAAAACCAGATCTAGTTTTTGATTTTCCAGAAAATTTTCAAGCTGCAGTAGTACCTTCTCTTCACGAAAGTCTCCTTCTAGAAAAATAACATCGGCAACCGGTTCCATAGCCAAAATATCCACCGCAATAATTTTTCCATTAACCCCTCCACCCGAGGTTTTCAATCTTTCGCGGATGACTTGGCACCAGCTTCCTGGGGCAGAGCCTAAATCTACGACTCGAGCTCCGGCTTTGAGCAATTTGTAATGATCGAGAATCTCTATCAGTTTAAACGCTGCACGCGCTCTGTAGCCTTGCTGGGTAGCCATTTTCACGTAGGGGTCATTAATATGGTCATGCAGCCAGCTAGCGGAAAACCTGTTTTTCTTTTTTGCTGTTTTCATTATTTACTAATTTTTATCTGAAATTTTATTGTGTGCTGCGATAATCCTAGAAAAAGCAGCTGCACAGGCCCTCGTCGAGGTAGGCGCAAGAAAGTGCCAGGCCAGCGCCTAAAATAGGCAGCCACGCCCCAGAGCGGTGCAATCGGGGCTGTAGAGAGGCCGCTCAAAGAGTGACTCGGGTGAAAAATAAAAACATCAGGATTCATGAGCTCTTTAACAGCTAAGTAAACCATCAAAGCCGTTTTTGGGATAATTACACATATGAGCGAACTTTTCACTTTACTTTCTGCCTTGGAGCGCCGCAATCTTAAAGCCCATGCGCATCATCTGGACCCTGTCGTCATGATTGGGAATGAGGGCATCTCAAAGGCTGTACTGAAGGCTATTGATCTACAGTTACTGGCGCATGAGTTGATCAAGGTCCGCATTTTCTGTGAAGATCGTGCTGAGCGCGCCTTAATGGCTCAACAAATCTGTGAGCAGCTGCAGACGCACTTGGTACAACATATTGGCAAACTGTTAGTGCTGTTTCGCCCCCATGCTCAAAAAAGCAAAATTGATCCCACTTTACCGTACAGCACCGCTAATGCTGCAGTACTTAAACCCTCCCCTGCCTCTGTAAAACCTTCAGGACATATTGCTAAAAAGTTGCTGGCCGCAGGCAAAACACTAAGCAAGCGCAAATCGCCTCCTGTCAAAGACCCAACAGATGAGCGGCGAAATCCTGGGCAAATTGCCCAGGAATACCGTAAAGCTGCCCAGCGTGCGAGCCGCCGCGGTGCGCGACGGGCCCGTTAAGCGTGCTGAAACTTTGCATTAACTTAACGCCCTTTAAGCGCGCAAGAGCAAGGCTCAGTTTACTGTTCTCTGATCCAGGTCTGGTTACGTCCGAACAGTGGAGCGCCAATATATCCTCGCACATCCATCTTTGCGCCGCCTTCAATCAGGCTAAGGGTGCTTTTGTAAACTTTGCCATTATTGGGATCCAGAATCTCCCCACCAATCCATTTATTGGCGTTTTCCTCGTCTTTTTTATATCCCTTCATGATAGGCAGGCCAATCATGGGTTTGCCTTTGCGCTCATCGGTGCATTTGTCGCAGACTTCGCTGGGTTTTTCACCTTCCCGCGGAAAGGTTTTTTCAATTTTTCCTTCAATCATCCCTGCGTTTTCCGTAAGGCGTACTAAAGAGCGGGGTTGACCGGTCTTATCATCAATGGTTTTCCACAGACCAACCGGACTTGCCTGAGCCAGCGTGAGCAGAGGAAGCAGTGCGAATGTAAAGGCAGTCAGGGATTTTGGCAGAGTGAGTTTCATGGTACAGGTCTCCTTTTATGGGTTTATGGGCATGGTAATTTAAAACTTGGACTATGGATGTAAAGTTCAAGCTGGCCTCTTAATTTTGTGTAAGTCAGCTCCCGGTCGGCTAATCGTTCTTTTTCTTGCTGGACTACAGCAGCTGGAGCCCGATCTATGAAAGCTGGGTTCCTCAGTTTGGCTTTGCTGTTATCTATTTCGGCCTGTACCCGATTAATTTCTTTAGAGATTCGCTTAATTTCGGCCTCTGTATCTACTTGCACATTGAGCATAAGCCGCACTTCTCCTACTACTGCCGTCGGAGCACCTCTATTGGGTAAAGTTTCCACTAGAGTCAAACCAGCCAGCTTGGCTAGGGCAAGAAGATAAGGGGCTGAGTTTTCCAGGGTTTGGGCCACGCTGCCTTTTGCTTCCACAAGCAAGGGTACCCGCTCTGCCGGAGAAAGCTTCATTTCACCGCGCAAGTTGCGTACCGCATCGATATAGCGCTTTAGCTCTGCCATCCAGTGATCTGCCTGAGCGTCAATTTTATCCATTTGTGCTTGCGGATAGGCTTGAACCATAATGCTGCGGGCTTCATCCATACGCTTTTGCTCAGCGATTACTGAGACCCTTTGCCACAACTCTTCGGTAATAAAGGGAGCAATAGGATGTAGTAAACGTAATATTGTTTCCAAGACGCGCAGTAAAGTACGGCGAGTTGCCCGTTTTTCCTGCTCGCTACCAAACTGAAGCTGCACCTTGGCTAGTTCAAGATACCAGTCGCAATACTCATCCCAGACAAAATGATAAATGGCATTGACCACGTTATCCAGCCGGTATTGTGCAAAGCCGCTTGCCACTTCGGCCTCGGCACGTTGTAGAGTATTAACGATCCATTTATCTGCAGATGAAAAACTTAAATAGCCCGGAAGACCACTCGTGGTTTGGCCCTCTACCTGACACTCTTGCTTGCTATGGGTTTTGAAACCATTGTCTTGCCCTTCGCAATTCATGAGCACAAACCGGGTAGCGTTCCATAACTTATTGCAAAAATTACGATACCCCTCGCAGCGCTTCATATCAAAATTGATATTACGTCCCAGTGTCGCGCCTGAAGCCAGGGTTAAGCGAAGCGCGTCAGCGCCATAAGCGGGCATCCCTTGAGGAAACTCTTTCTCAAGACGTTTAGCAATTTTTGGAGCATCTTGCGGACGACGCAGACCGGTAGTGCTCTTCGCTGTTAAGCTGGCTAGATCGATGCCGTTGATCACATCAATCGGGTCAATCGTATTGCCTTCGCTTTTACTCATGCGACGTCCTTCCGCATCGCGTACCATGCCGTGAATATAAACGTCTTTGAAAGGGATTTTTCCGGTGAAATACAGGGTCATCATCACCATGCGTGCTACCCAGAAAAATAAGATGTCATTGCCGGTGACCAGTACACTGGAAGGCAGATATTTCTCCATGGCTTGAGCCGTAGCAGGGGAGGTATCGGGCCAGCCCAGAGAGGTAAAAGGGACCAGGGCGGAGGAAAACCAAGTATCTAAGACATCTTCATCGCGTGTAAGTGGGCCGGTATAGCCTGCTGCGCTTGCTTTAGCTCGGGCTTGTTCCTGGGTATGTGCCACAAATAGGCTGCCATCTTCGCCATACCAGGCTGGAATCTGATGCCCCCACCACAGCTGGCGACTAATGCACCAGTCCTGGATATTATTTAACCAGTGTTTGTAAGTACTAACCCATTGCTCAGGATAAATATTAATACGACCACTGGTGACAGCATCCAGCGCAGGCAGGGTAATTTTGTCCAACCCAGCCCCGGGTTTGCTCAGATCCATGAACCATTGATCGGTCAACATCTTCTCAATAACCGTACCGGTGCGGTCTGAGCGCGGCACCATTAATTTGTGTTTTTTGATCTGCACCAGCAATCCTAATTCTTGCAACTCATCCACTATTTGTTTACGGGCCTTAAAACGGTCCAGGCCTTGATAAGCAGTAGGGGCTGCCTCGTTGATATGTGCTTCCAAGGTAAAGATATTAATCATCGGCAAGCCGTGGCGTTTGCCAACCGCATAATCATTTTCGTCATGTGCAGGAGTTACCTTAACGCAGCCAGTGCCAAAAGCACGATCTACATATTCATCTGCAATAACAGGAATAGTACGGTTGCACAAGGGTAGCTGTAGTTGTTGCCCGATCAAATGCTGATAGCGTTCATCTTCCGGGTGAACCATTACCGCTACATCGCCCAGCATCGTTTCTGGTCGAGTCGTGGCGACGGTTAAGCCCTCTAAGCCTTCTATGGGGCCTGAAGCAAAAGGATAGAGAATTTCCCACAAATGGCCGTCTTCTTCCTCGCTAACGACTTCTAAATCTGAGATTGCTGTTTTCAGTACAGGCTCCCAGTTAACGAGGCGTTTACCTCGGTAAATAAGACCTTCTTCATATAAATGAACAAACACCTCGGTAACGCCACGGCTCATTTTTTCATCCATGGTGAAATAGGTGTTCGAAAAATCTGCAGAGTCGCCCAGCAGCTTCATTTGCGCCAGAATGCTTCCGCCAGAATGTTCTTTCCATTCCCAAACGCGCTGAATAAAAGCTTCGCGGCTGAAATCAGTGCGCCTCTTACCTTCGGTCTCCAGCATGCGTTCCACCACAATCTGTGTCGCAATACCGGCATGGTCTGTGCCGGGTAACCAGTTAGTGTCAAAACCTAGCATACGGTGATAGCGCGTGTAAGCATCCATAACCGTATGATTAAAGGCATGACCAATATGCAAACGCCCTGTTACATTAGGGGGAGGTAATTGAATAGCAAAACTTTGCTGGTTGTGCTCACTTTTTCGGTGAGTGCCGGCCTTAAAGTAAGATCGCGCTTCCCATTCGGAAGCCCAGTGGGCCTGTATGGCAGCAGGCTCAAAGGATTTGGCCAACTCACTATTGGAAGATTGATGAGCGTTAGCTGTAGCAGAAGTATGCGGTGCGTTGGTTAACATGCGGAACTTTTAGTAGGAATTTTTTAGCATTATAGAATGCTTGTTAAGCTGCCTCACCGCAATGTTTATGCACTACTTCAGCAGTTTTTGGTCTAAAAGACTCATAAATATTGCGGCAAGGCAATTTTCATTACTCTAAACCTTTATTGAGAGTAAACCTTATAAACTAGTTGTCAGGCTCAGCTTATATCCGTTTAGCAAGTTCCTAAACCAACTTCATTTAATAAATGGAGAAAGTATAAAGCGTGGAATCCAGCAGATTTCCCTGAACAAATACAAAGAAAAAGAGGTCTTCATGCGGCTATTTCGATACTGGGTCAAACAGGCTGGTCAGCTAGAGATTCAAGGACAACTGCATCCTGCAAAGGTTTATGGTAAATCTAATCTCTCAGAAGCAGATGCTCAGCAAGATGCAGTGCAAATTTTAGAGCGATTGCAAGAGCGTGTTCAAGGCAAGCAGGATGCCTTGGCTGATTATGAGCCTGCTATTCGTGAGGAGATTGTGCAAGAGGTAGATACCCATAATGTCCTTACCCGTAATCGGTATGGAGCATTGATCCTAAATTCTGAGGATACGGTAATCATCGACATTGACACCGTAATTCCAAGCCTATGGCAGCGTTTGGTAAGTTGGCGGGGCAAAGCTAAAAAAGCAAGAATGCAAGCAGCGATTGAAGCTGGGATACAGGCAGCTGCTTACCGGCATTTGTCTTACCGCTTGTATGAAACTGCTCAAGGCATGCGTTTATTGGTCTTGGGAGAAAGCATTCCAGCGGCCAGCGAGGCGGCCGATCGCTTAATGAAGCATTTTCAGGCAGATTCTAATTACCGATATTTATGCCGTATTCAAGAATGTTATCGTGCCCGGCTTAGTCCAAAGCCCTATCGGATCGGCTTGACGAGTTTGCGTCAAGACTGGCCTTTAGATCAAGAGCAACTGTACAGGCGGCAGAAATGGGTTGAAGAATACGAGGAAAAATCGCAATCCTATGCGGTTTGCCGTTTTATTCAGGAATACGGCGGATCTGAAAAAACTTTAATCGTGCAATTGCATGATGCGCAGTGTAAGGCCCACACGCAGCTACCGTTAGCTTAGAACTTGAACGACAGTTTAGAGCTCCAATTGCCGATTCTCTTGATAACAGGACTACAATCTAAACATTAAGCGGCGCAAAGCTCTACTAAACAATTACAGCGTAAAACCTGAGGTCTAAGGGATTTGTTTGTGCTTACTACATAAGATTTGGAGACAACCATGGCAAGTGAAAAGTCAGCAGTTAAGCCCGGACAACTCAGAATCATTAAAAAATATCCTAACCGGCGTTTATACGACACCCAAACAAGCACTTACATTACCTTGGAGGATGTAAAGCAACTCGTGTTAGAAAATGAAGCCTTTAGCGTAGTGGATGCAAAAACCAATGACGACCTTACCCGCTCAATATTGTTGCAAATTATTCTTGAGGAAGAATCTGGCGGTTCTCCCATGTTTTCTGCCGTAGTACTAGCCAATATCATTCGCTTTTATGGTCATGCGATGCAAGGAGTAATGGGCCCTTTTTTAGAAAAAAATATTCAAGCTTTTCTTGAAATTCAAAACAGGTTTCAAGAACAAAACCAGGCACTTTTTACAGCAAATTCATTTGCTCCTGAGACGTGGGCACAGTTCATGAGTGGACAAGCGCCTATGCTGCAAAGCATGATGGGGACTTACTTGGAACAAAGTAAAAACCTGTTTATGCAGATGCAAGAACAAATGCAAAACCAGACCAAAACAATGTTTGGAAACTATCCGTTCGGGGCAGTGGATTCACGTAACAAATAACTCTCTCTAGAGAGGTGCTTAGCAGCTCGGTAAACTGTATATTTAATTATTTGTTGATCGGTTTTTCGTGAGCACTTTTACTGATATTCAAACTCCTGCCGCTTGTTCAACCCCGCCCCGAATTGGGTTCGTATCCTTGGGTTGCCCAAAAGCCCTGGTTGATTCTGAAGTTATTTTGACCCAACTTCGTGCAGAAGGATACGAAACTTCAAAAACTTTTTCCGGCGCTGATCTTGTTATTGTCAATACTTGCGGTTTTATTGATGATGCCGTCCGGGAGAGCTTGGATACTATTGGCGAAGCATTGGCTGAAAACGGAAAAGTTATTGTCACAGGATGTTTGGGCGCCAAAACGGATGCGGCTAGTGGTCAGAACCTGGTTTCAAAAATTCATCCCAAGGTTCTGGCAGTCACGGGGCCTCATGCGACAGAAGAGGTGCTGCAGCAGGTTCATCTGCATTTGCCTCGACCGCACGATCCGTTTAGCGACTTAGTGCCTGAAGCGGGAATCAAGCTCACTCCTAAACATTATGCTTATCTAAAAATTTCCGAAGGTTGTAATCATCGTTGTACTTTTTGCATTATTCCCGGTATGCGAGGAGATTTAGTAAGTCGCCCTATTGGTGAAGTCATGCGGCAAGCAGAAGCCTTAGTACGGGCTGGCGTCAAAGAGTTATTGGTGATTAGCCAGGATACCAGTGCCTATGGGGTAGATCTAAAATATCGCACCGATTTTGTAAATGGTCGACCTGTGCGTACCCGCATGACGCAACTGTGTGAGGAACTGGGTCGCTTAGGGGTCTGGGTGCGTTTACATTATGTTTACCCTTATCCGCATGTAGACGAAGTATTACCTCTCATGGCCGAGGGTAAAATCTTGCCGTATCTGGATATTCCCTTCCAACACAGCCACCCTGAGGTTTTAAAGCGCATGAAACGCCCTGCCTGCGGGGAGCGTAATCTGGAACGTATTGCACACTGGCGCAAGATTTGCCCAGATTTAACTATTCGTTCTACCTTTATTACCGGCTTTCCGGGAGAAACAGAGCAAGAATTTGAACATTTATTGGAATTTTTGCATGAAGCTCAATTAGACCGCGTAGGTTGCTTTGCTTATTCCGAGGTAGAAGGAGCAGCAGCCAATACCCTGCCGGGGATGGTGCCCGAGCCCTTGCGGCAAGAACGCAAAGACCGCTTAATGCAAGCACAGGCACAGATTTCCAAAAACCGTTTGCAGCGTCTGGTGGGCCGTCGTCTTCAGGTGATCGTAGATAGTGCCAATGCTCAAGGGGGAATAGGCCGCAGTTTCGCGGATGCGCCTGAAATAGACGGTATCGTTCAAATTGCTCCAGCAGATCGCCCCAGCAGAAAGTATAAGGTGGGAGATATTATTTCTGTCCGCATTTCAGAGGCAACAGATCACGATCTTTTAGGGTATCCGGCCTAAGCTTCAGATGACTTAGGCTCCAAGCTTAAATTTTCCGTGCGTCCAGTAAAAAAACGGCAGGTCGTTTATGCAAGTCTGGCGGCGCTTCTTTTCTCCATTGAGCGATGGTTTTAACGCAGATCCACTCGCTAGGCAGTGTTAAATCGCACGCGATGGCTAGGCGGGTATCTGCAGCCAAACCACTCAGCAGCGTAAGCAACAGAGCATGATTGCGAAAAGGGGTCTCGATAAATAATTGAGTGCTTCCCGTGTTGCGGGAGGTCTGTTCCAGTATTTTGAGCTTGTTGAAACGATCTTTGTCAGGAATGGGCAGATAACCATGAAATGCAAAACCTTGGCCATTCATCCCGCTGGCCATTAGCGCTAGTAGCAAGGCGCTAGGCCCGACTAAGGGTTTTACCGGTATATGAGCCAGATGCGCTGCTGCTACAAAAACCGCCCCTGGATCTGCAACTCCGGGACAGCCGGCTTCGGATAAAACCCCAACATTAATGCCTTCTTGCAATAAGGCCATTACAGAAGCTGTATCAGGGGTTTCATGCTTTGGAATTTCTATAAACTGCAAAGAAACTAAGGCTTGCGGATGCTCGCAGGCCTTTAGAAAAGCACGAGCTGTTTTGGCGTTTTCCACCACAAAATATTGCAGTTTTTGTATTTGGGCCCGTACCGCTAAAGGTTGCCAGCTTTGCATATGGCTAGTCTCATTTTGCTCCCCGAGACTGCAAGGAATGAGATAAAGTGTTCCGCTCATGCTCATGATTGGGCTTGAGCCATTGACAAGACATCGACACCAAAGCATCGCAGCAGGCGTAGCGTGTCCGTTAAAGGCAAGCCGATCAAGGCGGTCGGATCATGAGAGTCGATCCGCTCAATCAGCGCGATGCCCAGGGATTCCGATTTAATAGCTCCTGCACAGTCATAGGGTTTGTCCAGGTGAAGATAGGTTTCAATTTCTTTATCGGAATAGTCTCGTAAACTTACTGATACGCTTGAAAGCGCGGTCTGCAGCTGTAAATCAGAACATCGCACTACCGCAACTGCAGTGTATACCCACAATTGTCGGCCTCGCATTTGCCGCAATTGTCCCACGGCCTCTTCATGAGTCTGCGGTTTTCCCAGCGCTTGGCCGTCCAGATCTATTACCTGATCGGAGCCAATGACCAGCGTTTCCTGTATTGGCGCTCGGTGGGCAACGGCTACCGCCAAGGCTTTTTCCTGCGCTAGTCTTTGTGCAATCTGTAGAGGAGATTCCTCGAGCAGGGGAGTTTCATCGATGTTGGGAGACTCGGTAATAAAAGGAATACGAAGACGTTCCAGTAATTCTCTGCGGTAAATCGAGCTAGAAGCAAGGATTAATCGGGCCATACAAATGTTTAAAAGTTCCTATCTTTAAGCTAGCGAGTTAGTCTTTACTCACTTAAAAACTTGTTGTAAGGGCACAACTTTTTAAGCCTTTCGACATTTCCTAAATTAGCAGCGATACAACACGCTTTTAGTCTGAAACTGTGGCTTATCTAGAGTTTAAAAGCTTTGGATAAAAAATTATTGTAAAGTCTGCAGATATTTTGTTAACCCTAGAAAACGTTTTTGCAGAAAATTCCAGGGTTATTGTAGAAATGTTTATCGTAATTTAACCGGGAGAATGCATGTTTATTCGCAAGAAGTCCGTCAGCGTAGTTGCACAAATTTTTGGAAGTTTGAGTTTAGCTACTGCAAGCAGTTTAGTCGTTGCGCAAGAAGCTCAGCCTACTCAGCCTTTGCAGCGGGTAGAGATTACTGGCTCATCGGTTAAACGTGTTGACGCAGAAACCGCTTTGCCAGTGCAGGTGCTGACTAAACAAGACATTGCCCGCACGGGTGCAACCAGCACGCAAGAACTTTTGGCCTCGATTTCTTCCTTGTCCTCTTCAGGTCAAACCCTAGGGGCAACCGGTGCAGGAACAACTACTTATGGGGTGTCTTCCATTTCTCTGCGGGGTTTAAGCGATGAGCGCACGCTTGTTTTAGTAAATGGGCGGCGTTTGGCGGCTTTTGCAGGGGGTGGCGGTGCTACAGTGAATGTAAATGCCATTCCTCTAGCTGCCATTGAACGAATTGAGGTTCTTAAAGATGGTGCTTCCGGTGTTTACGGTAGTGATGCAATTGCCGGGGTAGTAAACTTTATTCTGTCTCGCAGTTTTACCGGGGTTGAGGTATCTGCTGGTTACGGTACTCCAACTGCAAGTGGGGGAGGCCAAAATGCAAAAGCTTCTGTTACAGCCGGTTTTGGAGATCTTGCCACGTCTGGATTCAGCGCAGTTGTTTCTGCTTCGGTGGAAAGAGACAAGATTTTGTTTGGTAAAGACAGAGATTTTTCAAAATCGGCGACCTTTGAACCTTTTTATGCTTCCGGCGCCACCGGCCAAGGCAATATTGAAGGCGGGTATATTCCTGGTGCTTTCCCTAATGATCGGGTCCCCGGACTGTTTGGAAACTCTCCAGGAACGGGTTTTGGTAACCCTTTAGCCGCACAGGATAAATGTGCTGATATTCAGATGGTGAAAAGTTCAACACCAACCTCCAATGGCGCTCCCTATTGTGTATTTGACACAGGACCTTTTGTAGGTTTGTTGCCTAAGCGAGATCTAGTCAATTTGACCGGTAATTTTACTTTCAAGCTTAATGCCAACACGGAAGTGTTTGCTGATGCCCTGTATTCAAAAAGCACGGTAACGCAAATTTTTCAGCCTAGTCCAGTGCGCCGCAGTTTCTTGCTGACGGATGGAGAATTCCAAAAACAAAAGATAGATCCTGCACTTATTTTGTACCCGGATAATCCGGCTTATAAATCCATTGCAGCACCTTATCTGCAGAGTCAAGGCTTTAATGATTTGATTGGTAAACCCTTGGCGATTACCTCCCGGGTATTTGATTTTGGCGGTCGGACCAATAAAGATGAGTCTACCCAGAGCCGTATTGTGGTGGGTGTTAAAGGAAATATAGCAGGCCAGGACTATGAAGTAGCTTATTCCAGTAATCAAAGCAAATTAACAGGGACTGTCCCTGACGGCTACTTTTCCCAGGCGACCTACGCAAAAATTATCAATGATCCTGCCAATAACTGGAATCCTTGGGCTCCTAACGGTGTACAGGTGGGGCCTTTGGCAGAAAAACTGCAAGCCGCAAAATATTCTGGCAGTACTTTAGATGCTAAATCCAAGAGTGATGTACTGGACGGCAAAATTTCCGGGGAGTTGTTCAAAATGCCTGAGGGCGCTGCACAATATGCGGCTGGTTTCCAGTCCCGTCGTGAATCTTACGTGACTCGCCCCAGCCCCGCCCTTGAAACAGGGGATATCGCAGGCCTAGGGGGTAGTCAGCCACCGGTGGACCGTTCTCGTACCATTAACTCCGTTTTTGGCGAGATTAATGTACCTGTGCTCAAAGGCTTGGAAGGAAACCTAGCGCTACGGCATGATCGGTATAATGATGTAGGCAACTCTACCAACTACAAAGCCAGTGCCCGTTGGCAGCCAAATAGTGCAGTATTGCTACGTGCTTCTTTGGGCAGTGGTTTTAGAGCGCCTACTTTGACAGATCTATGGAAACCACAAATAACAGGGACTTCAGAACAGTTTGATGATCCTGCAACGGGTCAGACCGATCTTCAGGTCAATGCTATTTCTGGGGGAAATCCCAATCTTAAACCCGAGAAGTCCAAACAACGTTCTATTGGTTTAGTGATTTCTCCTACAGGCAATCTGAGCTTTGGAGTTGATCTGTTCCGCTTGAATGTAACGGATATTCTTGCAACCCCCTCGGCTCAGGAAGTGGTTTCCCGCTTCCGTGCAGGCGATCCTGCTTATGCTGGGCTTGTGGACCTGAATGGTAAAGAAATTGACCTTATTCGCACTATTTTAGCGAATACAGGTACTGCAAAAGTTTCTGGTGCTGATGTTTTTGCTTCTTTCCGGCAAAACCTGGATTTTGCTCGGCTGGATATAAACTTGAACGGTACCTATATGAACAAGTTCAACCAGACCAGTCCTGGAGGAGCGCTGTCACGAAAAGTAGGTACTCTGGTAGAGCCTGATGGAACTCCGGTGCTTGGAGCAGATAAGGGTGGTGTGATTCTGCGCTGGAAACATGCCTTGAGTGTTTCTTTAACGCAAGGCCCCTGGACAGGTACCTTGGTGCAGAACTACAGCAGTGGGTATCGTGCGGGGGACCGTTTAGATGGTGAACCTAACTATATTGGTAGCCAGTCACTTTTTGATGCCAATGTGCAATACAAGGGTATTAAAGATTTAACCTTGGGCTTGGGTGTGAAAAATGTGTTCAATACTAAACCCGCAGTCTTTACTCCAGTGAGTAACCAGTTTCAAGCGGGATATGATGTTACTCAATATGATCCCAGGGGTCGCTTTGTTTACGTGAACGCCATCTATCAATTTAAATAACCCGCTCTTTAAGCTACAAACAAGCAAAGCTTGTTTGTAGGGTAGTACACCGCCGCACTAGCTTTGCAAAACTAGTGCGGTTTTTTTTTTAGGGTTTTTAGGGTTTAACAAAGTAGTTGTAGGGATAAAAGATAGCCATGCGTATGTATCGAACTTTACTCCTTAGCGTAGGCCTACTAATGTCGACTGTCTTCTTGATTTTAATATTATGGCCCCCTGTTAATGTGTTGCCGTCTCCTCAAGTAAAGCCTAGTCCCGCTTTTTATCTTCAAGCCCTGACACAAAGTCCTGTCGAGCCAACAGAATTTCCGGCAGCCCCACAACCCTCAAGTGAAGAATTTTCTTTGGCTCAAGATTTATACGCGTTTTATGAGTTAAAAAGAAAGGTTAAAGATCCGACTGAGCGCATTCTTGCTACCCGAGCACTTAATTTATGTGGGGATTTTTTTATAGGATATGATGAGTTGCGGCATCCCCCTGATATTTTTCCAAATGCTATCCCCGAGAGTTTTGCTCCAGAAAAGAAAACCCGCATGCTGAACGCTAAAGTAGAGTTTTTTTCGCGATGCAAAGGTTTTCTAAATGTAAGAAAAGGGGATAGGTTGGCTCTTCTTCATGAGGAACAAAAAAGGCTCTTAGAGTTTGATCAGCAATTTGAAGCGGATTTAAGTGGGGATAAAAAGCAGTTTTTGCAGGCACAGCAAACCCTGCAAAAATTGATTGAGGATAAAAATGGCTATGCCTTGGAATTACTTGCTGAATCCATCCTCAATCACAGCCCAGAAAATAGTGAGAGATCGTCCGCAGAACGGGGAGCTAATGCAAAATTAATAGGTTTTCGTGCCGCCCTGTGTGAGTTTGGAATGGCGTGTGAAGCTGATTCCCACTATATGCTGGCCATGTGTATGAGCTCAGCATTATGCGGTGATTTTCCCGCAGTGGTTAAAGAGTTAATCGGTACCGATGAAAAGCTGTTGGCTGAGTACCAACGTTATAAAAAGGAATTTACTGAGGTGCTCAATAGCCGTGATGCTTCCAAAGTGTTGGAGCTGGCTAGGAAAAATTAGAGTGGGCTAAAGAGTATTATCTCAGCGTTTGTTGTGAGAATAGCGGGTATTAAAAGGGGTTTTGGAGGCATTGAGTGAGCGTTTTAGCAGGGCTTCTGCATAGTTGCCACTTATGCGGCGATCGGTGTTGGCTTTTAAGGGGATTATTAATTCAGGGTTACTTTTGGCTTTCCTCAGCCATCATTGAAACTTTTTAAATATACGGGAATTTAAAAAATAAAACCCGCAACGGTTTTAAATGTTGCGGGTTTTATCCCTTAGCCTAACGCTTCTTGAAGCTTCAGATTACTTGAAGTTATAGGAAGCTCGTAAAGTCCAGGTACGACCTAAAGCATCGGTATAGCGAGGATCATAGCCTTTCTGGAAGACCGTTTCTTGATTAGAGAAAGGTGGCTTTGTATCGAGCAGATTTTTGATCCCTGCTGTAAGAGTTAAATTCTTTACTCCCGTATAGGTAAAAGAAACGTCATGCAGTGCATAAGAACCTACGCGGTTGAAAAACTCTGGTTCTACACTGGTATTTGCATCTCTGTATCCCGTTTTGTAACGCGTATTCCATTGCGCGGCAAAAGGTCCATGTTTCCAGCTTACTCCAATGACATGCTGCCAGCGGAAAACAGGACTGGAGTCTACGTAAGCCCCAACATTTTCTACAAACGGATCAGCCTCACTGCGCTGGTAGAGGTATTTATGCACCCATGTGCCAGACCAGGAGAAGTTAAAACGGCCAAGATCACCGGCATTTAAGGCGTAATCTGCATTAAAGTCGAGACCGTTAGTTTTAACGCTTCCAAGGTTGTCGGTTAAGGCGAGAATGTAGGCAATACCCTTGCCGTTGGCATAGTCTGCCTGGCAACCTGCGTAGTTATCCTGAACATTAGGAGATAGTTGATTGCAGCGAATAAAACGAGAAGCATATTTGACAGGATCTTCATAAATCGCTTGCTCGGGGAATTCACTGATTTGTTTAGTGAGCTTAATGTTGAAGTAATCCGCTGAGACTGTTAGATCTTTGATGGGTTCAAACGCTACTCCTAAAGAAAAAGTCTTGGATTTTTCAGGTTTTAGAGCAGTATTTCCACCCACTAAGCGTTGCGTTTGTTGTCCGCAATCCCGCGATTCAATACCACCAGGAGCTACTACACCGCCTGGACACAGGATTGGATCATCATAAGAGTTGGCGGTAAAGGTAAGAGTTTGTGGCCCATACAGATCATCAAGTGAAGGAGCGCGAAAGCCCGTGTTATAGGAACCGCGTACTACTACTGACTTAACAGGTTGCCAGCGGAAACCCACCTTGGGGTTGAAAGTACCCCCAAAATCAGAGTAACGGTCATAACGGGCAGCCAGTTGCATCTCCAAGGTATCAGTAAAGGGTAGCAACATCTCCCCGGTGAGTGCAGTTACATTCCGGTCTCCTGCGGTGTGAGAGGGACTGCGTCCAGCCGAAGGGGCTGCGCTTACGTTCTCATCAACGGTATCATTTTTGTATTTTTCCCGACGTAGATCCAACCCTAGAGAAAGGGCAGCTGCACCTCCACCCATTTTGAACAGTTCACGTGAAATACGGGCATCGTATCCTATGGTTGAGCCAACCCCTTTTGCAAAAGTGCCTTTAATTTTTGCATCGTTAATTAGCTTTAGCTGGGCTTCATCTGCTGGACCAAAAGGATTCAAAGTACCATTAAGAACCCCTGCTTTAATTAAACCGGCATTTACATAGCCGTCAGTAGCGCCGTCTTGTACACGACTTTCGGTCCAGTACAGCCCTGTACGATAGTCCCATGCACCAATAACGCCTTTCAAATCAGCAACTACCCGCTGAGCAGTGGATTCAGACTCATTAGTACGGCGCCCAGCAGGAATCATGCGCCAACCTACGGTAATGTTTTTTGTGGCATCAATTCCAGGGTAAGTCTTTGGGTAATAGGGGCTGCTGGGGGTCATGACAATCCCTGTTACCGGATCTTCGGCTACCCGCGCAATGTTCTTGTTGGTAGCGCGAACATATTCCAGAGAAAACTGAGCGGCATCACTTAAATTGAATGTTCCACGGGTAGCAAAAGTTGTTTGCTCTGTGGGGGGAATAATATCAATAGCAGCCGTGTAATCATATCTACAGGTTTTTGTTCCAAAGCTTTCAGGTAGATACAAAGAAAAGGGAGGGGCACATTTTTCGGCATTCAATATAGTAGGGTTACCCGTCAGGCTGGTGCTGGTCTGGGAAAAATTGCCCGGGAAAGTTGTGCCTGAGGTAAGGAAAATACCTCTTTCAGGAATAACCCCTGTCTTGGCAAAGTCTCTCTGGGTTGCCGCAACTGCATCTTGCTTATGATAGTCAAAGGTGGCCCAGAGATTGAATTTATCGGTATCGAGGTTACCAATGCCTCCTGTAATAGTGGCGCGTTTTGATACTCCACCACTTTTTTCAGGTCGTTGATATTCCCCGGCAACTTCAATGCCGTTGTAATTATTTTTGGTAATGAAGTTAATTACTCCACCAATAGCATCAGTTCCATAAATAGCGGATGCACCATCGCGCAGAATCTCTACTCGCTCAATTGCAGCAAACGGAATAGCATTTAAATCTACGGTTGCAGAGTCAAACGCAAATGCAGCTACGCGACGGCCATTTAAAAGTACTAAAGTCTTATTAGCGCCCAAACCCCGTAGATTTGCATTTGCACGTCCGCCTGTTGCAGAGCCTATGGACTGGCTTGTGCCTAGCGAAGACTGGCTGGAAGCAACGCGGCCAACCAACTCTTCAGTAGTGGTTACTCCCGCTTCTCGTAATTCCTTTACGGAAATCACAGTAATGGGTAACGCGCCTTCGCTAGCAATGCTGCGTTTGATAGAAGAACCGGTAATCTCAACTTTCTCTAATTTTTGTTCTTGTTGCTGTTGCGCCAATGCCAGAGTTGCATGGCTCGCAACAAGCGCAACCCCAAATAGCTGTGCGATTGCGCTGACTGATTTTTTCCGAATAAACATAACGCTCCTTCTTCATCGAAATATATTTTCTCGCCTGATGCGATGAACTACAGTTTGCTACAAAGTTGCCCGATAAGAAATTCAAGCTGTGGCAAATAAAGTAAAAAAAGCCAAAATCAGGCAGATTCAGGAATAAAAATGCTTTATATACAACGAAAAATTGTGGAAAGGTTGTGTACAGGCAACACTACTTCATGAATAGTCAAGCGATTAAGCCTGTAGAGTTGGTCAAGTTTGGGCAGACCTGCGACAATGTCTATAGCTTCCACGGACTTATTAGGAAGTTCGCGGCAGAGCGTTCAATCAAATGGCTTTGCTGCCTCATTGATAATTAACTTTCGGAGAGCAATCCATGAAAAAATCTCTTCTTGCCCTGGCTGTGCTGGGTGCATTTGCAGGTGCTGCCCAAGCGCAAACCAGCGTTACGATGTTCGGTATCGTTGACGCTGCGCTGGGCCATATTTCCACAACTAATAACGGCAGTGTGACGGGCCTGAGCAGTAGCGGTATTAACTCCACCCGTTTTGGTGTCCGCGGTACTGAAGATCTGGGCGGCGGTATGCGTGCAGCATTTTGGCTAGAAGCCGGTCTGAATAACGATAACGGTAGTTTCGGTGGTACCAACACCAATAACCAGTCCACTGGTGGCACTGGCGGTGGCGGTTTAACCTTTAACCGTCGCGCTACTGTGAGCTTGCTGGGTAATTTTGGTGAAGTTCGTTTGGGCCGCGACTATGTTCCCACCTTCTGGAACCTCACCATATTTGATCCGTTTGGTACCAATGGGGTTGCCCAATCAACTAATATCAATCTGATTACGGCAATGCCTACTTCGGTACGGGCTTCTAACTCAATTGCTTATTTCCTGCCTAGCAATCTGGGTGGCTTATATGGCCAAGCAACTTATGCATTTGGAGAAAATAACTCCAATGCGGCTAACAAGAGAGACGGAAATCATGCAGGTCTGCGTGTAGGTTATGCGGGCGGCCCCTTCGATATAGCTGTTGCTGCAGGTAAAACAAAATATGTTGCGGGCGATTATAAAGTTGCCAATATTGGTGGTTCTTATAACTTTGGCTTCCTCAAATTGATGGGCCAATATGGAACCAATGAGGTTACTAACGTGACCAAATGGAAAACTGGTTTGATCGGTTTGACCGCGCCTTTGGGTCAAGGTGAACTGCGTTTTGATGTAGCACAAACCAAGGTAGACAACCTGATTCCAGTAGTGCCAGCACCTTATTCTACTTATGCTGTAGCTGACGGAAAAGCGACCCAGTTTGGTATTGGTTATGTTTATAACCTGTCTAAACGTACTGCGGCTTATGCACATTATGTACATATCAAGAACCGTGATGGCGCCCGCTTTGAAGCCAATACTAACGGGCTTGTTTCTCCCACGCTGAATACAGCGGGTGGAAAATCTACAGGCTATGAGTTTGGTGTACGTCATTCTTTCTAATCTTTTTCAGCTAGTCTGATTTCAGATAGAAATAGCAGTAATTAAAGAGAGCCTTTACCGGCTCTCTTTTTTTATTCCTGTATTGAACCCAGAGTTCATTTTGGGTGTATTTTCCAGCACTGCTTGGGTGTCAGCAGTGCAATATTGCCGATCGCAAAGCTCTCACTCTCATCGCAAGCCTTAAGGGGAAAAGGGGTTGAACTGAGTTCTTCTTCTGCCTTTTGTAAACTTTCCTCACTGCCTAGAAATTGATAGCACGGTAGGAGTATGCACTTGTTTTTGTCCTGTGTGACTCTTGCTTGTCGTTTTTGCCGGGGACTACAAATGGCCATTTTCTGGTTTTTCTACCGTTTGGTGCTTTTCGGATCATCTTGATTAAACGCGGAAAGTGCCGATCAAGATTAAATTGTGCCTCTATAGGATTCCTTTTAAAACACAAAATTACTTATTGTGCTGCTTAGAGCCTCCTACTCGTCTTTCTTTGATATTTGATCCAATGGAAAGTGAGGGAGGGTTGATCTTTGCTGTGTTGAGTTTGGCGAGAAATTTCCTCCCATTGAAAGGCGGGGGGCAGAGGGAAGTAGACATCACCCTCAAAGGCTTGATCAATCTGTGTCAAATAAATCAGATCGGCTTTTTCTATAGCCTGAGCATAGAGCTGTGCCCCACCAATTACAAACACTTCTGGTACATCCGAGCACAATATCAAAGCTTCTTCCAGGGAGGCCACGCGTTCAGCCTCTGCTGCCTTCCAGCTAGCGTTGTGAGTGAGCACCATATTACGTCGCCCTGGTAAAGCCTTTCCCAGCCGTTCAAAAATAGAGTCCCAGGTTTTTCGTCCCATAATGACGGGTTTGCCTAAGGTTGTACGTTTGAAGTAGGCCAAATCTTCGGGTAGATGCCAGGGCAGCTCGTTACCTTTACCAATTACCCCATTACTGGCTCTTGCCACAATAATACTTAGAATTGTCATATTCTAGACAGCTACAGGCGCTTTAATGGCGGGGTGATGTTCATATCCTTGAATCTCAAAATCTTCATATTCGTATTCAAAAATGGAGTTTGGTCGGCGTTTCAGATGCAATTGAGGATAGGCAAAAGGCTGTCGAGACAATTGAAGTTCAACCTGCGTCTTATGATTGCTATAAATATGGCAATCCCCGCCTGTCCAGATAAATTCACCGACTGCAAGATCACATTGCTGCGCCATCATATGAGTAAGCAGGGCGTAACTGGCAATATTGAAGGGTACTCCTAAAAAAATATCAGCGCTTCGTTGATAAAGCTGACAGGATAATTTGCCTTCAGCTACATAAAATTGGAAAAAGGCATGACAGGGCATCAGCGCCATTTTATCAAGCTCACCAACGTTCCAGGCGCTGATCAGCATGCGGCGGGAGTCTGGGTTTTTCTTAATGGTCTCTATTACCTGGCTAATCTGATCAATATGACGCCCATCTGCTGTGGGCCAACTGCGCCATTGCACCCCATACACTGGACCAAGATCACCGTTTTCTGCGGCCCATTCATCCCAGATCGTGACTCCACGATCCTGCAACCATTTGGCGTTGGAATCGCCCCGTAAAAACCACAATAATTCGTAAATAATCGCCTTGATGAACAGTTTCTTGGTAGTAACTAAGGGAAAGCCCTGCTGCAAATTAAAGCGCATCTGGTAGCCAAACACGCTTTTTGTGCCCGTGCCGGTGCGATCAGTTTTTTGAACGCCCTGTTCATACACATACCGCATAAAGGTTTCGTATTGATTCATGCTAAGGATTTTAGCGGGCAAAAGCATTTTTCTTTTATTCTACTGTCACACTTTTGGCCAGATTCCTTGGTTTATCTACATCGGTACCTCTTGCCACGGCTGTGTGGTAAGCCAAGAGCTGTAGTGGAATTGTGTGGAGAATAGGGCTTAGCAAGCCGTATTGGCCGGGAAGCCGAACGACATAAATACCGGGTTCGTTTTCTATATGGGTATCCGCATCGGCAAACACATAGAGCTCGCCCCCTCGCGCCCGGACTTCCTGCATATTACTTTTAAGTTTTTCAAGTAAAGCGTCATTTGGGGCTACTGTGACCACGGGCATAGCTTCTGTGACTAATGCTAAAGGCCCATGCTTTAGCTCTCCGGCAGGGTAGGCTTCTGCATGGATGTAGCTGATTTCTTTTAATTTGAGGGCACCTTCCAGGGCAATGGGATAGTGCATCCCTCGCCCTAAAAAAAGAGCGTTTTCTTTTTTGGTAAAGCGCTCCGCGACCGCAACAATACTGGGTTCCAAGGCTAGCACGGCTTGGGTAGCTACAGGCAGATGGCGCAGCTTAAGCAAATGCTCAGTTTCTTGTTCTGGTGAGAGTTTGCCTCGAATTTTTGCCAATATTAATGTGAGTAAAAACAGAGCAACTAATTGAGTGGTGAAACCTTTAGTGGAAGCTACCCCGATTTCCACGCCCGCATGAGTAAGATAACTCAGTTTGCATTCCCGCACCATTGCGCTTGTGCTGACGTTGCAAATGGTAAGAGTATGCTCCATTCCCAAACTGCGGGCATGTTTGAGTGCGGCCAACGTATCAGCCGTTTCTCCGGACTGCGTGATAGTAACTACTAATGTATTGGGATGGGGCACGCTTTCCCGATAGCGATATTCAGAGGCTACCTCCACTGTGGTAGGAATCCCTGCAACAGACTCTAGCCAATAGCGCGCTACACTACCCGCATAAAAACTGGTTCCGCAGGCAAGAATCAAAATGCGATCTATCTGCTTAAACACTTTCTCGGCTGCAGGGCCAAACAATTGAGGAGTTAAAGAAACATCAGTTTCATCTAAAGTGTCTGCAAGAGCTCTGGGCTGCTCAAAAATCTCTTTTTGCATATAGTGACGATAAGGCCCTAACTCGGTCATTCCCGTATGAGCCTGTATTGTTTTTACAGGCCTCTCTACAAATTTTTCACTGCTATCCACAATCCAGCAGCGGCCTAGTTGCAGGTCTACTACGTCCCCCTCTTCCAGAAAGACGATTTGATCTGTAGTGCCGGCCAGTGCCATAGCATCAGAAGCGAGAAAATTTTCTCCTTGGCCAAGCCCTAATACCAGAGGTGAGCCATGGCGTGCTCCAACGATGCGATGAGGTTCGCTGATGCATAGGACGGCAATTGCGTAGGCGCCCTTGAGCCGTTTAACGGCTTGTTGCACAGCTTCAAAAAGGTTGCCTGAATATAAAGCATCTATTAAATGTGCAATGACTTCAGTATCGGTCTGGCTGTCGAATATATAACCTTTGTTGAGAAGTTCTTTGCGCAACTGATCATGATTTTCAATAATGCCATTGTGTACAAGAGCGATGCGAGGATGAGTCGTGGTAGGGGAAAAATGTGGATGCGCGTTATGGGTAGCAGGTGCTCCGTGCGTAGCCCAGCGTGTATGGGCAATACCTGTAAAGCCGCTTAAGTTTTCTGCCTTCATTTGTGCTGCAAGCTCGGCAACGCGGGCTGTACTCCGGCTGCGTTTAAGCATCCCTTGCACGTGCAAAGCGATGCCGCATGAGTCATAACCTCGATACTCCAGCCGCTGCAAGCCTTCTAAAAGAAGGGGAGTGATATCACGTTGTGCTACTGCGCCGACAATGCCACACATAAACAAGTCCTTGAAAAAAGATCAGTTAAAAAAACCACTACCTATACAAGTTGAACCGGGTATTACGAGGGCAGACATCTCAACTGCCAGTCCTTATGCTGCGCTATAAAAATTCTTCAAAGGGAACTGCTAATAACCTACTGCGTAACCCGGATCGGCTCTTGCGGTGCTCAGCGTACCCTGCGTACGCATTCGCTCCTCAAATCCGCTGCGGGCCGCTCGCTACGGTTATTAGAAGTTCCCCAAAGTCTTACGCTACTAATGATGAGCCTTTCAAGGCAAAAGTACTTGAAAAGACGCATCCACTTTGTCTAAATAAACTTAAAAAGCTTCTTTAAAGGGATTTCTCTGGAGAATCGCTAGGTAGGTCCTGTTCCCGCACTTGCATCAACGAAGCGATTTAGAAGCTTTGTTTAATCAACGCAGATTGTATGCAATCTAAAATGAATTTTGGAGTTAAAAAGTTTATTATTTTAGTTAATTAATTCATCAAAGATAATATGTGAAATTATTTATCATTTTTTTATCCAAAATGAAATAATATATAAGCAATGAAGGAACAAGTTTTACTAGACGAGCTGGATCGTCGCATTCTTAATCAGTTGCAGCAAGATGCTTCGCTTAGCAACATTGCTTTGGCACGGTTGGTACATGCCTCTGCTCCCACCTGTTTGAGACGGGTGAAACGCTTGCATGCATTGGGAGTTATTGAAAAACAGCTGGTCATTGTCTCGCCCGCTAAAGTTGGAGCAGGAGTAGATGTTATTGCGGAGATTATTCTGGATCGGCAAACAGCGGAAGATTACAACGCGTTTGAAGCTCTCGTTCAGAAGGCTGCTGAGGTATTGCAGTGTTACCGTGTCTCCGCAGGCTCAGACTTTGTACTCATACTTCAGTTAGCAGACATGGCGGCTTACCATGATTTAGTACATCGCTTGTTCACGACAGCGACGAATGTGCGTAATGTGAGAGCGTTTTTCTCCGTGCATCGCAGCAAATTTGAAACGCGGATTGTGGTATGACAACGATGCAAGCGGCTATACAAGCCCTTCAACAACAGGGGTGGGCCTTATTGAGCGCCAAGACGGTAACAGAGATTTTTGCACTAGAGGAAATGCTGAGGGATGTAAAAAGCTCTTCTTTTTTTAATTCCTGGGAAGATCTACCGCGGGATACTCATTTAGCCGATGGGGGGCGTTATCGTTTTCGACGGCACGCCTCCTTGTTGCAGACGTTTTTACCCACTGCGATGGGCGGTAGTTCTAGTTTGATGCAAGTGCCCTATCGCCCACACTGGCAACCTTTGCTTTACAACAAATTGCATGGGGGGCGGTTTAGGCAATTTGAACCTATTACAGAGCAACTGAGTGATTTAGCTATCTATCATCGTTTAGTGACGGGCTTAGGGGAATTGTTTTGTGCCGTTAAGCCCACGCAGCAATGGTTTATAGAAGCGCATCAATTTCGGATTAATGCCAGTCAGGGCCAAGGACGGCCCACGCCAGAAGGGGCACATCGTGACGGGGTGGATTTTGTAGCACTTTTACTGATTCGCCGTGGTACATTGAGCGGTGGAGTTACCAGCATTCATACGTTTGAAGGCGAGACTCTTGTACGAACTCTCTTAACGGAACCATTGACCCTAATGCTGCTGGATGATAACCGTGTAGCCCATGCTACTACTCCCATTGAAGCAGACGGGTCTCTGCCCGTGCGGGATACTTTGGTAATAACCTATAGAAGCAAGGGGTTTTTAGAACCATCCTCTTTTTAACCTCAATTTCCCCTTAGGGCCTGGAATGGTAGAGAGGCAGTTGTGGTCCGACTGTGGAGCCTGTGTAGCCCGACCAAGAAAGGCAAAAATGAGCGTCAATGCATCGCTGACACTCAAACAGCACTAAAAGTGCGCCTATAACGGAAAATCTGGTTTTAATCACTCCACTGCTTGTAGCCTCGTCTTAGAGTAAAGCAAAAGATGTTAGAGACTTTAAATTCCCTACTTAAAAATATTCCGCAATTCTTATACAGGCAAGTTTCAGCTGATGGGCCTTGGTCCTCGAAAAACCGTACTAATTATCAGAGGTAGCCGTGGAATCGGAGCTACCACAGCATTATTGGTCGCCAAAAGCGGTTACAACGTATGTTTTAGTAAGCTCCAGGAGAAAATAATGGGAAAATTAATTGCAGCTCTCTTATTAGGCTGTGTTCTAGGTACCCTATTAGGGTTCTTAGGGTCACGCAATTTAACACCTAAAGTTTTGGTTCAAGGTACGGTTAAATATCAACCAGCTCTGACTACGACCGGAGGCCCACCTGAAGGCTTTGCAGTCGATAGTCTGATCTACATTGATGGTCTAACTCAGAAAGATGTTGGAAAGCCAATAAGTGTTGAGGGACAGCTTGGGTTAATTGCGGATTCGGGGATTAAATACTACCCAAAATTATTTGGAATTAAAAAGCAGGAATAGAGAAAGCTAACAAACGTTCAACCGGACGGCATGGGCTGCGTTGCATGCGTAAACGTCAAGGGGCGCCGGTTAATTTAGGCATTATCTACCGAATATTTCTCTGCCGCCACTAATACACTAGTCGCCCAGATTGAAAGCATGGGTGGGCAGGCGCTAGCTGTTAAAGCCAATCTGGCTTTAGAGACGGATATCCTGGCGCTTTTTAAAGTTTGTGATGAACATTTTGGTCCTTTGTATGCACTTGTCAATAACGCAGGCGTGCTTGAGCATCAGATGCGCCTTTAGACCATGAGCTTTTCACGGTTGCAACATGTGATAGGTGTCAATGTGATCGGCACCATGCTCTCTGCACGGGAAGCAGTGCTGCGCATGTTGACTAAACGGGGTGGGGCAGGAGGGGTAATTGTGAATATTTCCTCCGTAGCCTCACGTTTGGGTTCTGCTAATACCTATGTGGATTACAGCGCTAGCAAGGGAGCTGTCAATACGTTTACGATCGGTCTGGCGCAGCAGGTTGCTGCTGAAGGGATTCGAGTTAATGCAGTATTGCCGGGGATTATTGATACTGAGATTCATACCAGCGGTGGTGTAGCTGATCGTATTAGCAAACTAGGACCCACGTTGCCAATGGGCCGGGCCGGTACTGCGCAAGAGGTAGCCAATGCGATTATGTGGTTGCTATCGGAGCAGGCTTCTTATGTGAGCGGCGCTTTATTGGAGGTGAGTGGGCTCGTTAAAATAAAACATTGTCTTTCTACAATCCCACACTAAAGTTTTTTTCTAAAACAAGAGCATTCTTTATACTTCTGCAATAAATTAAACTTGCGATTGTCTATAAACGTCGCTCAAACTATTTTGTCCAATCTAACTCTTTCCCCTCAACAGCATCCTCTTATTTTGCAAGATATGGCTCGTCTGGACGACGTCATTCGTAATCGTCTTGCCTCGAATGTTGTGCTGATTCGCACTATTGCTGATTACATTATCAGTGCAGGAGGAAAAAGGCTTCGTCCTATGGTTTTAATGTTATGCGCGCGTGCGCTTCAGGCGCCTGTCGAGCAAGCAACGAATATGGCAGCTGTAGTGGAATTTATTCATACGGCTACGCTTTTACATGATGATGTGGTGGATGAGTCAAACCTGAGACGAGGCCGACAAACCGCCAATGCGGTTTTTGGGAATGCTGCCAGCGTATTGGTGGGGGATTTTCTTTACTCTCGTGCTTTTCAAATTATGGTAGAAGCTGATTCTATGCGGGTGATGCAGATCATGGCCGATGCGACCAATACCATTGCAGAAGGGGAAGTTCTGCAGCTATTGAATATGCATGATCCGGAGGTCACTGTGGATCGCTACATGCAAGTCATTGAGTTTAAAACCGCAAAATTATTTGAGGCCGCTGCACAGCTAGCTGCGGTTTTGGCCAAAGCTGATTCAGCTACAGAGTTAGCCTTGGCTAACTTTGGCCGTAAACTGGGTAGCGCTTTTCAATTAATTGATGATGTACTCGATTATGAAGGAGATGTTGCGCTTACCGGAAAAAACGTGGGAGATGATTTGCGGGAGGGAAAGGTTACCTTACCTCTTATCCATGTAGCAACAGTAGGCTCAGAAACGCAAAGACTGCTGGTGCGTGAGGCTATTCGTAACGGAGGAAGCGATCAGTTCGCAGCTATTATGCAGGCGATTAAGGATACCGAAGCACTACAAGCCACACGAATTGCAGCCTTTAAACAAGCGAATGATGCTCGGGCCGCTCTATCTGTTTTAGAAGATTCTGAAGCTAAACAGCTCTTGCTATACTTATGCGATTCTTCGGTGAAACGTGATCATTAAGGATAATTAAAATCTCTGCTTTTCACCGACAGCCATATTATTTCGGGGTGTAGCTTAGCCTGGTAGAGCGCTACGTTCGGGACGTAGAGGCCGGAGGTTCGAATCCTCTCACCCCGACCAAAATACTATTTCAAGCACAGCGCCGTACAATTAGTCTTTTGCTTCTTATTGCCAGCCTATGCTTGCCACTCAAAAACAAATATTGATTGATTTAATTGCTGAGGCTTTGCAAGCCTTGACAGGAAATCAGGAACTTCCCTCCATTGTGCTGGAACAGCCCAAAGATCCTAGCCATGGAGATTTGGCCTGTACCGTTGCCTTAACTTGCGCAAAAGCACTGAAAAAAAATCCGCGAGAACTAGCTTTTGCCCTGGTATCTGCTTTGCAGGCTAATCCAAAAGTCCAAGAATTAATCACTTCTCTGGAGATTGCGGGCCCTGGATTTATTAATTTCAGGATTTCCCCTTCCGCCAAGCAGCAGGTAATTGCAGAGGTGTTGCGGCAAGGGGCTGAGTTTGGCAAAGGCAAGCTCTATGAGGGCCAAAAGGTAATGGTTGAATTTGTGTCGGCTAATCCTACTGGTCCCTTGCATGTAGGGCATACGCGGCAAGCGGCTATTGGTGATGTGTTAGCGAATCTTTTAGCAGCCCAGGGCGCAGAAGTAACGCGAGAGTTTTATTACAACGATGGGGGCAACCAGATCCATAACCTGACTCTCTCCGTGCAAGCCCATGCTAAAGGCGTTACCCCTGAACATGCTGACTGGCCAGTGGATGGCTATCGGGGGGATTATATTGGCGATATTGCCCGGGATTATCTAGCCAAAAAAACTGTTCATGCAAATAATGATCAACCTGTAAGCGCTTCAGGGGACGTTGATGATTTAGAAAACATCCGTAAATTTGCGGTCGCTTATTTGCGAAATGAGCAGGATCTTGACTTGCAAACCTTTGGCCTGAAATTTGATGTTTTCTATCTGGAGAGTTCTTTATATAAAGAGCATCTTGTTGAGCAAACCGTACAAAAACTCATTGCAGGGGGTTATACCTTTGAGAAAGACGGTGCATTATGGCTACAAACTACCGCCATTAATGCGGGTGAGCGGCAGGACGACAAAGATCGCGTGATGCGTAAATCCGATGGAAGCTACACCTATTTTGTTCCTGATGTGGCTTATCATTTACGCAAATGGCAGCGTGGATTTACCAAAGTTATCAATGTGCAGGGAACCGATCATTTCGGCACCATTGCTCGGGTACGAGCAGGTTTACAGGGCTTAAAGGAAGGTATTGCACTTAACTATCCGGATTATGTACTGCACAGCATGGTTAAGGTAATGCGCGGGGGGGAAGAGGTCAAAATTTCCAAACGCTTTGGTAGCTATGTAACGATGCGTGATCTGATCGAATGGGTAGGGCGCGATGCGGTTCGCTACTTTATGGTTAGCCGCAAAGCGGATAGCGAATTTGTTTTTGATCTGGATCTGGCTTTGGCAAAATCTGATGATAATCCTGTCTATTATATTCAATACGCTCACGCCAGGATTTGTTCTGTATTTGCACAAAGTGGCCTTACTGAACCATTACTAGAGGGCGTAGATCTCAGTCCTTTAGTGCATCCTAAAGAACAAGTCTTGATGCAAATATTGGCAGATTATCCCCAAATGTTGGTGACAGCCTGCGAAAATCTGGCGCCTCATACGGTTGCATTCTGGCTCAAAGATTGTGCGGCGGCGTTTCATGCGGTCTACAATGCGGAGAAAGTATTGGTGCAAGATAGCGTAGTTAAGCATGCCAGATTGGCTTTGTATGCCGCTACACGGCGTGTCTTGGCTAATGGATTAATACAAATTCTGGGGATGAGTGCTCCGGAAAAAATGTAATGTTGAGTGTGTGGGTTTGAGGAATCTATGAATAATTTTGGTATTACCGGCGTACTGAGAAACAGGCGAGCTTATGCGCAGCAAGGAGGTACCTTGCTAGGGATTATCCTGGGGCTGGTGATAGGTTTGGCCATTGCCCTGGCGGTTTCTCTCTATATGAAACGTGCAGAGATGCCCTTTGTAAAACGCAATCAGGTGAGCAGGCCGGAGCCTGAACCTGAGAAAAGCAGTGCTACAGTATCAGCGCCCCGTGATCCTAACGAGTCTTTATATTCAAAATCCAAGCCGCCAGAGGCAAAACCTTCCTTGGTAGATGTTGTACCTGGCAAATCGGATGAGCCAGCGGGCACTAAACCTGCTGAGAATCGTAACCTGGGTATTGATACAGGCACAGAGGTGAAAGCTCCTCCCTCCTCCCCGAAATCCCCGGATCAAAATAATGCCGATCCATTAGGCAAACTGGCTGAAAAAGTGGCAAAGGCCGAACCTTCTGCAGCCAATAAAGCTACCGATACCAAAACAACAGCTCCTGTTGCTGAGCCCACGGCTTCTAACCCTAACGCTATACCTGCTGCCGATGAGGGTAGCCGCTTTTTGCTACAGGTGGGGGCGTTTAAACAGCCTGAAGATGCAGAGAGTATGCGTGCCAGATTGGTCATATTAGGTTTTGATGCCAAGATCAGTCAACGAGAAACCGATACAGGCACTTTGCACCGTGTGCGCATTGGCCCTTTAACTACGCAAGAAATGGCTAATCGGGCTAAATCAAAATTGGCTGAAAACAATATCGAGAGCTCTGTTATCAAGATCAAATAAGCTGCAGACGGTCCAAATTAAAGGATGACTGGTGAGGGGACTGTCTGCGCAATGCGGCAAACTATCGTTATGGTTATAGGTAAATAACTAGGCTAATCGAGGTTAAAACATGAGTAAAAATGCTGTTTTTAAACTTTTTAAGCTTCTGCTATTGCTAGCGTTTGCTACTTTTGGTTTTCAGGCTTATGCCCAAACACCTGTGGAAGGCAGAGAATATATTGTCTTGCCTGTTATGCAGTCCACTGAAAAAAACCGGGTGGAAGTGGTTGAGTTTTTTTGGTATGCCTGCCCACACTGTTTTGCAATGCAACCTGCCCTTGAACCATGGATTAAGCAATTACCCAAAGATGTTGTGTTTAAACGGGTGCCGGTTGCGTTTGATGATAGCCGTCTTCCCCATAGCCGCATGTTTTATACGCTTGAAGGTTTAGGTAAGCTTTCTGCCTTGCATATGAAGGCTTTTGCGGCGATTCACCTTGAAAAAAATCGTTTGGCGACTCCTCAGGCGCAGGCAGATTATTTTGCTAAGGAAGGTATTGATCGACAAGCCTATTTGAATATGTATAACAGTTTTTCAGTGCAGACGAAGGTAAATACTGCGCAACAAATTTGGAAAAATTATCGCGTGGATGGTACGCCAGATCTAGCGATTGGGGGGCGGTATCTCACTAGTCCTGTACGTGCTGGCAGTACAGCTGCTTCTCTTCAAACTGCGGACTGGCTCATCGCTAAAATCCGAAAAGAACAGGGCCGCACTATGCCATCACGCTAGAAGAGTAAGTAGAGGCTAAGAACTTATTGTTTTGCCTTGGATCATGTATTTTTTACAGGCCCGGTGATATTATCACTGGGCCTTTTTGTAGGGAAATTCATGAATGTATTCATAACAGGCGCCTCTAGTGGCATTGGAGAGGCATTGGCACAAGAGTTTGCTGCCCGCGGTGCAACCTTGGGCTTGGTGGCCCGTCGCAAAGAAATATTAGAGCTCCTTCTTAAAAAATTACCCGGTAAACATTACATTTATGCAGCCGATGTGACTGATAAATGTCGTATGCGTGAAATAGGAGCCCAGTTTGAGTTGGACAGCGGAGGGGCAGATATCGTGATTGCAAATGCAGGTATTTCGGTCGGGGTTTTGACCGAGCATTTTGAAGACTTAGAGGCTTTTGCAGACACCTTTAATACCAATGTGCTGGCAGTAGCACATACCTTTCATCCCTTCATTGCTCCAATGTCCAGACGGGGCCGAGGTCATCTTGTAGGCATTGCAAGCGTAGCAGGCATTCGAGGCTTACCTGGCTCAGAGGCCTACTGTGCTAGCAAAGCTGCGGTTATCAATTATTGTGAAAGCCTGCGTGTAGAACTAAAAAAATCGGGTGTGCAAGTCCAAACCATATTGCCAGGTTTTATCAAAACCTCGATGACAGATAAAAATCCTTATAAAATGCCTTTTTTAATGAGGGCTTCTGATTTTGCATCCAAAGCTGCCAAAGCTATTTTGGCAGGGAGCAGTTATCGAGTGATTCCGTGGCAAATGGCTTGGGTAGCAAAGCTGTTGAGGCTTTTACCCAACGTTTTTTTTGATAAATTGTTTGGTAACAGACCTTATAAACCCAGACGCGGCCAGTAAAAATGAGTTTAAGTAGCTAAATCTATCTATTGTGCTCAGTGTGGGGGAACGTTGCAATACCAAATTATTTGTACTGATAAGATAGCTTACGAATAAAATACATAGCTGCATGAACTCTACTACGCCTCCTCAAGCTCTTATTGATGCTGCGCTATTGTCTGAATCCATCTTGTATGGCCGGGCTGTGGGCGCGCCACCTATTGGTGGGGGGCGTTTACTGCTGGTCAAGCCTTTGCAGCAAGCGCCTACTAGCCTTTTGACGCTGAAACAGATTCAAGGAGATGCAGCATGGGCAAACTACACCGGTTTACGTGAACCGGCCGAACGTCTGCTGGGTAATTATCGTTCTGATACCGAACGACTTATTGCTGCGATGCGAGAGCGTGCCAAGCGTTTAGCCCTTAAATGGTGGTTTGCTTATGAGGGAGAAAATATTGTGGGTGCTGTGGGCATGATGACTTTGGCCAGCGATGGCTGGTACGGACGCTTACAGGATATGTTGGTATTTCCAGAGCATCGTGGTAAAGGGCTGGCCAATCAGCTATTAGCGGCTATAGAGATTTATGGGTTAGATTTGGGTTTAGCAGGGGTTTGTGTAGATGCAGATGAAGACACTTGGCAAGGGGCCTGGTATGAGCGCCGTGGTTACTTAAGGTGTGCCCGCATAGGTAGGCAAGATTTTTAAGTGATGGGTGATCGTAAAAATTATTAATGCCTGATTCTTAGGGAACTAGTTTTTTCTTTTCTTACCTTATTTAAGGTAGAAGGTAAGAAATATTTTTGAGAATAGTTAGGGATAGTTCTGAATGGCCCTTTCTTCTGGTGATTTACACTATATCTCTGTTTGTGATTTTCTTGTTGGGTCTGAAATAGAAGTTTAGGTAGTCTACCTAGTACAATGCACACTTAGTTCTAGGTTGCTTTGGTTTGGTGGCCACATTGTGAACACGGAGTGAAGATGGATTTAGACGGGTGCTGTAAGGCTTAAGCCCTCTTGTTGGTTCCAGCACAAGGAAAGCTTTTTTTGACTTAAGCCTTTATAGCCCTATATGCTATTGCCCACTTCGTTAAATTTTTGTCTTTGCAAAGACAGAATTAAGGTACAACTTATTAAACCCCTCAATATTATTATTTAAAGTTTAAGTTTGCTCAGTAGTGAACAGAAACAGGTTTATGAATATCCAAATCATTCACTCTTTAGCATTCTTCGCACATCGGGAGATAACATGCTTTCAAAACTGATTCGTATTCCAAGCAGCGCAGCAGCTGTATTGTTTAGCTGCGTTTTATTCAGTACAGCTAGCCTGGCTCAAACAACACCCCCTCCTGCCAGTGCAACACCTGCCCCTGCTGCAACGGCTGCTCCCCCTGCTGAACCTGCAGCGCCTTCCGCAACAGTAACACCTGCTCCTGAGACTCCTAAAGCTGGGGCTGGAGCTTCCAAAGCAGTTACTGCTGAAGTAGAAAACCCTTATGGTCTTAAAGCCCTCTGGGAAACCGGGGATTTTGTAGCTAAAGCTACTTTATTGATTCTAGTAATCATGTCGATGGGAAGCTGGTACGTTATTGTGACTAAGTTTTGGGAACAGTCTAAAATTTCGGGTCATGCTAGTGTTGCAAATAAAACCTTTTGGAATGCAAGTACTGTGCGTCAAGGAGCGGATGCTCTCAAAAAAGAAAGCCCCTTTCGTTTTATTGCCGAGTCTGGTTTAGAAGCTACTAAAAAACATGATGGGTTATTAGGACAGGTCGATTTGAATAGCTGGATCACCCAGTCTATTCAACGGGCTATGGAAAATGTCCAAAGTCGTTTGCAAGATGGTCTGGCGGTTCTGGCAACTGTAGGCTCCACTGCTCCTTTTGTAGGACTGTTTGGTACGGTTTGGGGTATTTACAATGCGCTAGTAAAAATTGGAGTTTCAGGCCAAGCTTCTATTGACAAGGTTGCAGGTCCTGTAGGGGAGGCTCTCATCATGACTGCGATTGGTCTGGCCGTTGCAGTGCCTGCTGTACTAGGTTACAACTGGTTAGTGCGGCGCAATAAGTCTGCCATGGAGAAAGTGCGTGCTTTTGGAAGCGACTTGCATTCGGTATTGCTATCTTCCAGTAATGTTAAAAATAAAGCCTGATAGCTTTTTAGCAAACATGTAAGTAAGCCTGGTGGTTTATAAAGCTAGATTGTTGGAGAATTGCTTATGGGCATGAATGTAGGGTCAATGGACGATGAAGAAGACCGCGTTGTTTCTGAGATCAATACAACCCCTCTGGTTGATGTCATGTTGGTGTTATTGATCATTTTTTTGATCACTATCCCTGTGGTTACCACGTCTATCAAGGTTGATCTACCTAAAGAAACGAACCAATTGAGGGAAACTGCCCCAGAAAACATAATTATTTCTGTGGATAGAGCTGGGAATTTTTATTGGTATGACACAAAAATGCCCAATGCTAATGCTTTAGTAGAAAGGCTCAAAAAGGTAGCCACCATGAACCCACAACCCGAATTACAAATTCGGGGGGATCTTGCTGCTAATTATGAGCCTGTGGGTCGCGTACTATATGCGGCACAACGGGCCGGTATCATCAAAGTCGGGTTTATTACCGAGCCTACTGCGCCTGCGGGTCGATAACGTTTAGTATGTAAATTAGGTTTAGGTAAAACTATTGAGTCGTGTAGCTTAGTATCTGTGGTGCTAGAAGGAAAAACATACTATGGGAATGAGTGTCGGTAGTGGGGGTGGTTCAGATGAGCCTGAAGTTATGATGGATATCAACACGACTCCGTTGATTGACGTGATGCTTGTGTTGATAATTATGCTGATTATCACAATTCCTATTCAGTTGCACTCTGTTAACATGAGTATGCCCATAGGAACTCCTCCCCCTAATCAAGTCGAACCGGAAAAAATTCGTATTGATATCAATGGTACAGGGCAAATTTTCTGGAATGGAGTTTCAGTTCCAGATAAAGCCAGTTTAGAAGCCAATATGCGTGCGGCCGCGGCCCAAGCTGTTCAGCCTGTTATCGTGATTCGTCCTGACAAAGCGGCCCGTTATGAAATTGTCGCCGGTGTTTTGGCTTCCACTCAGCGTCTTGGTCTTAGCAAAATGACCGTTGCGGGTGCTGAGCAGTTTGTGGAGTAAGTTAAGATATGCAAGATTACGCAAGTCAACAACGCAATCCTGGCAAACATGCTGTCGGTATTGGAGCGGTTGTTCTGCTACATGGACTGCTGGTTTGGGCTATTACTTCAGGACTAGCTCGTAAAACAGTTGAAGTGCTAAAAAAACCAGTTGAAGTGATGTTGGAGGAATACACTCCGCCACCGCCACCACCACCGCCTCCACCACCCCCCCCTCCTAAAGTGGAGAAAATAATTAAGGAGCCCCCTCCCACAGCGCCTCCCCCACCTTTTGTGCCTCCGCCGGATGTACCCCCTCCAGCAGATGCACCCGCACCTCTTATTCCGACAACCAGTGTTCCGCCTCCGGCTGACTATATCCCACAGCCACCAGCGCCGCCTGCACCGCCTGCTCCCCCTAGGCCTAGTGTGATTAAAGGTATTTCCTGCCCTACGCAGCCTGGTAAGCCCGAATATCCTCGTAAAGCCTTGCAAGAACAAATTACTGGCACCATTACTGTGCGGGCCATTGTTAACCCCGATGGAAGTGTCAGCAATCCCAGTATCTTCCGTGTTTCCGGGATGAGTCAGGCTCAGGCTCGGATTTTCCAAAGTGCTTTATTCAGCAATATTCAAGCTTACCGTTGTGGGCAGCAAGAAGCACCTACCCCGGTAGAGGTTGATTATGTTTATAAATTGGATGAGTAGGTCCTTTGACGATCTCACCCATTTGTTGTGAGCTGTAATTAAAGACTTTGTGGAAGAGGTGGACTTACCTTAAACACTGTTTTTCTTTGCTTACGTGGCAGGATAAAGTAGGGCTTGGTTAAGCCTCTTCCTTACTCACTGTCAACCACATCAATCGGAATAATCGGCCTCTATGAGCGAACAAATCAAGGGCTGTGTTTGTCGTATTGGCATTACCGAGCTTGTGAAATAAAGGCCTGCTTTTACAGCGATAAGAGTAACTAGTGAAGAATGTCAATTTTGGTCTTTATCAAAGCACAGTGAGAAAATATTAGTTCTTGGAGAGAGTATGAGGTCATGGTTTAAGGCGCTGCTAATTACTCTCGCGATACTGACAAGCTGCGGCGTTCGAATCGCTAGCGCAGCAACAGACGAGTTTCTGGAGCCTGAAAAAGCTTTTGTGTTTTCAGCGCAGCAGCTTAACAATAAAACCCTGGAAGTTAATTTCAAGATTGCGCCGGGCTACTACCTGTATCGAGAACAAATTTCTGCCAAAACAGATAACCCACGGGTACAGCTGGGAATTCCCCAATTACCCAAGGGTATCGTTAAATTTGATGAAACTTTTCAAAAAGAGCTTGAAACCTATCGTAATGAGCTAAGTTTCCAAGTTCCTATTTTGGCAGGGGAAGAGTCATTTACTCTCCAAGTCACGAGCCAAGGTTGTGCTGATGCCGGTTTATGCTACCCCCCTATGCAAAGTGAGCAGCGATTTGAGCTTAGCAGTTTGCTAACGTCTTCTACTGCTTTTAACAGTTCTGCCCAGTCTTTCCCATCCAATCCTAGCCGGTCAATGGCTAATACCGATCCTGATGGAAAGCCCCTGGCTGTTGAAAGCATTTTAAAAAACCGTGCCCTACTAACAGGTGTATTTGTATTTTTTGGCATTGGTCTGTTATTGACGTTTACACCTTGCGTACTACCGATGATACCGATTTTATCTTCGATCATTGTAGGAGAAGGGCAGCAACTTACCCGTATGCGGGGTTTTGTGCTTTCAGCGGTTTATGTGCTGGGCATGGCTATTATTTATACCGCTGTTGGGGTGGCAGCCGGCCTAGCAGGCCAGGGCTTGACTGCGGCCTTGCAGAATCCATGGGTGTTAAGCCTGTTTGCAGCTTTATTAGTAGCTTTATCGCTGTCAATGTTTGGTTTTTATGAGCTGCAATTACCTGCGGTTATACGGGATAAGTTGACCGCGGTAAGCAGCAAGCAAAAAGGCGGTAAGGTTCTGGGTGTCTTTCTTATGGGTGCGCTGTCTGCCCTTATTGTAGGGCCCTGTGTCACGGCACCTCTTGCGGCGACATTAGCTTTTATTGCTCAAACACGCGATGCTGTATTTGGAGGAGTGATTTTATTTGCAATGGCTCTAGGCATGGGAGTGCCCTTGCTAGTAGTAGGTATGGGGGCGGGTAGTTTTTTGCCTCGTGTGGGTAGCTGGATGCAAGCGGTGAAGCAATTTTTCGGAGTATTACTCTTAGGCACTGCATTATGGATGCTATCTCCCGTTATACCTGTCTGGGTGCAAATGTTAGCTTGGGCAATATTACTCCTTGTTAGTGCAAGTTATTTGCGGGTATTGGATCCTCTACCTTCACAGATGAGCTCTTGGGTTTATTTATGGAAAGGCATCGGAATTGTTTGTCTAATTTGGGGAAGCCTCCTACTCATCGGGCTTTCTCTAGGTGGACGAGATCTTTTACAACCGTTAGCACCACTGCGGATCCAGTCAGCGGCTTCATCTATTTCTACTGCGCAGCCCCCTATTGCTTTTGCTAGAGTCAACTCTATCGAAGAGTTAGATCAGCGTTTGAAAAACCTGAATGGAAAACTTGCCTTATTAGATTTTTATGCGGACTGGTGTGTTTCTTGCAAAGAGATGGAAAAATTTACTTTTACCGATCCGCAAGTAGCCAGCAAAATGGCAGAGTTTGTTTTGTTACAAGTCGACGTGACGGCCAATAACAATAAAGATAAAGACTTAATGAAACGGTTTAATTTGTTTGGACCACCCGGTATTATCTTTTTTGATGAGAAGGGGCAAGAAATTCCAGGCACGCGGGTAATCGGTTTTCAGGGACCAGAAAAATTTTTAGACAGTCTGCGCCGAATCAGTCATTAAAAAAGTAGTTAGCGAAAAGAAACATGAAAATCATATATCGCACGAAAGTAATTCGAGAACTTGTTCGTGCTTTGGATAACGACTCTAGGTATCTTCGAAAATACTCCGTGCTGGGCAAGTCTCTCGGCGCTATGGGTGCCGTACTGTTTGGGTTTCTGATGATGTCAGCTTTACGCCTAAAAGACCAAAATCTCCTGTGGTTTCTATGTTTAGGTACTACGGCTGGTATTCTGATCGGCATTTCAATGTATTTCGGCACCGCGGTCAAGCAATGGCCAGTCGTTAAAGAGTTCATGGATGCAAATAAATTACGGGAAGCCGCCAAACGTGAATTGCTCTAACCTCTCGGTCAAGACGCAGCCTTCGGCAGCTGAGACGTCCCACAAGCGGGCCGCCCTTTACCTCCAGCTTTAGGCGCAAAATGGTCAGAATTCCGCAACACGGGCCTGATAATTCGCTCTTCGACATTGTCAACTTTCTTCCAGACATTGATTCGCATTTTTCGGTGGATAGCTGGCAAGTCTGCATCGACCAATGCCTGGGCATGGGTGCCGTGACGCTTGAGCAAGCCACGGCAGGTACCTTGACTCTGTCGGACGCAGAGTTTCGCTCCGCTATTGCACCTATCTACCAGACGATTGATGGACACTTTGTTGGTTTCAGCAATGGCAGCCCCGTGGTCGAGTTGCTTGCCGTGGACTCCTCTTACTGGGAGGTCACCAGTACGCCGCAGTTTGAGACGGTCATGCTGGCTAAGTACGGCGCTTACTAAGGTTTTGGCACCTCTAACTAACCGTTCAAGCGGACATTGGACGCAGTTAGGTTCATCCCAAATTTCCCATTAGCCAGAAGGCCGAGGCTCAAAGATAGGTTTGACGGGCCAGGGCAACTCGAATGATTTGGCCGCATTCCACAAGCCACAGACACACTCACGACGCTGCATGGCGGTGGCCATCTTCAGTGTTTTGTGGCTGCCGTTCTTGGTGATAAATCCGGCTTGTGCAAACAACTGCTGGCGCAAACTTGCCAGCGTCTGCATGGATCAGGTCTTGTTGATCTGACGCTGCACCGCTGTTCTGA
The DNA here is from genome assembly GCA_019695155.1 of Burkholderiaceae bacterium. Classification (GTDB taxonomy): domain Bacteria; phylum Pseudomonadota; class Gammaproteobacteria; order Burkholderiales; family Burkholderiaceae_C; genus Piscinibacterium. The sequence continues at coordinate 23,703 of JAIBAO010000048.1, read as the reverse complement.
ACAGGCTCATCAAGTTGAAGGCCAGCATCACCCAGTGCAGTGCAGCGCCGCCTCCGTGGCCCAGAAGTTGTTGCGCGACAGCGTGCCCAGAGCAAAGTCGTACTTGAGCTCCTTGATCTGGTTCTCACAGCCCGCCCGCGGTACAGTCGCCACACCTGCAGGGGCGACAGCGTCAGATCGGTCACGATCGCCCCATAGCGCCAGCCGCTGAGGTCGCTATCGTCTGCAAACAAGCTCAATGTCTTGCCCTTGGCTTGGGGGCGCGTCTTGATGTGTTGACGCACCCCAATGACACGACGGGGCTTGTCCCAGCTGTCGGCCTGGTAGGTCAATTCACACAACTCAATGCCTGGCACCTGCGCATGGGTGTTGCCCTGTTCTTGCAGCGCCCACCAGCGCGCATTGACCAAGGCGTGCTGCAGTGGCCGCACCAGCCGCATCGCCACCGTGTAGGGCGTCTTGCTGTGCTCCAGATGTTTCAGGAAACCCTTGTCGCTAAAGCCCGAGTCGGCCCGCAGCAAGCCCACGCGTTTGTGCGGCCCCAGCTGTTCGATACTGCTTTGCAAAAACGCGATGGCGTTGTTGGCCGTGTGTGCATTGCCCGTACGCAGCCACACATTGGCCAGCATGCGGGTATCGGCCACAAAGGCCATGAGCGGGTGGTGGCTGGTGCGTCCACGTTTGCTGGGGTTGTAGCCCCGCGCAGCACCTTGCTGTCGCCCGTAGCGGCACAGTACGGTGGAGTCCAGATCCAGGGTGAGGGTCTGCAGGCCAACTTGGTCGAACAGGTGTTGGTACAGGCCGGGGGGGGGGAAGGTGGGCGAGATGCTGGCTTGGTCGAACTTGTCCAGCAGCCGTGTGAGGGCCTTGTAGTTGGCCATGCGCCCATAGCCAAAGAGGTGGCCCAGTACGCTATCGAAACGGGTGAGCTCCAGGTGTTCGAAGCGATTGGCGCCGCACCACAGCGAGAGCATGAATTGGCCGACCAACTGTTCGGGGGTGTAGCCACGGTTGCTGCCGGGTCGGGGCAATTGCGCATGCTCAAGTGCGCCCTCCCAGCCAAAAGACGGACTTTTCAGCGGGAGGCTCTGATGAGTTATATAGCGCTAATCCGCATACATGAACGAGGATAATTCCGCACATCCTTAGTCATTTGCCAGTGTTCTACTTTTTTAAAGGTGAGAAATACACGAACCACCTCTTTTGTGAAAAATACCTATCCCACAACCTTTCAATGTCTACCTGATGCGGCCCACCCACGGGCCAAAAACATCGTAAAAAGGGATGAGTTTTAGACTAGGATGTTTAAGTTCTGCTTAGGTTGGCTCAGGTTATATCTGCAAAACATCCTTTTCGTTCTTCATATTTTTACGCTCGAACCGTCACCTAATGGCTAATCAAAAGGCAGGTTCGGTTTAGTTGAGCAAAAATTTGATTTTCACTTTCTAAAATTTAGCTTTTCATCAAAGAGAACAGAAAATAAAATCTTTTGGATTAAGTGGCTGCTTTGTTAAATAATAGAACGATTATTTAAAATTTTTCGAATGTGTTGCTAAGATTAGTCGACCAAAGCCGGGCTAATTAGATAGCGCTTTCGGTAAGTTAAAGATTGTTATCAAGCTGTAAAACATCTCTAACCGATGTTAAAAAAACGGGGCTAGTTGATGTTGTCCATGGGAGCACTATGAACAGACATCATTACAGAAGTACAAAAGTACTAGGTAACTTATTACTATTTAGTCGCATTATCAACGAACTTTTTCGGAGCTGGTTTTTTTTACCTTACAAGGCATATCATTTTTACGAGATAGTTAGACTTGGTGCTCTGTGGTTTGCTATAGACAAAAAACTGCTCAAAAGCTTAAACAAAGAAGCGGATGCAGGACTTTCACAATTTATGCTCCCAGTATTTCTACCTCATATTTTTGCTTTCTTAGCATCGATATTTACTCTCGTTTACTGCTTTATTTTGCAAGTAAGGCGTAGTGCAACAAAGCAAGTATCGCTTTTTGCGAATACTCCAGTTTTCTCTTGATTATTTGATTCCACAATTCAAATATATTTGACTTCAAAGTATAAAGATTAGAGGATTGTCTATGAATATTTCTAGAGAAATTCTTTCACCAGCGTACCATAACCTACCATATCTACCCCCTAAATTAGAGACAAACCCTGAAAAAGATTTTGATTTTATTAAGAATGGAATTTTAGATAGCAAAATAGAATATTTTGATGAACTTACCATACGTTATCTGGAAACTCCCCATGAGATTGAAAAAGTAAAATTTTTACGCCAACAAATAAATTTGGAAATACATTCTCTTTTGGATTCTAATTTTCTTATCAATGAACAGAGACGAGATGAACTTGGTCTTACTTTTTGCTTTGAGTTAGAAGGAAAAACAATAGGAACCATCCGCTTTGTTCCTATGAAATATGGTTTAACTCTGACAGAGAGTTTACTGGGAGAGACTGAATATTCAAATCCCATTTTATATGAAAATGGCTGGGAAGTTGGCAGATTAGTTTTAGATCCTAATTATAGGAACGAACAAGATTTGCTAAAAAAGTGCTTATTTTCAACTCTATTATATTTATATGAAAATACAAATATACAAGAATTTTTTGCTTCATGTACACATGTTCTTAGTCGCTTATATCGACGATTTGGATTTTCCATTATAAAAAAAGATGTTTTACTGCCTCGAACCGAAAAAAATTATACATTAATAAGAGGAAATGCTTGTGAGATATTCAAGTATTTATCAGTTGAAAAAGCAAATGAATATTTAAATTAGACTTAAATTATCTACAAAAAAGGAAATTTATGAAAAACTCTTTTATTGATTCTCTTCAGCTAAAAATTAACGAACAGTGGGATTCTATAAAAAAAGGGCCTTTTTGGAATTTGGTTTTTATGAAACCTATCTCTAAAAACCTGTATTATGATTTGATGATAGAAATCTACCATTACACACGTCATAACTCTATGAACCAAGCAGTAACTGCTTTTATAGATGCTCCCGAAGGTTTATTAAAATTTGTTTATCGGCATGCGCATGAAGAGCTAGGTCATGAGCGGATGGTTACACATGACTTAGAAAGCATTCAACTTCTTAATCGCGCAGATTTAAAGCGACAGCCCTTACCTGCAACTGAAGCCCTAATTGGTTATCTATATTTCGTTGCTCTTAAGTACGGACCTATAGCCCGCCTTGGATATAGTTTTTGGGCTGAAAATGTATATCATCATATTGATGATGTTCTTAACAAAATAAAACATGATCTTTCACTTACTGATAAAAATTTATCGTTTTTTGTAGCCCATGCAAAAATTGATGCTAAACATATTGATGAAGTGGAAGAATGCATACAAAAATATGTAAAAACTTCAGAGGATGAGGGTTTGGTTGAACAAGTTGCCAGAACAACTCTTTTTTTAACAGGAGAAATGCTAAAACAAATTTCTGAGAAATATGGAAAAAATTCATGAATTTTTTTTATAATATATTCAGCCATTATAGAGCATATTATGCTCACGGACGTCCTCTGCAAAAATATGCAGGTATTGTAGGTGTAATTAGCTACCCTTTATTTTATATAATCTATACAAAATTCATCCCGCAGCCTTATGAAAACTTAACAATCAGAATTATTGCTGCAACCCTCTGTTTATTTATGGCTTTAGAACATTATTGGCCAAAAAATATAAAACGATATTATCTCTTATATTCCTATCTTGTAATATTATATTGCTTGCCGTTTTTTCATGTATTTATGTCCCTTAAAAATAATGGGAATATAGTTTTTATTGCAGATAGTTTAATGGCGGTATTTTTTTTAGTATTATTAACCGATTGGCGTAATACTCTTGCGATGTTAGTTGTTGGGACTATTTCAGGAGTAGTACTGTATTTTTTCACAACATCTAACCCAGTGATACCTAAAGATTACATAGAACGCATTCCTACTTTTTTAGTAATTGTTATAGGGGGAAGTCTATTTAAGTTTTCAGAAAAGCAGTTAGAGATTGAAAAACTTCAAGTAAAAACCACCCTGGCCGGCTCCATAGCCCACGAAATGCGCAATCCTTTAGGCCAAATCAAATACAGCCTAGACAGCATCGAGCACACCCTGCCCTCCCCCCGCAGCCGGGGAGGCGATCAACCCCTCACCACCCCCCAGCTCAACACCCTGTATCGGCATCTAGCCCAAGGCCAGCTCGCCATCAAACGCGGCCTGCAGGTCATCTCCATGACCCTGGACGAAGTCAGCGCCAAGCCCATTGACCCCGCCCACTTCCGTTATCTCTCCGCCGCCAAAACCACCCTCAAAGCCGTAGAAGAATACGGCTATGAAACCGAAGGCGAGCGTCAGAAAGTGCAGCTACACGTCCAAGAAGACTTCTTCTTCAAAGGCAATGAAACCCTTTATATCTTTGTCCTGTTTAATCTCATTAAAAATGCCCTCTACTACTTCAAGCTCCATCCCCAAGCCCGTTTAACCCTCACCGTAGGGCCAGGCTCGCTCGTCAAGGTCAAAGACACCGGCCCGGGCATGTCAGAAGAAACCTTGTCTGAATTGTTCCAGGCATTTAAAACCTCAGGAAAACTCGGGGGCACCGGCTTAGGCTTAGCCTACTGCAAACGGGCGATGCAGGCTTTTGGGGGAGAAATTACTTGTGATTCTGTATTAGGAGAGTACACGGCCTTTAGCTTGCGCTTTCCTGCTGTTTCATCTGAAGAATTAGTGGCGTATGAAGCGGGCTTTTTACAGCAGGCTAGAAAGGTGTTCGCTCGTAAGCGAATTTTGATTGTGGATGATCAGCCACTCTTGCGTCAGTCTACTCGCCTACTCCTGAAAGGCTTAGAGGTAGAAGTAGAAGAAGCAGACAATGGCCAGCAAGCGCTGGAAAAGCTTCAGCACAATACGTACGATCTCATTCTAATGGATCTAAATATGCCGGTGCTAGATGGCTATGCTACGACTGAGAAGATTCGTTCAGGGGCGGTGCCGGGGGCCCAGCACATTCCGATTGTGGCTTATACCAGTGAGTCCGCCTATATGGCGCAGGTGAAGACGCAAAAGGTGGGAATGAATGGTTTTGTCAGTAAACCCTGCACTCAGATAGAGCTGCTTGAAGTCTTAGAAGAAGCGCTCTTACAAAAAGCTGCTAAAACCCCCCTAGTACCTAATGCAGAAAAGATATTGGCAGGTAAAACCATCTTAGTGGCTGATGATGAAGAACAAAACCGTAAAATCTTGCACTGTTATCTACAAGGCTGGAGCGTCCAGGTAATAGAAGCTGAACATGGCATGGGGGTGCTGGAGCTGCTGGAGGCGGGCGCTGAGGTGGATGCGATTTTGATGGATATGCAGATGCCAGGCATGGATGGGCTGCAAACGGCACGCGCGATCCGGCAAGATAATGCGGGTAGACGTATTCCCATTATTGCGATCACAGCAAACTTTAGCCTACAGCACCGGAAAATGGCCTTGGAGGCGGGGATGAATGACTTTATCTCCAAGCCTGTGGAGGCCGAAGAGTTAAAAGAGAAGTTGCTGGAAGTGTTGGTATCGCCAGCCGAGGTTGCAGCAAGAGCGCCTTCCTATAAAGAAAAACCCTCTGGCAGGACAGAGGAAGGCGAAAGAACAGAGAAGTCTATCCCTTCGTTGAGCACGTTGGCTGCTAGCCCTGGTAAGGCACGACCTTTACTGAACGTTTCACGTCTGGACGGGATGCGTCAGCACAATGCTGCGCTTTTAGAGGAGTGTTTAACGGTTTATATTAAACAGATGGCTGCCTATTTTGTTGTGATGGAAAGACAGATAGCAGAAAAGGATTTTCCGGCTTTTCATGAAGTGTTGCATAAACTATTGGGCAATGCGGGGGAAGCAGGATTTTATGCGTTGCATCAGTTTATTTACTATGAGGTTTATCCCGAAGTGGCTAACCAGCAGCAATGGCCTTCTGAAAAAAACTGGCTAAACACGGCTAAGACCTTGTATACGCAAACCGTAGCAGCGATTGAAGAGCATTATTTAACGCAGAGGCCGGGTGTAACATTGCACCAGAATTTGTAAATTTCTCATGAGTAGGTTTGTGAGAAAACAAAAAAGAAGTTTTAAGGGATTTTCTTTTCTGCTGTATCGCCGGGTTGTAGGGAGGCTTCTGGTGTAGGGGTGTCATCCAGCGCATTGCTCGTACTTTCCCTTGCAAGAGAAAAATCTTCAATGCGTAATTCCAATTGTTCAAGCGGACGGGGCGCAGTTAGGGTCATGTCATAAACTGGTAGGCTGCGTCGGCCCAATGCCGCTTAACTCAGGCGATGTCGAGTCTTTATTTTCAATACCTGAAAATTATCTGCTTCGTTCAATATATCTTTTTGCTGAAAAGATAGCGGCCATTATGGCTGCAAGCCCCCCCATCGTTGCAAGCATAAACCAAAATCCATAGGGGTGATCCTTACCTGGCATTTTTTCAAAATTCATTCCGTAGATGCCTGCAAGCAGGTTAAGAGGTGCCAGAATCACAGTAACCACAGTCAGTATTTGCACAATGCGGTTAGTACGCTGTGCTTGAGCAGAAAAATTTAGCTGTACCGCAGATTCAACAGTGGCTTCCAGTCGTCTGGCGTGTGACAGTACCCGTTGCACATGCTCCATTACATCATTAATCCGTACGAGTAAACCCTCGCGAGCGGGAGATTCTGGTTGATCCAGGGTGCTATCTCTAAATTCTTGCAGAGCATCATATTGCTCTTCTGAAAGGGCTTCTAAGCGTCGTAGTTCAATCCCAGTGTCCAGTACTGCCGACCAATTAGAAAAAACTCGACGCGTATCGAGTAAAGCCCGTTGCCAGCGATCTAACTGTTGAGTAAGAGGTGCACGCAAGTCTAAATAACGGTCTACCATGACATTAAGAATCCGTAACATTAATTCTTCTGGTCGATGGGGTAGACGGTTATTGCCCGTAACGGCTTGGCCAGCTGCTCCGGATTTGCGTTCCCCAGCAATGGCCAAACGGCTACGAAATAAAGAAAATGTTCTGGAATCTGGATTTCTGATGGTAATGAGTGCCCGGTCGCTGCAAAAAAAAGTAACGGGTCGAGTTTGAATCTGGGGTAAAGCAGAGGGTAAAGCGGTGTGTCGTAGGGGTTTAGATTGAAGACTGCTTAATTCTTCTATTGAAGGGGTGTTGCTTGGGCTAACGTTTTCTACTTTATTTTCTGAATGGGTTACTAATTTACGAAACACAATCATGTCATAGTCACGGGTCGCATCAAAAAAACTCGGGTGCTGTAAATTTGTACAGTCCAGCAGATGTTCATCAAATAAATGTATTCCTGTCTGCTTTTCAATTTCCTGTCGAAAACCCTCTGGGTCGGCAGCTACTTCTTCATGACCACAATCTAACCATATAAATCCTTCGGCGCTGCACGGTGTATCCCCTGCGAATAGCGTACCCTGATCAAAAATTAATCGTTCCATATTATTTAAAGATTTAGTGGAGCTTGGTTCCGTCCAGTAGGCAGATTTATTGCCTGGCCAGTAAAGTTGCAGCCTCTCGCGCAAAATAAGTCAAAATTCCATCTGCTCCTGCTCGTTTAAATGCCAGTAAACTTTCCATCATAGCGGCATCATGGTCAAGCCAGTGGTTTTGTGCTGCTGCTTTAAGCATCGCGTATTCACCGCTCACTTGATAAGCATAGGTTGGAAAACAAAAAGTACGTTTAATCCTATACAGTATGTCCAGATAAGCCAGTCCTGGTTTTACCATAACCATATCGGCACCCTCAGCAATATCCAGTGCAACCTCTCGCATAGCCTCATCAGAGTTTGCGGGATCCATTTGATAAGTTTTTTTATTAGCCTTACCCAGATTGTTTGCACTGCCTACAGCCTCCCGAAAAGGACCGTAAAACGCACTGGCATACTTGGCAGAATAAGCCATAATTTTGGTGTTAATAAACTTATGGGTTTCTAGGGCAGAGCGGATTTTGCCAATCCGTCCATCTTGCATATCGCTAGGGGCACAAATATCCACGCCCGCTTGCGCTTGGAGCAGAGCCTGTTGAGTCAAAATACTAACGGTCTCATCATTAAGAACATATCCGGCCTCATTTATCAGCCCATCCTGTCCATGACTGGTAAAAGGGTCCAGCGCTACATCTGCAAGTAAGCCTAGTTCAGGAAAGTTTTTTTTCAATAATTGCACCGCACGCGGAACTAAGCCTTCCGGATTTAAGGCTTCTCGTCCGTTGGGATCCTTTAAACCCGGGTCAATGACAGGGAAAAGCGCCAGTACCGGGATGCCCAGACGTAAGGTATCTTCTGCAATGGGGAGCAGCGTATCTAAAGAATAGCGATATACACCAGGCATAGCGTTTACAGCTTCGACCCGTTTAGAACCTTCGCGAATAAAAACCGGATAGATCAGATCGTTAGAACTGAGGCGGTTTTCACATATCAAGCGTCGTGAGAAATCATCGCTACGCATCCGACGGGGGCGGCTTGCGGGAAAAGAGGGAAGGCTATGTAAATCCATAAATTTTTAGAGGTAGATAAATCGGTTAATACAGAAGCACTCAATCGAAGCGGTAAAGGAAGAGTAAAAGGGTGTTCTAAAATTTTTAGAGAAGGATTTGATCAGAATCAAGAGTTCTTTCCCTCTTACGATAATTTTTACGCAAGGGGTTGAACTTTTACCAAAAGCTCCTATCTTATATGCAGACGATACGTCGTCTCCCGCTTCTCCTCCCTGAGCGGGTGCTTGCTGAATTCCCCTGATGTTCAGCAAGTGTTCTGACGCCTTGCATGCTCTCCCTGGCATCGCAAGGCGTTTTTTTATTTATTTTCTATTCCGGCCAAGCCTAAAGTCGATTCTATCCATTGACGCGCTGCTACGATGTTAATACGTTTTAAGATCGAAAAAGGCATGACGGTAAGAGAAATATTATTGCTCAATGCAGCGTTTGAGGCTATGAGCAGCTCTCCCAGTTTTATTTCAGTCTCCCTGTGCACTTTAGTCATTTGGGCGAATCCCAGCTTATCTGCTTTAGTCAGCAGAACTAACAAAGGTCGCCCAGCTTGTATAGCCAGTTGTAAAAAATGTTGATCTAAAGGTGTTAAAGGATGCCTTATATCCATTAATAAACATAAAGCTACTAAGGGTTGGCGAGTACTTACATAAGTAGAAAAAAGCTCATTCCAGCGGCTTTTTATTCCCATGCCAATCTTAGCAAAACCATAGCCTGGTAAATCCACTAAAAATGCCCGGTGTTTTAGGGGTTCTGGCGGTGAAGCAGCAATGGCAAAATAATTAAAATGCTGAGTTCTACCCGGAGTCCTGGACACAAAAGCAAGTTTATGCTGTTGTGCAAAGGCATTAATCGCACTAGATTTTCCTGCGTTGGAGCGTCCCACAAAAGCGATCTCGGGTACCCCTTCTCGGGGTAGGGTAGCCAGATTGCTGTAAGTACAATTAAATTGCAAGCGTGTCAGCATGCTAGGCGGATCGACCTGAGCTGGTTTTACCCGAACATTAGAAGTATGAGCTTCCTCTTCTTTAGAGGAGGCAGAGAAACGTTGAAGTACGGGAAAGGGCGGGCGAGTCATGAATGCAATTTTTCAAGAAAACCAGGGTTATTCAAGCATCTTGCCTGAGGGGTCTGTACAAATTTGCGATGAAACAGCGCTCCATTATCAGCACAGATGAGGCCGCTATTGTAGAATCTAAATAGTTTGAGCTTACTATTCAGGGCAATTAGATCTCAGTTTCACTTAAGAAACATATTTTCCATGAAACTTTCAAAAATAATTTTTCCCATTATCACGCTTTCTTTAAGCCTACTATCTTTGTCTGCACAAGCACAAAAAGTGGATATTACTAAAGGCCAAAATATAGCGGGACAAGTCTGTGCCGCCTGTCATGGAGCCGATGGCAATTCCACCGCAGCAGCGAATCCTAAGTTAGCTGCACAACATGCCGACTATTTGTACAAGCAGCTTGTCAATTTTAAAATGAAAACCGGTGCCAAGGAACCGGAGCGTTCCAATGCAGTAATGACTGGTTTTGCTAACGCGCTATCTGAACAGGATATGCGGGATGTGGCGGCATTTTTTCAAAGTCAAAAGCTAAAACCTGCTGCCGGTAAAGGTGATAAGAATTCCCAGTTACTAGGCCAGAGAATCTATCGTGGAGGCATTGCGGAAAAAAATGTGCCCGCTTGTGCAGCCTGCCATGGCCCTACAGGTGCGGGTATACCCTCCCAATATCCGAGGATTGCGGGTCAATTTGGAGAATATACTGAAGCGCAGATGATCGCTTTCAGGCAGGGTACCCGCCGTAACGGACCGATGATGATGGCAATAGCGGCTCGCATGTCAGACCAAGAAATTAAGGCAGTTTCTGACTATATTGCCGCACTCCGCTAAACGTTCTCATTCTTTTAGGTCTAATACCAGCAGGCGGGGAAACTCCTCGCCTGTTTCGTTTTTACATACATAGTTTATGGCGATTTCAACTACGGGTATTCAGCTGCAAAAGGGTCCACAGTGGCTGCGCGAGGCGCTTGAGTTAATAAGTTCCATGCGTTTTTCGATTAGTTTACTTACCCTGATTGCGATCGTTTCAGTAATAGGTACTGTGGTGAAGCAGGCTGAGCCTGTTATTAACTATGTCAATCAATTCGGTCCTTTTTGGGCTGAGATTTTTCACACTATCGGTATTACCTCAATTTATAACACTGCTTGGTTTATCAGCATCATGGGGTTTCTGGTGTTATCTACCAGTTTGTGTGTGCTCCGAAATGCGCCGCGGATATTGGCGGATATGCGCGATTTTAAAGAAAAAACCGCGGATCGCAGTTTTGCTGCTTTTGCACATAAGGCCCAGATCGATTTGCCTCTGAGTGAGAAGGAGACCCAGCAAAAGCTATCCACCCTATTAGTAGAGCGAGGCTATAGTCTGAAAGTGACCTCTAGGCAGGATGCTGGTGTACGCTATGCAGCTAAAAAAGGGCTTAGTAATCGCTGGGGCTATATTTTTGCGCATTTAGCTATTGTGATGATCTGCATAGGGGGTTTGCTGGATTCAGGCGTACCGCTACAGATTGCTGCCTTTATAGGGGGTAAAAAGCCACTTCACAGCAATATATTGATTAAAGATATTCCGCAAAATGCTGTAATGGGGCTGAGAAATTTGTCTTTTCGAGGTAATGTGCAAGTAACAGAAGGGCAAAAGATTTCACATGCGCTGCTTAATTACAAAGAGGGCACCTTACTGCAGCAACTTCCTTTTGAGATAGAGCTGAAAAAATTTGTGGTTGAGTATTACTCTACGGGCATGCCCAAATTGTTTGCCTCAGATGTTGTAGTTAAAGATGAAGACGGTAAGAGTTTTCCCTTTCGCATTGAAGTGAATAAGCCTTTAGTGCATAAGGGAATTGCAGTCTATCAATCGAGTTTTGATGATGGAGGCAGCACGCTCCATATTATCGCTTACCCTTTGATAGGGGACCGAGCTAACTCCTTTGCTTTAACTGCTGAAGTAGGAAACAGTACACCGTTAGTAAGCCCGCAGGGTGCAAGCTACACCATCGAGTGGTCAGGGTTTCGTGCTATCAATGTAGAAAATATGGACTTAGCTACTGAGGCTGTGATGGCCCAAACACAATCTCAAAAACAAAAGTTGAAAGATTCCGTGGCGAATGTTTCAGGTAGCGCAGCAGCTAAAAAACTCAAAAACTTAAGAAATGTTGGACCTAGTTTTTCTTATAAATTAAGAGACAAAACAGGACAAGCGCGAGAGTATAACGTTTATATGCTTCCTTTAATGCTGGAAGGGCAGCAGGTATTTCTAGCGGGCATGCGTCAGCTGCCCTCAGAGCCCTTTCGCTATGTGCGCTTTCCCGCAGATGAGCAAGGCAGCCTAGCAGGGTACATGCGTTTTCGCGCAGCACTAAATAATCCTATCTTACGGGAACGTGCTGCAGAACGGTTTGCGATGAAAGCCTCATCTGCCAATGCAGATAAAGCCGTACGCAAGCAATTACGCCAAAGCGCTCAACGGGGCATTGACTTGTTTGCCGGCACTCAGGGGCAAGAGGGAGCCAAAATAGGAGGCTATACAGCAATAGCAGAATTTATTAGCGGTAATGTTAAAGCCGATGAACAAGAGCGCGCGGCTGATGTGGTATTAAAAGTAGTTTTTGGAGTAGCTACTGAACTTTTAGATTTAGCACGGGAACAAGAAGGTTTGCCGCTCCTTAAAGATAGGGAAGCAAGTTCTCCCTTTATTCAGCAAGCGCTGAATGCTTATAGTGACTCTTTCTTTTTGGGAGCGCCGGTTTTATTGACTTTAAAAGATTTCAGACAGGTGCAAGCGAGTGTGTTTCAAGTTGCTCGTGCCCCTGGCACGTTTCTAGTCTATTTAGGTGCTTTAATGTTGATAGTAGGCACTTTTGCAATGTTTTATATTCGAGAACGCCGCTTATGGGCCGTAGTTCAAAGCGATAGAGCGAACACAACGACTGTTCGCTTTGCAATGCAGGCCCGTAAACCTGGGCTGGAGTTTGAAAAAGAATTCTTGCAATTGAAACAAGCTATTGCTGCTTGGGATAAGTCTTGAATATAAGATGCTTCAAGCGGCTAAAGTAGAGTATTTTTAAGAACTTACTCTGAGTCTGCAAAGATCTTTATATAAAGTAGTCTTGGGTGCAAAGACTTTTTCTAAATTATGACCCTTACTGAATTACGTTACATTGTTGCAGTTGCGCGTGAACGGCATTTTGGCCGAGCCGCTCAGCGCTGTTTTGTTTCACAGCCTACCTTATCAGTAGCGATTAAAAAGTTCGAAGACGAGTTAAACATTACTTTATTTGAACGTGGCTCTACTGAAATTACGGTTACTCCTGTGGGGCAAGTAATTATTGAACAGGCACGCAAGGTGTTGGAGGAAGCAGGTCGCATTAAAGAATTAGCCAGTGGGGGAAAAAATCCTTTAGCAGGTCCGCTTCGCTTGGGAGTGATTTACACCATTGGCCCTTATCTCTTACCCCGCTTGGTCCCGGCACTGATGAAATCAGCACCACAGATGCCTTTATTACTTCAGGAAAATTTTACTCTTAAGTTAATTGAACTATTACGCAATGCAGAGATAGATCTAGCGATTATGGCGCTACCTTTACCTGATGCTGGGTTAATGGTACAGCCGGTCTATGACGAAAGCTTTGTAGTAGCTGTTCCGGCTGGACATAGTTGGGAAGGCCGTAAGGCTATTAGTGCAGAAGAACTGAAGAATGAAACTATGCTACTTTTAGGAGTAGGTCATTGTTTTAGGGATCAGGTATTGGAAGTATGTCCCGAAATGGCACGTTTTTCTAGCGGCGCAGAGGGCGTACAAAAAAGTTTTGAAGGATCTTCTTTGGAAACCATTCGTCATATGGTGGCTGGCGGTATTGGAATTACGGTATTGCCTCAAAGTTCGATTCCTGAAAAAACGAGTAAGCGCGATTTGTTGCGCTATATTCCTTTTAGCAAACCCCAGCCTCATCGGCGCGTGGTGTTAGCCTGGCGCAAAAGTTTTACTCGCTTAGAAGCCATTGAGGCCGTGCGCCAAGCAATATTCACGTCTGGTATGCCAGGCGTTCAGTGGGTTGATGAAAAGGTAGCTTTACAGGCTGGGTAAAAAGTAGTTAGATAATCTCATCATAATAATTTACGTATTGGAAGGAAATTCCATGTCAAAAAAAGCTAGCCAAAAATCGAGTATGACTTCATCCATACACAGTAGCCAATTTATTGATATTGGTATTAGTGATAAAAATCGGCAAAACATTGCAAATGGTTTGTCCAATTTTCTGGCCGATACCTACACTTTGTATCTGATGACCCATAATTTCCATTGGAATGTAACAGGTCCCATGTTTAACACCTTGCATTTAATGTTTATGACACAATACACCGAGCTGTGGAATGCCATCGATCCAATTGCCGAGCGTATTCGGGCATTAGGATTTCCTGCCCCCGGGACTTATGCACAGTTTGCTAAGCTTTCTTCCATCAAAGAGCCCCAAGGTGTACCTAGTGCTGAGGAAATGGTTGCTCTGTTGGTGAAGGGGCATGAGGCAGTCGCTAAAACCGCTCGCTCCATTTTTTCTATTGCAGAAAAATCCAGTGATCAGCCTACCGCAGATTTACTGACGCAACGGCTTGATATTCATGAAAAAACAGCATGGATGCTACGTAGTTTATTGGCCTAGTAACTCACACGCTGCTTGCAAAACGTTCGTTTGAAAAGAAGAGACTGAAGGCTTTTAAAGGGAAAATGCCTGAAAATCCCAATAAGACGGGGATAACAGACTCACCGTTTAAGCTTTTGTAAAACTTTGGAGAACTAGCATTTGACGCGTTTGCCGGATTTTTCCTCAAACCAGTGCAGCTGTTCTGGGTCAGCTGTTAACTGTAAATGCTGACCAGCCGCAAAGCTGTCTTTTGTGGTGCGAAGCACTATTTCTTGAGGCTTATCCAAGCCCGGGCAGCTACCGTGTACCAAATAATCAGAACCAAGAGACTCTACCAAGCTGACCGTAAAAGGAATACCAGAGCCATTTTCCTGATCGTTCACCGGACGCAAATGTTCAGGCCGTATCCCTAGTTGATACGGCTTACCCCCATGTGCAGGAAGAGCTTTAGCAAGTGCATAATCAGCAGCGCCAGATAAGGTATAAAAAGCACCGTTTGCACTGAGGGAGCCCTTAAGAATATTCATCGGGGGTGAGCCGATAAAACTCGCTACAAAAGTGCTTGCAGGAGTTTCATAGACTTCTTTAGGAGTACCGATCTGTTCGGCTACGCCGCTATTCATGACAATCATGCGTTGTGCCAGCGTCATCGCTTCAACCTGATCATGGGTCACATAGAGGCTAGTCGTTTTCAGACGATTGTGCAGCTGTTTAATTTCTAGACGCATTTGCACCCGTAGTTTTGCGTCCAGGTTAGACAGTGGTTCATCAAATAAAAACACCTTGGGTTCGCGCACGATGGCACGACCCATGGCTACCCGTTGGCGCTGGCCTCCTGAGAGCTGCTTGGGTTTGCGTTCCAGCAATGGTTTTAGTTCCAAAATATCGGCAGCGATATTGACGCGTTTAGCGATCTCTTCTGTGCTCATTCCGCGAATTCTTAAACCGTAAGCCATGTTATCGTAAACCTTCATATGCGGATAAAGCGCATAGTTCTGAAACACCATGGCGATATCTCGCTCAGCCGGTTCTTTTTCGTTAACAACAGTACCATCAATTAATACTTGCCCGCTGCTAATTTCTTCCAGCCCCGCAACCATGCGCAGTAAGGTTGACTTTCCACAGCCAGAGGGCCCAACAATCACTACAAACTCACCATCAGCAATCCTCATGTCTACACCGTGAATGACGGCTACAGATTGCGCCCCTTTACCGTAAGTTTTCTTTAGATTCTTAAGCTCTAAGATAGCCATTTATTTTTCCGTATCTACCAAACCTTTAACGAACCATTTCTGCATTAACAGTACAACTGCGGCAGGCGGCAACATGGCCAGTATGGCGGTAGCCATGACTACGTTCCATTCCGTGGCTGCATCCCCACCCGAAATCATCTGTTTGATACCCATCACAATGGGATACATATTCTCATGGGTTGTAACCAGTAAGGGCCAAAGATATTGGTTCCAGCCATAAATAAACTGGATCACAAAAAGGGCAGCAATACTGGTTGTAGAGAGTGGTAGCAGTACGTCTTTAAAAAACCGCATGGGTCCTGCGCCATCAATGCGTGCAGCTTCCACCAACTCATCGGGCACGGTTAAGAAAAACTGTCTGAATAAAAACGTTGCTGTAGCTGAAGCAATCAGAGGTATTGAAAGACCTGCAAAGCTGTTTAACATTCCTAAACTAGATACAACCTCATAGGTGGGCCCTATCCGCACTTCTACAGGTAGCATCAAGGTAACAAAAATCATCCAAAAAATAAGATTTTTCAAAGGGAACCGGAAATACACAACTGCAAAGGCTGATAGCAAGGAAATGATGATCTTGCCAATGGCAATCACCATTGCGGTAACAAAACTTACCCATAGCATGCGTCCCACTGCAGAAACTTTACTGCCGTATTGCGTAGTGCCCCCAAAAAGAGCGGTTTTATAGCTTTCAGTAATATTATTGCCTGGAGTTAAAGACATGGGTGCGTTTTGCACAATCTGCTCAGAGGTCTGAGTGGAGGCAATAAAAGTAACGTATACCGGAAAAGCCACGATCAGCACGCCCAGAATCAGTACGACATGCGAGAGAAAAGACAAGGCAGGGCGTTTTTCAACCATTACAGTGACTCATTAATATTGAACCTTTTTTTCTACATAACGGAACTGCACTACGGTGAGTGCAATCACAATCAACATTAATACTACTGATTGTGCCGCTGAACCCCCTAAATCTAGAGCCTTAAAGCCATCGTAATAGACTTTGTATACCAAGATTGCCGTTTCTTTGCCTGGACCTCCATGGGTAGAAGCATCCACGATAGCGAAAGTATCAAAAAATGCATAGACCACATTGATGACTAGCAAAAAAAAGGTGGTGGGCGATAAAAGCGGAAACACAATGCTCCAGAAACGTCGCCAGGGACCTGCTCCATCAATTGCAGCCGCTTCAATTAATGATTTTGGAATAGATTGCAGCCCTGCAAGAAAAAATAAAAAGTTGTAACTCACTTGTTTCCATACAGCTGCCAGCACAATTAAGGCCATGGCATGGTTACCATTTAGAAGATGGTTCCATTCAAACCCTACTGCTCGTAAGGCATAGGAGACGATACCAATGGAAGGAGCAAACATAAACAACCAGACAATTCCTGCTACTGCTGGTGCGACCGCATAAGGCCAAATCAGTAATGTTTTGTAAAACCCCGCAGCCCATTTGTTTACATCAGCAATCCGATCTGCAAATACTGCTAACGTTAATGCCACGCTTAGACCACAGACCGCTACCAATATTGAAAAAACTGCTGTGGTTTTAAAAGAAGCCAGATAAGAGGCATCGTTATAAAGTCGCTTGAAATTTTCAAGTCCGACAAATTCAGTAGAGGTACCAAAAGCATCTTGGCTTAGCACACTTTGATACAAGGCTTGACCTGCAGGCCAAAAGAAGAAAACTAGAATGATGGCCATCTGAGGGGTAATCAGCAGCCAGGGTAACCAGGCAGATTTAAAGATGACACGTTTTTCCATACTTTATTATCTACGCGAAAACCAGCTGAGAAATGCATCTAAGATCTACCCGCACAATAGGCGAGTAAATCTTAGAGGAGTTTATCTAAACATAAAAAGCAAAAAACTAGCCTTTATTAGCTTTTTGGAAGCGCTCAAGCTGCTCGTTTCCGCGTGCAATCGCTGCATCAATACCTTCTTTTGCGGTCTTTTTACCGCTCCATACATTTTCCATCTCTTCATCAATAATGGTACGTATCTGTACAAAATTACCTAGTCTAATACCGCGTGATTTATCTGTAGTTTTACGGATCATTTGCGTTACGGAAACATCGGTACCAGGATTTTGCTTGTAAAAGCCAGATTTTTCGGTTAACTCATAAGCCGCAATTGTAAGAGGGAGATAGCCTGTGCGCTGATGGCTTTTAGCTTGCACTTCTGCGTTGGAGAGGTAATTAAAAAATTGCGCAACCCCTTTGTATTCAGCAGCGGGTTTTCCAGACATCACCCAGAGACTGGCGCCGCCGATCACAGTATTTTGTTGATTATTAGGTACATCAGGATAGTAGGGTAAGGTTGAAATGCCCCCGGTGAACTTGGCATTGCGCTTTACATTGCCGTAGAGAGCAGATGAGCCAGTAATCATGGCGCATTCTCCCGATACAAAGGTTGCGTCTGCTGTATTGCCCCGACCTTTGTAAACGAACAAACCTTGCTTAGACATATTGGCAAGATTATCAATATGGCGCACATGCAAAGGTGTATTAAAAGCCAAACGTGTATCTAAACCATTAAAACCGTTGGCTTTAGTAGCAAATTCAACGTTATGCCAGGTAGAAAAGCTTTCTAGCTGAGTCCAGCTTTGCCAACTGGTAGTAAAAGGACACTTATGGCCAGCCGCTTTCAGTTTGGCGGCAGACAAAGTCACTTCTGGCCAGGTAAGAGGGGGTTTTTCTGGATCTAGCCCTGCTGCTTTAAAGGCGTCTTTGTTGTAATGCAAGACGGTGGTAGAGCTATTAAAGGGAAAACTCATCATTTGGCCGTTTGGAGCCGTGTAATAGCCAGAGACAGCCGGAACATAGGCTTTTGGATCAAACTTAACACCGGACTCTTTCATTAGATCAGCTACCGGTTTTATGGCCCCTTTACTGGCCATCATAGTGGCAGTGCCCACTTCAAATACTTGCAAAATATGGGGAGCATTGCCTGCCCGAAACGCTGCAATAGCGGCGGTCATCGATTCATCATAGGTACCTTTGAACACCGGAACTACTTTGTAGTCTTTTTGGCTGGAATTAAAGTCTTTAGCAAGATCGTTGACCCATTCGCCTAGTGCTCCTCCCATAGAATGCCACCACTGGATTTCCGTTTGAGCCATTGCTAAAGGGCTAGCTAAACAAGTTGCTAGCATTGCCGCTGTAAGGCAGGATTTCTTGAACATTTAGAATCTCCGATAAAAGGATTAAATTATTGTCCCTGATTGTGACATGCTCATAACATAAGATACTGCAGATCATAAAGCTGTCTTCAGTGATAAGGCAAAGCATACATAAGAGTTGAGCGGAGTACCGATCAGGGTAATCCCGCAGCTTCTCTAAGTGTTGCTGATGTCATGCTTGCTGAAAGCGTTCAACGACCTGAGTATCATTCACATAGTATGCAATCGTAAACCAAACCATACGCAGTGCAAATTACTACCAAATTTAATCTTTACCTGCAGCTTATCCGTTGGGATAAACCGATCGGTACTTTGCTTTTACTATGGCCCACGCTTTGGGCTTTATGGATAGCGGCAGAGGGCCTCCCTTCTTGGAGGACTCTATTCATCTTTGTAATGGGCACATTTTTAATGCGTTCTGCCGGATGTGCCGTGAATGATTTTGCCGACCGTAAATTTGATAAGCATGTTACGCGCACTAAAAATCGCGTGTTAACCAGTGGAAAAATTTCACCGAAAGAAGCGCTGATCGTTGCGATGGTTTGCGCAGCCATGGCTTTTGGATTAGTGCTATTTCTTAATGCTTTAACAATTAGACTTTCTTTTCTAGCAGTAGTAATTGCAGCGTTATATCCCTTATTTAAACGCTTTTTTGCTATCCCTCAACTCGTTCTTGGAGTTGCATTTTCTTTCGGGATTCCTATGGCCTTTGCTGCTGTTGTAGGGGAAGTGCCCCCTTTGGCCTGGATGATTTTTGCCGCAAACTTGTGCTGGGTGCTGGCTTATGACACCGCCTATGCGATGGTGGATAAACAAGACGACTTAAAGCTAGGTCTAAAAACCTCTGCAATTGCTTTTGGGGGAAAAGCTGCTCTCATGGTAGTAATTTTCCATGCCCTTTTTCTTTTTTTGATGGCAGGAGTATTGATGTGGATTAAAGCTGGCGCTGCCGGATGGCTAGGGCTGCTCTTGGCAGTCGGATTATGTACTGTACAAGTACCGTGGCTCTACAGCGGCCAGTCTGTGCAATATTTTCGCGCGTTTTTATTTAATAATTGGGTAGGAATGGCAGTTTTTTTAGGTTTAGCTGTGGATGCATGGTTATAAATTTCCCGTTCAAGAGTATGCTTATTAATAATATTTATCTCACTAGGAGCCTTTTCATGCCATCTATTCTGACTGCCGAGACTATCACCGATGCGCAAGCTTTATTTGTTAAAACTCCTCTCTCTCGCCGGACTTTTGTGGCCGGTACTTTAGGCGCCGGCTTTGCTGCTGCCGTCATGCCTGTTTCTGCACAAAATGTAATTAAAACCGATAGTGTTGGATTAGATATAGCGCAAGTCCGTATCCCAGTCGGTGTAGAGTTACTGCCCGCTTATGTGGCCAAGCCTGCCGGGAAAACTGCTCTGCCTGTGATCTTGGTTGTGCAAGAAATTTTTGGAGTTCACGAACATATTGCTGATGTTTGCCGGCGTTTTGCCAAGCTAGGTTATTTGGCGATCGCGCCAGAGCTCTATTTTCGTCAAGGGGATCCCAAGGCTTATACGGACATTCCCAAGTTAATGACTGATATTGTTAGTAAAGTCCCAGATGCTCAGGTCATGAGTGATCTGGATGCAGCAGTTTCTTGGGCTCTGTCTAAAGATGGTAGTGAAAAAATTGGGATCACCGGTTTTTGTTGGGGGGGGCGCATCACTTGGATGTTTGCGGCACACAATAAAGCTGTAAAAGCAGCCGTTGCATGGTATGGTCGACTGGTAGGGCAAGCAAGTGCTATGTCACCTACCCATCCGATTGATATAGTCAACATGCTGAATGCCCCGGTGTTAGGTCTCTACGGCGAAGCAGATACCGGTATTCCGGTAGATACTGTCTGGAAAATGCAAGAAGCCTTAAAGGCCTCTACTAACAACAATGCACGCAAGAGTGAGTTTAAGATCTATGATCAGGCACCCCATGCTTTTCATGCTGATTATCGCCCTACCTATCGCAAAGAAGCAGCCGAAGATGGATGGAAGCGGGCAATTCCCTGGTTTAAAGCTAATGGAGTAGCCTAAGGTTAAACTTATAAAAGCGTAAGGCAGAAAAAAAGCGCGCAAGGCTGCGCGCTTTTTCATTCGGGAGGTACATTATTTCTACGCTTACCTATATTATTGTTGCCACTTTATTGTCTGGCGCAGTGAGTATGCTGCTGGCGGCGTTGATCGCTTATACCGTACTGGGCAAAATGATTGATCGAATGGTCAGTTTTGCAATTGGGGTATTAATGTCTACCGCTTTTTTGCATTTACTTCCGGAAGCTGTTCATTCTCAGGCAGATACTCATGATTTATTTGCTACCTTATTAGTCGGAATTTTCCTGTTTTTCATACTGCAAAAATTCATGCTGCTTCGTCATAGTCATCATCATGAACACGATGGCCATGGGCATGAGCACGGCTTTAATGCTCGGCAAGCCGGGCCAGGTGGGTATATGATTTTATTAGGGGATGCCCTTCACAATTTCTGTGACGGTATCTTGATTGCTGCGGCTTTTGTAACCGATTGGCGTTTAGGAATCATCACTACTTTTTCCATTGCTGCACATGAAATCCCACAAGAGGTTGGGGACTTTATGATTTTGCTTTCTTCAGGCTTTACCCGGGTACGGGCTTTCGCGTTTAATTTATTAACGAGTTTGGTAGCTGTGGCGGGTGGAATAACCGGCTATTTTCTCTTGGATGCAGCCACTGGTGCAGTTCCTTATGTAGTCATGTTGGCCGCAGCAAGTTTTATTTATATTGCGATGAGTGACCTGATCCCCTTTGTACATCGCACTGCACGGGATCGCGGCTTTTTTGCAGACCTTTTCATGATTAGTATTGGAGTAGCTTTTATTGTAGGTGCCCATGCGGTAGTTCCGCATAATGCCTAAACCTTTTTGCTAGATCACTTAATATAAAAATTCCTTAAGAAAATAAATCTTAGAGAAGAAGGGCGATGTAGTTCAGCCCTGAATAGGGATCTACCGATAACCTACAATTTTAAGGGGCCGATAAGGTTGATGATCCTCTAAAAATCCTCTCCAATTCAGCTTGATTAATCTGAATACAAACCGTACTCGAGCTTTGCAGAATGAGGCCTTGAGCCTGAGGTATTTTTCTGACCATTTCCACAGCCTTTATCAAAGGCAGACTAGCAAAGGGAGCGAAAAGCCTGCTATCTGTCGCGCAAGTAAATAATAAAACCGAAGCACCTAATTCGCTGTGCACTATCTCCATTTGCAAAGGCAGGGCAGGTTCATCCGGATTTTCTGAAGAGGCTTTTAAAGAAAAAAATACTTCAGCTTGAGCATACTGAAGCAGAAAGCTGTCGCTTTGCAATTGATGGAGAGAAGAAATAATGTACCCATCTAAACTGAAGGAGTTATTGATTGGGTGATCCGAATTATCTCGGAGTGAACTAGATTTCATCCGCGTTCACTCCTGGCTTTTCAGAGCTAAAAAATTTAAAGCCTGTAAAAAAACCCTCAGGTATGGGGGTTTCTTTTCCCTCAGGAGGAAATGGCGCATGCGTTACCCCATCGGAGCCGAATTGAAACTCCCCCATCTTTGTGTTTTTTACGTAAGTGCAAGCACACCAATGACATTTTCCCATTCCTGGTTTTAGAATGTTTGATAACAGCTTAGGATAAGCCGTCCTAATCGGTAGACCGGCGATACGCAATTTCGGCGCAGGGGACAGCTCATAATTGGGCATTCGCTCCCCTGCTTTATAGGTGCGCTTATATACACCTTTTGGAAGCTGACCTTTTGCTATAAGTTCGGCTAGCTCTAAGGTCAACCTTCCTCCATGCTTAGAGTACACCGTAATCTCCGTTCCCTCTGGAACAATAAAGGTTCCAAACGCTTTCTCCCATTCGCCATGTCCAAAAATCATTATTTCTTTGTGTTCTCTTCCCCCAGATTGTGTGATTACTTCCTGATAAATACCGGTCTCTTCAGGGGAGAGAACAGGTTTTTTAGGTGAAAGATCTGCTTGTTTATGCTGAGTTACAGTTTGTTGAAGTGTCTTTACAGGCTTACCTCTAGCTAATTTAGGTCCTGCTAGGAGGAGCCCCATGCCTAAGATTCCCTGAAACAAATCCCTATAACCAGGACCCAGAATATCTCCTAGTTGTCCCACCCCTTCCAAGCCAGCAAACGCCCCCCCGGTCACCAGTGCAAATACTCCTGTAGCTACCAAGCCGGCTTTTAACGCAACATGTGCTGCCCCTCCCAGAGCAGCTAACCCCAAAAACGTAAATCCGGTTTCCAGCCATCCCGTAGCATCCCACACAAACGCAGTGCGTAGGGGAGGGCCTCCAATAAAGACATTATGACTCCCTGAAAGCACTTTAGCGGCACAGGTCAGCAGGCTGCCAACGCGAGCGGCTGGAAAATTGTTAAACAATACGGTTTTGCTACCCTCTGCCAGCAAAATTCCTGAGGGTAAGATTCCCCCAACAGGCAATGCTGGATGGTTCCAGTAAAATCCACTCCCGCCTGTGCAAGCATAGCTACCGTCAGCCGTCGCTCGAGCGGCTGGCAGACTGTTAATCATCACTTCATGAGAGCCATGATGCAGTATCCCTGTAGGAGGATCTGGCAAGTTAAAAACCGTGCTTCTTCCTTTTAAGAGCTGATGCGCAGCCAAGGCACCTCCTCCTGCACCTCCAATTACGGCTGCTGTGGCCACAGCCCCCACAGCGATAGGGGCAGCAGCCAGTATCGCCGCCCCTAGCGCCACCCCTATCACCGCCCCTGCCAGCATGCCCAACATTCCTAATCCATGACCAATGGGATCACCTGTACGCGCTGCACCTAAAACATCCATTACGATTCTCTCTCTTGCAGGAGTGATTCAGGAGGAGGAAACGGCGCCTCTTGCGCTACGGCTGTCAGCGGCTCCAGCACCGTTGCGCTCATGGTGCGGCGCCAGGTCTGCTCAAAATGCGCATTATCCTCAGGAGAGGCGCTCATCGTAAAAATCAGCGCCAGAG